>DAOUFC010000001.1:0-2114 GCA_034430295.1 Flexilinea sp.
TTTCTGGTTCTCGGTTTATTAAGCGTGAAGGCCGCTCCAGCGACGAGGCGGTGCTAATCGGCCGTTTTCATTCGTTTTCTCCTTATCCCTGACTTAAAAGAACATGCGGGCGGCCCGAATGAACCGCCCGCTGATCCTGATTCAGTTGAGGTCGATGACCGCGCTCCACGCCGGATCGCAGGTATAAAATTCGATCTTATCCGGATCGTAATCCTGCGGATAATCGCCGCTGATCCGGTTCAGGCAGAATAAGACCTTCAGCCTCTTCGTCTTCTCCAGCGACTGAATCACCGCCTCATCAATGATTTTTCGGTCGAAACCCGTATAGGGTATGAAATGCCGCGAAAGGCGAAGCTGTGTCCCATCATCCGTCTCAATAAAGGCGCTCAGCAAGCTCTGATAAGGTTCAGATCCCAGCGTGTTATCCCCTGTAAATAAAATGAGATGCATCGGATTAAAACGCAGCCGATTCAACTCGACCTGATACTCTTCAATTTCAAGAACTTCTTTCAATTCGAATTCTTTCGTTTTCGCGGCTAATTCCGCGCCGTCGGTATCGAATTCGAAAATCCATGGACCTTCCTCGGTGAACGAACTTAGACGCGAATTAATATCTTCCGGATTGTCAGCCCAGTCAATCGAATAATCCTGAATCGTCACCTTAACATGCATCGGGTCTTTCGGCGAGACATAGCCATCCTGGAACATCAGCCTCGAACTCCTGCCATCGTACACAACCAACGGGTCCTCATGAACGATATTAATGTACGGCCCGCCGCCGCCTCCGCCGCTGCCATACTGAACCTCAAAATAATTCTCAGGATACGGAAGGATCGGTTCAACTTCAATCCATACACGGCCCAGCATGAAACCTTCCGGCATCGTTCGATTCTTATCTTCGGGCCTCGTCGCCATCAAAACGGAAACTGCAATCTCGTCTTCCGTCACAAGGGCGCGATCCAGCATAATTACCGCACCACTCGCGGTCGTCCGCATCATCCGAACTGGTTTTACATATGGATTTTTTGACGCAAGCTGTCCCCAAAGCTCATACGCCGGTTCAAAATCCGCCATGAATTTTTCGAGCTCGGTCCGGTCTGATCCGGACGCAACGTGAATCGGGGCTAACGCCTGATATTTATTAAGGCCAGTCTCGCCGCCGGCAATCCCCGCGATCGTCGTCATATACGGCGTAATTGTCAGTTCGCTCGCGTCCTGGAGCCATGTCCAACCGTTATTCGCGGCGTTCGAATAGAAACGAACGTCCTTATCGTCTTTATACGCCAACGACTGAGATAATTCAATCCGGTTGCCGCGTTGGTCCGCGAGTGCAAACCCCTGTAAGTTTCCGATCGGCGAAAGATCAATATCCACGTCTGAACTGCTCGCCGCTTCGAGAAGCCCTGACGGCAGAAGCCGCTGGAAACAAAGCTGCGAACGAACCGGCGAGATAATCAGTTCCTTCGCAAAATACGCCTCGTTATTGCCGGTAAAAATCCGTCCCAGAGCAATTTTACGCGTAAAATTGCTCGCCTTTTTTCCATCAGCTGTAAATTTAAACCCCCATGGCCCCAAGACCCTCGCGCCCATCATCTCATTTTCAACAGGGATGTTAATTCCTTCAATACGTAAGGTCATAGAAACGCGTTCGTCGGAAAGGATTTCTTCGGAAAGCTGTCCGCCCAGAACAACCTGAGTTGAACCGTCGTCGGTATATTCTTCCGGATTGATAGACTGATTCCCCCAATATTGATATAAATCAAATTTTTCTTCCCCGATTCTCAGCGCGCCCTCCAAATACCCTAATTGCAGCGATAAAGCGTCCTGGATTCGATCGGATTTCATCATCAACGATAAGTACACATGATCATAATCAATCAGGATCTCACGCAATTCGATTTCAATCCCATGATGCGTTACCGGCGGAAGATCGATCTCTTGAACCAGTCCCTCCGGATCCTCAAAGTCAAACCACTCCCGAAGCGGGACATAGTCCGCGTCTTCCGCGAAAACCCCGCCCACCAGCACACAGCAACCGAATATGACCCATAAAAGCGGCAGCAACAGATAAGTTTTTCGATTCATGACAACTCCTTTACTTGCGAACGATCAAC
>DAOUFC010000002.1:0-9359 GCA_034430295.1 Flexilinea sp.
CCTCGCGGTTATAAATCGGCATCACGTCGCGCCGGTTCCGCCAAATCAGCAGCCAGCCGAGCGCGAGCGTCATCAGCGAACAGACCGTTACGCACCAGCGATAACCGACCCGTTCGCCCAGCCAGCCGACGAAAACGGTCAGCGTAAAAGCGAACGCGTTGCTCAGCATGTCCCGAACAGCATTGATTCTCGCCCGCATGTCGTCCGGGACCGCGGTTTGAACCGCTCGCTGGCGGATCGAGAAACTGTTCATACCGGAAAATCCGGCGACTGCCCGGTTGATCAGCATTGCCGGATACGGAATCCACATCAGGATCGCCCCTAAGAATTCGTAGAACTGATAGATGAAGAAGACGATCGAGAAGCGACGTTTCGTGGGAATTTTACTGTGGTAGTGAACGAGACCGCCGAGCGTCCGCCCGACGAATTCCGCCACGTTGAAAAACGAATACATCGCGAGCGAGAACCCGGGCGCCGTTCGGAAAAAGGCGACGATGATCGGTCCGTATCCGCTGCTGATTCCGCCTGAGAACGCGATATAGACGAAAATATTGAGGAAACCCGGATGTTTGCGCAGGTAATCCATACCCTGCTTGAAGTCGTCCCGCCATTGGCGAATTGAGAAAAGCCCGTCGCCTTTCCGATACGGCGCTTCTTTGATTTCGATAAAATTTTCGAGTCCCGCGCTGACGAGGGATAAGCCGCACTGCAGGATCAAAATCCAGCCGATGCCGATCGTATCGACGAGGAACGCCGCCGCCGGCGTCATGACGACCATCACGATCGGATAAACCATCCCGAAGATCGCGTAACCTTTTTCTTCGGCATCGGTCGGGATCAGCTTCGGATAAAACGAAATATACGCTAATTGGTCAAACGCGCCTAAGGTGGAAATAATGAGCGTGAAGATCAGGAAGCCGAGATAAGAAAATTCGAAGTTCAGCAGGTAAATTCCCGCCAGGCCGTAAAGAATTCCGTTGACCGCGTCGCCGGCGATGAGAACCGGTTTTCGCGGCAGCCGGTCCATCAGCGGGGAACAGACGAGCGGTACCAGGAAGCCGGGAATCATCTCGATCGCGACGGTGAGCGCGGTCGCGAGCGTACTTCCAGTTTCGTCGAAAACGAGGATCGACAGCGCGAACATCCCGGCAATCGCTCCCGCTGAACCCAAAACCGTGCCTGCGATCAGTAAGGTAAAATTCCGTGTCCAGAGTTTCGAATTCATCCGCTCCCTCCTTTTTCCAGATTAATTATAAGATGAAATAGAAAATTTGTTAAAGGATGGCGACGTGCTGAACCGAGGACGGTTGTCGATCATGAAGCGTATGCGGAAAAGGTTGCTGCTTGACAATAATCGCCCGAATTATTGAAAACTGATTCCGGTTTCGTTTAATGATTTGAAGCTGATCTAAAGATACAGGATTATTCTCCCCAGCTTTCCGGCAAGCCGACGCGTTTCGGTTTTTGCCTCGACGTTATTCATGACTAAAAAGAAGCGTTTCCCGTCGGAAAATCCCCAGTCGTTCATAACTCCGGGCAGTCCGCCGGTTTTATGATAAAACCCGTCGTAATCATCTTCAAAATCACGAAAGAGGATATTCGAATCCTGGCAGCAGCCCATCAGCTTCTGAATCAGGGCGTTTTCTTCCGCGTTAAGCCGGTCCATGACGCCGAACCATTTTTCAAGATCGGCGCCCGTTACCCAGTTGTCGCGGCCGGACGCCGGATCCGGCGTTTCCATCATTTTCCGTCCGAGATGCGTTTCGGTCAGTCCGAAGCGTTCGCGCCAAACCTGATTCAGCCGCTCCATACCGATTCGTTCGATTACGGCGTTGGTACAGAGATTGTCGGATGTGGCCATCATGTGCAGCAGCATGTCATGATAGGGGATCAGGCGGTTATCCAGAAGGTACGAAAACCCCGCGCCGCAAACGGGCGGCTCATGATCCAGGTTGCCGAGCTGCGTTCGATCGGCCTCCCCGGTTCGTTCGAGTTCGATCCAGGCGAAAAGAATCGGAACCTTGATAATCGAAGCCGTTTTGAAGCGATGATTCCCCGAACAGTTCGACGCGCGGTACGGCGTTTCGCCGCGCTCTTCGTAATAAAACGCATAGTCGCAAGCGAGCCGAGCCAACGTTTGTTCCGCGAAAACGGTTTTCTCTGAAAAGTTCATGCCTTTCTCCTATTATTCTCTATTTAGTTATTATTTTACAACCGCTTTTCGCCGGAATCCGCGCCGATTCGCTTTATACTAAGAAGGATTCAGATTTTTCGAAGGAGGAGATTCGGTTCATGATTTATCATCTCTGCAGCCGGTCGCAGGCCGAAAAAGCGTTCGCCGTCGGAGAATATGCGCCGGCATCGATCGAGTCGGAAGGATTTATTCATTTTTCAACCGCGGCGCAGCTCCTCGGCGTCGCCGGACGTTTTTATCGCGAACTGGACGATCCGGTTTTGCTTGCTGTGGACGAGAACGCGGCGGAGAACGCGGCGCTGGTTCGTTTTGAAGCTGTCCCGGATAACGCGCAGCCGTTTCCTCATTATTACGCGCCGCTGCCGGTTGACCGGATCTGCGCCGTGATACCGTTCCCGCGGGACTGCGCCGGGCGCTATTTCCTGCCGCCGGGGGTCCGCTGATGTGTGGCGGATATGAATGGACCAGCGTTATCGAGGCGATCCTGGATGAGGTACGGCGCGCGGTCGCCCCGGACCAGCTTCTGTACCGAATCGCTCAGGAGACGGAAAACGGTTTCCGTTTCGGGCCGATCGAAATCGATTTCTCGCAATACCGAACCGTTAACGTCTTGGCGGTTGGGAAAGCGGCCCGGAAAATGGCCGAAGCTCTTGGGAACCTGATTGACGAACGGATCGACGCCGGGCTGATTATTTCCAAAACGCCGTTCGAAAAAGGCGAATTTGCGGCGAAATACCGCTGTTTCGTCGCGGATCATCCCGTTCCGACGCAAGCTTCGGTTACGGCGGGTGAAAACGCGCTGGCTTTCGCCGAGGCGCTGAATCAAAAAGACCTGCTGATCGTTCTGCTTTCCGGCGGCGGATCATCGCTGATGACGGTTCCCGCCGAGGGCGTGACGCTCGACGATCTGCGCGCGCTGAACCGGCGGCTTCTTTCGTCCGGCGCGCCGATTAACGAGATCAACGAAGAGCGGAAACGCTTTGATCGGGTAAAGGGCGGGGGTATTGCGCGCGCGGCGAACGGGGCGCGGATCGTCAATCTCGTCCTGTCGGATGTAATCGGTAATAACCTGGAAACGACCGCTTCCGGTCCGACTGTTCTTAATCCAAGCGAAGGGGGCGGACGCATCGAATCGTTCGTTATCGGAGACATCGGGAGCGCGATCGACGCTGCGGAAAAATCGGCGCGTGCGTTCGGTTTTGAAACAATCGTAATCGGCGAACCGATCGGCGGAGAAGCGCGGGAAGTCGGAAAAACGTTCGCTGGACGGCTGCGGCGGATTCGGGAAGAACGGACGCAGGGGAGCCGCCCGCTGCTGTTGATCCGCGGCGGTGAGTCGACGGTCACGCTCCGCGGGGACGGCTTCGGCGGGCGCAATTTGGAAACGGCGCTCGGCGCGGTTGAAACGCTGTCCGGTCTGTTGGGCGTGGCTTTAGTCGCGTTCGCGACGGACGGCGAGGACGGCCCGACCGATGCGGCCGGCGCGATCGTCACGGGCGAAACGTATCGAAATGGCGTTGAAGCCGGAGCGGATCTTGAGGGCGCGCTGGCGCGGAACGATTCGTATCCGTATTTTGAGGCTGCCGGCGGGCTGATCCGAACGGGGCCGACCGGCTCGAACGTCAACGATCTGTTGATGGGGTTCGTATTTTAGGCGGGATGATATAATTCAATTTATCGACAAACGATTTGGAAAGGACTGAAAAGAATGTCAGTTTACGAATTGAAAAAATGGGATTTATCAGATTTATACAGCGGTTTAGACAGCGCGGATTTCAACGCGGCGTTAGACGAACTCGGGACGAGGATCGGCGAACTCGAAAGCTATCGTGAGAAACTGACGGATACGACGGCTGCGGCGGAATTCGGCGTGTTTTTAAAAAAGTATGAAGCGGCGAACGAGCTCGGTCAACGCCTGGTAGCTTTTGTTCAGCTTCAATTTACCGCCGATTCGCAGAATCAGAAAGTTCTCGGGATGCTTGGGAAGATCGACGCGTTGATGGCCGACTTCCAAAGCCGAACCGTCTTCGCTTCGCTGTGGTGGAAAAACCTGCCGGACGCGACGGCGGAAAAACTCCTGGCGGAACTTTCGGAATACCGCTATTTCCTGGTTCAGCTGCGTCAGACGAAGCCGTATACGCTAAGCGAAAAAGAAGAACAGATTATCGCGATGAAAGACGTTTCGGGATCAAGCGCGATGGTCAGCCTGTATGACTTGATCACGAACCGTTATGAATTTGAGTTTGAAGCTGACGGCGAGGTAAAAAAGCTGACCCGCGGCCAGCTAAGCCAATATTTTCATGATTCGGATCCCGACGTACGGCGGCGCTCTTATGAGGAACTGTACCGCGTTTATGAAAAAGACAGCGCGATCCTGACGCAAATTTACCAGTCGATCGTCCGCGATTGGGATAACGAAGCGCTGAAGATCCGCGGTTATATGGCGCCGATCGCGGTCCGAAACCTTGTTAACGATATCCCTGACAGCGTCGTCGATCTTCTTCTCGCTAAAGCGCGTGAGAATAAAGGCGTCTTCCAGCGTTATTTCCGGCTTAAGAAAAAGATTTTAGGACTGGACGTCATGAAGCGATCCGATCTTTACGCCCCGGCGGAAGCGACGACGAAGCGGTATGCCTTCGACGAAGCCGTGAAAATCGTTCGGGCTGCGTTTGACGGTTTTGATCCCGAATTCACGGCGAAGGCAATGCGCGTTTTTAACGATCGCCATATTGACAGCGAAGTTCGTTCCGGGAAGCGCGACGGCGCGTTCTGCTGGACTGTCTGTCCGGCGCTGACTCCGTATGTTCAGGTCAACTTTCAGGGGAAACTCGGCGACGTTTCAACGTTGGCGCACGAGTTGGGACACGCGGTTCACTCGATGATGGCCGAGGGTCAGAATCTCTTTCATCAGCACGCCTGTTTGCCGCTGGCGGAAACGGCGTCGACGTTCTGCGAGATGGTCCTGTCGGATTACCTGTTGGCGCATGAGAACGATAAGCTCGTCCGCCGTACGCTGTTGATGGATTTCATGGATGGAAATTATGCGACGATTCAACGTCAGGCGTACTTCGCGAATTTCGAACGCGACGCGCATCAGTTAATTCAGAATGGAGCCGATACCGAGGCGCTGAACGCGCTCTATATGGAGAATCTGCGCGACCAGTTCGGCGATTCGATCGAAATCAACCCGGAATTTAAGGGCGAATGGGCGGTCATCCCGCATATTTTCCATACGCCGTTTTACGTTTATGCCTATGCCTTCGGCCAACTGTTGGTTCTGAGCCTGTTTAAAGCGTATAAAACGGAAGGAGAATCGTTTATCCCGCGTATGAAGCAGCTGTTAGCAACGGGCGGATCGCTCGCGCCGGAAGAAGTCCTGAAGAACGCCGGTTTCGATTTCCGCGATCCCGCTTTCTGGCAGGGCGGTTTCGACATTTTGAGTGAAACGATCGATCAGATCGAAGCGCTGAGCGATTAACGGAGGCCGTGGATTTGAAATAAGGATGGTTTTCCGGCTCCCGGTTCGCTTCGGAAATTTTACGGGGTCGTGAATTTTCCTGTAAAAATTATCAAAACGAGCGGATAGATTTAAAAATTCCGCTCGTTTATTTGTCTGATTTTTATCGATCGGGTGAGGTGTAAATATGGCGATAAACGTAAAGAAGAGATTTTTTGTTCTCTCTATTTCAACGGATCTGCCTCGTCTAAAATATGCGGTGGCCAAAAGGCAGGGATCGGCGCGTTTTTTCTGACCTTAAAATCGCAATAATCGTCTCCAGCAGCGCGAGTTTTACTCCGCTCGAGCGACAGACCCATCAATCCGAACATAACATAGTCCAAATTACAAAGGTAAGGCAGATAATCCTGGTAGCCGTATTTATTCGCGAAATCGGTTAGCGGACAGCGATGCGTCAGAAATATCACCGAGTAATCTTCGTTCGGCTCAACCCATTCAGTCTCAAAGCTTTCCGGATTTACCGCAACGTTTTTGCGATTTTTCCGGTTCATCGATTTTACGACGAAGTTCAACAGTTTCTGGCTTGAAACCGCGAAAGGAATCAACTTCTTCATGAATACCGGAATCGACATGGCATTCCGTTCGTAACTTTTCGTAATTAAATATCCCCACCGCTCAAGTTCGAGTCCGTATTCTTTCGCGGCTTCGCCGAACGCAACAAAAAAATAAGCGCCGGTCAGGTTTTTCGTGCCGCCGACCGAATCTCCGCCGATATAAGGAAACCTTTCCAGCATGTCACGTTCGTAAACAGTCCAGATTTCTTCCAGCGCCGCGTCGAAAGACTTCCCGAAGATAGTTTCGATATCTGTGCGGATAAATTTCAGGAAATCCTTCATTTGCTTCTTCAGCTTCTGTGCGTTAACTCGATAATACGGATGCATCGTGTTTCTCCCTTTTGAAATATACATTTTTTGTATAAAGATTTGATAATTTCTGATTTCACCTTTAATGAACTTTCATTCATAACAGCAAAATAAAGTTAACTAATTCTAACTCAGAATTCGACCAAATAAACTTTTTCAGAACCGGATTTTTCGGAATAAGGCCCGACTCAGGGCTAAATTCGAATTAAAAGTATAATTTTGTCAGGATGATTAAACTGTTGGAGGCATGATGACGATTGAAAAGCATGAAAAGGCGTTCCCGATCCGCATACCGAACGTATCTTTCGTAGTCGCGCTTTTGGGGCTGCTCGTCGCGGGCATATTCGTCTATATCTATATTACCCCCGACGGCGTCGGGCTAACGAATGACAGCGCCGATTACCTCGGCGGCGCGCGTTCGCTTCTCTCTGGCGACGGATACGTCCGCTATTCCGGCGATCGCCAGCCGCGCCCGATCACACAGTTCCCGCCGTTTTATTCGGCGGCGATCGCAAAAGCCGTT
Source organism: Flexilinea sp. (assembly GCA_034430295.1). Classification (GTDB taxonomy): domain Bacteria; phylum Chloroflexota; class Anaerolineae; order Anaerolineales; family Anaerolineaceae; genus Flexilinea. The sequence continues at coordinate 7,098 of DAOUFC010000002.1, forward strand.
TGGTTTGGCGCGAAGGACGTTTTTCACGGCGCGGAATGGATCAATGGCCTTTCGATAGTGCTGAATTTATTTTTTGTCGTGGCGCTCGTGTTGGCGACGACGCGACGCGAATGGATCGCGATTCTCGCCGGCGTACTGACGCTCTTTTCGCCGTCATTTTTACAGGCGCATGTTTACGGGCTGAGCGAGGCGCTGGCGTCGGTTTGGATTTTGATGGCATTGCTCATCCTTTCGGTCGCGCTCCGAAAAGCGCGTCGTCCGGTTTGGGTCTGGCTCTTATTAGGCGTCCTTTTCGGTGTGGCGACATTGATCCGCTACGCCTCGCTGGTTTTTTTCGCCGGATCTATTTTTTTAGTTTTTGCGAACGGACGAAGTTGGAAAAATCGGATCACCCCCGCGTTCGGGATCTTCACCGGCTTTATCTTCATATTCCTGCCTTGGCTTATTCGAAATCGTCTTGTCGGCGATAGCGGCGTCAACCGCGCGTTCTCTTTTCATTTCCCAACCTCCGACCGTCTTTGGGACGGTGTTCGTATCGTCGCCTCCCATTTTCTACCAGAAGCCGGCGGAATCGTCGAACGGGCGCTGCCGATTTGGGCGCTGGCGATTATCCTGACGCTGGTTATTTTAACCGGGCTTACGGTTTGGCGGTTGGCCGACGTTTTCCGCGGCTTGTCTCATGATCCTGACGGTGAAGCGATGGCGATTTCTCCGAGCGGGTTCTTTACTTATTTCATGTTGCTGTATGTTGTTGAGTTGTTGTTGACGGCGATTTTTGTCGACGGATCAACCGTTTTCGACGATCGAATGTTGTATCCGTTTTTCATTATGGCGAATCTGGCGCTTTGCGCCGCAACGCAAAGCTGGTTCGAAAAACATGGAAGACAGATGGCTGTCCTTGCAGCGCTTGGACTAATCATGGTTTTCGTTCTTGAGGATGGACTTGACCGGATCTGGGAATATCGCCACGACGGTCAAGGTTTTGCCGGATCGGAATGGCGCGATTCGGAAACGGCGAACGCGATTCCCAAATTATCAGAGACGGTCCGCTGTTTCAGCAACCGGCGTACGTATTTGGGCCTGATGAAAGATTTGCCTTGCTACGTACTTCCGGTTGGTTTTGACGCCGCAACACAGCGAGTATCCGAATCGTTCGCCGCCGACCGTGAATGGATGCGGTCTGAAATTGAAGCCGGAAAAGCGATCGCGATTGTTTTCGGATATACGGACGAACTCGATTCCGAATCCGAGGATGCGAAGTATTTTGATGAGCTGTTCGGCGATTTAACCTTGTACGGTTTGTACGAAGACGGTCGAATTTACGGGAATCCGCAATAACATTGGCAGCCTGCTGTCCCCGCCGGCGGAAAATCCTGGAGGCCCGTCCCAAGTCGCGATATTTATTAAACGACTGGCGGCAGATGAGCTAAGAAATCTATGAGGGGAGGAAGCGTTATCGTTCGCCGGTTCGAGCAAGTAAATATGAAAAGGGTATTAAAAAATGAAACAATCTGTCCGTGTCCGTTTCAAATTTCCATGGAATTTAAAGAAGTTCCTTAGGGTTGATTATATTCTTAAAGAAGTAATAAAATGGGGCGGACGCTTTTCCGATCCTGACATAGATCGCGTTTTTTTGCCTCTTTGTTGCGGCTTCCCATTTTTTTCTTGTTATCAGCATCTTTATTCATGATTCATGCTAATTCCAGGTTTGTACAGTTAATGGGACACCCTTGAGAATCCCGCATATTCACTCTGAAAATTGTTCTTTCGAATGATGTTTTGAGACATCCTCATTAATATGTCACTGCCTGATCCATTAGCTGATAAGGAAATTCCACCGAAACTGTTTCCCCGGCGGAAAAGCCCTTTTCCTTCAGGCAATACAAAATCTGCGTCATAGGCTGTCTGGCGGCGGCGCGGGTCTTTCCGAAAGGCGCTGACGGTTCCGCCCAAAGGATACCGTCCTCCCAAAACAGCCTCACCGGCTGCATGAAATCTATCCATCTCCCCGGCACATCCGCCGTCAGGCGGGCGGAGACCCGCATGGATTCCCGGCGGCGGCCCGCCGTCAGCAGATCTATCGCCGCACGGAGATAATACTGGCAGATCAGCCGCGCTCCGCCCGGAGGGCCGGGGATACCCAACACCGGCACACCCCCAATGAAGGTCAGGCTGCAATGCTTGCCGGGAGCCACGCCCAATTCCTGTACCACGACCGTACCCAGTTTCTCCAGCACATCCATGGTAAAATCCTTGCTCCCC
>DAOUFC010000003.1:0-15682 GCA_034430295.1 Flexilinea sp.
CAGCCGCGTCAAGAATATCCAATCGATTAACGAAACGGCGATTCAAAGCGGCGAATCCGCCGAAATCCGCGATACCGCGATCGAATTTAAAGACGTTACTTTCGCGTACGACGATAACCACGTTATCAACGGCGTCAGTTTCACCGCTCCCGCCGGAAAAGTCACGGCGCTCGTCGGGCCGTCCGGCTGCGGAAAGACGACGGCGCTGCGTTTGGCTTCGCGCCTGTACGACTATGACCAGGGCGAAATCCGGATCGACGGCCGCGACATGAAGAATATCGCGACGGAAGATCTCTTCAAGAAAATCTCGATCGTCTTCCAGGACGTCACTCTCTTTAACACCACCGTTCTCGAAAATATTCGGATCGGACGTCCGGACGCGAGCGACGAGGAGGTTAAGGAAGCGGCGCGATTGGCAAATTGCGACGAATTTGTCGGAAACCTTCCTGACGGATATGACACAGTGATCGGCGAAAACGGCGGAAAACTCTCCGGCGGCGAACGGCAGCGGCTGTCCATCGCGCGCGCAATCCTGAAAAATTCGCCGATTATTCTCTTAGACGAAATCAGCGCCGCGCTCGATATCGAAAACGAAAAGAAGATCCAGGATTCGTTGAACTCCCTGGTCAAGGGAAGGACGGTTATCATCATTTCGCACCGCATGAAATCGATCGAGAACGCCGATACGATCGTCGTCCTGAAAGACGGACTTGTCGAAGGGTTGGGGAAACACGCTCATCTCATGAAGAATTCGCCGACGTATCGAGACATGATCGAAAAATCGCAGTTGACAGACGCGTTTACGTATTAATTCCGATGTTTTGGGTAACGGACGCGGGCGTTGCCCGCGTCTGTTACCATCCGCCTGCGCCATACTCTCATAAAAATATTTCTGCATAAACGTTACGGATTTTAGCGAATAACGGTACAATGAGAAAAACCAAAACGAAGCGGTTCATTCAGGAGTCCACGCATGATTGAGATTCGCAAGATCGACGTTAACAGCCGTAAAGATGTCCGGGCCTTTATTCAATTTCAATTCGACCTGTATAAAAACGATCCGAATTGGGTTCCTCCCTTTCGAAACGACGTTGCCATGATGATGAATCGCAGGAAACATCCGTTTTACGAATACGGAGAAGCCGATTTCTTCCTCGCGCTTCGCGACGGCCGCGTCGTCGGCAGGATCGCAGCGCATCTCAACCCGCATTTCAACGATTATCAGAAGAAAAAAGTGATGAGCTTCTGCTTATTTGACGCGATTTACGATCCCGACGTTGCCACCGCGCTGTTTAACGCCGCGATGGATTGGGGACGCGAACGCGGGATGACCGAGCTGATCGGGCCCAAGGGTCTTTCCCTTTTCGACGGTTACGGCGTCCTTGTCGAAGGCTTCAACCTGCGCCAATCGATGAACATGTCGGCATACAACTACCCTTATTATCAGACGCTCCTTGAGGGAATCGGCTTATCCAAAGTTACCGATTTTATTTCTGTCGGATTCGAGCCGCCGACGGTCGTCGTTCCGGATAAAGTTGCGCGCGCGCTGGAAATCGTCAAAAAGCATGGCGAAATAAAAATCTTTACCTTTAAGAACCGAAAAGAAATTTTAGCCCGCGCGAGAGAAATCGGGAGCTTATATGAAAAAGCCTTTTCCAAAAACTGGGAATATTTCCCGTTAACGAAGCGGGATCTTGATTTCCTGATCGAAAACGTGATCAACTTCGTCGATCCGACAATGGTCAAGTTTATCGTCAACGGCGGAGACGAACTGATCGGCTTCATCTTAGGTTTTCCGGATATATCCGCGGCCATGCAGCGGCACAACGGCAACCTGATGAACCCGCTGCTGATATTCGATATCCTGCGCGAAATAAAGAAAACCGATCGGATTATTATCAACGGCGTCGGAATCTTATCCGAATACCGGATCAAGGGCGGAGACGCGCTCCTTTTCGACGGTATTCATCAAATCCTGAAAGCCAACCCGCGCTTCCAGATCGGAGAGGGGTCGCAGATGTCCGAAACCGCGAAAGAAGTCCAACGCGAAATGCAGGGATTGGGCCTAAAAAAATCGAAGGTTCACCGCGTATATCAAAAAGGACTTTAACGCGCTCGGGAATCCGATCGACTCGTTATAATTCAACTCATGTTAATTCAGCCGCCGAAAAGAACTTACGGGCTTTCCCCGTCCCTTGTCACGATTATCGTGCTGTTGACGATCGCTTTTGTCATCTTTAACATTATGATCGTTTCTAAAACCGATTTCGGCGCCGGATTTTACGCGAACTGGCTGGCCGGGCGCGTCCTCTTCGCGCAGGGCCAAAGCCCGTACAGTGCCGAAATTTTCGAAAATATTGTACTGCGGCATTCATACGATTTCCGCTTATCCGGATTCACGCTCCCGCTCTACGCGATTCTTCCGACGTTACCTCTATCTTTTATCAGCAATTTCGATCTCGCGTTGATTATCTGGATGACGGTCTGCGAGGCGGCGTTAATTCTTCTCGCGATCCGAACTGTCTTCGCGCTTCGCCTCCGCTCGCGGCTCTTCTCGCCTTATTTCGCCGGCGCCGCCGTAATTCTCAGTTATTACGGTATTTTCGCCGTGATGGACGGAGACATCGGGATCCTGTCCGTCCTCTGCCTGATCGTCGCGATTGGTGCGATGCAGGAAAACGCTTTTGAATTCGCCGGAATCATGTTGGCGTTCGCGACGATGAAATTCAGCTTGACGCTGCTGCCGATCGCATGGGTCGTCGTCTGGTCGCTGCTCAACCGCCGCGGCGCGGTCGTCGCCTGGTTCGGGATGGTGCTTGTGCTGCTGATCCTGATCTCGTTTTTATTCATGCCAGACTGGCCGATCGAGTTTTTGCGCGCGATTATCTACTACTATAAGTACCTGAACCCGATATACTTTTCGCTTTTTATCGAAGTTTGGCAGCCGGAAATCGGCGGCCGGATCGCCTGGGCGTTTTCCGGTTTCATCGCGTTTATCATCCTGGCCGAATGGACCGTCAACGCCCGGCAGGACGAGCGTTCGTTTGAATGGGTTCTCGCGATGACCCTTTGCGCCGGATTTCTGATCGGGATCCCGAACGTCGGGAAGAATCTGTACCTGCTTTGGGTTCCGCTTTTTTACGCGATCGATAAAGCGCTGCAGCGTTGGCCGCGGCGAACCGGTCCGTACCTGACGCTGGCATACGGCGGTTTTTTCCTGATCGCGCCCTGGATCGTCGCTTTTTTCGTATCCGGATTTAACGAGCCTGTTTCCGGGCTGAATTTTCTAATCCCCTTTCTGACCCTGCTCCTCCTGTATTGGAACCGCTGGTGGACGATTCAGCGGATTATCGAGCCGTATTAGATAACGCCCTAAACAAAATCAACCCGCGAATTTCAGCGCAATCGCAAAAATAAACGTATAATCTTTAATATGATGAGAGAAGATTTGACGTTCCCAAAAAAAATCATCGTCCTGAGCGGCGAACGCGGCGTCGGGAAAACGACGCTCTGCGGCGATATGATCTGTAATCGACGCGGGCGCGGTCTGCGCTGCGCCGGAATTCTTCAGCCCGGACGTTTTTCCGCGGACGGAACGAAGGACGGGTTCGACCTGATCGACGTCGAAACGAAAGAAAGAAAAACGGCCGGGAACGGCCCCGAGTTCCCGAATTTAGGAACAGCGTTGGGAAAATGGACAATCGACGCGGAGGTTTTCCGCTGGGCGAACGAAATCCTCGCGAAAATCGCCGAGACCGACGTCCTGATCATCGACGAGCTCGGTCCGCTCGAATTCGACGCTAAAACAGGTCTGATTTCCGCGTTTGAAACGCTGCGCCGCGCGAATTATCGGGAAGCGTTCGTCGTTATCCGTCCCGAAAAAATCGCCGCCTTTCGCGAGATGGGCTTTGAGTTCAATCTGACCCAGCTGGAGCAGCGAACGAAATAAACTTCATGCGCGCGAAACGCGCGGAGCGATCGAGATGAACCGTCCGAACCGACCAAATTTCAACCCATATCCGCCTCAAAATCCTTACCCTTACCCGGTTCCGCCGCCGCGCGCGAACGCGCTCGCCGCGTTTAAACTCGCGCTGCGCTTCCTGACGCGGATTCCGGTTCGGCTGAATCCCAGCGACGATACGCCGCTGAACCGTCGGCTGGCGACCGTTTTTTACCCGCTCGTCGGCGGCGTTATCGGCGTGATCCTGATCCTGACGCGCCTGTTCTTTTCCCATTTCGGGTCTTTCGAAAAAAGCGGTATCTTCGTGACGATCGCCTGGGTTACTTCAACCGGCGCGCTGCATTTAGACGGGCTTTTAGACGTCTTCGACGGCTTTTTCTACGCCGGGCCGCCGAGCCGACGGCTCGAAATCATGAAAGACGTTCATCACGGCAGTTACGCGCTGATCGGGGCGGTTCTCGTTCTTATCCTGAAGAGCCAATCGATCGGGATTTATTTCAGCCCGATCCTGTTTTTCGCTCCGGTTTACGCCCGCTGGGCCGCGCTGAAAATCGTCCGGGACGAGCCGGTCGTCAACCCGACCGGGATGGCGGCGCAGCTCAAAAATGAACTGCATCCGAAAGCCGTTTCGTACGGTGCGATCCTGCCGGGACTGGCGTTCGTTTGGAGTGCGGCCGTATCGCTGCGATCCAATTGGATCATAACGGCCGGCGGCTTAGGCCTGCCGCGATGGCGAATGATTCTCATCGGAGCGTTCGAAATCATCTTCACGCTCCTCAGCGCGGCGATACTCTATAAATTGCCGGGCTGGATCGGGAAAATCGCGCGCCGATATATCGGCGGAATCAACGGCGACGTATTGGGCGCGGCGATTGAAATCGCCGAAGTCGCCGTCCTCGTCCTCTTCATGATTCATCCGCCGAATTTCATCATGACGACTCCCGCGCCCGGAATTATACAATGAGCCTATGGCCTTAAAAGATTTTCCGGAGCTGCCGTTCCGGCTGGGAACGACCTCATATATCATCCCCGACGATATCCTGCCCAACGTCCGCTATTTAGCCGATAAAGTCGACGATATCGAGCTTGTCTTATTCGACGTCGAAGATTACAGCAACCTGCCGTCTCCGACGCTCGTTAATGAATTGAATCGGATCGCCGGCGATGCTGGGCTGACCTATACTGTTCATCTTCCGCTCGACCTGAAGTTTACCCGTGCGGACGAACGCGCCGACGTCTCGATCGAAAAAGCGCTGAAGACGATCGGCGCGACGGAACGGCTCGGCCCGATCGCCTACGTCGCCCATCTCGATTCGCACCAGATCGGTCCGGCGGAACGCGAACCGTCCGAGGAGCTGGTCGAAAACTGCCTCAGCGCGCTCGAAAAGATCGCCCCGACGCTTCCGGATCGAAAAAAATTAGCGATCGAAAATCTCGAATCGTATCCCGGCGAATGGAACGACGAAGTGATCCGCCGCTTCGGCGCGTCCAACTGCGTCGATATCGGTCATCTGTGGCTCCGGGGCCGCGACCCGCTCCCATACTTGCGCGAGCGTCTCCCGGTTACGAGCGTCGTCCATCTTCACGGTATCGCCGACCGCGATCACCGCAGCCTGACCGCACAGTCCAAGAATCAGGTACAATTAATCTGGCAGGAGCTTCTCCGTCAAAACTATCGAGGCGTCGTCACGCTCGAAATCTTCAACGAGGCGGATTTCGTCTCGTCCATGGACCTGCTGAGGAGTTTTCATGACCGACATTCAACAATACGATAATCTGCATTTCGTTTTCGGCGGCGCGCGCAGCGGTAAAAGCCGCTATTCCGAAGCGCTCGTCAAAGCTACCGGCGACCGCGTTCTCTACGTCGCGACGGCGCAAATCCTGGATGACGAGATGCGCCGCCGAATCGAGGCCCATAGGGCCCGCCGGCCATCCTGCTGGGATACGCTCGAAGCTTATTCGCGCACTTTTGACAAGATGGAGAACAAATTGAACGAGGCGACTTATAACGGCGTGATCCTGGACTGTATCTCGGTTTGGACGTCGAATATTGTGATCACGCTGCCGGAAATCGCCTCCGAAGAATACGCGAAATCGATTCTGTACCCGGAGCTGGAAAAACTGTTTAAGATTATCGCGGACAAGCCCGAAACGACCTTTGTCCTCGTATCTAACGAGGTTGGGCTGGGAATTATCCCCGCTTATCCGCTCGGACGGCTGTACCGCGACATGCTCGGACGGATTAATCAGAAAATCGTCCAACGCGCCAAAACCGCCTGTTTCATGGTCGCCGGCGTTCCGCTTCGGATCAAGGGATAAGCCCGCTCAGCAAGCGCGCCGCGGCGCAAAGGAACTGCCGCGCGCGGTAATATTTCTGATAGCGGCTCGTCGGCTTCTCCGGATTCGTCATCCGCAGTTTCCCCGACGCCAGCAATGGTTTCAGAAAACGGCGCGTAATGCAGGTCAAATTACTGTACCCGAGATGATCCGAGATTTCGCGTTTCGTCCGTTCCACGGCGCAGAAATCAAGGATCGCGTCGCTTTGAGACGCATGATTTTGATTCCGGTTCGCTTCCGGGATGAGTTAGTCGCGGTGAATCAGCGCGCAGTCTGAATAATCCGGCTTATCAACGCGGTAAAAAGCTTTTTTCGAAACGGGCCTTGGAGTTATTGCGGATAAATTCGCTCCCGCTTTGAAGAAGATAAACCAAATTACCTTAATATTCCTTATCGTCAAGCGCGCCGTCAAAAATCGATCCCTTATCCGGTCCGCTCCAGGTACGCCGCGGGTCAATAAAGCAAAACCGTAATCCGCGCCTGAATTAAACGGTTGACCGTCTCTGCGTCGGACTGCGGATCGATAAGTCCAATCCAATCGCGATCGGCCCCAATCCAAAAAAAAATATCGTTCCGCCGATTCCGTTCGCGGACGCGCTGAGGGTTTTCAGCCAGTTTTCTGGTTTTTTCGTTTTAAACGGGCTTTAAAATAATCATGGACCGTCGCTTCGGCTATTAAAGTCTCGATCCGAACTTCTTTCATCGCAGCATCCTCTTTCAAAAATCTAACCGCAAACGAACCGAACCGAATAACGATCGGGATGAGTTATAGCGGCTATAACCGCAGCCGCCGTTACCCTAACATCCGCCCGAGCTGATCTTTGAGAAATTTCTCATGCGGAATCGCAAAATTCCCGCTAACCGTCTCGCCCGCCTTGACGGTTCCGGCGACGACCGCGCCTAAACTGATCCGCGAGCTGTCGCCAACCCTTACCTCCGACGAAATCGTCGCGTTCGGTCCGATCCAGACGTCGTCGCCAATCCGCGCCGAGCCGCCGATCACCGCGCCGGCCGCAATCAGCCCGCGCGTACCGATCGTTACGCCATGCGCGACATGAACCAGACTTTCGATTTTCGTCTCCGAGCCGATCCGCGTCTCGTGCCAGGGGAAAAGCGACCGCGAAACGCAGCAATTATATTGAATCTCAACGCCCGCGCCGATCGTCAGCCAACCGCAATGGAGAACCGGCAAAATCCCGTCCGCGCCGATACGCATGAATTCCAAACCGGTCCCGCCCAGAACGGTCCCGGTTCGAATAATCGTCCCCGCCCCGATCCGCGTATTTTCTTTAATCGAAACGAACGCTTCGATTACGACGTTCGCGCCGATTTCGATGTTCGCCGTACCGATCTCCGCCAACGGCGAAATTCGCGCCGACGGAGCGATTCGCGTATCGAACGCCGGCCGCAGGTAACGATCCGGATACGATTCCGCCAGACGGTTATGCGTCTCAAAAAAATCGCGGCGCAGGTTCGCGCAGATCGCCGCGCCGAGCGGACGCCGGTTCAGAAGCGGCGACGCCGCCAGCGTCGGCGGAATCAGAACCGCGCTTACATCCGGGTTCGCGACCGCGCGCCGCAAGTATTTCTCGTCGCCGGCAAACGTCAAAATCGGCTGGCCGGAGGCTGAACCGGACAAACCCAAGGACGAAAATTCGCCGTCGCAAAGAACCGTCCAATCGTCCCGTTTAATCTCGCTCAATCGCATAACGTTTCAATCCAATCCCATTCGATTTTCATTTCGCGCGCCGCCGTCGATAAACGCTTTATAAAAGCGAACGCGCCTTCATCCGCCGATAAATTCACCCAGTCGGAAAGTCTCGCGAAATCGCCGTGAACGGCGCGCGACGAATCGTACCGCGCCGTCGACTCCGTATTTAAGAACAGGTGAATCGGATGAAAATTAAAGATTTTCAGACCCGAAGGATCGAGGCGCAGATGATCTTCAGGAGATGTCTTAACCGTCTCCAAACAGTACGCGTCATCCTCATAAAAATACGGCAGTCGTTTCAGCCCGGTATAATGACGGAACGGTTTCGGCGAAATCCCCGAACTGAACGGCAGGAAGAGGTTCGAATCGCCTTTGATCCCCTGCGCCTTAAACTCGTTCAGGATCAGCCCGGCGTCGACAAGTCCATGCGACCGGGCGACGACCGCTTCGGGAACCAATGTTTTCAACGCCGCAATCGTTTCGCGATAATCGCCTCGATCCGGTTTCGCGTTCAGGAGCGGGTAAAAATTCGGATGAATCCCCAAGCGAAAGATCGGATTCGCGCGCATCCGCGCCAACAGCGGCGTATCGTTGGTAATAAAAATCGTAACAGGGACCGCTTCCGATTCGAACCAATCCAGCGCGAACGCCAGAACTTCATCCGACGCCCAATCGGTATCCATCGTTAAATAAGCTTTTTTCGCCGTCATCAGGCCGTCTCCAAAAGCGACTCGGACGGAACGAAAACTTCGTCCAGCCCGCGTAAGATCACGCCCTCCCGATACGGGAAACGCGGCGGGATCGTCTCGCCGAGCAGGTATTTCCGAATCAGGATGTCCGGTTCGTTATACCCGACCATGGCGCGAAACGACGACGTTCCCGAATAACGCGGATTGATCTCAAAAACGTACGCTTTCCCGTCGACGAAACGCAGCTGAATATTGATCGCCGAGCGCGTTCCTAACCGCAGCGCAATTTCCTCGCACGCACGCGTTACTTCAGGATAACGACCGATCGCGCCCTGCGTAATCCCGTTGCTGATAACCAATAACTCGTCGCCGAAGCGGCTTTTTATTTTCATCCGGCAGCTCAGCGCCGACAGAATATTCTTTTTGACCGCGATCGAATTGATCAGTCCGCCTTCCATATCGCACAGGACGCCGACCGTATATTCGCAATCAGCGTTGCCGATATACCGCTGAACGATAAATTCAGGGTAAATCCGCAGCATCCACTCGCCGAACAGGCGCAGCTCGTCGTGGCTCTGAGCGATAAACGTGTTCGCCGATCCGCCGCCGCCCACCGACGGCTTCAGCACGGACGGGAACGTTTCGACATTCGCCAGATCGGAAACCGATCGGATCGCGACCGTTTCGGGGAAGGAAAACCCGTTTTCGGCTAAAAACGCCATCGTCTTCGCTTTGTCCATACAAATTTCGATCACAGGAGCCGGATTCATCGGCAGAAAAACGCCCGCCGCGCGAATCTCGTCCTGAACCGCGCTGATCCGTTTCAGCTCCGGCTCCGAACCGGTAAACAGCGCGTCGATCCGATTCTCCCGGCAAACGCGCAGCAATTCGTCAAGATATTCCGGAGCGGTCGCCGGCGGCAGGATAATCCGTTCGTCGGCCAGAAAAAGACCTTTTGAAAGCGGCGTTATATCTGCGCCGAAGATTCGGTAATTCCCCTTCGCCATGCGCAGCGCCTTAATCAGCTGTTCACCGTTCCCGCCGCCGCCGACACCCGTCACCATCACGCGAATTTTTCCTCGGTTCATCTTATTTCCGCTTCCCCTTTCCGACTTAAACAATCCCAAACCGACGCATGGACATCCGGCGGCTCGGGAAACGCATCGGCCAAATCCAAACGCAGCCGTTCGATCTTCGCCGTTCCCGTCCGATCGTCAAAAACCGCCCAGGACGGCGCGTTTCCGATATCGCGCGGCAGCCCGATCGAACCGACATTAACGGCCGTCATCCGTCCGTCTCGGCGCAGCCACGGACGGTGCGTCTGCCCCATGAACAGGAAGTCGACCTCTTCGCCGGGCGGCGTCGCAATTTCAGCATCCTCATAACCGTAACCGTTCAGCGGCTCTGCCGGCGTGCCGTGAACGAAAAGGCAGCGGTACGAACCGAGCGGCAACGATAAGCAGGGCTGATTTCCGCCAAGAAACGCGCGCTGCTCGGCGCTTAGCCCATCCCGAACCGCGCTCAAGCGGTAAACGGCATCCTTCGCCGCGTCGATCGGCAGCAATCCCAACGCCATCGCGTCATGATTCCCGAGTAAACAACGGCAATTCAGCGCCGTCAGCCGCTCGATAACAGTACGCCAATCAGGGAAATAACCGACCGCGTCGCCGAGAAAAATATATCCGTCATACCCTTTCGTTTGCCAATACGCCATGGCCGCGTCCAGATAAGCCGCGTTGCCATGCGCGTCGGAAAAAACACACCACTTCATTTCGGTATATACTTCCTCCGGATTGAATTCATTTACTCTGTGCGACGCATCTCGCGCGGAAATCCTATCTTTTTGAAAACAGTATTTCAGCGGTCAAATCGCTTCCGCCACAGGGGCTATTATCCGCAACTTTCCATCATCTTGCGCAATTCGTCAAACCGAAAAACTAAAGATATTTTTCCTTGTACCAGTCGAGCGTTTCTTTTAGACCGCGCTCAAAATCATATTCCGGTTCAAAACCGATCAGCGTTTTCGCCAACTCCGCCGACGCGCAAAGACGCTGGACGTCCGCCGGCCGCGCCGGACGGTAATCGATCGGACCGGAATAATCGAAATAACGCGCGATCGCCTCGACAAGATCTTTCATCGAGATTTCGCGTCCCGAACCGACATTAATAATTTCGCCGCGCGCCGCTTCGCGTTCATAGGTCGTCAGGAAAGCCCGCGCCGTGTCCTTTACGAAAATAAAATCGCGCGTCTGCAGCCCGGTTCCTTCCAAAACCGGCGCTTCCCCGCTCAATATCCGCCGCGCCGTCAGCGGGATAATCGCCGCCAACGCCAAATCGTTCTGACGCGGGCCGTAATTATTAAACGGGCGCAGAATCGATATATCCAATCCGTAAACCTGATAAAACGACAGGATCATTAAATCGGCCGCCGCTTTTCCCGCCGCGTATGGCGTCGTCGGATTCAGCGGGTGCGCCTCGTCCATCGGCGAATAACGCGCCGTTCCATAGGCTTCGGACGATGAAGAATGGATCAGCGTTTGATACGCGCCGTCTTTAAGCAGCCGCAGCAGCGTTTCAGCAATATCGACGTTAACCTTGTACGCCGTATACGGATTGAAGAACGAATAATTCAGCGCGATCGTCGCCAGATTGAATACGACTTCGATTGACTCGCCGGCAACAATCGCCTGCATCGTCCCGAAATCGCGCGCGTCGTCGCGATAAATCTTGAAATTCTCGAAATTCTCCTGTGCGAAACGGTTATTTTCCGGCTTGCCGAGGAAGTAATTATCGACGATAACGACTTTTCCCGCGCCGCGTTCAAGAAGCAAATCCGCCAAATGGGAGCCGATAAACCCCGCGCCCCCGGTAATCAATACGTTCTTTCCTTTGATTTCCGCCATGAATCTGAAATCCTTATTTTCCTGAACTGAAGCTTAAATTCAACTCCGCCGAACCGCCGCCGCCGAGCGGATCAGCTCCTCGATGACCCAATCCTGATCCTCATCCGTCAGTTCGACATACAGCGGCAGCGCGATCGAAAGCCGGTCCGATTCATACGCGCCGGGCAGATCGTAAGCCGCGTAACCGTAACGGCCGCGATACGTTCCGAGCATATGCGTCGCGTGCGTACCCTGACGCGTCGCGATGCCGTTCGTTTCAAGAAGATCCATGACAGCGTTCCGGAAACGGTTCCCATCTTCAATCGATTTCAATCCCAACGCTCCCAAATGAATCCGGCAGCAATACGTCTGATACACATGCGTATATCCGGCAGGAACAAACGGCACGGTCAGCCAGGGAACGCGCTCCGTCAGCAACCGGTCGTAACGCTCCGCTAAACGGCGGCGCGCGGCGGTAATCAAATCGATTTTTTCCATCTGCGCGATACCGACCGCCGCCTGAATATCGGTCATGCGGTAATTGAAGCCGATTTCGTCAAATTCAGGAAGAAGATAGCCTTTCGCACGGTGGCGCTGCGTCTCGGAAAGCGACGCCGCGTGCGACCGGAGAACGCGGAGACGTCCGGCGAACTCCTCCGAATCGGTCAGGATCATGCCCCCTTCCCCCGTCGTGATCGACTTGCGCGGATGGAAACTCAGCGCCGACGGATTGCCGAACCCGCCTTCGTGCGTCCCGTCGATCATCGCGCCGAATGCACAGGCGCTGTCTTCAATAACTTTCATACCGTACTGCGCCGCGATACGGTTGATCGCCGGAAGTTCGGCGCAAAGCCCGAATAAATTGACCGGAACGATTCCCGCCAAACGGTTCCCATCCCGACGATGATAATAGCCGTCGTCTCCGGCGGCGTAATTTTCGGCGAGGAACGATTCGAGCCGTGGGACAGAAAGGTTGAACGTCGCCGGATCGACATCGACCAGAACCGCGCGCGCACCGGTATATTCAACCGAATTCGGAGTCGCGACGAACGTAAACGACGGAACGAGGACGTCGTCCCCGACGCCGAACCCGGCCGCAACCATCAGCAAGTGCAGCGCCGTCGTACAGCTCGTCGTCGCCACGCCATAGCCGACCCCCTCATGCGCAGCGACCAGCCGCTCAAACTCGGCGACGCGCGGGCCTTGCGCAACCCAGCCGCTCATCAACGCTTCAGCGACCGCGGCCGCTTCGCGATCGTCAAAATACGGCTTCATTATCGGAATCTGTTTTTTCATGGCGACCCTCGGCTAAGCGCGCGTCGCGTCTAATTTTCGCCGCGCTTCGTCTAAAATTTTTGCGATCTTGACACCCTGACGCCCGTCGGCTATCGATTCGCGCCCCGTCGCGACACAATCCGCAAAATGCTCGATACTGCTGCGCAGCGCGTCCCGCTGCTGAATATACGGAATCGTAATATCGCCCGTCCGCGCTTTATATTCGTACGCGCCGTATTCCTCGCCGGTCTCGACGATCCCCTGATCATAAATTGTCAGCTTATCGACCGTCTTCATATCGTCAAAGATGACCATCTTCTTTTCGCAGCCGATAATCGTCCGCCGTTCCTTAATCGGCGAAATCCAGCTCGACTTGATATGCGCAAGGAAAGACGGATATTTCAGCGTCAGATACGTCAGCGTTTCCTGGCTGCCGTAGTGCGTCTCGCCGATCGCTTCGACATGATACGGGAAAGCGCCGTCGGAAATATAATCGATAACCGCCAGGTCATGAACCGCCAGATCGAGCATGGCGTTTACGTCTTTTCTGATCGGGCCTAAGTTCATCCGTGAAACGTCGACGTAAATCAGTTTTCCTAACTCGCCCGAATCGTAAAGTTCCTTGATCCGCCGGATAATCGGATGGAAAAGCATCAGATGATCAATATGCAGCACACGCCCTGTTTTTTCAGCCAGCTCGGCTAAAATCGCCGCCTTTTCGCCGTTCTCCGCCAACGGTTTCTCGATAAAAAGATGTTTCCCGGCGTTGAGAACCGCACGTGCTAATTCAAACGCGGGTTCGGTCTGAATCGCCAGCGCGACGGCTTCGATCGCCGGATCTTCTAAAACGGCGCGAACGTCCGTCCCGATCATGGGAACAGCCGGATACGCTTTCCGCGCCGCCTCGACCCGCTCGGCGCGGACGTCAATAATCGCGCGTAAATCCGTTTTCGCCGACGCCGCGATATTCCGAACGACGTTCGTCCCCCAATAGCCATATCCGACATGCGCAATCTTTAACATGAACCCTCTTAATCATCCAAATCTTTTATAAAATCGATCAGATACGGCGGACGGTTTCGGGACGCGTCGAGCGTCCGCCAAAGATACTCGGCGATAATCCCGAGCGAAATATTCGTCAGCCCGAACCCGATCATCAAAATCGACAGCAGCGACGGCCAGCCGAGCGTGACTTCCGCGATCCCGCTGAGCTTGACGATTACGACGTAAAGCGCGACAAGCCCGCCGATCAGCGCGAAAAGAAAACCCGTAACCGAGACCATTCGAATCGGGAAATAAGAAAACGCCACGAACGAATCGATCATCAGCTTAACCTTCTTCGCAAAGGACCATTTCGATACGCCGCGTTTCCGTTCGGCGTAATCGACGTTGATAACCGTCTGATGGAACCCCAGGCTCAGGCACTGCAGCACGACGCTGGAATTCGCTTCCGGGTTCCGATTGAGCTGCGTTTTAATTTTTTCGTTGAAGAAAATCGTATTGACGCCCTGTTCCGGGTAACCGGCGATCGCGTATCGGCGGATCAGCTTCGAATAAAGACGCGAAAACGCACCTTCCGAAGCCGATACCTTGACCGACCGCTTCTGGACGCAGACGAGGTCATACCCGTCCCGGATCTTTTCGTAGCCGAGGCGGATAATTTCGAGCGGTTCCTGAAGATCGGCGCCGAGCCAAACGCAGTTCGGCGCTTTCGCGGCGCTGAATCCGGCTCGGACCGCCGGATGGGAACCGTAGTTTCGCGAAAGTTTGACGATCTGCGCGCTGAAATTACGGAAACGCGTCCGTTCTAAAAGCGATATCGAATCGTCCGTCGAACCGTCGTCGACGAAGACGACCTCGAACGGCGCGTCCAGGCTCGGCGCGAACGCTTCGAGCGCCGCGATCAGCTCGGGCAGATTCTCAGCCTCGTTCAAAAATGGGATAATGACCGAAATTTCCGGATTTGTCATTGTGAAAAGCTCTTTCTGGCGCGTAAGCTGCGGATCGGAGACCCGCGATAAAACGTTCTTTTATCCTCTGCATTTTATCATATCCGCGTTAGGCCGATCTTTCACGCCGGCCATCGTCACCAGCAACAGAAATGAATTGAATCAATTTTTCCACGATAGTCAAATTATCTCAGACAAATCTGTTTGGTCTCTTCGCATTGAAATAACATCAACAACAAATACGATATTTTGCTCCTCGTCAATTCTATAATACACATAATAATTCTTGACAATCATCCGTCGAATGTGTCGAGTACGCCATTTTTCCTTATCGACGATCGCAAATCTGGAAGGCATCCGCTCGAGGGGATGAATCTCATCCCTGAGTTCTTCAGCCAAACGAATTGCCGCTTGCGGATTCATAAGCACGAAAGCGATATAATCGACAATTTGGTCAATCGCCTTCTTCACATGATTTGACAAATGAATGTCATACTTATTCATAGGACGCCGATTTTAATCTTTGAATGATTCGATCAAACACATCCGCGGCCAATTCCGTTTGGCCATTCTCAATTTGGCGGAAACTCTCCTCCATCCGCGCCTCAAATTCCTCATCCGTCATTTCCTCACGTGAGAGCGGCCTCTGGGGCATGACGCTCGGGCGAAAGGGAAGACCCCGCTGCTGAATTACCTGCCGGTAGAACATGTTGATCGCGGTCGATACAGGAATACCGAGCCGCTCCAAAATTTCCTCGGCGCGTTCTTTGATTTCCGGCTCGACCCGAGCCACGACGTTTGCGGTTTTCGTTGCCATAATCTGCGTCCTCCTTCTTTTGGCAATTATACCGCTGCATTACGAACCGCAATACAACGAC
>DAOUFC010000004.1:0-28643 GCA_034430295.1 Flexilinea sp.
TTATCCAGATTCAGGATAAAGCCCCTCGTCGCTTCAGCCTTGCTTAATCTGCCTATGGTCTTCTTTCCCGCTGATGTCCCCCTTGTTTTGAGATATTTTCCTTGGTTATTGACAAAGTGACGGTAAAGCGCGTATCGTTTAAAAAAGACAACCGGATTTTTCTCGAATCTGCAAAAATGATCGGGATATACCAGCTTTGGATCCGAAAAGGCTCAGGACATGACGGAAATTTGGCAGCTATAAACTCGGGAGAATAACATATAAGCTGATACGACTGTCAAAAAGGAGGGCGGGATCAGGTTTCATATCAAAACCCTCAGCTTTTCGGATCGGATCAGCTCCCTTCGGACTATCATTCCTTTTTTAATATCTGATAAAATACCGTACCGACGCAAAGCAGTATTGCACCGCCGAAGATCATCAGCACGCGCAGCGGAGAACTCACAAACCGGTCCGTTAGATAGACCCCGTAGATCAGCATATAAACGGACAGAATCAGACAAATCAACCCGAACAATTTATATCTTTGTCCCCGCATCGATTACCTCGCATTCCATCCGGGCAATTCTGCGCCTGCTTTCACCATCCGGCTATAAACGCCGTCCGCACCGATTAGCTCCTCATGTGTCCCGGATTCGATCAGTTCGCCGCGATCGAGTACGAGCAACCGATCGGCGTTTCGGACCGTCTGTAACCGATGCGCAATGACGATCGTCGTTTTCTCGCGACAGAGTTCGGTCAGCGCCTGTTGAATATAGGCTTCGTTATCAGCGTCGATACTCGCCGTCGCCTCGTCAAGGATGATAATCGGCGCATCTTTGAGAATACAGCGCGCAATCGAGATCCGCTGCGCCTCGCCGCCCGAAAGGGTCGCGCCGCCTTCGCCGATCAGCGTATCGAATCCGTACGGAAGCGCCGTAATAAAATCATAACAGCGCGCCTTTTTCGCCGCCTCGATAACCTGGGCCCGCGTTGCGCCAGGATTTCCCATCGCAATGTTGTTATAAATCGTGTCCTCGAACAGATAAACGTTTTGAAAAACCATACTGATTTTTTCCATCAGCGCCGCAATCGGAACCGACTTAATATTTTTCCCGCGAACCAGGATTTCGCCATCGGCAATATCCCAGAAACGCGCTAATAGATTCGCGACCGTCGTCTTTCCGCTCCCAGATTTTCCAACGAGCGCGATCATTCGCCCCCGATCCGCCGTAAACGAAATATTCTTCAAAACTGGTTCGTTTTCATACGCGAAAGACACATTTCGAAACTCGATTTCATGGTCCCCGGCAGAAGGAAAAACGTCCGTTCCGGCATCGACGATCTCTTTTTCAGCGAAAATTTCCTCAATCCGATCAAGACTGTTTTTCATGATCGTCATTCGCACTGTCTGCTGATACAGATGGCGAAGCGGCGTAAAGAGGCTGAATAGAAAGAGGATCAGCCCAAGGAAGCGTTCCGGCGAAAGCTCGCCGAGCTGCGCCAGGTAGATACTGACGCTTAAAATCGCTGTCGTCCCGAGACCGTAAATAATCTGGAGCGCACGTTCATACGGTACGTACGACGACTCGAACGCCAAGCTCGTATCGCGCATTCGCGTAAAGCTCTCCGCCAGATCTTTCGCGCCGCGCCCGGTCATATTGAAGCTGCGAATAACGCCGAATCCCTCGGTATATTCCAAAACCGCGTCTGTCAGATGCTGAATCGAATTCTGATTATGAATTGAGTTTTCCATCGCTTTCCGGATCATAAAACGCGCGGCGATAACGGCGACCGCTTCCGTAATCAGAGCGGCGGCGCCGATCCGAATATCAAAATAAAACAAAAACCCGGTCAGGATTACCTGCGCAAAGACATCGCCGATAATTCCTGCAATCGTCATCATGCTTTGTTCCTCGATATAGACCATATCCTGAGACAGAATCGTACTGATCCGCCCGAGATTTCCGGCGCTGAAAAAACCCATCGGCAGCCGGCGCAGATGGCGTCCGAATTCGATTCGCTTTTCGCTGAAGATTTCAAATCCGGCCCCGGATTGGAGCCGGTCGGCGCAGTACTGAAGAACGGACTGAAGAAGAAAACAGCCTAACAGGACCGCCGATACAACCCAAACCGTCCGCAGCGTCGCCGTCCCTGAAATCACGTCCGGGATCAGGCGAATCGCGATCATCAGCGGCGCGTTCATGCAAATTGATTTCAGAAACGCGATCGGGTAAGCGGCCCGGATTCGTCCGGCATAGCCGCCCGAAAATTTTAAAATATCACGTACCATGGAAATCATAAGCCGTCTCCTTCGCGCGTCTTCAGGACCCAATCCGCAGCGCTTTCCGATAGATCCCATAATTTTGCGTAAACCGGATCGGCATTCAGAAGTTGTTCATGCCGGCCTTCGGCACGGATCCGTCCGTCTTCGAGAAGAATAATCTTATCCGCATTCATAATCGACCGCAATTTATGCGCGATGACGATAACCGTTTTCCCGCGGATAATTTCCCGAATCGCCAGCGCCAGGTTCCGCTCGTTCTCCGGATCGACGAACGCCGTCGCCTCATCGAGAATAATAATCGGCGCATCCTTTAAAATCGCGCGGGCAAAGGCGATCCGTTGTTTCTGACCGCCGGAAAGCTTATTCCCGGCCTCGCCGACGATTGTCCCGTACCCGTTTTCGAGCTCGGAAATAAACGCTTCGCACTGTGCTTTCCGCGCCGCTTCGATAACTTCCTCATCCGTCGCGTCGGGACGTCCCACCCGAATATTTTCGAGAATCGTTTTGTTGAAGAGAAAAATATCCTGCGACAGGTAGGCAATCTGCGCCTGGAGCGCATCGCTTCGCAGCGAACGAATCTCCTGCCCGCCAATCTGGATACTGCCGTCGCTGACGTCATAATTATGAACGAGCAGCTTCGCAACCGTACTTTTTCCGCTTCCGGAAGCACCGACGAACGCGGTCAACTTCGATTCCTCAGCGACGAACGAGATCCCTTTCAGGACTTCGCCGTCTTTATAAGAGAACGAAACGTTCTTAAACTCAATATCATAGCGATTGGCTGTGAATTCCGCGTCGCCCGTTTTCAACGGCGGATAATCCAACGCCTTTTCGAGCGCCTGAATCTTCAAGTTGATATTCGGAATTGCGCCAATGAACGACATCAGGTGGATCAACAGCGGACTGATCCCGAAACTCAGGCATAATATCAAAACGTAATCCGCCAGATTCAGCAGGCCTAATAGGATCAGCAGAATCCCGAAAGGCAGCGAATAAAGCGTAATCGTCGAAAACAGGCTTCCGTAGAGCGCCATCCACGGCCAGCAGACCCGATACCAGCCAAGCGCGAAATCGCGGTAATTCCTGACTTGGTTTTCATATTTTTTCCCGGATTCTCCCTGTCGGTTGAAAACGCGGACAACTTCCATTCCGTTAACAAATTCGATAATCGTATTGTTCAGGCGTTTCGTCGCGGCGAAGTAACTTCCGGCCTTTTCGATACCGACATGAAACATCTGGCCCGAAACGCTGACGCCCATGAAAACAACAAGGCAAGTCGCCAGCATCAGCTGCCAATCGATGACAGTCATAACCAACAGGACAACGGTAACGACGATCAGGTTCGCGAACCCTTCCGGAAGCATATGCGCGAGGATCGATTCGATTGCCTCGATATCCGTCGTGAACAGTTTCTTGATCGCGCCGGTCCCGATATCCAATACGCGCCCGAAGGGCTGTTCTTCCAGACGGTCTTTCAGATATAGACGGATATTTTCGAGCGTTCGAAATGCGGCCCGATGCGAAAGCTGAAGTCCGTACGTATACGCGGCGGCATGAAAGACTTCGCAGCTTAAGACGCCGAAGATCAGCGGAAGCGACGCGCGGAACGTCGGAACCGTTCCTGCCAGAAGCGGCTGAATCAGGCGGTATATCAACAGATAAGGAATAACCCGCGCGATCGTCCCGAGAAGCAAAACCAACGCGGCGGCAATCAACGTCCGCTTATTCTCTCCCATATATCTGGCAATTTTTCCAAGCGGCGTCGATTTATCCCGACGCCGGCTCGCGCTTTCGCTGTTATTTGAGAGAAAATAAAAACGAAGCCGCCGGACGCCTTCGTCGTCCAAAGGATAAAGCGAACGGATCCGACCGTCCTCCATGTGCAGCGCATGCGTACAACAGGAAAGAATCAGTTCCGGATCATGCGTAATCACGATCGAGAGATTTACCTGATTGCGAAGCTGTCGCAGCAGCCGTCCGAAGCGTTCCATCCCGAGGCGGTCCAACCCGCTCGTCGGTTCATCATAGAATAGGATATCTTTTCCGGCGCAAAGCGCGGACGCAATTGCGACCCGTTGTTTCTGACCGCCGGAAAGCGAGGCCGGATGACGCGATTTAAGGTTTAGAAGCCCCAAGCCGTTTAGAATTTCGTCGACCTTTTCGCCCGAAACGTCCGTCCGCAGCGTCAGTTCCGCCGCGACGCTTTCCGAAAAGAGCTGCCGGTTCACGTCCTGCATGACCATAAAACTTCTGCGCGCCCGTTCCTTCCGGGACAGGAAAATCCCGTCAAAAGAAACGCTTCCATCGCTCGGGATCACGCCGCAAAGCGATTCAGCCAACGTACTTTTACCGCTGCCGTTATCGCCGATAACCGCGACGATACTATTTCGCGGGAGCGCCAACCTTTCGACGTCTAAAATGCGAACGTTCCCGCGGGCGCATGAAAGATCAATCCCTTCCAAAGCCAGATTCGTTACTGTCCGTTCTTTTTCCGCCGTTGTTTTAAACGATTCAAGTTCCGGCGACAGCCTGATTTGATTCAAATCCGTACAACGCAGTCCCAACGCGGAAAGTTCCGCGTCCGAGAGCGCGCGCATTTCATCCACAGAAATATTACGATCGATCCGCCCGTTTTTAATATAAATAAAGCGATCGGCGATATCCATCAGATAATAAAGCCGGTGTTCGGATATGATGATCGTTTTTCCGGATTTTTTCATTTTCAGCATCAGATCATGAAGGCGAACGATCGCTTTTTTATCGAGATTTGAAGACGGCTCATCCATAACATAGACGCGCGGATCGGCCGTATAAACCGACCCGCAGGCGATCTGCTGTTTCTCTCCGCCGGAAAGCTCAAAAATATTGCGGTCTATCAGCGGCTCGAGCTGCAGTTCGCTGACAGTTTTTCCGATACGGCGGCGGATTTCCGCAGGATCAACCGCCAAATTTTCACAGCCGAACGCCAATTCGCCCGTAGTTTCGACATTAAAAAACTGGCTTTTCGGATTCTGGAAGATGCTCCCGACAAAAGCGGCGACAGATGAAAGCGGCGCCTCGTTAACGCAAAGGCCGTCAATCATGACCCGTCCGGTCATCGTTCCTTCATAGTAGTGAGGCGCGAGACCGTTTATCAGCCGCGTTACCGTCGTCTTTCCGCAGCCGCTTTCGCCGCAAAGAACCGCAACTTCTCCGTCGGCAATCTCCAGGTCAATATGATCGACGCCTTCCCCTGTACCCGTTTCGCCGCCATAGTGAAAACTGACGTTTTCAAACCGGATCATAAGATCGCCCCGTCTTTTCCAAAATATAGAGCGAAACTGACGACCGCGATGAGACTCGCCAGAACGATATAGTCCGGCGATGTCATGCGCACGACTTCCGAAGATGTTCGCTGCCTTTCACTGTCCAATCCGCGCGCAAGCGCCGCCGCCGTCATTTCCTCGATAACCGCGATGCAGCTGAACAGAAGCGGGATCAGGATATACTCGACCGTTTTTATCGGTGCGCGCACGATCGCGTCCGCATCCAGAGAAATATTACGAAAAGCCATCGCCTTTTGAATTCCGCTCCATTCATCCTGAACCGTCGGAATAAACCTGAGCAATACCGCCAACGGAATCATTACGAAAGACGGCATTTTTATTGACTGCAAAGCTGCCAACAGATGGTTGATACGCGTCGTCTGAATCAGGAGCATCAAGGAAATCAGAATCGGCAGACTGAACATAACGAGCGTAGAGAATCCCCGGACCAGGCCGATTAAAAGCGGGTGGCCTTTTCCTGAAAGCGTTATGCAAATCCGAAGGAACGCGAAAAACGTCCAAATACAAAAAATTTTAAGTCCGTCCGTTTTTTTACCGCATAAAGCTAAAACGGCGCATAAAAATGCGCCGTATACAAGCTGCGGAGTCAGACGGTAACAATTCAGCGCTACAACACTTCCGGAAAGAAAGATCAGCAGTTTTATTCTTGGGTCAAGCCGCAGACCCGCGCCGGAATTATCGCCGTAGATATTAAATTCCATTTAGACGATTCCAGCCTTTTCGAAGTGCTTCCGAATTAATTTCGTCGAGAGAAAACCGCCGATCAGCGCGCCGAGAACCGCCAATCCGAGCGACGCGAACCAGAAATAATTGTTCGGAGCTAACGCTCCCAAAACCTGCGCATGTTCCGCGCCGGAGAAACTTTCGGCAATCGAAAGGAACTTATCGCGGTCAAATACAAGCATCAGAAACGGCGCCGCCATATTAATATTGAAAAACACATAAGAGAGAAGATAAGCTTTGCGCGATTGGTATTTCCCGATTTTAAGGACAATTTCCGCAGCCAGCGCAGCGGCGATCGCCAAACAAAAACTCGGCAGATACGACGTAGAAGCGATCAACGCGAACAGCACGCCGACAATCAGCGCCGCACCGAATTTCCGAACGCGCATGACGCACAGCATATACACTGTCGCGCAGACGATCCCAACTGTCAGCGGAGAAATCAGATATAAAACCGGAACGACGCCCGAACCCATAACGATCACGAGCATCAAAACCAGATAGATCGCGCCGAACGCGCCCGCGAAAATCAGATCCTTGGTTCGCATCTTACCGCGATCCGCGCCATTTTGAACATCAGAATTCATAGTCAACTCCTTAGATAAGTCAATATAGACGAGCAGTTAGTTTCATAAAACTAACTCGATTGTAAATTCTATCACTATCAGGCGCAGACGGCAAGAAAATCAAACCACGGCTGCTCTGAAAAGTACGATTCGACAGATCGATTCAATCTCCGCGCAGGGAAACTCGAAACCCGGCTAAAAATTGTTTCTTTTCCAGTTCCAGGCGCGTTTCCCGTTACAATAAGCACATAAAAAGGAAATAAAAAAGGGAAATGACATGGATGTAAAGGATCGGACGCTCCGGGAACTATTAGAGGCCGTCGCGGCGGGAGACCTGAGCGCGGAAGCCGCGTTCGCTCGTTATCGGGCTAATAAATCTGAAGCTGTCGGCGATTTCGCCGTTCTCGATACGGATCGGGAAGCGCGTACCGGCTTTCCCGAAGTCATCTTCGGACAAGGCAAAACCGACGATCAGATCGTCGCTATCTTCAAGCGGCTGCGCGCCAAAAATCACTGCGTTATGGCGAGCCGCGTCGCGCCTGAAGTTTACAAACGAGTCCGCGGCTCGCTTCCCGAGGCGGAATATGACGCGACGGCAAGGATCCTTTTTACGCGCGATGAAACAAAAACGCTTTATCCCGGAATTACCGTCGTCACTGCCGGTACGGCCGATCTCCCCATGGCGGCGGAGGCGGCGCTGACCGCCGAGCTGATCGGGAATCAGGTTCGCCGCATCGCGGACGTCGGCGTTTCGGGTATTCATCGTTTGTTCAACCGGCTTGACGAAATTCGCGCTTCCCGCGTCGTTATCGTCGCCGCCGGAATGGAAGGTGCGCTCGCCAGCGTTATTGGGGGTCTCGTCTCCTGCCCGGTTATCGCGCTTCCGACGAGCGTCGGGTACGGCGCTTCGTTCAACGGGCTGGCTGCATTATTGGCGATGCTGAACTCCTGCGCGAACGGCGTCGCCGTCGTCAATATCGATAACGGCTATGGCGCTGGATGTCTGGCGGCGAAGATTAACGCGATCGGACGGAACGCGGATGACGCTCAATGAACCGGTCGGATTATCTCCGGAGCTGAGCGAAAAATACGCCGGGCTGCGCGCGATCCTCGCTGAAACCGGATCCGCGCTGGCGGCTTTTTCCGGCGGCGTGGACAGCGCGCTCTTAGCCGTCGCAGCTCATAACGTTTTAGGCGACCGGTTCCTTGCGGTAACGATCGACAGCGAATTTAACCCGCCCGGTCTTTACGGCGAAGCGGAAGCGTTCGCGAAAATGTACGGCTTTCGACATGAATTTTTGCGCATACCGATGCTGGAATATGAAACGGTTCGCGCTAACCCGACCGACCGTTGTTATCACTGCAAAAAAATCATGTTGACGGAACTCAGAAAAACAGCGGACGCGCGCGGAATCGCGGTCATAATCGAAGGCCAAAATCTGGACGACGGAAGCGCTTACCGACCCGGACGCCGCGCGGTCCAAGAAACGGGGACGCGCTCGCCGCTGGCTGAGGCTGGACTGACGAAAGCGGATATCCGAGCGCTTTCGAAAGCGCTCGGGCTGCCGACCTGGGACCGACCGTCATCACCCTGCCTGGCGACGCGTCTGCCTTACGGGACGGCTATTCGACCTGACGACCTGACGCGGATCGCCGAAGCCGAAGCGAAAATTAAATCGTCCGGCGCGCGCGACTGTCGCGTCCGCCTGATCGGCGCGATCGGCGTAATCGAATGTGGCGAAGCAGATATGGAGCGGATTCTGGCGCACCGGGAGGAACTTAACGCCTTCATGGGAGCGCTCGGGTTTGAACGCAGCGTTCTCGATTTAGGCGGCTACCGCAGCGGCAGTTTCGACGCCGGACTCAAAAACGAAGAAGTAAACGGATAGAAATCCGCCTTAAGCGGATCTGATCCAATCGGAAGAAATACATTCCTGATTAATTGAATTTCCGCTTGACGCTTGTATACCTACCGGTATATAATATTTCCCATGAGCAGCACGACAAACAGCCGGGACACCATTTTACACGCAGCATTGCAGCTTTTCGCGGAGCGCGGATACGAATCGGTCGGAATTAACGAAATAACCAGCCTTGCCGGAATTACCAAGCCAACACTTTATTATTTCTTCGAGAATAAAGAGGGCGTTTTCAAGGTCATACTGGCGGAGAATTACCGTAGATTCAACGACCTGCTGCGGATGGTCTGTGTTTACGTTCCGAACCAGGAGTTTTACTACGAGGACGTTTATCCGGTTTTGATCCGGCTCGTTGAAACTTATTTTTCGTATGCGAAGGAAAATACAACGTTTTATTTAATGGTTTTGGCGCTGGCGTACGCTCCGCCGACGGCGCTGACGACGATTTTAACCAAGCCGTACGTTACTGAACAATTTCAGATCGTCACAAATTTATTTCACGAAATAGCGGCGGCGCATCTCAATCTTCAAGGCAAAGAAGCATCGTGCGCTCATTCGCTGATCGCAACGGTCAACGCGGCGATTGGACTTTGGTATCAGGACAGCGCCCCATTAGATAAAGAATCCGTTAAACGCATCGTCCATCAATTCATGCACGGGATTTTTGCGTAATGGTTCGCTGCATTCCGTTTTTTACCGGCTTTCGTTAAAGCGGAGCGTAATTTTTTTAGCAAGTTATATACATAACGGTATGTAAGAAAGGATGAAATATGTGGGGATCAGAAAGTGTTTTTTATCAGATTTATCCGCTCGGTTTTTGCGGCGCGCCGGCGGAAAATGACGGGGTTTCCGTTCCGAGGATAGAAAAAGTAAAATCCTGGATTCCGCATCTGCGGCAATTGCACGTTGACGCAATTTATTTTTCGCCGGTATTCGAATCGGATCGGCACGGATACGATACGCGGGATTATCGGAATATCGACGTACGTCTCGGAACAAACGAGGATTTCGCCGCGGTGTGTGCCTCGTTGAAAGAAAACGGGATCCGTATCGTCCTCGACGGTGTTTTCAACCATGCAGGCAGGGGTTTTTGGGCGTTTCAGGACGTACTTAAGCGCCGCGACGGCTCTCGTTATCAGGATTGGTTCTATATCGACTTTTCAAGGAATTCGATCTTTAACGACGGCTTCTATTATGAGGGCTGGGAAGGCCACTATAATTTAGTCAAGCTGAACCTAAGAAATCCCGAGGTCGTCAATTACTTGCTCGAAAGCGTCCGTTTTTGGGTAGAAACGTTTGGGATCGACGGGCTGCGTCTCGATGTTGCTTATCTGCTCGATGAAGATTTTCTTAAACAGCTGCGGGCTTTCTGCGCTTCGCTGAAACCGGACTTTATTCTGATCGGAGAAATTCTCTCCGGTGATTACCGGCGGATCATGAACGGAGCAATGCTCCACAGCTGCACGAATTATGAATGTTATAAAGGGTTGTATTCAAGTTTCAACGATCTGAACCTGTTTGAGATTGATTATTCGTTGAACCGGCTCTTCGGGAAGAACGAAGCCGCGCTCTATAAGGGGTTCCACCTGTTGAATTTTGCCGATAATCATGACGTGACGCGCGTTGCGAGTATCCTGAATGATAAACGTCATTTGCCGTTGATCTACGGACTGT
Source organism: Flexilinea sp. (assembly GCA_034430295.1). Taxonomy (GTDB): domain Bacteria; phylum Chloroflexota; class Anaerolineae; order Anaerolineales; family Anaerolineaceae; genus Flexilinea. Next base: position 10,475 of record DAOUFC010000004.1, read on the forward strand.
TATTCGCGATGCCCGGAATACCCTGCCTGTACTATGGGAGCGAATGGGGAACGCCTGGCGTAAAAGAAAACGGAAATGATCGACCGCTGCGTCCGTATTTTAATGTGCCGGAGTGGAACGGATTGACCGACCTGATTTCCCGGCTAGGCCTGATTCATAAGCAATCCAAGGCCCTGGTTTACGGCGATTATAAAAACCTCGCGCTGACGAACCGCCAGCTTCTATTTGAGCGCGAATTTAACGGAGAGCGAATCTGGATTGCGATCAACGCGGACGATCGCGAATTTCACCTGAGTTTTGACGATTCGGGAAGTTTCGAAACCGCCGTAGACCTGCTCTCTGGAGAAACGATTCGACTGCGGGACGGTTACGCGCTCCCGCCGTTGAGTTTCCGGTATTGGCAGGTTGAAAAAAGTTAAGCGCAGAAGAGATTTTTTCGGGCGAGATCGTCAGCGAAGCGTCGACCATCCTTAATACAAAAAGGCGTATCCGTCGAGGGAAACGCCTTTTTTCAATTCGCCCGCGTTATCGGAACGCGGCAATTTTACTTATCGTCCGTCCACCGTTCCAATTTCTCAAACAAGATCGCATCGCTTTCGAACTTCGCGCTTTCATTCGCTTCGTACGTTCCGCCCAACGCAATATTACGCATGACCGGCGGGCCCAGGAATAAATGGCCGGCGTCTTCGAAGATATGCAAGTCGCAGTTTCCGGCGTAATTATCCCGGATCATCTCGCCCATCGCGGCCGACGGCCACATCTGATCCTGACGCCCCGCGAAAATCAGCAGATTCGCTTTGACGTCGCCCAGCGGGATCGCGGCCTCGTCCTTATTTTCGGCGATCTTGATGGCGCTGATATAGGTATCGATCAGTTTCATCGGTTTATTCAGCAGAAGATCGAGCATGAACTTACCAAGCACGCTTGATTCCGGCACCGTCGCAATATACGGCAGTTCCTCTCCCTTGACCATCCACGAGGAATGGGGCGTCCGATCAGTATACGAAAGACCCTGAAAAACGTAAGAGGCGGGCGCAAACAAGACCACGTTATCGACCAGCGTCGGATACTTCGCGGCTAAGAGGAGCGCCAGTTCGGCTCCTTTCGATCCGCCAAGCAGCGTAAACGGTTCGGGATTCACGGCATTTTCGTCAATATAGACATACAGTTCCTCAAAGAAATCAATCGGAACGTTCAGCAATTCGGGCCGCTGGTTTTCGCGTCCGAAAAAGTACATCGAATAAACCTCATACCCGCGCTGCGCGATTATGGCAGCTTCCGCAAAATTGCTGCTGCCTTCGCTCCCGCCGAAAACGACGACCGCGCCGTCATGCAGAATTTCGTCCGGAAGCAGACGGTACCCGTTAATATAGTCGCCTTTGATCGCGCTGACCGAAACGCCTTCAATTTTCGATTGAAGCGGGTCGGTCCGATCGACGCCCGCATATAAATTCATCAGCGCTTCGTTCTCGCGCATTTCGGAGAGTTTCTCCGAATTTTTCCCGTTGATAAAACGCAGCGTAAAAATCGCGCCGATAAATATGACGAGAACGATCAAGATTATCAATAATATTTTCCCAAATTTTTTCATTTCATCACCATTTCCGTTTAGATTTGCGCATGACCGCACAGGGAGCGCCTCCTTGTGCGGTCGGTCATAGGGCAATATTATAATACCATCCCATCCAAACAACATAAAATATCTTGACGAATCGTTTCCCGGTTCTTGCCCCACGCCGTGCGGACGGCGCGGCATGATCTAAACGGAATCAGTTCCTGCGTCGGGCTTAGTTTTCCTTGACGTACGGTTCGCCGAGCTTCGCCGGAACGTTATACGAGCGCCGGCTGATCGTCAGGATAATCGTCAGCAGGTACGGCAGTGCGATAAACAGTTCGTTCGGGAAGAAACTCTGGCCTCCGAGCGACTGCATGTAGATCGCCAGCGCCTCCGCCAGACCGAAAACGACCGTCCCGATCAGCGCGCCCTTCGGGTTCCAGTTCCCGAGGAAACAGATCGCGAACGCGATCCAGCCGCGCCCGCCGATGATGTTGTCCGCGAACATGCCGAGGTATCCGATCGAGTAAAACGATCCGGCGATCCCGCCCATCATCCCCGCCAGCAACACCATCAGGAAACGCACTTTGACGACGCTGATTCCGGCGACGTCGACCGCTTCGGGGTTTTCGCCGGTAGAACGGATCGTCAATCCCCAGGACGTTCGGTACAGGATAAAAATACTGACCGGAAGCAGCAGGTACAGCGCGTACGTCAGGATATTCTGACGAAACAGGATCGTCCCGACCCACGGAATATCGGCCAGCAGCGGCACCGCGAGCTGCGGCAGCGGTTTAATTGTCAACGGCGTTGTCGGAACGCCGAAAATGACACGCTGGAAAAAGGCACAGATTCCGACAGCCAGGATATTTAATGCCGTACCGGTCACGACTTGATGCTGACGCAGAAAGACGGTAATCCAACCGTACAGCGCCGAAAGCAGCAGTCCGCCCAGAATCGCCCAGATCAACCCGATCAGCAAACTTCCGGTCAGGTACGAACCGGTAAAGCCCGCCCAAGCGCCGATCAGGAAAATTCCTTCAATCGCGGTTACCATCATCCCCGACCGCTCGGCATAAACTTCGGCGATCGAGCCGTACAGCAGCGGCGTACTCATCAAAACTGCGCGCGATAAGATTCCGACGATCATGACGCCGCCTTCCGCAGTTTCCGAATCTCGCGCTTCCGATCCAGCTCCCCGCAGCAAAAATTAGAAAGAATGACGAAGATCATAACCAACCCCTGCATCAATTCAATAAAACTGGGCGGAATTCCCGCCACTTGGCTCGCGACCAATCCGCCGACGCGCAGCGCGCCGAATAAGGCTGACGCGAAAATAATCGCGATCGGATTCGCGTTGGCGAGAATCGCGATTCCCAAACCTTCCGAACCGATTGTCGGATTAAACCCCTGAATAAGCATGTGCTGCATCCCGTTGACTTCGGTAAAGCCGGCCGCTGCTGCCAACGCACCGCTGATAAAGAATGCCAGAACGTATAATTTTTTCGCGTTAATCCCGGACATTTCGGAAGCGCGCTGGTTTAATCCGACGGCGCGAATCCGGAATCCGAACGGCGTCCGATATAAAACGACCCAGATCAGGATCGCCGTCAGCAGGGCAATAACGAAACCCCAGTGCAGCCGGGTTCCCGGAATCAGCTTCGGAAGCCAGACGGTTTTATCGAGCGGGTTCGTCTGGGGATATTCGCCTTTCGTCTCTTTCAGGATCGTCCGAAGCAGGTAATTCATGAAATTCAGCGCGACATAAGTCGACATCATGCTGGTCAGGAATTCGTTGGCCTGATAGCGCGCTTTTACGAATCCGATCCAGGACCCCCAAATTCCGCCCGCGATCAGAATCAGTATGAAAACGATCGCCTGCACGAGCAGCCCCGGTAAACGCTGCTGCAAAAATAATGACGCTGATACGGCGACAACAGAACCGATATAGAATTGTCCCTGCGCACCGATGTTGAATAAGCTGGCTTTATAGGTAAACGTAAACGCCAGCGCAGTAAAAATCAGCGGCGTTGCCTTGACGAAGATATCGAAAAATGTGTATTTATCACGGAAAAGCGACGAAAACAGAACCCGATAAACCTCGACCGGATTCTTATCGATAAACAGCAGCATCACCCCGCTCAGCAGCAACCCGGCGATGACCGCCAGAATTGAAAACAGGATGCTGTCGCGCAGTTTCTCATCCATTCGCGCCTCCTTCTTTTACTTGATATCCTGCCATCAATAGCCCGATCTCCTCTACCGTCAACTCACTTCGGTCGTAAATTCCTTGCAGCCTGCCTTTGTACAGAACCGTAAAGCGGTCGGACAGCCCTAAAATTTCGGTCAGTTCAGTCGAAACGAGGAGAATCGCCTTTCCTTTCGCCCGTTCTTCACGGATAATTCTGTGAACGTTGTCGATCGCGCCTAAATCCAATCCGCGGGTCGGCTGGTCAAAGATGATCAGTTTTTCGCCGATATCGACTTCGCGGGCGACGATAACTTTCTGTTGGTTCCCGCCGGAGAGCGTGCGGAGGATCGCCGCAGGGCCGGAGGCCTTAATCCGATAATCAGCGATCGCCTTTTCCGAAAACGCGTCGAGCCGTTTCCGCTCAATAAACCCATTCTTGCGCCAGCGCGGATCAAAACTCGTCTTAAGCAGCATGTTCTCCGCCATCGTCATATTCATGACCAACCCGTCGCGGTGACGGTTCGAAGGAACATATCCGATTCCGCGTTTGACCCGCTCATGGATATTCAGCGTTTCAATCTGTTCCCCGTCAAGACAGATCGTACCGGAAGCGGGGAGCAACGCGCCGCAGATCACTTCGCATAATTCCTGCTGGCCGTTTCCGCTGACGCCGGCGATTCCGAAAACTTCTCCGGCGTGAATTTCGAACGAGACGTCGGCTAAACTTGGGACTGCGCCATGATCAGAAACAGTAATCCGGTCGAGGCGAAGCCGGATTTCGTCGCCGGCGCGCTCGGCAGCCGTTTGCGTGGCGTTTGAAATCTCTCGTCCGATCATCAGCCGCGACAATTCGCGCGCGTCGGTATCCGCCTTACGCAGATTGCCGCTGACCGTTCCGTTGCGCATGACAATAATCCGGTCGGCGACTTCCATGACTTCCTGCAGCTTATGAGTAATAAAAACAACAGAATTGCCTTGCGCGGTGAAATTCTTAACGAATTTCATGAGCTGATCGGATTCCTGCGGCGTCAGCACCGCCGTAGGTTCATCCATGATCAGCAGACGCGTTTTTTGATAAATCGCTTTCAGGATTTCGACTTTCTGCTGAACGCCGACGGCGAGATCGCCGACACGGGCGCGCGGATCGATCTCGAAACCATGTTCAGCCGCCAAAGCGGCGACTTCCCGATCCGCCGCTTCCCGGTCGATCGCGCCATGAACGTTCCCAAGAATTATATTCTCGGTGACCGAATGCGCCTGAACGAGCGAGAAATGCTGCTGGATCATCGTAATTCCAAGATTCATCGCGTCCCGCGGCGAATGAATCGCAGCCGCTTTTCCGTTTTGGAAAATCTCGCCGGCATCCGCGCGGTATAGACCGTAGAGGATCTTCATGACGGTACTTTTTCCGGCGCCGTTTTCGCCGAGGAGGGCGAGAACCTCGCCCCGTTCGATCGAAAAAGAAACGTCCTGATTCGCGACGACATGGGAAAAATATTTAGTAATATTCTTTAATTCAATGAATGCGGTCATATTTCCCCGTCTCTCAAAGAAAAACAGGCAGCGCTGATGTTGATGACGCTACCTGTTCATTTACTCAGTTTAGTTATCCAAACCGATAAAGAAATCGCTTAGAAGTAGACGGTCAGGTCAACTTCGCCGGTTTCATATTCAGCAATTTTCTCGGCGACACGTTCCTGGATTTCATCGCTGACGTTATCGGTAAAGATCGGGACGAAAATACCTTCCGCGATCCCGGCTTCATGAACCATATTTCCTTCAAGTTCGCCGTTCAGGAATTTTTCAACCGCCCAGGTATAAAAAGCCTTGAAATCAAAATCGACCGAGGCGACGACCGTTTTCGGATCGACAACCGTCTGATCGCCGGAGAAGCCGATAAACTTGACGCCTTTTTCGCTCGCGGCCTGGATTCCGCCGAGTCCGACCTGATTGGCATAAATGAACATGACGTCGGCGCCGTTGTCGATCATCTGCTCGGTCATCTGTTTGCCGAGAGCGATATCGTCCCAACTGTTCGCGTACGCCCGGACGGCGGCCGCGTCTTCAATACCGCGTTCTTTCGCGATTTCGACCGCGACTTTTTCGTAAACCGAAAGCAGGTTCTCCATGGCCTGATTCGGGAAACCGCCGATCGTCGCGAACTGGCCGTTTTCGCTGATTTCGCCGGCAACTAACGCCGCGATATAGCTTCCTTCATATTCGCGCGGGAAAATCGGCGCGACGTTCGGGCCGGTACTGACCGAACCGTTGACGACGCAGAAAACCGTATCCGGATACTCCGCCGCTACGGCGTTCGCCGCTTCGTCGAACTGGGTCCCGGCGGCTAAAACAAGATCGTAACCGCGTTCGGCGTACTGACGGAACGTCGATTCATAGTCGGCGGCCTGAATATTCTCAACGTATTCGATATTTGTTCCGAGTTTCTCGTTGCTGGCGACGAGACCGGCGTAGTTGGTCGCGTTCCAACTTTGATCGTTGATCGATCCCGGCAAAATCAGCGCCATTTTATAATCGCCGACGGCTTTTTGAGCGGAAACCGAAGAAAAAACGACCACAACCAACAACAACACAAACAAAAATGATAATACGCTCTTTTTCATAATAACTCCTTTATTTGTCGAGTGGTTTGTCTGACATTTCAGAACTCGTTAAATTTTAATCTAACCGTGTCACAAGTCAATTGTAACATTCGTCACAACAAACAAAACCTGGTTCAAAACGATATTGATTTCAACTCGCCCGGATTTTCACGATTGTTCCGACACTTACCCCGCCGCCAAGACCTTATCCCCGCTAAGCCCGGTCGCACGGCTGCGCACCGCCGCCAGTCGGTCCCGCAGCTCCGTTTCCAGATCCATACCGGTCAAGCGGTCAAACAGCCGCGCGGCGCGTGCGGCATAACGAATATTATTTTTCGGCTCGATCCGGTCGAATTCTTCGAAAAACCAGCCGCATGAGGTGAACATTCGCTGTCGTTCATACTGGATCTTCATCAGTTCCGCCAGCCGCTCCGTATCCGCGCCGCTTTTGCAATCGAGCGTCCGGGCGGCGAAAGCTTCCGCGCTTTCCGCGCCGGTCAGGACAGACGCGTAATCGTTTCGCACCGACTGCAGTTTCAGCCCGTACGGGGTCAGCAGGCGCTGCGTCTGATAATCGACGACGTCGGCGAGAAAGTTCAGCGCGGCCCGCAGCGGCGCTTTCCATTCGCCCCGTTCCGCGCAGCCGCATTCCCCGCTCCAGCGCAAAACCCCGTGGTGACAGCTCCAGGAGGTATTCTCCTGAATCCGAATCGTTGTCAATTTAGACGCGCTTTGAAGGATTTGCGCCGGAACGAGGATCTTTAACCCCGCCATTTCCGCCGCGCCGGTCGTCAGCCACTGCAAAAACTCTTCACGGCGCGGCTGATGGTGACCGTAGAGTTCGCCGTCGGAAGCGATCAGGAGCGTTCTCGGAATCCGGCTTCTCGGCGGGAATTTCGGGATGAGCAAGTCGCGCAAATAGCGGTCGGCGTCGATCGTCGCCTCGGGATTGAAGCTGGCGCTAAGCGATAAGTCACGGTCGAAAAAAAAGAGCGCGATTTCCGAGCCGTTCGGGAGCGCGGCGCGATAGGGTCGCGCCGGATCGAGCTTGACTGCCGGATCCGCCTGCCATGGGGCGAGGATCGTAAATTTAATTCCGTTTTCCGCCATGACTTCGAGCGTCTCGATATCGATCGCCGTTTCCGGGGCCCAGAGTCCTTCCGGGCTATGGCCGAAACGCGCTTTATAGTCGGCGATACCCCAGCGGATCTGCGTTTCTTTATCGGCCCGCGTCGCTAACGGTAAGATCGTGTGATTATACGATTGCGCGATCGCGTTCGATACGCCCGTCCGAGCGACGAAATCGGTTTCCTGTCGGACGATTTCGGCTAAGATATCCGGATGTTCCCGCTCGAGCCAGCCGGCCAGCGTCGGGCCGAGATCGAAACTGATTCGGGAAAAGTTCCCGAGCGCCACGTTCGGCCGATAACATTGAACGGTAATTTTTTCGTTCCAATTACGATAAACGCCCGCGCCCGGTTCATCCGGGATCAGTCCCGTCTCCGGGTCTTCGCGCGGCGGTTGATAAAAATGACCATGAACACAAAAATTTTTCGCAGCCATATCCCTCCATTCCAGATTTAAAAAAATTTTCGTCGCAACGGGCTTGGCTTTTCCCGTATTAATAATCCGCTTTATTTAGCCGGCGAAACGCGCGGCTTTATCCCGGCTGCACGGCGCTTTCTTGAATCGCGCGGCCAAGCTTCAACGCTTTCCGCCAGGCGGGCGGATCGCCGTCCTCGCTCCAATATTCGTCCAGTTCAGCGATCTTTTCGCCGGATAAACGGATAAACGAAAGGGCGTGAAAGGAAACGGAACTGTCCGTTGAGAAGATGCGAACGACGGTAACGATTGTATCGCCGAGCCGTTCGACCCGTCTGAGTTCGCCGTCCCATCTTCCCGGGTAATCGCAGTTCGCGCGAATGAATTCGTCAACCGTAAACAGCTCGTTCGTATTGTGCCAGCGAACAACCGCGCCGAACGCAAAGTATTTTTCCAATTGGAGCCGGTCCTGACGGATAACCGATCGCCAATATGCAGCCACGTCAAACATTGCTTGAACCTCCGGCACATAAGGAAGATTGTAACGCGGACAGGCTAACCGCGCTCGTTAAGGTAAGCTAAATTCCGGCTGAGCCGCGTCGGGATCAGCGAAAATTCGCGCGGAAGGACGTCGATACCGGTAATCCGATCCTCGGCGAGATAATCGGTCCAGAAATAACTGCGCGGGAAACGCGGGAACCACTGTTCCAGCGCGATGATCATTTGTCGGTGCCAGACGGGTGAAAAATGAAGCAAGGATTTCCGGATTTTCAATTCGTCCATAATCATCAGCAGGATTTCTTCGATCGATAACGATTCCATCCCGCCGATCGTGACCGTCGAAAAGCGTTTCCCCTCGTCCTCAAAGCAGAGCAGCAGGCAAGTTACCAGATCGTCGACCCACAGCGGCTGCAACTTGGTCGAACCGTCGCCGGGAATCGGGACGAAACGCGGAAAAACGCGGATATAACGCGCGAAAACCTCGGTAAAATGATCGTTTTTCCCGTAAACCGCCGCCGTTCGTAAAATCGTATACGGGACGCCGGAGGCGATAATCGCCGCCTCCGCCTCAGCTTTCGCCTTAAGGTAAGGATAGGCGGAATGACGGTCGGCGCCGAGATGGCTTAGATAAAAGAAGCGCTCGATCTCCATTTCGCGCGCGATATCTGCCAGCCGCTTCGCCGAACGGATATCAACGCCGGCGAATTCGGCATTGATCCCCCGCGATTCGGTGCCGACGAGATGAAAGATCGTCCGGATTCCTTTGAGCGAAGCGCGGATGCTGCGCTCGTCGTCAATTCCGGAAATCGCCACGTCGACCGCCAGCCCGGGCGGAAGACGCGGCGTTTCGTTCGAAGGGTTCAATAATAAACGGATCGGATAGCCCAAAGAAACGAGATTTTGAACCAGTACGTTCCCGATAAACCCCGTTCCGCCGGTAACTAATATCATCGCCTACGATTCTTTACTTTCTTTCGATTTGCCGTTTTTCTTCGCCGCTTTCGGTTCGGCAGCTTTTTTTCTTTCTTTTTTCGCCTTGACCGGTGCGCTGTCCGCAACGTCTTTCACAGAGATGTCTTTCTTTTTCGTTTTGCGCGTCCGCGCCGGTTCCTTCGTCTCGCTTGCGGCCGGTTGCGTAAAAATTTCGCGCTTCTTTTCCGATCTTAAGCGGTCGTATCTGTATTCGGCCAGCGCGACTCGTTCCTCGAATGTTCGGATCAGCGTATCGACGGCTTTTGCCGCCGCCGCTCGTTCCGTCGCAGAAAGCGCCGAATCGAACGCTGTCGCGTAATAACCGCCGACCGTCATCGCGCGCGCAAGCAGTTCCGCCATTTCCTGATTGAACCAGCGGACGTTCTCAAACGAATTAACGCGAAGGAAGCGGCGCGTTTCTTCCCCTTCTAAAAGATCGTCGAGAACCAGATCGACCGTATCTTCGCAAACGGCGCGGAGCCGGTCCAGCCCGATCAGGTACAGCCAGTGAATAATTTGGAGCTGTTCCGGGATCGTCGGAAGATAATAACCGGCTTTCTCGATTGAAACCGAGAGCGATCGATCTAAAAACCATTCCCGAAATATATGAACCGGTTCAAGAGCCAGCCGGGAACCGACCTTACTTTCCGCCATGAAACGCAGCGTCGCCGCGATAAACGTATCGATCCAAATTCCCGGATTTTCGCGGACCGCGCGATCGAATTTTTCGAGAACCTGATTCGTCGCCCTCATCCCGGGTACGGCTTTCGCGCTCGGAAGCGTCAGCAGCTCCTGGATCCCGCGTATATAACTTTCATAAGCTAACGTTACGTCTTTTCCGGCGACGCCGTACCAGTTATTGAACAGGTTCGCCAGCCGTTCGAAATCGGGCCAGGTTCCGTTGACGATCGACTGCCAAACGTCCGGCGACTGGATATCGCCGCCGACTTTTTCCCGGAGCCAGCGCAGCTTCCCGCCGTCGTACGACCAGCGGAACGGGTCAAGGATATATTTTAGCGCCAGTTCCTGCATCGCGAGATATATGTCTTCGGTGCCTTCGTCTCCGAGTACGCTGTAAAGTTTTCCCCAGCTGCCGTTCAGATCGTCATGTATTTCATAAATATCGTTAAAAACGTAATACTCGTATCCGCGAAGCGACAGGAAAAGCCCTTCGTTAAAGAGGCGGATCGACGGGCGGATAAAGTATTTTTTCCGAATTTCGTCGTAAAGGATAACGTAGCGATCCGCTTCATAGTTAAGGCCGAGCGCTTCCGCTAGCGTCGTTTCGACCGTCGTCTTTTCTGCCGACCCGGAAGGGATATACGGAACAGATTGGCGGATGAAACCTTGCGTATCGCCGTAGCGGTTGTTATAGACGAAGAGCGATTTCTTCCCTTCGCCATAATTCGAGTACGCGAAAACGTTCTCGTCGGTATTTCCGTAGCCGGTCGCGAAATTATAAAGGCGGAAATTGTCTACCTCGGCGAAGCGTCGGCGTTGATGAAGAAGCGGGAAAATTTCGCGTTCATGGCGATGCAGCAGCCCGTAGTCGACCGCCTCATCCCAATAGGCTTTCTTGTACTCCATACCGTATTTTTCGGTAAAGCCTTGCAGCTGGCCATGACCAAACATCGGCAGCCCGGGCATCGTAACCATCATCGCCAGAATCCCGAAATATTTATCGCCCTTGCCGAACTGTTCCGCCGCCGTTTTCTCGTCGGGATTATTCATAAAATTGACGTAGCGTTTCAAAATTTCCGGTTCGAAATCGAGGGTCGTTTTCATCAGGATACGGTATTTGGCGTTATTTTCGTCGCGGAGGATATTCATAAAAGCGGAATTATAAACGCGATGCATCCCTAACGTACGCACAAAGTAGCCTTCCATCAGCCAAAACGCCTCCGCCAGCAGCAGTGTATCGGGGACTTCGGCCGCAACGCGGTCAACGACGTTGCGCCAAAATTCTTCCGGAAACGCCGCGTCGAAATCGGCTTTCGTAAGCCCGTATTCCGACCGGGTCGCGATATCGCCGCCTGTCCCCGGCTCGGGGAACCAGAGGCGCTGATAGTGACGCTTGGTTAACGTCATCGCCGCGTCAAAGCGAATAATCGGGAAACGGCGCGCGACATTGAGGATCGTCTGCGTTACGAGTTCACGGACTTCCGGATTCAGGTAATTGAGCTGCGCCGTATCGTTCCAGGGCATGCTGGTTCCGTCGTTGCCATGATAAATGTAACGCGTATCGCCGGTATTGAAATCGACGCGCTTGAAGACGACCGCGGCGTCTTCTCTCGTGTAATAATGATCCTCAATAAAGATCCCGATATTCGGATCGGGGGAAAGGTTGGGACCGTTGAAAGTATATGACGGAAACGGGCTATACGGAAGCGACAGGAAAAGATCGGGGCGATACAGAACCCATTCCGAATCGATACCCATATGGTTCGGAACCATGTCGGAGGCGAGACGAATCCCGTAACGGCGGCATTTTTCTTCTAAAGCTTTCAGCGCATTTTCGCCGCCCAGATCGGCCGCGATTTGATAACTGCGGAGCGAGTAGGCGGACGCTAACGCCTCCGGATTGCCGCAGAGCTGCTTAATTCGCGCGGATGCCAGCGAGCGTTCCCATAAGCCGATCAGCCATAAACCGGTAAAGCCCTGGTCGCTCAGCGTTTTCAGCGTATCATCCGGAATTTGGTCGAGCGTTTGAATCGGGTAGCCGTACTCTTTTGTCAGCTGATCGAGCCAGACGTAAACGTTCTTCGCGATCAGGACGAGCCGCGGCATCCATTCCTTATCCTGGCTGAAAGCTTCGTACTCTTCCTCCATCCCGTACAATTCGCCGTCGCGGTAAACCGGAATACGGATTTCGCCCGGGCCGAAGCCATGCTCCTTCGCTTCCTCGCGCATCCAGTCGAGCGAAATCAGCAGCCGGCGCATAAAATCGCCCAAATACGCGCCCCAATGACGGCGGATAAAATCGAGTTGATCAAATAACGAATCGGGATGCATCTTCGCCGGCAGCAGCAGAAACTCAACTAACGACATGCCTTCAATTTTCGGCAGCGTTTCCAAATAAGCGTTCAAATTGCGGATAACGTCGGGGTACGCCGTCGTTTCGCGCAGCGCCTTTTCGTCGAACAGATCGTCAAAAGGTTTCATCGCCGCCGGGTTGCGGTTCGTTACCCAAAGAACGAGCGCTTCCTCGATCACTTCGTAACGATTCGGCTTCCCAAGAGGATTCTGGTCGGCGAAATATTCGGCGACCGTTTGGCGGTTCTGGTAAACCGGGGAAGGCGGAAATTCGGTACAGAAAGCAATTAACGTATCGTCAAGTTTTTTCAGCGTGATTGCGTCGCCCAAAGTCATATAAGCGGATTGATTCAAGCGTGGGCAATGAGATTTACGATATTCGCTGATGACGTAATGCATGATTTCATCGATCAGCCCCATCGCGTTAATCAGGCCGGGATATACCTGTTCGCGTTCGCCGGTTCGGCGTCGATAAGCGTTCAGCTTATCCGCAAAGACGCGAGCGGAGTGAAAATTGGCGAAGATAACGTTTCCGTCATACCGAAACATCTCGGCTTGAAACTGATACTTTTTTCGTGCGTGATTTGAGATGTGAAATTCCATATGGGTATGCCTTTCTTATCGTCGGTCGTTTCGTAGCCGGTTTCCGGCTTAGGCGATATTCGCGAATATGAATCGGAAATAAATATGTCAAGATAATTATAGTGCAATTTACGCAGGAAAAAGATAAGGATAAGCATGATGCCCATCCGTTGTAATTTAACGCCGCAGGATATGCGTATATACGTTGGAACCGGAACCGCCGATATTCTGGGTCATGGCGATGCGCGCGCCGGGGACCTGATTCGGTCCCGCCTCTCCGCGCAGCTGCAGCGTCGCCTCTACCACCTGATAGATCCCGGTCGCGCCGACCGGATGGCCGCGCGCTTTCAATCCGCCCATTGTCGCCAACGGCAGCTTTCCATGCGGCGAAATCAGCTCGGGATTTGCCCATCGCGCGCCCTTCCCGCGCTCCGCAAACCCTGACGCTTCCAATGATAACGCCTCAATAATTGTAAAGGCATCATGAACCTCAAAAAGGTCGATATCCGACGCTGTCAATCCGGCTTGGCGGTAAGCTTTTTTAGCGGATAGTTCCGCAGCGCTAAGCCAAAGCGGGTCGCGTCGGTCATGAATCGCGATTGAGTCAGTCGCCGCGCCGGAGCCGACGACTTTGATCGCGTTTTCACGATCCGCGATCCGCTCGAACGGAACGAGAAGAACCGCCGCCGCGCCGTCCCCCATCGCTGACGCGTCTAAAATATTGATCGGATCGGCGGCCATCGCCGACTTCGCGTACGCTTCGGTCGTAATCGGATAACGGAACCGCGCGTTCGGGTTGTTGACGCCGTTGGCGTGCGCGTTGATCGAGAATCCGGCGAAATCGTCTTTCCGATATCTGTATTCTTCCATGTACCGGCGCATCAGCAGCGCGTTCAAGGCAACAAACGACAAACCCATATCGCGTTCGTAGTCCGCGTCCGACGCGCCGGCCAATTCAGAGGAAATATCCGCCGAGGGCGAATCGGTCATCTTCTCAACCCCAACCGCGATCGCGGTTTCAGCGTCGCCGGATGCGACCGCCATCAACGCTGCGCGAAACGCCGCCCCGCCTGAACTGCAAGCAGCCTCGACATGCACAGCGCCCGAATGTTTCGCGCCGACCCAATCAGCGACGTACGCGCCCAAATGCAGCTGTTGATTCGCCGATCCGGAGAGCATGTTCCCGACAAAAATTGCGTCAGCGGAAGTCATGCCGGTTTTCTCAAATATCTGTAAAACTGGTTCGCCCGCCAGCTCAAGCAGGCTCTTATCCCAATGCTCCGAGACGGGGGTTTGACCTATTTCAAAAATAGCGACTTCTCTCATCCGTCCTCCTGTTGCGGCCTAGAATTATGATGCGGCTGATAATTATTGTAGCGCGATTTTGGCGAGAGATGAAAGCGGGATCCGTTATACTGAAATTTTCTATAGACGTCTCGAATCTATGATATAATGATGCGGCTGTAAAAACACATGCCTCCGAATCAGACGGCTGCGTGCAGCGGTGCTCGCCGCTGTGGCCGAAAGAAACGAAGGGGGCAGAGGCAAAAACGCTAAGGAGCAATACAATGTCGAACGTTATTTCAATGAAAGCTTTATTGGAAAGCGGCGTCCATTTCGGGCACCGTACGAACAAATGGAATCCTGCCATGCGCCCGTATATTTTTACGGAACGCAATGGGATCCATATTCTCGATCTCCAGCAGACCGCGAAGAGTATCAATAACGCCTACGCGCTTGTTCGCGATATCGTCAAATCGGGACAGAATGTCCTCTTTGTCGGGACGAAACGCCAGGCCCAGGAAACGATCAAGGACGAAGCGATGCGCTGCGGAATGCCGTACGTTACCGAACGCTGGCTGGGCGGGACGCTTACGAACTGGGATACGATTTCTTCTCGGATCGGCGAACTTGAACGGCTTGAAAAAATGGTTTCCAGCGGCGAGATCAATAAGCTGACGAAAAAAGAAGGCTTACTTATCGAACGCGATATCCAGCGGCTTAACTTACGCCTCGGCGGTATCCGCTCGATTAATAGCGTCCCGGGAATGCTGATCGTCGTCGACGTTATGCGTGAGGAGACCGCGATTCACGAAGCGAATTTGAAGAATATCCCGGTCGTCGCGCTTGTCGATACGAACTGCGATCCGCGCAACGTCGATTACGTTATTCCCTCGAACGACGACGCGATCCGCGCGATTAAACTCATTATCGGGAAACTGGCCGACGCAGTCATTGAAGGGAAAGCGCTGCGCGACGAGGGCGATATGGGTGATTTCGGTTTCACGCCGTCTGCCGCGTTTGAGAAAGAAAGTTTTATTTCCGGAGAAGAGCTGGCTGAGGACGAACTCCTGAGCGATAACCTGCTCGCGAAGATCAGCGAAAAGAAAGCTGAAACTGAAACTGTAGACGAAAACGAAAAGGAAGCAGAGTAAGATGGCCATCACGATTGACATGATTAAAGAATTGCGCGAAAGCACCGGCGCGGGGATTTTGGAATGTCGAAAAGCGTTGGAGAACGCGAACGGCGATATGAAAACCGCGTTAGACTTTCTACGTGAAAAAGGTTTAGCGACCGCGAAGAAACGTTCGGCCCGCGCGGCTTCCGAAGGCGTTGTCGAAGTCTATTCGCATGGCGGCGGACGCGTCGGCGTTTTGGTTGAGCTGAATTGCGAAACCGATTTCGTCGGCCGCTCGGAAGCGTTCCGAAATCTGGCTCACGAAATCGCGCTCCAGGTCGCGGCGACATCTCCGCTCTATATCTCCGAAAGCGATATTCCGGCGGAAGTTCTCGAACACGAAGAAAAAATCGCCAGCGCGAAAGCGCGCGAAGAAGGCAAAAAAGAAGCGATCATCCCTAAGATCGTCGAAGGTTCGATCAAGAAATACAAGGATGAATTCGTTCTGCTGAATCAGTCGTACGTCCGCGACGACAGCATTACGGTCCAGGACCTGATTAACCAGAATATCGCTTCCATGGGCGAAAACGTCATCGTCCGCCGTTTCGCCCGCTTTGCGCTCGGCGAAACGACCGAAGAAGTTGAAGACGAAGCCTAATCCTTCCGAATCGATTTGTAAAGGAATCCGCCTCAAAAATTATTGAGGCGGATTTTTAATTCGGCGATTTTAATAACCGGACGATCATGACGGCACGGATAAGGCGCGATTGTTCCAAATATGAAATTGAAAAACTGAATGCTGACCCTGGGCAGCCGGATCGCCGGAACTTAATCCCATATCCCGCCAATCCAATTCGGAATCGGGAATCAGTAAGCGGGCTCCGCTCGTTTATAATCTAAGGTATCAAATCAAGCCGGAAGGGAAATCGGATGACAAACTTAACCTACAAACGCGTTCTTATCAAACTCAGCGGAGAAGCCCTCTCCGCTTCGGAAAAGTTCGGAATTGATCCGTCTTCCGCGCTGGAAATCGCGGCGAAAATTAAAAAATTATACGAAACAGGCGCTGAAATCGCGATCGTCATCGGCGGCGGCAACCTCTGGCGCGGGCGGGTTGGGATTGAAGTCGGCATGGATCAACCGACCGCCGATTATATGGGAATGCTGGCGACTGTCATGAACTCGTTGGTCCTGATGGACGCGCTTGAAAAAATCGGCGTTAACACGCGCGTCCAGACCGCCATTTCGATGCCGACAGTCGCCGAACCATATATCCGCCGCCGCGCGATTCGCCATATTGAAAAAGGACGCGTCGTTATTTTCGGAGGCGGGACAGGGAATCCGCTTTGTACGACCGATACGGCGGCGGCGCAGCGCGCGATCGAAATTAACGCCGATCTGCTGATTAAGGCGACAAAAGTTGACGGCGTTTACGATTCGGATCCGAAGAAAAACCCGAACGCGAAAAAATTTGACCGGATTCGTTATATGGATGTGCTGTCAAAACGGCTGGGCGTGATGGACTCGACCGCGATTTCGATGTGTATGGATTATAAGATGCCGATGATGATCCTTAATTTCTGGAACGACGACTCGCTGATCCGCGCCGCGAAAGGCGAATCGGTCGGGACGATCGTTGTTCCCTGACTTGGATGGAAGCAAATGATAGACTCGGTTCCGACGTTAGACGCGCTGCGCTCGATGACTTCCGTCGAGCTGCTGAACTTGCGGAAAAAGCTGATTAAAACGGTTAAGCCTGAAACGAACGCGAAGCGGCTGACGGTCGCGCTGACCGGGAGCGGGAACCTGAGCTATTTCGGCATGGCGCTCGAGCCGTTTTTTATCAGCGCCGGATTCGATCCGTGTCTTTACGTCAGCCACTACGGCGCTTTTCAAAGAGAAGCGTACGACGAAGATTCGCCGCTCGTCCGCGCGAAGCCTGACGTCGTGATCGTTATCGAAAACTGGCGCGATTACGCGGCGCTTCAGCCTGAGCTGACAGCGTCAGAAGCGAAGGTCGGAGAAGAAACAGACCGAATCGTCGCCGAGCGAATCGCGATTTTATCGAAGCTGCGCGAGCGTACCGGCGCGCCGGTCTTCCTAAGCGAGATCGTAACGCCGAACCGGCGCGCCGACGGATTTTTCGCGTTGAACCGCCCGGCAGGCTTAACGCGATTTTTACGCGAGATTAACCGGCTGACGGCGGAGCGGAAACCTGACGGAATCCATATCGTAGATCTGGACGAAACCGCCGCCGCGTTCGGAAAGAAAAACTGGTTTGACGATTCGGCCTGGTTCCTATCGAAACAGCCGTTTTCGCTTTCCGTGCTGACGACCGCAGCGAACGCCGTCAGCGCGCCGATCCTGAACGCGTTCGGCGCAACGCGAAAATGCCTCGTACTGGATTTGGACGGGACGCTTTGGGGCGGGGTCGTCGGCGACGACGGTCTTTTCGGGATCCGGCTCGATCCGAACGACGCGGTCGGCGAAGCCTACCGCGATTTCCATCAAACAATCCTGCGTTATCATCAACGCGGCGTACTCCTGGCGGTCTGCTCAAAAAATGACGACGATACCGCGCGGGAAGTTTTCGAACAGAGTCCATACAGCCTGCTTCGAATCGGTCATTTCGCAGCATTTTACGCCAATTGGGACAGCAAAGTTACGAACCTGAAGCGGATCGCCGCCGATTTGAATATCGGAACCGACGCGCTCGTTTTTTTCGACGATAATCCGGCGGAACGCGAATGGGTCCGTTCGGCGCTGCCGGAAGTCGCCGTTATCGACGTTCCCG
>DAOUFC010000005.1:0-6517 GCA_034430295.1 Flexilinea sp.
AATCGTCTCGGAACGTCCCGAATACGACGATCTCGAACGGATCGCGCGCGAAACCGGGCTTTCGATCGGCGAAATTCTGAACGAATTAACGGGGCGAACGTAGCGCGAGGAACGGATAATTGCGCCGGGAACCAACCAATTTTTCACCCTTTCAGATCAAATCTT
The DNA here is from genome assembly GCA_034430295.1 of Flexilinea sp. Classification (GTDB taxonomy): domain Bacteria; phylum Chloroflexota; class Anaerolineae; order Anaerolineales; family Anaerolineaceae; genus Flexilinea. The sequence continues at coordinate 166 of DAOUFC010000005.1, forward strand.
CAAAAAAGCAGGAGCATACCCCCCTTTGGTCAAAATAGGCTAAAGCTGATGCAATTTTTTCTTCGAAATCGAGTTGGTAAGCCGGGTAATCAGGATAAAAATATTGTTCATGTGTCATGACATGATAAAACGATAGCTGCAACTGATCCAACGTCGGAACAATCTCCGCACATGCCATCTTATTCAGAATTAGGCTGTTGCATGCAAAAACGAGGTCCGTTTCGATATCACGCCAGATACGGTGCCGACGCAGTTCCGCGGCCTGGTCCGGCGTCAGATAATAACTTAAAGATTCCCGTCCGCCGATCGGATAGAACATTCCGATCAGACCGCGGACGCCTTCCTGCCGGAGCGACGCACAGGCATCTTTTGAGGCGAACGCATAATGCAGCGTCGTCGTCGCCTCCGTCGCCGCCCGTCCGGCGATCCGACGCAATTCGGACATGACCAGACGATAATCGCTAAGAAGCCATTCCGCAGGAGCGTCTTCATACGGAAACGGAGGAGCATTATGCCGGGCATGAAATGAAAAGCGCAGCCAAATGGAATTTTCTTCCAACTCCATCCGCCATATATCCGGCACGTCGGAAAGCGAGAACACGTTCGGAAGATAACTGTAAAACATGTTAAGCTGAACTTTGACGCCGTATTTCAGGTGCATGCGCCGCAACATACCAAGATAAGGATGAGTAAAAATACTGCTCAACTTCTGTTTTGTGCATTCCTCCAGAAAGCGAATATTGTCATCAACCGTGAAGCAATATGAATTGGAAGCGTTTGAAGTCTTCATCGGAGCTGCGCGTCAATCCGAGCCACCATATCGGACAAAAACGGTTCCCAAGTGGACCAAAGATGTGCGCCGCGAGCGATTTCCAACGCGGAATCTACCCCTTTCATTCGCAAAGCGCAGACAAACCGCTGAATTTCATCGAACAGAAAATCTTCGGAACCGGTATAGATTCGAAACTTCGGAAGTTCAGATGCGCAGGCCCGATCCAAGAGGAAATACAAATCGTCGGACGTATCGAGCGGATTTCGTCCGCCCACAACGGCATCCAGCCGCATCTCGTCCGGATCGGGCGCTAAGGAATCCGCCGAACGGTCGAAACCATGTTGAACAACGCCAGCAATATCTGTAACCGGAGAAAGCAGATAAGCTTCGGAAAAACGGTCCGGCTGTTGCAACGCGAACTTTGCCGCGCCATATCCGCCCATAGAAATCCCGCCGACAAAACTGCAGGCGCGCGGCACGTCCAACCGAAGCCAATACCTCAAAACGCGGGGAACTTCTTCAGAAATATGCGTCCAATACGGCTGACCGTATGCCGTATTCAAATAAAAACTGCCTTGGGCTTCTGGCATGATTACCGCCACCGGAATCCCGGAACAATAGCGTGCCAATGCGCTGTTGCGAATAAAGGATTCATGCCCGTCAGAATAGCCGTGCAGTAAATATAACGTTCCGACCGGCTTCGCTCCGTCCGGGAGCAAAACTGCCAAGGATGCCGGACGGTGAAGCAGTTGTGACTGGAAACTAATTTTTATGTAAGCCATGGCTCATGATCCTGTCGGGATGAAAAACCACCAAACTGCGTTCCCGATAACTGAAATTATCCTTTCCGATAATCGCCAAATTACAGCCGACCACTTTCTGGGACGCACCCACAAGAAAGTCGAGCAAATTGACTTGCGGCGACCTGTTTTCCGATTGATCAAGGAGACGATTAGACAGACTTTCTTGATCGATCGCCATCATCGCTGTCTGTAAACCGATCCGTCCGAGAGAATTTGCTCTGATTTCCCGGGCGGACGGTCAAAAACGAATTTTATATCCAACGGTTCGGGCTTACTTCTTATTCTCGTAAAACTTGATCGTTTCCGTCTTCATCTGTTCGATAAATTCTTCGGGGGTAATTTCGCCGAAGAATAAGGCGTCGTCCGCGGGATAAAATACGTTAGCCCACCATTCCGGCGCAGCGCTCATCGCTCCGTCAAAATTCTTATGATACGCGGTGGCTTTGTCTACGGTCGGTTTTACATCCGCCAATGCTTCCGGATAAATCGCGTCTGTACGCGCTGCCATGTTATCGCTCAGTTCGACCAACCGATCCGCAGCCGCTTTCGAGGAGCAGAACGCAATAAAGTCTTTCGCTGCATCTTTATTCTCGGCCCCCGCCGGTACGGAAAAGCTCATCAACTGAGCTTCGATATCGGTCAATTCCCCCACACCTCCATCGACAACCGGGAACGGGAAGAATCCGAACTCAAAACCCTCTTCAGTAAGCGGAGCAGTTTCCAAAGGAATCCACGTACCACAATAAATTATCCCAGCGCCGCCCATCGCCCAGTCAGACTGTGCGGCTGGATACGCTGAACCCGCATAACCATCCTGGAAATAGTCTTTTCCGGCCGCGCTCAGCTCGCTGACCATCTCCGCAGCGCGGAGGAACCCCGGATTATCCCAGGATGCACCGGTTTCATCAAGCGCGGCTTCCATGAATTTTCCGCTTCCGAGAATCCGTTGGCTTAAGGATTGGAAATAGTAGCAGTTATAGAAGCTGATATTTCCGTCCGCCGCCAGCGCGGGAACGCCGCTTGCTTCAATCGCGTCGCAAACGGATAAAAACTGATCCCATGTTTCGGGAGCTTCAAGCCCGAGTTTGCTGAACATGCTTTTATCATAGAAGAAACCGCTCGTCAGATAGATAAACGGAACGATATAGGCGTTTCCATCTTCGTTATACAGCGTATACGCGCCGTTCATATTCTCCTTAATCGGAGTGTCTTCCCCGGGAGCGCTGCGCTCAAAGACATCGTTCAACGGTTCAAGAAGAATTTCGTCTTTCGTCAATAACGCGGCGATCAACTCGCTCGCGTCGTTGTCGATAATATCCGGAGCGTTCCCAACCAAGATATCAGACTTAACCGACGTCAGCACGTCCCGACCGGCAAAGTTAAATTGGACCGTTCCGCCCGTTTCCTTTGACCACTGGTCGGCCATTTCTTTCAGCCAAATTGACTGCTGTTCCGCTTCATTGAAACAGCTTGCATATTGAACCGTAACACCTTCGAACGTATTTGCGACGCTAACTTCACCGCCTTCTTCTTTTGTGTCATCGGTTGCGACCGGAATCTCCGCCGCTTCGGCCGCTTCAGTAGGCGTCGATTCTTTCGCGCCGCAGGAAGACAAAACCGCTGTCAACAACATCAGAACCAGTACTAAACTCGCCCATCGAAACCACTTTTTCATCATTCACCTCAAATATTTTTTATTTATATTACAGAGAATACTCTGTCACTCTTTGACCGCTCCCATCGTAAGCCCCTCAATAATCTGCCTGGATAGAAAGATATAAATCACCAACGTCGGCAGCGTAATAACAACCAGAGCGGCGAACAACGCGACCCAATCACCTGTGTACTGCAGACTGCCCTGCAAGGCATATAAACCGACCGATAGAGGATAGTCGGAACTGCTATTGATAAAAGTAAGAGACAGCAAGAACTCGTTCCATAAACTGATGAAGTTAAAAATGGCGGCCGTTATCAATCCCGGTTTACCTAACGGCAACATGATTAGGAAAAAGGTCCACATCGGACTACATCCGTCAATATACGCCGCTTCTTCCAATACACCGGGAAGGCTGCGAAAAAAACCTTGAAGCAAAAAGATCGTAAACGGAATCGACAGCGCGATATAAATCAGAATCAGGCTGAGTTTCGTTCCGACAATCCCGATTGTATACATTTGGAAAAATAACGGAACCAATAGCAACTGAAAAGGAACTCCCATCCCCAGCGTAAAAAATTTATTTAGGAATTTATTTCCCGGAAAATTGGAACGAGAGAGAACGTATGCTGCTGGAGCCGAAATCGCGACAATGAAAATCACAGAAATTGAAACAATGATCAGACTATTGTAAAAATTTGTTCCTAAATGGTATGAAGTAAATACCTTTGTATAATTTTGTAACTGGGGGACCGCGGGAAATCCCCATGCATTCTTAAAAAATTCTTTATTAGTTTTAAAACTGCTGAGAATCATCCAAACGAAAGCGAATAATGAAAAAGCGCACCAAATATACAAGAACAACCGCGCTAATCCTTCCGCAAGAACATGAAAGCCGAACTTCTTTTTACCGTTCATCATGCCCGTCCTCAATATTCCAGCTTTTCGCGCTTCGTTGCAACACTGATCACGCCAACGATAAGAGCAACAGCCAGAAACATCAACACGCCCATCGCTGTACTGTAGCCCATCCGATAAACGGTAACCCGCTTGCCAAATGCAGTAATATACATGCGCACAGCGATATTCGTCGCACCGTCCGGAGGAATATCAACGCCGCCGCCCCAAGCGTACAGGAGAGCAAACTCTTTGACCGAATTGATCCCCCATAACGTCAGCGCCGTGACGAGGACATCCCAGATCATCGGAATTTTGACTTTAAAAAAAATCGTAAACTCGCCCGCGCCTTCAAGCTCGGCCGCTTCAATCTGACTGGCCGGTACGCGATCCAGCGCGGCAAGAAGCATAACGCAGTAAAATCCTGAATACATCCAGACCATGACCACCAGAATCGCCCAAAACAAGACGGACGGCCCCATCCAGGTTTTCCCTGGAATTCCAAACAGCGACAAAAAGTTATTCAGCAATCCCCATTTGTTGTTGTAAATAAATGTCCATAAAATCGCAATTGCGATCGGATTGATTACCGATGGAAAGAAAATTAATGACCTGAAAAACTTTTTCCCGCGAATCTTTCCGGAAAGAATCGAACAAATCAGCAAAGCGAAACCGAAAATCAACGCTCCGCCCGCGAAAGTAATCAGCAGTGAATTTTTGACGGAGACATTCCAAAACGAAGAATCTCCTATCAATTCCTTAAAGTTTTTCAATCCGACAAATTTCATCCCGCTGGTAAAGCCGTTCCAGTCAAATAAACTGATGTAGAAAGCTTTCAGCGACGGATAAATAAACAGGCAAAGATAAAAAATCAACGCCGGCGCAACAAAAATGACTGCCATTTGTCGGACAGGCTTTCTCATTGCTTTATTTCCATGCATTGGGAGTCTCCTTTTTTGGAATATGTTGCTATTATATTCGCAAGGATACGAAGATGTATTTGTACTACATGCGCAAATATGTATATAAAAAGCGCTTAATTTGCTTGATTTTTCAGTTTTTTATACAATTCGTCACAAAGGAGTGGTTCTATGGACTATCGCCGCCAATATTTCAGTATCACGCCGATCCGTCCGATTGTGATAACCGAACTGTATACGATTCATTATTTTGAAAACTTCAAGAACTATTACTTTCCCGGAGAATCGCATGACTTTTGGGAACTCCTTTACGTTGACCGTGGTGAAATTATCGTCGAAACGAACCGGCTCGAGAAACCGGTTCGGATGGATCGTGGAGACCTGATACTGCATCGTCCGAATGAATTCCACTCTTTTTACGCCAACGATATCGTCCCGCACAACTTAGTCATCGTATCCTTTGACTGCCGAAGCCCGGCGATGGACTTTTTCCAGCGACATCCTTTTTTTCATACCTGTTCGTCGATGCGGGCACGAATCAGCAAACTACTGGAGGAAGCGCGAATCTGCTTTTCCGTTCCTTTGGAAGATCCGAACTTGTCAAAATTGGAACGGTCTTCCGCCGCGCCGTTCGGGAGTGAACAGATGATCGTGAACACATTGGAATTGCTGTTAATATCCCTTTGCCGCAAGGAAGGCGTACGCAGCGACGAAGAAGCCGAACGACGAACGAGAGCACGCGCCGCAAACAATAATTATGTACAGCGGGCAATATCTTACATGAAAGAAAACCTCACTGTTCGAATCTGTCTCAACGATATTTGTATCCATTCTGCGGTCGGAAGAGCACAAATGCAACGGATTTTCCGGGAACAGACCGGAATGAGTGTCATGCATTATTTATCCAAGCTCCGGATCGAGGAAGCGAAATTTCTAATTCGCAGCCGAAATCTGAATTTTACAGAAATTTCCAAACGACTCTGTTACAGTTCCGTTCATCACTTTTCAAAGCAATTCCACCGAACGGTCGGGATGTCCCCCTCAGATTATGTCGCGTCCATTCAGGCGCTGACGGAAGCGGACCCGACATAATTTTTTAGAAAGTATCACAGTGAATCCGCTTGAGAAAAACATATTTATCCAAATTGAACTTCGCTACAAAAATACGCTATAATCAATATCAGTACCTGATAATCAATATCAGTACCTTATCAACCCGTTCAGCAAGGTGACCCGATGCCCGGATGTCAGGGCTTAAAAGGTGTAAGTCGGTGAAAGTCCGACGCTGTGCCGCAACTGTAACGGA
>DAOUFC010000006.1:0-5791 GCA_034430295.1 Flexilinea sp.
CTTCTCTACGAATAACTCTCCAAAACACGCGGAAGGTCGCGCAGCTGCCGCACGGTTCGAACGCCCATCTGCTGAAAGACAGCTTCCTTTCGCGCGACTTCGCCAATCCCGCCGTCGATAAAAGCGCCTGACAAGCCAAACGTCCAGCCTTTCGGAAATTGACGTCCGGCAAAATAGGCGACGACCGGCGTCGACATCGAGAACATCACCTGCGAGGCGGCGCGTTCTTCTTCCTGTCCGCCGACGCCGCCGATCAAAACAATTTTCTTCGTATAAACGTCGGCGTCCAACAGCGACAAAGCGTCGGCAACCGTCGTTCCCTGCAGCGTATCTCCGCCGATCCCGATACACGAACTGACGCCGATCCCAGCGTTCTTCAGCGTCTCCAGAACCGCATAGCTCAGCGTCCCGGAACGGGAAACGACGCCGACGTTCCCCGGAATCGCGCAATCAGCCGGATAAACGCCCAGAAGCGCGCTGCCCGGATTGAAAATCCCCGGGCTGTTCGGACCGATAAAGCGGATTCCGCGCGCGTCAAAGGTGCGGCAAACCTTCGAAACGTCATGAATCGGGATTCCCTTCGTTACGCAAACGACGAGCGAAAAACTTCCCGCGTCGGCGGCTTCATAAAGCGCATCCAACGCCTGGGGCGCGGGAACGAAAACGATCGAGGTTTTCGCCGTCGGAAAAATTTCAAGAGCCGTCTCGACGGAATCGAAAACGGGAACTTTCCCGTCCATAACCCACGTACCGTCTGCGTTGGGCGAAACTCCGGCGACGATATTCATCCCGAATTCATACATCAAGCGCGCGTAATATTCGCCCGCCCTGCCGGTAATTCCCTGGACGATAATATCCATTTCACGATTGATCAGAATACTCATCCGGTCTGCTCCTTCGTTTGCGCGACAGCGGAATTTACCGCATCCTCCAACGACGAACAGACGATAATCCCGCTGTTCTGCAGCAGGCTGTTGGCCTCCATCTTACCGCATCCGTCAAAATTGACAAAAACAGGAACGCGCCGGTCGGCTTCTTCCCATGCGCTCAATAGCCGCTTTGCGATCTCGCCGCAAGACGTCATACAGCCATAGATATTGACAACGACCGCCTGAATCTTCTCGTCGCGAAGAAGGATCGTAAGCGCGCGGTTGGAATGATCCGTTAACGTCCGTGCGCCGAGATCGACTAAATCGCTAACCGTTCCGCCCGCTTCAACAACGTAATCCATCGTCGCCAACGTTAACCCGGCGCCATTCGCTAAGCAGGCGATCGATTTTTCATTTCCGAAATCAAGGTAAACGAAGCCTTGCTTGAACGCTTCGAGCTCGTTTTCGCTGACGAGAATATAATTGGCGTGATCGGCGATAAACGACTGCCGAAAGAGCGCGCAGCGATCCAAAGCAATTTTTCCGTCGAGCGCGATGACGCGCTGGTGTTCGGTAATAACGAGCGGGCTGAGCGCAACGTAACGCGCGTCAACTTGCGTAAAAAGCAACCACATCTGTAAACAAATATTGGTAAAGACCGATAACAACCCCGACGGGAATCCGGCCTGAAGCGCCAAATTCCGGATCTGATACCGCTGCAGCCCAATCAGCGGATCGATCGAAACGCTGATATCCTTTTCGTCGATCGCGTTAGCAGCCGCTTCGATCCGTTTCTGGGCATCGGTATAGAGGATAAGCGCCGGATAGCGGGTCGCGCGGTCAATCGTCAGAACAACGAAATATTCGTCCTGAATCGCGAGCGCCTCGTCGACTTGAACTTTATGAACCGGGAACCCGTCTATCCGTCCCGCCATCATCTCCGAAGAAATCGTCTCAGCCTCGACCGCGGACCGCGCAACGCGGATTCCGCCTTTCTCGCCTCGGCCTATAACCGGGATCTGCGCTTTAATAACGACCGGTTTCCCGATCTCTTCCGCGATATTTTTTACTTCGCGGGCCGACGAAGCGACTTTCCCGACCGGAACCGGTATCCCGTAACGGCGAAAAAGATTTTTAACCTGATATTCAAGCAGTTTCACGCTCGCTCAGCCCCCTCCCTTTGAATGTAAATCCTGCTGAAAAAAACTTTACGCGATCGGAAGAATAACGGCGTCCGATTCGGAAAAAAGTCCGCCGTTATTCCGCCGCGAAAATAATTTTACTAACCGTTCAGGAACGCCGCAACCGCTTCGCCGCTGATCCGGTAAGCGCTGCCGATTTTTCGCGCCTTAAGGTCGCCGGCGTTAATCGCCGCAATAATATCTTCCTCGGAAACCTTTAGGAGTTGGGCGACCTCGGCCGGGGTCATCACGGACTTAATTTCGGTTTCCGCGCCGGCGGCCGCTGGAGCGGGCGCCGACTGCTGCGGCGCTGACGGTTGAGCGAACGATTGGGTCATGAAATTTCCGAGTCCCATACCCGCGCCTATACCCGCCGTTAATCCCGCGCCTCCGCTTGGGTTTTTCGCAGCGTCGCGCAACGCGTCCGCCGCCTGAAGCTGCGTGTATACGCTCATATCGAGCATACCCATCGCGCGTAATTCTTCAGCCGATTTTTCCGACGGTTTCAAGCTGGCGATGTAAAACGATTTTAACGTCAACCCGATAGCGGCGAAATCGTCTTGAGCGCTGGCGCGGACCGCCGTCCCGATTTCCTCAACCAGGCTGATCAGCTCAAAAACGTTCTTATTCGCGGTCAAGGTACCCAAGACGTCCTGAATCTTCGAAAGGAGCATCGTCCGCAAGCGCGTTTCAATCGCATCCAGTGTATAAGACGAACGCGATCCGACGATCTGGGTGACAAACTGCTGCGGATCGGCGACCTGGAAGCTGTACGTGCCGAAGCCCTGAAGGAGACTAACGCCAAGACCGACGCCGGTATTTCGGACGATAATCGGCTGGGACGTTCCCCATTTCACATCGGCGAACTCGCGCATCGAGACATAATATACTTCGGCCGTAAACGGCGTCCGTCCGTTGAACGCCAATCCGAGCGCGCCGGATAAAAGCGGGAAATTCGCGGTCGAAATCGTATGCCGGCCCGGGCCTAAAACGTCCAGCGCACGTCCGTCACGGAAAAAGACCGCTTTCTGGGACTCCCGGACAATAACCTGACTTCCAAAACGCAAATCGGCGACGCCCGTTTCCGGGAAATGGTACGCCAATACGTTATGCATCTCATTCGGGTACTCAACTACATCAAAAATCCGTGCCATATTTCTGCCTTTCTAACGCTCCCGCCGACGGGAGTTTTTATTTGGGTCCGATCAGGAATTGACGGTTCCCTGAATTACTTCGGAACGGCGGTTAAACGCGGTTACCAGCTCCGTCGCGACAGCCGTCAATTCGCGGATTGCCTGATCAAGCTCGGTTTCCGCGCCGCCGGCCTCGATCTTATCTAACCGCTTCGCGACCTCGTCAACCAACCCGTATAAATACAAATCATAGTCATACAGCTGATTCAGCGCGACTTCGTCAACCTTGATCGCGTCCATCAACCCGGCGTAACCGTACGACGCCGTCTTGATCCGATCGATAAACTGGCGAATTTTCAGCGCGGGCGATTCGAGATCGCCCATCGGCCCCAACGCGCCCGCTTTCAGGAGTTGACGCTGAACGCCACTGATGCGCGCCCATTGATCCTCTAAACGTTTGGCGATCGTTTCGCGAACAATTTTATCCGTCGTCCGACGATCTTCTTTTTCTTTATACCCTTTTACGCCCGGGATTTTTTCGATGAATTTCTCGAATCCGCCCTTACCCGCCGAAACGATGTCATTCAGGTTTTCCATGCTTTCTCCTTGAAGGTTAACTCGTCGAAGTTCGACGCTTTCATACCGTAAATTCTACCGTATTTCCAAACAATTCCGCTCGATTCGCTCCGATCTGGCAATGATCGCTCCGCTTTGGGTTTTCGCACTAATCGTCGGGGCCTTTCCCATCCCGAACCGTCAAGCGCAAATTCAGAATCTGACCGAAATCGAGCCCGTCCGGCGCGCTGAAACGGAACTGCGCCGTGTAAGATCCGGGCGTTTCAGGCGCCGTAAACGACAACGAAACGGTCGTTACCGCGCCCGGTCCAACTTCTTCTAACGGAACGATCGAAAAAGCCGACGCGTCGGTTATCGGGACAAGAACCGTTCCGTTTGTCCATGCGCAGCTTCCGATATTCATCAAGCGCCAACGTTTTTCCAACGCCGCGCCGGGATCGACCTCGTCCGCGCCGTCCGTCAGCGTTTCATCGCCTAAAAAACGCGCCGCATAAGCGCAGTCGCGACTCTGGTAAACGTCGCTCAGCGATACCGCGCGCGAAAAGTCCTGGGGTAACGTGACAGAGCGCGCCTCCCGCAGCTGCGCGTCGGCGATTTTCTGAGCCGTTCCGTCGGCGCTCATCAGCGTTAGTATCCGGTTTATTTCCGGAATAAGCGTCGAACCTTTCCGCGCCGCGAACGCAAAGCGGACGTTTAGCCAATCAGCCTGAATCCAGAGATACGCGTCGCTCAGCTCATAACGCCGCTTATAAATATTTTCCGTCGTCAGGAAATAATCGATTTCGCCCCAATTCAGCGCCTCGACCGCTTCTTCCCGGCTGTCAAAATAGCTGACCTGGTCCGGCGCTATCCTTCCCGAACCAACCCAGTATGAACGGACAAACTGCGCCGGAACCGTTCCGCGCTGAACGCCGAGCCGGATCCAGCTTAGATCTTCAAAACGGAAAGCCGTACCGTCCAGCCCGCCCGGAAGCCCCATCAGACCGAATTCACCCTGATAATAAACCGTCGAATAATCCAAGATTTCCGTCAAACCGGCTTCAACCGGGAGCGCGCCGCCGATCAGGTCAACCTGACCCGCAAGAAGCGAATCGACCAGACCGGCGTATACGATCTCGACGATCTCGACCGCCGTACCGATCCCGTCCGCGAACGCTTTCGCCAACTCGATATCGATCCCTTGCGCCGTTCCGTCGCTTCCGGCATAAGCGAACGGCGAAAAATTCGAAGCGACGCCGACGTAGAGAATCTGATTCTGGCGGACGTTACGAAGATGATCCGCGAAAACCGATCGAACGGGAAGAAAAAACGCCATGAACGAGAACGCAATACAGATAACGCCAAGACCGGAACGTCCGAAATGCCGAATCATGCGGATTTCCCCCTTTCCACCGGAAATTTCTATTTAAAAATTATATCAGATCGGCAGAAGGATAAAACCCCGCCGCCGTCCGAAAAACGCGTCCGGAAACTATCGACGCGATGATAGAATTAGGTTCAAACAGACGGAGCCGATCCGTCTCCAGGGAGGAAATATGACCAGGACGCCTATATCCGCCGGCGCCGAATCCGACTTTCGGTCAAACCGAGCAGGCGCATTAGCATTAAAAGAAGCGGGCAGCTGCGTCGAACTCAGCGCCAATATCGACGATCAGCCCGCCGAAACGCTGGCGTTCGCGCTGAGCCGCGCGCTCGACGCCGGCGCCCTCGACGCCTGGTTTACGCCGATCCAGATGAAAAAGAATCGTCCCGCCGTGATGTTTACCGTCCTGGCGCGGAAAGAAGACGAGACGCGTCTTGCCGAATTGATCTTGCGCGAAACGTCAACGCTCGGCGTCCGCGTAAAGGAATGCGTTCGATACGTTGCCGGCCGCGACTGCGTCCGCCGGGAGACGCGCTTCGGTACGGTACGGTTCAAGCGAAAAATCCTGAACGGGGAAATCGTCTCGGAACGTCCCGAATACGACGATCTCGAACGGATCGCGCGCGAAACCGGGCTTTCGATCGGCGAAATTCTGAACGAATTAACGGG
>DAOUFC010000007.1:0-12244 GCA_034430295.1 Flexilinea sp.
CTATTCCGAGTTATTGTTGACGACAAAAAAGGCTATATATACGTCAGCAAAGGGATTGATCCGGAGCATTTTGATCGAATTCCTTATTCCGAAATTCTCGATTATCAACTCGTCCTCAATAACAAAGTTGAATCAGGGCTTGGCGGAGCGATCGTTGGCGGAATTTTAGCAGGTGGAGCTGGAGCGATTATTGGAAATAAGATAGCATCCAAGACCTACGTTTACACATTAGAAGCAGTTATATATCGCGACAACATTTCGAAACCGCGCTATGTCTTCGATTTCGTCAAAAAAGCAAACGGCGGCAAAGCCAAAATAACCGATCCGGATATGCAAGCTGCGCTCGCCTTTGCGGAAGATTTAAATTCGATCATAAAATCAGTAAAGGCAAAATCCGGCAGGATGTAATCGGATTCTGAGATGTCGTAAAAAGGCAATAGATTTATTTCATCCCACACCCGTAATCACACATTTCGCGCCGATATTTGCATTTTTCCCGAAATCGCATATAATTCTTGACGTTGTTCGGGGCGTGGCTCAGCCCGGATAGAGTGCACGGTTCGGGTCCGTGAGGTCGGCGGTTCAAATCCGCCCGCCCCGACAAGACAAAAATCCCGATAAAAAAATTCGCAAGAGCGAATTTTTTTATTTAGCGGCCCTGCTTGCTCCTCTCTACAACAGGAAAAAAATAACTAAAATTTGGTGAATTTATTCCGATCCGGGTTTGTTCGACAAATATGTTAAAATAAAGCTATCGGAGGTCGGTAATTCATTATCGGCGTTGGTAAATCGCCATCGAAAAGCGCCTCGTGCGGATTCAGGAATTTATCCGTGTTGGAAAGTCGTTCGCGCTCTCGCCGAATACCGGTCGACTTAACGAGATTTTTTCTTGGACCTCTTCTTACAATATCGGCAGCCCGGACAATCATGAGCTGCCACATGCCCGAAGGAGGATTTTTGATGTTAATTCATAATGCTACGATCGTAACTTGGGAAAAGGAAAACCGCGTTTTAGCGAATTACGCGATATTAATCGACGGAAAAACGATCCGCGAAATCGGTCCGTCCGCTGAATTATTGGCGAAATACCCGGCCGAAGAAAAAATCGACGTCGGCGAACAGGTCGTCATGCCCGGGCAAATCTGCGCCCATACCCATTTTTACGGCGCCTATTCGCGCGGGATGGGGATCCCCGGACGGCCGGCGAAAGATTTCCCGGAAATTCTCGACAATCTCTGGTATAAACTCGACCGCGCGCTCGATCCTGAAAGCGTCCGCTTATCCGCCGAATTATTCGCGATCGACGCGATCCGAAACGGCTGTACGACGCTCTTCGACCATCATGCCTCGCCGGACGCGATCGACGGCTCATTGGACGTCATCGCCGACGTCATCGATAAAAGCGGTCTTCGCGCTTCTCTCTGCTATGAAGTTACCGACCGGAACGGGAAGGACGGAACGAAAGCCGGGATCCGTGAAAACGTCCGCTTCCTAACGAAACTGAAGAACGGCGGAAACCTCGACGGCCGGCTCGCCGGAACGTTCGGAATTCACGCCTGCCTGAGCGTCGACGAAGATACATTGGCGGAATGCGCCGCGGCGAATCCGGGCGGCTTCGGCTTCCATATCCATGTCGGCGAATCGCAGGAAGACGAATGGGACAGCCTCTATCGAACCGGGAAACGCTGTATCAACCGGCTCGCGGATCAAGGCATCCTCAACGATAAAACGATTATCGCGCACGCGGTTCACGTCAACATTCCCGAAATGGAAATCATTCGTGAAAAGAAATCATGGGTTTCCCATCAGCCGCGTTCCAACATGAACAACGCCGTCGGCGCGGCGCAAATCGAGTCGATGCTGGCGATGGGGATTCCGGTCTGCCTCGGGAACGACGGGTTCACGTTCGATATGTGGAACGAATGGAAATTCGCATACTACCTTCATAAAGTCATTCACCGCGATCCGCGCCGTATGGGCGGATACGATGTCCAGCAGATGGCGGCGTACAACAACGCGGCCCTTGCCGGGCAGGCGTTCGGCTGCGGCGATTCTTTTGGAAAAATCGTCCCGGGCGCGCCGGCCGACCTGATCTTCGTCGAATACCGCCCGTTCACAGCCTTCAGCGCCGGGAATATCCCATGGCATATTATCTTCGGTATGAACGAGAGCATGATTTCTTCAACCATGGTCGCCGGGAAATTCCTGATGAAAAACCGAGCGTTGACGACGATGGACGAGAAAGAAATCGTCGCCCGATCGCTCGAAAAATACCCCCAGGTTTGGGAAAAATTCAATAAGCTCCACGGCGCGTAAATTCAGACTGACTACCTCGATTAAGGCTTGACGATATTTTCACCTCCTCCTTAGATTCGTCAAGCCTTATTTTTATTCAGGAAAATGGAAAAATCAATCGAATCCATATCCCCCAAATCGACAGTCTCCGCCGTCGTTCTTGCGGCCGGAAACGGGTCGCGATTTACGGGCGCATCCCATAAACTCGCCGTTGAGATCGACGGCGTTCCCATGGTCCGGCGCACGATCATGAATTGCCTCGCCGCGAATTTCGCCGCGACGATCGCGGTTACCGGCGCCGAATCGGAACATATAACCGACCTGATCCGCGATCTTCCCGTTCCGGTCGTCTTTAACCCGGATTGGATTGAGGGGCAATTCAGTTCGTTGAAACGCGGTTTATCCTATTTGATAGAGAACGAAACGATGTCAAATTCGCCCGTCTGTTTCGTTCTCGCCGATCAGCCGTTCGTCAAAGTCGAAACTTACAACCGGCTGATCCGAAGCGCCGAACGGCAACCCGGTAAGATCGTCGTTCCGAGGTTCGCCGGCGTCCGCGGAAACCCGACCATATTCCCGGCGCGTCTGTTCGAAGAAATGCTGAACGCGCCAATCGACGACACCGGCGGACGCCGCTGGCTTACGCCGGAAAATATTTTCTGGGTAGACGTTGACGATCCCGGCGTTCGGAAAGATATTGACCGTATATGCGATTTAAAATGATTTGCTTTGCGTCCGTTCGAGCCGTACTATAATGAAGCGCATGAAATCATTTCTTAAACTGGAAAAAAACCAAGACGGGTTTGCCCTGATCGATCTGTCTCCCAACGCCCCGTTGACGCACGCCGAAGCGCAGCTGCGCACGCCTGAGGGCGCATATACGACCTTCCGAACATATGATAAATATTTCGTGCTTAACCTGCCCCAGCATTTCGAACGCCTTGAGGAAACCGCGGCGCTGGCGGGAAAAGTTCTTCGGCTCGAAAAAGACAAACTCTGTAACATACTTGTCGGAATATTAAACGAAACGGACGCCCCGGAAGCGCGAATCCGCCTCTCCGTCGACCTTTCGATCAATCTCGGTGAGATTTATATCGCCGCAGAGCCGTTCGTTCCGCTGCCGCAGGCGGCATATACGGAAGGGGTCGCGACGGCGACAACGCAGATCCGCCGTAATAACCCGCGCGCCAAACTGAGTCGGTTCCTGCCTCAGGCGGAAGCCGTCCGTCGTACGGAAAAGAAAAACGTCGACGAATATTTGATGCTGAACGACGACCGGGAAATCCTCGAAGGACTCAGCTCTAATTTTTACGCAGTTATCCGCGGCGAGATCTTTACCGCGGACGAAGGCGTCCTGGCGGGAACGACGCGCCAATTTATCCTTGACCTCGTCAAAGCGAACCGGATTCCGATCCAATTCCGCCCTGTTTCGACTTTCGAGTTGAACCGGTTAGACGAAGCCTTTATTTCCAGTACCAGCCGATCGATCCTGCCGGTTCGGAAAATCGATCATCGGATCATCGGAAACGGGAATCCCGGTCCGATCACGACGAAATTGATGAAAGAATTCAAACACAATCTCGAGAAGAGTTTATTCGATCTGCGCAATGGATTAAAGAGCGACCGTTGATTGATTTCTAATCGAACGATTCGCCGACAAGAGAAGCTCCCTGTTTGTATGCAGGGAGCTTCTCTTGATTTAAAGCACAAGAATCCGCTTTATAAAGCGACGGACGTCTCGCCTTCCGCGGCTTCCGGATCCTCGTCATCCTCCAGGTCGTCATCCCAGGATAAAATAACCGCTTCCGCCTGTTCGACTGCGTCGCCTGCGACGGAAATCCCGATCTCGCCCAAGATTCCGAACGATAACGAATTCATCGCGCCATAGCTTTCGCGGACCATCGTCGCTTCGATTCCGGCTTCCTTCAGCTTGGCGATCACGACGACCGCTTCCGCCTCGTTCTCCGCCCAGTAGACAATCTCATTTTTCCCCGCCATTTTTCCCCTCGGCTTTCTTTTCGATCGATTCAATCTTTTTCTTAATCTTATCCAATTTCGCGGCTTTTGACCATTCTCCGATCGAATCGTCCTTTTCAATCAGCGCCGCCACTTCGCGGTACAACGCCAACCCGCCCCGTAAGTCCCGCCCGCCGCGGCAGCGCAACGCCGCCGCCTTCTCTCCCGCGCCAGGCTCGCCGCCGCGAAACTGAACCAAATAAATTTGAATCGCGTCGTCAACACGCCCCCGTCGGTTCAAGTCGCGCGCGATACGGCTTAGCTCCGAACCGCGATAACGCCCGGAAGCCAAAATAAAATCGAGCGGAAGATCCGCCAGATTCGCTAACGCCAGCCGATTCCGATACGCAAACGAATCGATCCGGTAACGCAGTTCCAAATCGCGATCCGCCATCTCGCAGGAACAGATTTCGCTAATCAGCAGCATAAACGCCGAAAGACTGACGACGTCCATATGATTGTGATACGAAACGCCGCGCATGAGGGACAGATCACCGTCCGTCAAAAAGTCGCGGTAAATATCCGGCGCCATACTGCCCGGAATTTCGTCGTCTGAACGTCCGAATTTGAGAATGTCCGTTTCGACATTCGCCAAGCGGCAGTCTGAAATCGTCTTTCGCCAAAAGCGCCGAACGACCGGCAACAAATCAATATGCGCCAGCCCTTCGAAACTATCCCTAACAAACAGCATCTTTTCGCGCGCCTGGATCATCGGCACATCGAACGCTTTTCCATTATAGGTAACGATCGCGTCGAAGCGCGAACAAGTTTCGCGGACCGCTTCCAGAAAAGCCCGTTCCTGGCTTAAGTCGGGCAGAATGAACTGATCGACGACCAGAGCATCCGGAACAAAATAACTCAAACCGATCATGAAGACGAACGCAGCCGAATAACTTGAAAGACCGCTCGTTTCCGTATCCATCGCGACGAACGAACCTTTCGTCAACGGATAATCCGCGTCCAAAAAACAACGCAGTTTCGCGCTGTCGGCATAAGGAAGATCGAGCGGAACACGGCCATGAATACCGCCGATCGGAAAAACCTGCCGAGCGTTAAAAACGCGCCCGTACCGGTTTTCGACGATAACGCCATCGGGGAATTTTTCGGCGATTCTCGCAAGCGCGTCGGCCGTCGATCTTTCGGAAATCGAAACGCGTTTCGCGGCTTTATCCTGAAACCCTTTCGTAACGCCCAGCGCGGCCAACTGATCGAGAATATTGTTCATACTCAAATTATAGCCATTCGCTGCAAACAACGCAACTTAATAGAATATCAGTTCGTTTATTTATTCAACAAGCTTTTCCGAATCCAATTTGGCTATACGCAATCTCGATACTATTATTCCGCAAGTAAAAAACAAACTATTGCGTGAACAACGCATCATACTTAAATATAATAAAAACGTTTTTCCGAAAAGCTTCTATGTAAATAGGCGCCGCATTGTGCCAACGGTCGCTGTTCATCAGGGAATCTCATTGTCAGGACAGGAATATTATGGACAAAAATCACTATATGTTTGGGCTAAGCGAAGAACAAGCGAAAAACTGCAAAAAATGTGCGATTATTGAAAACCAAAGTGTGCCGAGAAGTCGAAAAGACTCTCACGACATTTCAGAAGAATTAATGAACGCGTTCATTAATCCGGGCGGGGCATTTTATGAGTTTTACAAATTTTCAAAGGACCACAGAGCTGGTAATCTGTTTCAAGGGAAAGGAAACCCTGAATGTATCATTAATCATATCGTCTGGCAGTTGTACGCAACGCGTTCCTATCAAAAATTTACCGTTGTGATCAGTTATGACCACGCAAGATACCTTCTGCACACCGATAGGCAGAACCTATTAGCCGACTGAAATGGCCTGTAACGGAAATTCGGGAATATCTAAGAGGAATGTTCAGATATTCTCAAAATAAACTTTTTATGTCAAATAGAAAAAAGGAGCTGCCGCTGCGATCTGCCTCAGATACCAGCAACTTGGGAAACTTTCAGAAAAAGCAAGTTTTAGAGATGTTTAAAACAGACGATTTTCCAATCGAACGCGTATTAATATTACCAAATCGTGAGATACCGGAAGATAGGGAAAGTAATTTAACCGGGGCAGACCTATATTTTGAAAGAAACAGGGAAACCGTTTGCGAAATCGCCATTAAATGGAAATGTACAATTTGGAAAATTACCGATTCATATTTCAGCGATTTTTCAACAACAGAAGAAATCCTCTTCTAATTTTTTACTTATATCGTCCTAAACTCACCTCTTAAAAAATACTTGGCACGATTTACGCTCTGTAATATACTATATTTACTAAAAATCTTACGACGCATAAAAAGGAGAAAAATTCATGAAACGATTAACCCTTAACTTGTCGGCGCTACTTTTAGCGGCGTTTCTGGTTTTCAGCTTGACCTTCTCCGCCAACGCGGAAAGCGTCGAAGCGCTCGTTACCGGGATACAAAAATACGGGAACCTGGAACTCGACCTGAAAGGTTCCGAATTTCTTAACGCCGGATTTACGTACGGCGACGTTGTGACCGTAACCTTGAACGGCGAGGATTACGACATGCCTGTCGGCTCCAACTATTCGGACGTTGACAACGGCGACATGCTCTGCCGCGTGGTTATCAAGGAAGAAACCGCTGAGGACGCCATGCTGTTGGCGATTAATATGGGCGATCTGGCGACGACAGCCGGAATCGCAGTCAAAAACAGCATTGAAGCCGATCCCGGTTTCGAATGGATCTATAACGAAGGGATTGAAACGCCCGTCAAAGTAACGATCGAGATGAAAGAGCCGGGCGGCTATTACGAACAATACCTGATTCATCAGTTATCCCGTAGCGAAGAACGCGAGAATTATCCCAATCTGACCGATGAAGAATTCGCGAATTTCCGCATGATCGCGACCGCCGGCATCGGATACGGGACGCTCTATCGATCGTCGTCCCCGGTTAATCCGGAAATCGCCCGCAACGCCTACGCCGACGCCGCGGCGGCAGCGGCCGGAATCAAAACGATCGTCAATCTTGCCGATAACGATGAGACGATGAAAAGCTACGAAGGCTTTTCAGACAGTTACTACGCCGAACAAAATATCATCGGGTTGAACCTCGGCGTCGACTTTACCGCCGCCGATTTCAAAGACGGTTTGGCGAAAGGTCTCCGCTTTATTGCCGCGAACGACGGCCCGTATCTGGTTCACTGCAACGAGGGGAAGGACCGTGCCGGATTCACGTCCGCAATTCTGGAAAGCCTGATGGGCGCGAGCGTCGGCGAAGTCGTCGCCGATTACATGACGACTTTTCATAATTTCTACGGCGTCGAAGAAGGGTCGGAACAATACGCCGCCGTCGTTAACAGCAATATCGTCAAATCGCTTCAAACTGCCTTCGGTGTCGCCGATCTGTTCGCGGCGGATATCGATTTGAGAAGCGAAGCGGAAGAATACCTGAAAAACGAACTCGGGTTGACGGCTGACGAGATCTCCGCCCTCCGGGAAAAACTCGGACAAGCCGTCGACGCGAACGTCGTCAATATTCAGAAATACGGACATATGGATCTCGATATCAAGGGGAGCGATTTTCTCAAAGCCTACGATTACGGCGATATTGTCGCGGTAACGGTAAACGGGCGGACGTTCGAGATGCCTGTCTGCAATAACTATACCGACGTGGACAGCGGCGACTATCTCGTCCGCGTCGTTATTGATCCCGAAAAAGACCGCGATTTCGTCTCGCTTTGTATTAACTATGGACAGTTTGCGGTCGATAGCGAAGTCGCGACCGCCGAGAAAGACGCCGAAGGGAACACGGTTTACAAATATAACGACGATATCGAACAGCCGGTAAAAGTCGCGCTGACGCTTAACGAAAAGGGCGGTTATTATACGGAATGGTTCAGCCGTCAGGTCGCGATGTCGATGGATCGTGAGGATTATCCCGATTTAAGCGACGCCGAATTCGCTAATTTCCGCGAAATTACGACGACAGGAATCGCGCCGAAAACGCTCTACCGATCCTCTTCACCGGTAAATGAAGATATCTCCCGAAACTCGTTCGCGGACGCGGCTGTAAAAGAGGCCGGAATCGCCACAGCCGTTAATCTGGCGGACAGCCGGGAAAGCATGGAAGCTTACCCGAATTGGGCGGGGAGTTATTACGCTACGATCGATATCATTCCGTTAAATCTGACGGTTCAGGTTCTCGGAGAAGATTTCAAAGCGGGTCTCGCGGAAGGCCTTCGTTTCATGGCCGGACGGGAAGGTCCTTATCTGATTCATTGCAACGAAGGGAAAGACCGAGCCGGTTTTGCTTCCGCGATCGTCGAAGCGTTGATGGGCGCGTCCGCGGACGAAATTATCGACGATTACATGAAAACCTACGCGAACTATTACGGCGTTGAACCCGGAACGGAAAAATACGACGCGATCGTCAGCAGCAATATCGCCAAAACGCTCGCAGCCTCCTTTGGAATCGAGGATATCGCGGCAGACGGCGTCGATTTAGCCGCCGAAGCTGAAGAATATTGCCTTGAGATCGGGTTGAACCCGGACGAGATCGCCGCGCTTAAAGAGAAACTCGCGGCCGAGTAAGCCGGAAAAGAAGCCGTCTTAAAACGAATCTCGTTATAATGAAATTCGTTTCTCAATCGTTGAATAATAAATTGATTGGCCCCTGCTTGTCGACTTTCTGTCGCGCTCTATGCGCTTCAGCGTCGGGCAGGCAGGGGTCCGGCAAAATACCCCGAAACCTTTCGTTTCTGAAAAACGCGTCCTTTAAATTTGTGTTACAATAGTGTTCGAAATAAATAGCCGGTACGTTTTTCGATGACACGTTTCCGTCCGTTGATTGTGGAATTGGATATGGTCGTTGTCATTCGGTTTCTTTAATTCCGCTTGGATTACATCCCTAATGATATAATTATTACTTGGTCACATTGTCGAATGTGGCGTTTAGCATATTTAAACTCCTGTTGGGGCGTACAGGGACGGACCCCTGTACGTTGTGACGGATTCTAAAGTACCTATTTCTTTGGAGGAAATTTTGGAAACAAAAGGATTAGTCGCATTAGGGATCAGTCTCGCATCACCGGAAGAAGTCCTGAAATGGTCATACGGAGAAGTCCTAAAACCGGAAACGATTAACTACCGCCGGCTGAGGCCGGAAAAGGACGGCTTATTCTGTGAAGCGATTTTCGGACCGACCCGCGATTGGCAGTGCTATTGCGGTAAGTACAAAAATCCCCGATATAAGAATATCGTCTGCGAAAAATGCGGCGTTCAGGTAACGCGCGCTTCCGTCCGACGCGAACGCATGGGTCATATCAGCCTGTCGGCTCCGATCGCGCATATCTGGTACACGCGCCGGATCCCGTCCTATTTAGGACTGCTTTTAGATATTTCACGCCGCAACCTCGACCGCGTTTTATACTACGCGCAATACATCGTCACCTATGTCGACGAAGAAGCGCGTCAGAAAGCTTTAGCGCGCCTGGAAGAAGAAATTTCCGGATCCGAACGCGAATACGCGGCGGATTTTAATCAGAAAATTCTCGAAATAAAGAATTACCGCGACCAGCAGTACGCCGTCATTAAAGAACAACACGATGCGCTGCAAGCGCAAACGGACGAAAAAATCGCGGCTGAAATCGCTCCGATTATCCGCGAAGGCCAACGCATCGAAAGCGATCTTCATAACCGTATCGGCACAGTCGCCGCAGACGAAATCCGCATCGCGCAAACGGATACGGTCGTCGTTAACGCCGGGGAAACAATCTCAAACGCGCATATCGCCGCCGTTCAGAAATCTGTCAAAGCAAAACTGGAAGAAATCGAAGGAACATATCGCGGCCGCCTCCAACGCGATTTTGAACGCCTTGACATGGAAAAACAGGCGCTGCGCGCCGAAGCCGAAGAACAGATGGAAGCGCTTCGAAACCAGCTGGAAGAAGTTTCGCTGAAATCCGATTCGCAGAACGCTAAACTGCGCGATGAGCTCCTCGATCTTCAGCCGCTGGCGTTCCTAAGCGAGATGTCTTATCGCGAACTGAAATCGCGCTGGGGGAACGTATTCCGCGCCGATATGGGCGCCGAAGCGTTCATGGACATCCTGCGCCGTTTGGACATGGACCAGCTCTCCGAAGATCTATGGGCAGAGGTACGGACGACCAAGAGCAAGCAGAAACGCAAGAAGGCCGTTTCACGGCTCAAAGTCGTCGAATCGTTCCGCGCTTCGAAGAATAAACCGGAATGGATGATCCTGACCGTTCTTCCGGTCATTCCACCCGACTTGCGCCCAATGGTTCAGCTCGACGGCGGCCGTTTCGCGACCTCCGACTTGAACGATCTTTACCGCCGCGTTATCAACCGCAACAATCGTTTGAAGCGCCTGCTCGAACTCGGCGCGCCGGACGTTATCGTCCGCAATGAAAAACGTATGCTCCAGGAAGCTGTTGACTCGCTTATCGACAACTCTCAACGCGGCAAAGCCCTGTCCCGCCGCGGTCGGCGCGAATTAAAGTCGCTCTCCGACATGCTGAAAGGAAAGAAAGGCCGCTTCCGCCGCAACCTGCTCGGGAAACGCGTCGACTATTCAGGACGATCCGTAATCGTCGTCGGACCGCAGCTGAAACTATACCAGTGCGGGCTGCCGAAGACGATGGCGTTGGAGCTGTACCATCCGTTCCTCGTCGCTCGGCTCGTCTCCGAAGGTTACGCCTCCAACGTTAAAGGCGCGAACCGGATTATCGAACGGAACAAGCCCGAAGTTCTCGAAGTCCTTTCCGACGTCATCAGCGATCGCCCGGTCCTGCTCAACCGCGCCCCAACGCTCCACCGCCTCGGGATCCAGGCGTTCGAGCCGATCCTGATCGAAGGGAACGCGATCCAGCTCCACCCGCTCGTTTGCACCGCGTTCAACGCTGACTTTGACGGCGACCAGATGGCTGTTCACGTACCTCTTTCTGAAAAAGCCGTTGCCGAAGCGCGCCAGCTGATGTTGGCGTCCAAGAACTTGCTCAAACCGTCGGACGGCGAACCGATTATCTCGCCTTCGAAAGACATGGTCCTCGGAATTTTCTACCTGACAATGGAAACCAAGGGACCTGAAAAAGGAGATGGACGCGCTTTCTATGACTACGACGAAGTCAAATTAGCTTACGATCTCGGTCAGGTTTCTCTTCACGCGAAAATCAAGTACCGGACGATTACCAGATGGGAAGAAGAAACCGTCGTCAAGACGCGGACAATCGAAGAAGAAGACGGCGTGAAGCAGATCAAAGTAAAAGAAACCGTTACCCGTCGGCTCGAAAAACCGGAATACCGAATCTTTGATACGACCGTCGGACGCGTTCTCTTCAATGAAATTCTTCCCGATGAGATTAAATTCAAGAACCAGACCTTCGAAAAAGGCTCGATTAAGGATCTGATCTCGGAAGTTTACCAGGTCTGCGACCAGGACGTTACGACCGTGACCGCCGACGCGATCAAGGATATCGGCTTCGAATACGCGATGCGCTCCGGCGCGACGATTTCGGTTTTCGATATTACCGTCCCGAGTACGAAGAAAGACCTGATTGAACAGACGGAAAAAGAGGTCAACCAGATCAACAAGCAATGGCGTCGCGGCCTCCTGACGGAACAGGAACGCGATTCGCGAACGATCGAACTTTGGCGGACGACAACCGAAACGATCGGAAGCGAAGTCAAGCGTACCATGAATCCCGAAGGCAATATGGCGGTCATGGCCAATTCCGGCGCGTCGAAAGGCGGTTTCGGTCCGATTTCGCAGCTTGCCGGTATGCGTGGCCTGATGGCCGACCCATCCGGTCGGATTATCCGGCTTCCGATTAAGTCCGGTTTCCGCGAAGGGCTGACCGCGCTCGAATACTTCATCTCAACGCACGGCGCACGAAAAGGTTTGGCCGATACCGCGCTG
>DAOUFC010000008.1:0-19588 GCA_034430295.1 Flexilinea sp.
TCGAGACCGTGGGTCGCCAGGTGCGCTCGATGTTCGCCTGGACGGGCTCGACGCGGCTGCGGTGCGCCAGCGCGTAATCCAAATCGGGGGCACACAAGATGCCTTCGAGCCAGTTGACCGGCTTTATTATCGTTTTCGCTGTCGTCCTCGATACCTATCGTGAGAAATTAGCGATAGCGCAGAAGGAATAGGCAAACTTCTGCCGCAAATTACGATCAAGATCCGCCGTCCGAGCTATCAGCCGGACGGCGGATCTTCTTTTGGAAGACGGCCGTCTGCTGTTGAATAACTGTGTCGGAGTTTCTCTGCGGAACGTTTTGACAAGGATATAACGAAAATCATGACGAATGTCACCTGTTGGAATCTGAAAAATCTTTTAGAATAGTCTAATAGTAGGACAAATAGAAGATTGCGCAAACGCGCGTCACAAGCGAGAATCCGAATGAAATTCAAACCGATTCGTAACGATCGCCTTTCCGATAAAGTAGCCGAGCAGCTCCTTGAGAAAATTCATTCCGGTGAGCTGGCGCCGGGGGGCCGGCTTCCGAACGAGACCGAGCTGGCGGATCAGTTCGAAATCAGCCGCGGCGTGATTCGCGAAGCGCTGACGATCCTTCAGGCTCAGGGCTATATCCGCCGTCGGCCGAAAGAAGGGACGTTTATTGAAGAGAATATTCAATCCCGTTCAATCAGCCTTCCGATCGGCGAAATACTGCGCTCCGCGACATATTTGGATCTGATCGAATTTCGAGAGGCGATGGAAATAAAAATTGCGCATCTTGTTATCGAACGAGCAACAGACGAAGAAATCGCGGACCTTTTCGATGCGGCGCAGGGCGTTGCGGACGACGATCAGAGCCAACGCACGATCGACCATTATTTTCACTATAAACTGGCGCTCTTGTCCGGGAATATCTTCTTTATGAATTTTATCGATACGTATTACGACCTGATCAGCGAAATCGCCACGATCGGACGCACGTATCAGGCGCGCCGTATTCAAATTACAGATGAGCATCTGGCAATCGCGGAAGCGATCCGAAGCCGCGACCACGAGCGTACGGAAAAAGCGGTTGCGTATCATATGCAAATGCTCAAGGCGTCGGTGGCGCGAAAAATGAAAGGCGGAAACGCGAATGCGAAATGAGTCGTTTAAAATCTTGTCGCCTTGCGGAATTTTGGGTTACGGTTTTCCGGACGCGTCGTTCGAAAACGGCTTAGCCGAAAATCCGGACGCGATTATCGTCGACGCCGGCTCGACCGACGCCGGGCCGCATAAATTAGGAGCGAACGTGGCGATCGTCAGCCGCCGAGCTTATAAGAAGGACTTATCGCGCTTAATTAAAGCGGGGCGGGACCGAAAAATTCCCGTAATCGTCGGCTCCGCCGGCGGAAGCGGCGCGAAGGCGCATGTCGATTGGACGTTATCGATCTTGGAAGAAATTATCCGTGAAAACGCGTTTGAAAACGTTAAAACGGCGGTCATTTCGGCGGATATACCGAAAGAGATCGTCGCGGAGAAACTCGACGCCGGAAAAGTTCAGGGCTTAGGCAGGACGGTTCCGCTGTTGACGAAGGAAAGGCTGACGGAGACGACCGGCGTCGTGGCTCAGATGGGGCATGAACCGATCATGGAAGCGTTGGAAAACGGCGCGGAAATTATTATCTGCGGAAGGGCGTACGATCCGGCGCCGTTCGCCGCCGCCGCGATTCGGGCCGGGTTCGATCCCGCGCTGGCGTACCATATGGGAAAAATTCTGGAATGCGGGGCGCTTTGCTGCGATCCGGGTACGGCGAAAGACTGCATGATCGGCGAAATAAAAGCGGACTGTTTTGAGGTTTACGCACCGAATCCGCTTCTGCGCTGCACGAAGACATCGGTCGCGGCGCATACCTTTTACGAAAAAAGCCATCCTTACCTGCTTCCCGGTCCGGGGGAACTTCTGGATCTGGAGCGCTGTACGTTCGAGACAGTCGGCGACGGCATCGTCCGCGTCAGCGGGAGCCGGATTCGCCCCTCGCTTCCCTATCGGGTTAAACTGGAAGGGGCGCGGAAAACGGCGTACCGGACGTTCGTAATCGCCGGCGTCCGCGATCCGCTCCTGATCGAAAAAATCGAGGATGTCGAATCGCTCGTCAGCGAGAGTATCCGAGCGCAGTATGCCGACCTTGACCCCGCCGATTATCGGATTAATTTCTATAATTACGGTAAAAACGCGGTCATGGGCAATCTGGAGCCGGTTCAAGCCGCGAGCCATGAGCTCGGCGTCCTGTTTGAGGTCGTCGCCCGTACCCAGGAGATAGCTTCGACCGTTTGCGCTTCCGTCCGTTCAACGTTTCTTCATTACGGCTTTCCGGGACGAAAATCGACGGCGGGGAATCTGGCTTTCCCGTTCGCGCCGAGCGACGTCGAATTCGGTGCGGTTTACGAATTTTCGGTTTATCACCTGATGGAAACGGATGACCCGATGCGTTTATTCCCGATTGAATATCGAATCATGGGAGGGGCGGTATGACCAGATTGTACGATATTGCCAAAGTGCTGCGCTCGAAGAACAGCGGGCCGTTTCAGGTTACGCTCGATATCTTATTCGAATCGGTCGAAGATTTCCGCCGCGTTGCGGGAAGCGGACGGCTGACGCGCGAGCGGATCGCGGCGTTATATCGTCTTGATGATTCGGATATCGCCGAAATTGTCTTTCATGAACCGATGCTGGGGATTAAGATTACGTACGATCGGACTGGGGCGTCCTCCGGAACGGTCGGTGAACGCGACGTCTACGGCGCCCAGCAGCATGCGCCGCTATTGGATATCGAAATCCCTTAATGAAATCCGCCGTAAGGGGTCATTATCAAAAAGGAGCCGCTATGAACGATCAAGCCGCCGCAAGCCCGCTCAAACGAAAACGCAGCGTATGGCGCAAACTTTATGACGAAAAGTATTTATACTTGTTGATTTTGCCGACGATCGTCTTCTTTATCCTTTTCCGCGTCTTGCCGATTTATAACATGCGGCTGGCTTTCTTCAATTACAGTTCTCGCGCCGCCTGGAAGTTCGTCGGTATGAAGTATATGAACATGATTTTCAGCTCGCCGGGATTTATGAGTATTTTGAAGAATACGCTGATTATCAGTTTCATGAAATACGTGATGCTCTTCCCTTTTACCGTTATTTTCGCGATTTTGCTGAACGAGCTGCGTTCGGCGCGGTTTCGGAAATATGTCCAGATCGTAACTTACCTGCCCCACTTTCTGTCCTGGGTCGTTATCGCCGGAATTTGGATCCTCGCGCTTTCGCTTTCGGGCGGCGTAAACCAGATCGCGGCGTTTTTTAACCTCCCTCAGATCGATTATATGACCGATCGCGGGACGATCCGCTGGATCCTGATGATTTCCGAAGCGTGGCGCAGTATCGGTTGGGATTCGATTTTCTATTTCACCGCGATTATCAACATCCCGGCGCATCTTTTCGAAGCGGCGGAAATTGACGGCGCGAACCGGCTGCAGGTAATTTGGAAAATTATCGTTCCGGCGCTGGTCGCGCCCATGCTGACCGTTTTTATCATGAATCTCGGTTTTTTCCTGAACGCCGGTTTTGACCAGGTCCTCAATTTCTCGAACAACGCAGTCCAGAGTACGATCGATATTTTAGATACCTATATTTATCGGATCGGAATTGAAAGCGGGCAGTATTCGTTAGCGAGCGCGGTCGGCCTTCTCAAGGGCGTCGCCGGGACCGGATTGGTTCTGATCACGCATGTTATCTCGAAGCGTTTGACCGGAGAGGGGGTTTGGTAGCTATGAGGACGAAATTCAAATTCTCGCTGTCGCAAACGGTTCTGACGCTGTTGCTGCTGATCGTGACGCTGACGATGGTCGTCCCGGTCTTGAATATCGTCGCGAAATCGTTTTCCGCGCCGGAAGAGTCGATTCGGATGGGAGGGCTGGCGGTCTTCCCGCGGAAATTCGACCTGATTAATTATCGCGTCGTCTTCAGCCATCCGGCGCTGATGCGCGCGTTGGCGAATTCCGTATTTATTACGATCGTCGGTCTGGCGATTAATATCCTGCTGACCTGCTCGGCGGCGTACGTCCTGACGCGGCCGGGGCTGACCTTGAAAAAGCCGCTGATGGTCTTCCTGATTTTTATGATGCTGTTTGATCCGGGGATGGTTCCCGAGTACCTGGTCATTAAAGATCTCGGCTTGATGGGGAATCAATGGTCTGTGATCCTCGTCATGGCGGTCAACGTCTATTATCTGATTATCCTGATGCGATATTATCAGGCGGTCCCTTCGGAAATTTACGAGGCGGCGGAAATTGACGGCGCCGGGCATCTGACAACTTTATTTCGCGTCGTATTCCCGTTAGCGAAATCGGGAATCGCGACGATAACGATGTTTTACGCGGTAATCCGCTGGAACGAGTATTTCCGCGCCGGAATTTACCTGACGAAGACGAAAGATACGACGCTTCAGGTCATCTTGCGTCAGTTCGTTATTTTAGGCGATACCGCTTCGATCGTTGGGCAGCAGAACCTGTTCAACTATAACGAATTTGCTCGGATAGACTACAACGCGCTGCGCTGCGCGACGATCGTAGTCTCAATTATTCCGATTCTCCTGCTGTATCCGCTCGTGCTGAGGTATTACGCGAAGGACGTCATGGCGGGTGGGGTCAAAGAGTAACCGATTTATTTCATTCATTATAAGGAGAATAAAATGAAAAAGAGTCTCGTTTGTTTGTTGGTTGGGCTGCTGCTCCTCAGCGGCGCC
Organism: Flexilinea sp.; assembly: GCA_034430295.1. Lineage (GTDB taxonomy): Bacteria > Chloroflexota > Anaerolineae > Anaerolineales > Anaerolineaceae > Flexilinea. The sequence continues at coordinate 4,776 of DAOUFC010000008.1, forward strand.
GCGTCCGTCCTGGCGCAGGGGATCGGAACGGCGGAGAATCCGGTTCACGTCACGTACCTCTGCAAGGACGTCGTTCCGACTGAAGAACCGGTAATCGAATTATTCGCCCAGATCGAAAAGGCGATGGCTGAAAAAGGGATTTTCGTCGACTTGGAAGTCCTCGAATCGCCGGCCGGTAAATACGCGGACGTTGTTCCGATCGCGTTCCGAACGGAACAGATCAACCCCGACATCATCTATTTCCAGGGCGGCGATCTGCCGATTTCGCAGGAAGGGCTGTTGGAAGACTTGACCGACTATGTCGCCGGATCCGAAAACGTTAATAATATTATCGGCGCGCACAGCGTTGAAGCGCTGAAATCGTATCCGTACCTGCTTTGGCTCGCGCCGGGCCGCGTTCAAATCCCGCTCATCCGCAAGGATCATTTTGAACAGCTCGACAGCGCGAAGAAAGTTCTCGAAGATCCGACGGTTGAAAATTATTACGCGATGTTCAAGGAGATGAAAGAGAAAGAACTCTGTGAATATTCGATTACAACCGACGGCGGGATTATCAAGCTCGATAACGTCTTCAACCACGCTTTCGGCGTCACCGCCACGATCGTCAAAGACGGCGACAACTGGGTTTACAGCGCCGCGACCGACGCTGAAAAAGAAAAATTAGCTTTTTACGCGAAGCTGTACGCCGAAGGTCTCCTCGATAATGAATACGTGACGAAGCAGTGGGACACGATGGAACAGGCCTTTTACGAAGGAAAAGCCTGTTTCGTCGCCGGGACGGCCGGAGACGTCGTCAACGTCTATAACAACAAGATGATCCAGACGAACGGCGCGGAAACCGAGCTGATCGCGCTTCCGCCGGCGTCGGGCGTTTCGCAGGGTTATAAATCGCTCGACGTTTCGAAGGAATCGCGCGGCTTCGCGATCAACGCCTATTCGGAAGTTAAAGATGCCGCCTGGGCGGTTCTCGACTTCATGGCGGGACCGGAAGGACGTATCTTCGATAAGCTCGGTCTTGAAGGCGTTCACTATACAATGGATGGCGACAAGTATGTCCTGACCGAACGCTATCCCGAATGGTGGGCGAAATTCTGGCCGACGGTGAACGGGCTTGATCTCGAAAAAGTTGAAGGCGAAGTCTTAACCGCTCCGGCGCTGGATTCGCTCGAAAAAGCCGGCCAATATTTCGCCGCCGATGTCAACGTCATTTTGCCGGAAGACTTGCTGCCGCTGAAAGACGCGATGGACATGCTTTATACCGAATATTCGACGGATATTATCCGCGGCGTTCGCCCGATCGAAGATTTCGACGAGTTCGTTGCGAAATGGAACGAAGCCGGCGGTACGCAGATTACCGAATACCTGAATACGGTCCTGAATTAGCGATCGGTCAAGATAACCCGGAGACGGCCGTCAGCGCCGTCTCCGGGATTTTTATTTGGAAACGGAACGAATGATTGAACGAAACTTGGAAAAAATTTACGCCGGTTTCCTTGGAATGAATATAGGGATCCGTCTGGGCGCGCCGGTTGAACCGACTGTTTGGACGTATGAACGGATTCAGCACTATTACGGCGATATCACGGCTTACGTCAAGCCGTTTAAAAATTTCGCCGCCGACGACGACGCGAACGGCCCGTATTATTTCCTCCGCGCTTTATACGACCGTGTCGGACTGGGGAAACTGACGGCGCAGGATGTCGCCGAGGCCTGGATGAATTACGCGCGCGAGGGCGTCGGCATGTTCTGGTGGGGCGGGTACGGCGTCAGCACGGAACACACCGCTTATCTGAATTTGAAAAACGGTATGAAAGCGCCGGCGTCCGGGTCGGCGGCCGTCAACGGTATGACGCTGGCGGAGCAGATCGGCGGCCAGATCTTTATCGATACCTGGGGGCTGATCTTCCCCGGCGAACCGGGAAAAGCGGCCGAGTACGCGTCGGTCGCCGCCTCCGTTTCGCATGACCGCAACGGCGTCTACGGCGCGGCGTTCATCGCCGGCTGTATTGCGGCGGCGTTTGAAAACGGCGATCCGGGCGACATCGTCCGTATCGGGCTGGATCAGATTCCCGCCGATTCGACGTACGCGCGAATCGTTCGGGACGTTATCGATTTTCACGCCGCGAATCCGGACGACTGGCGCGCCTGTATGAAGCGACTGCATGAAAATTGGGGTTACGATAAATATCCCGGCGTCTGCCATATTATCCCGAACGCCGGTGTTTGCGTCATGGCGCTTCTCTACGGACGAACTTTCGCGCGGACGGTCGAAATCGCGACGATGGCGGGTTGGGATACCGATTGTAACGCCGGGAACGTCGGGACGATCATGGGCGTTGCCGCCGGTCTCGCGGGTATTCCGGCGCACTACCGCGAGCCGATTAATGACATGATCGTTTTGTCGGGGATTTCGGGATATTTGAATATTCTTGATATTCCGACGTACGCGCGCGAGCTCTGCCGGCTTAGCGAACGGCTCCGCGAAGACGAGGAAACACCGATATCCGTCGATCCGAAAAGAGAGGGGACGATTCATTTCGATTTTGAACTCCCCGGCGCGACGCATAATTTCCGGGTTTCGGACGCGAACCTGTTCCGGCTTCGCCATTCGGCGCAAACGGCGCACAGCGGAAACGGATCTCTCGAAATTCTTGTCGACCGGCTCCAGCGCGGGCAGAAAGGGAAAGTTTTTTATAAACCATTCTACCGCCGCGAAGATTTTAACGATACCCGTTACATGCCGGTTTTTTCGCCGAAGGCTTATCCCGGTCAAACGGTATCGTTTTGGATCTGTTCCGAGAAGATCGGCGGCGAGGACATCCTGATCAGTCCGTACGTCCGAAACACGTTCACGAAGGCCGAAGTCTTCCTCGGGGCGTTTTCGCTTGAAGAACCGGGCTGGAAGAAAGTTGAATTTACGATTCCCGATCTGGACGGCGCGATGGTTGACGAAATTGGTTTTTGGATCGAATCGAACTCTTCGATAAAAAACCGTGATTTCCGCTCAATTTTTCTTGACGATTTCACCGTCGTCGGTCCGGCGTCTTATCGGATCGATTTTGCGAAAAGCGCGAAAGAATTCGATTCGGTCATCCCCTTCGCACACGATCACGGCGCTTGGGAGATCGTCGACGGACGGCTTGAAGCAATGCGCTTAAACGGGTGCGAAGCGCTGACGGGGAATTATTTTACCCGCGACGTCCGTCTTGAAAGCTCCGTCGTTCCGTTTACCGGTTCGAGCCATTGCCTGGCGCTCCGCGTTCAGGGCGCGCAGCGAGGCTATTACGCGGGGTTAAAGTCCGGCGGGGCGGCGATTTACCGGAAATCCGCCGGCGTTTGGCAAGAGCTGGCGGGTATCGCGTATGATTGGAAAGCCGGCTCGGAAATCACGATCGCGTTCGAAGCGGCTGGCCCCGAATTGACGCTGTTCATCGACGGACAGCGCGTCTTGTCGGTTACGGATGAGACGCTGCGGTATGGGATGGTCGGATTTGCGTCGAACGGCGCGGGCCGGTCGTCTTTCGGCGCGTTAATTGTTGAAGAAACGGAATAAATATGATCAAACGGGAAGATTTAATTAAGAATGAATCGTTAAAGAGGCAGAAGGCTGTCGGCGCGATCTGCGGTCTGGCGATCGGCGATTCGCTGGGAGACGCGGCGCGGATGCAGGATAATCGCGTTAATTACGGATTTACGACCGACTTTTCGAAAGGCGCAGTCTGGAGTACAGACGATACCGAGTTTGCGCTGCTGACGGCCCAGACGCTGATCGGCTGCGGCGGAAAATTGACAACGGAAGCTGTCGTTGACGCCTGGTTGAAGAACGTCGCGGTTCAGGACGAGTTCCGCCGCGGCGGCGACAGCGAAGTTGAGGCGGCGAACAACCTGCGCCGCGGGATCCGGCCGCCGCAATCGGGCCGCTTCAACACCTATCATCTGAGCGACGGTTCGGCAATGCGGATCGCTCCGATCGGGATTATCTGCGCCGGTGATCCTGCCGCCGCCGCCAGGATGGCGGAAATCGACGCGTCGGTCAGCCATTTTAACGACGGAATCTGGGGCGCGCAGGCGGTCGCGGCGGCGGTCGCTGCCGCGATGGTTGACGGATCGATCGATGAAATTATCGCTGCGGCGATGGACTGTATTCCGAGCGATTCATGGCTGTACGCGAACATGACGGCGGCTTTCGAGATCGTCGAAAAAACGGATTTTGATATTTTGAACGCTTGGATGGAACTGCATGACCGGCTGCGGACGACGAAATGGGCGACGACGGCGGAAGCGATTCCGTCGGCTTTCGCCTGTCTGCGCCTGGGAAACGACAGCTTTAAGAAAGGCGTGACGCTGGCGGCGAACTTCGGCCGTGACGCGGATACGATCGGCGCGGTCGCCGGAGCGATTCTCGGCGCGAAATACGGACTTGACGCGATTCCGGCGCATTGGGTCGAGAAGACGCGTTATCCGTCAGGGACCTGTCTCCAGTTTACAAAGGGGATTGATTTAATGAAAATCGGCGAGGATTTAGCGGCGCTGATTCGCTGACAGGAAAACCTGTTATTTGTGCGTCGACGTATTGAGCACGCGTCCCAATACGTCGACTTTTTTATTTCGGATAACAGCGTCAGTCCGCTGATGAAAACCGTATTCGCGCCGGCGTCTTTTCGAATTACGGTAAAATCATGAACTCGACTTCGGAATATTCACAGCGAATCCCGAAATCTTTATTTGTTCCGGAGAAAGTCACAGAGAACAACTGTGACGGATTATCGTCAACCAGGATATCCGACCGTTCGATCAACGGAGCGCCATCGATCAGAATCCCGACTTTTTCATCTTCGGCATAGATGACCATCTCAATTTCACCGCTGACGGCGGGGCGGGTATGGTTCACGCGCCCATACGAGAGCGAGTAATTGTTGTTGAAGCCGAAAAGGCGCAAGTTCCCCTCGAGCGAATAAAACGCGGTCAGATTGGTAACAACGTCCTCCCCGCGGAAAAACCAGCCGCAGCCGGATTCCGACCAGTTCGGGGTCTGCGACGCCGATTCGAATTTAATTTTTGATCGCAGAACGAAATTGTTCATCGAGGGTCCTGTGCGCGGAATCCACTGATACCATTCGATTTGCGCCCATTCGTTCGTAAAGTCATCCAGATAGTAAAAATCGCCGTCCGCGCCGGAAATTTTCCCGTCCGCGGCTAAATCGTCGACGACTTTTCGGAACGCGGGCGACACCTTTGTCCCGTTGCTGTCGATCGAATCGACCTGGGACGCGTCTTCCGCCGGCGGGTCGATAAATTCAATCTGGGCGAACGCCGAACCGGCGAGAGATACGATGAAAAGCGTCGCTATCGCCGCGGCTGAAAAAAAGAATCGTTTCATGGTTAATCCTCCTGAAAGCGTGAAAGGTATCGGATATTCGGGTAAAGACATTTTCAGTTTTGCTTAGCTTGAACCAGCGCGTTTCCCGGACGCGTTAATCGATATGTTTCTGGTCTTCCGGGTTGACGCGGAAGTTATAGATTCCGTCGATGATCGGATATTCGTATCCGCATGATTGGCAGACTTCCTTCGTCAACTGATGCGACAGCGAATAACTCCGGCAGTTCGGACAGATGAAGAAATGATTGAAGCGCGACTTGGCTTTCGTTTCGACCGAGCGGCAACGTAAAAATACGGATGGGCTTAATTTGAATCCCGCGCCGAGCTGCTGGAGGACGGATTCAGCTTTCAGCATCCAGTTCAGATTCGCCGGATTCGCTTTGAGTTTGCCGATCCGCAGGTTCGAAACGGCTAACGTTTTCTCGATTCGAAACGAGTGCTTCTTCAACAGTTTTTCAATTGTTTTCGGGTGGTTAACGAAGTTCAGCGGGACGAATTCGGTCATCTCTTTTGAAAACGGGTTCCATTTTTGTTTCCCGCCGATCCAACGCAGGATAGCTTTCAAATTGCGCTTATTCGCGTATTCGAGGATAAACGTCGAATCGGTCTGCATGACGCGCTGGATCTCGGCGAAAGCCGGGTCCAGTTCGCTGAGATGATGAATGACGCGGATCATCGTCGCGCCGTCGAAAAGTTCGTTGACGAACGGGAGCCGATAGACGTCGGCCGCGACATAAATAAAGCGCGGGGAATTTCCCAAGCGCGCTTTTGCCTGCTGAACCTGGGTCAGCGCGTAGTCCATGACGACGATCCGTTCGTAACCGGCGTAACGGAGCGTATTCCGGCCGGCGCCGGCGCCGATCTCCAGCATCAGTTTTCCCTGTTCGGGAAGCAGTCGGCGGAAAGCGATTTCTTCCGATCTATCCTCGTAAGCTCGCCTGCCTTCGCCCCAGAATGCGTCCTGGTAATCGGAATTATCATAGTTACAAAACGCCGGGGTAGCGTTGGGGGATGTTTTTTTCTCCATCTTTTTCGATTCTGCTCCGCTCTTTTAAAGAAAAAACGTCGGACAGGATTCCCGACGGCACCCGAATGGTCCACCTTATCGCTGCTTCCTTTCGGACCTGACGAGGTTCGCTGGTATCCGCCGCGTCGGTCCCGCCCGAACGTATATTAATCATATCAAAATAACCATTGCCCGTCAAATCCCGGCCTGTCAGATTCTGATCCGCTCTTTCACGGGTAAAATTCAGGCTATGAAACGGCGAACTGTCTTGACGCTGATATTTTTCGCGTTCTTCTTCCTGCCGCTTTGCGTCGGCGCGCAATCGTCCGAGAGCGTGCCGTTGTCCGCGGACGACTGGCGTTCGTTTCCTATTCTTCCGGCGTCGGTTTCCGACGGGATTCGGCTCCGCTATCGTTTCGGGTTGGCGGACGGGAACGTCCCGACCCGTTTTTCGAAAATCGGCGACAGCAACAGCGTTCATACTTATTTTCTCGGTTGTTTCGATTCGAAGGAATACGATCTGGGGGCGTATCGCGGGCTGGCGGCGACGATCGCGCGCTACCGAGGTTCGTTCGCCCGCGCGTCGCTGGCGACTCGAAACGGGCTGACGGCGACGGACGCGCTTGGGGCGCATTGGGATCCGGACGGGGCCTGTTCAGAGAATGAATCGGCGGTAGATTGCGAGTTGCGGTTGTGGCGGCCGTCGATCGTCGTCGTCGCGTTGGGGACGAATGACGTTTACGGCGGTGCAGCTGAATTTGAACTGGCGCTGCATGAAATTATACGCAAAGTTTTAAACAGCGACGCGATTCCGATCCTGATCCTGAAGGCGGATAACTTGAACGACAGCGGGGAGTTCAATCGGATCATTGCGCAGGTGGCGTTGACGTACGAGATCCCGATCGTGAATTTGTGGCGGGCGATGGATCCGCTTCCGAATCACGGGCTGCGCGGCGATCATGCCCACCCGAGCGCCGGATCGCCGCGGCTCTGCGATTTTACCGTGCAGGAATTATCTGCCTACGGCTGGCCGGTTCGGAATTGGGCCGTATTGAGCGCGATCGCGCGCGTGACGGAGCTTTTATCCGCGCCTTAACAATTCGGATGCGGCTTATGGCGTATTATGAAACTTTTTTGCCGTGATAAACGTAATAAAAGTAAGCTCAAACCTTTGTCAGCCGACGAATTCAATCGGGTGGATCTGAGTACAAATCTTGCACGATACGATAACGATCCGAACCGGTGATCGGGCGGAAATCTTGTAGAAAGGAGTCAAGCTATGACAAAGCGTTATCTGTACCTTTTGACCGCCGTTATCATCGTTTCATTCTTGACGGCAGGGGCGGTTTCCGCTCAAAGTTATTGGAATAATCCATGGAACAATCTTCCGAGCAATACGGAAAACCCGTTCGTAAATTCTTCGCCGATGCATGAGCAGGCGAAAAAGCCGACCGGTTATTGTTTGCCGAATTGTCAAAATTACCAGAATTGCTGTTTCCCCGATCCGTATTATTACCGGTCAAACTGCGCGTCGTTTATTTCCGACGTGACGATCCCGGACGGATCGTATATCGCGCCCGGCAGTTCCTTTACGAAAACCTGGCGGTTACGTAATAACGGCGCGACGCACTGGAACACGAATTACAAAGTTATTTTCTCAAGCGGGACGCAGATGGGCGCGCCGAATTGGTTCGCGCTTCCGCATCCGGTCGCGCCGGGGCAAACGATCGATATCAGCGTGAATTTGACGGCGCCGTCAACGTCGGGAACGTTCCGGGCTAATTTCAAGATTCAATCGGACGTGGGCGAAATCTTCGGCGTCGGCGCTAACTGCAGCGTTCCATTCTGGGCGGAAATTCGGACGTTTAACTATAACTACGTTCCGTCGCCGCCGTATAATCCGTGTCCAAATTGGAGTAATTGTTACCCTTATCCGCAGTATTGGTGTTACGGATATAACAGTTCAGATTGCCCTTGGTACAACTGGAACCCGTCTTTGAACGATAACAACGGTTGGTGGAATTTTACGCCTTATTGGTAAGGTGATTCGAAATTGAAGGTTGTCAAAAAAACGCGCAGATTCCGGCGCGTTTTTTGACAACCGTGAAAAGCTCGTTCTTTAGGCCCGCTTCTCCGTGTTTCGGATCGCGGGCGCGCCTGATCCGAATATTAGGCGCGTTTCTTGCATGTAAATAAATGTGATAAGAATCGAACCGCGCGGTCGGAAGGATCGGATCGGCGGTATCTGGAGGTAGAACGTGAACCGAAAAAACCGTCTTGTATATGTCTTGATATTGACGTTGGTCTTGTTTGCTGGGCTGACGATAACGGCGAAAGCTTCCGCCGCGAAACAGGGTATCCTCGAACCGCCCTTTGGAAAATTGAATTCAACTCCGGACTCGTCCTGGTGTTGGACTTACGGCGGCTGCAGTTTGTATTGCGCGCCGTATAAAACCTGTCTCAGGGCTGAATTCGTCCGCGATGTAACGATTCCGGACGGATCGTATATCGGCGCGGGAAAGCCCTTTACGAAAACCTGGCGGATCCGAAACGTCGGCACATGCACCTGGACAACGGATTATTCGCTCGTTTATGTTTCGGGAACGGCGTTAGGTTCGGTTCAGGCGGTACGCCTGCCGCACGCGGTCGCCCCGGGCAAAACAGTCGATATTTCTGTGAATATGGTCGCGCCGAACAGTTTCGGATCGTTTCAGAGCAATTGGCTGCTGCGAACGGCGGGCGGTGAATTTTTCGGCGTCGGCTGCAGCGGTCAAACGCCGGTTTGGGCGAGTATTACGACAACCGCGTATACATACCAGCCGTGCGCGCCCTGCTATTCGCCTTCCGTTCCTTGCGCGCCCGGCTGCCAGCCGTCATATAATGTCCCGCAATACGGTTACCAGCCGAGTCCCGTCCCGCCGGTAATTTATCCGCAATACTACGGTAAGCAGCCTTCGGTTACGACGCCAAACAACGCTGCGCGCAATCCGTACTGTAATAATAAGATTCGTTCGATCAATGATATTTCGATCAAAGACGGAGCGAAATTGGCGCCGAACGAGATATTTCGGAAGACCTGGTCGCTGAAAAACGGCGGAACTTGTATCTGGGATCAGGGATATACGCTGATTTTCAGCGGCGGCGACGCGATGGGCGGAAAGCGGGTCGTTAATATTCCGCGAACGGTTTATCCGGGCGAACGCGTTGAAATCAGTATTGATTTGCAGGCGCCGTCGATTCCCGGTCACTATCGCGGTTATTACATGCTCCAGGATAGCCTCGGATACACGTTCGGCTACGGTTCTTACGCCAATACCGCATTCTGGGTCGATATATATGTCGACGGTTCGCTGACGCCGAAATCGAATATGACTTTTGAAATGGAGGCGGACGAGAGCGAATCTGTCCAGATCGCGAACGTTCCGGACGGCGGGACAGGAATCCGCGGCGAAACGACGGCTGAAGGCGAAATTGAAGCGCCGCTGCTGATGGACGGAAAAGCGCCTGAGAACGAGATCGTCGTTTTAGATTCGAAACAGCTGGAAGGGAACGCCTGCGGCGGGCAGCGCTCCGAAATCAACTTTATCGCGCCGGATATTTACGAGGTGAGTTGGTTCCTGGCGAACGAAGGAACAAATACCTGGGATCCGGAAACGTACGCGGTCGTCAACGTTGAAAACAGCGAATCGATCGAGAAGGTCGTTTCCGACATTGCGGTTCAGCCTACGAAACCCGGCGAGGAGACGCGTATTTCTTTTACGGTGAAAGTGAAGGATCCCGCGTCCTCCGATCCGCTTTGGGCGAAATTCCATCTCGAACATCGCGGAATCCCGTTCTGCGAAGTGTATTTCCCGCTGAATTAGGCGGCCGAAGATTAAATTAACCTAAATTTTGATAGCGATCGGCGCCGAGAGGACCGGCTTCCTCGGCGTCGATTTCCGTTTTTGTTTCCGCTGCTTTTACTCTTGCATCACTCCGCTTTTTTTTGAGAAGGTAACATTTGTCATATTTGGCTATTGACAAAAAATGACATACGTCTATAATTATCCCCGAACAGCAAAACTAAATTCTTCTTTTTTATCTGTTTCAGCTGTTGGTGTTCCTCCTTTCATCAGCAGCACTCCTTTTTTGAAAAAAAGCCTGTCCTCCTTTCGGGCTTTTTTTTCGTTTAAGGGAATAATTCCGGGCTTCGGATCGCCCGGACGAATTGAGCGGAATCTCGTCAGCCGGCTAAAAAATCGTATACAATAATAACCAGACAAAAGATATCGTCCTGTATGACGATACGGACTAAGTAAAGTTATTTGGAATTTTAAGGAGAGAATATGTTCCATACGATTATTGTTGCAGGAAATATTGGACGGGATCCGGAAATGCGTTATACTCCGTCGGGCGTTCCGGTTACGTCTTTCAGCGTCGCGACGAGCCGCCAGTATTCGAATGCCCAGGGACAGATGGTTAAAGAGACGATCTGGTTTCGGGTTACCTGTTGGTCAAAATTAGCGGAATTCGCGAATACGTACCTGAAGAAAGGAACGAAGGTTATCGTCGAAGGACGTCTCGTTCCCGACCCGAATACGGGCGGGCCGCGCGTCTTCCAGCGCTCTGACGGAACGAGCGGCGCGTCTTTCGAAATTAACGCGGCGACAATCCGCTCAATCGGTTCGAGAAGCGACGCAAACGAAAGTTCGGGGAACGATTTTGACGAAAGCGACGCGAGCGAAGACGATATCCCGTTCTAAATCATGAATCGAACGACGGAAACGATTAATTCGATTGCTGAATCGGCTCACGCGGTTTTTGAAGCCGAGACGAAAGCCCGCGACGACGCGTTAGCGAAAGCGCGGGCGCTGACTCGTTCGTCCGCGAACGCGATCCGTGCGATTCATCGCGGCGACGCCGATGGAGCCCACAGACACCTTGACGAGGGCCAGGCGGTATTTTCCGCGCTGTCGGAAGGCTTAAAGGAATTTCCCGCGCTTTACTACGCCGGATATACCCAAGACGCGATAAAGGAATTTTGCGAAGCTTCTCTGACGACGGCGTTTATCGAAAAGCGCCCGCTGCCGACGCCGGAAAGTTTGGGTGTTCCGGTCGCGACGTACCTGCGCGGGCTGGCGGAAACGCCCGGCGAACTGCGCCGCCGCTGCATGGATATTTTACGTATGGGTTATTCGGACGAAGCCGAGCGGCTTCTTTCCGAGATGGACGATATTTACTCAATTTTGATCACGATGGATTATCCGGACGCTGTCACGAACGGATTGCGCCGCCAGACAGATCTGCTGCGCGGGATTGTTGAACGGACGCGCGCCGATCTGACGCTGAGCCTGCGCGAAGAAAAGCTGAAGACGCTCCTGATTGAAGCGATCGACCGATTTGCCGCATAGGGCGATGATTCAGGTTGCGATCTGAATCCAGCCGGTGAGGGTGGCTCAAAACGGATTTTATTGTAACTGAATTCATCCGCTTATTTGTCAGTGCATTGATCGATTCCCATCCGGCCGTCGGTCGCAGGCGCCTCAATGCATTGACTTTTAAGTAAGTTTTATAATGGAGGAGGGGATTTGCGGCCGCAAATCCCCTCCTCCACGTCATCCGCCCCTGTTTTTCGGGTCATTCACAAAAGCCGTTGTGTCACTCACTCTAAATTAGAAAGAAATTCTTTTACAATATTTTCAAGAATGTTTTGGAATTCCGACTTTTGGAGCAGCCTCATTTTTTGCTTTCCGGCCGATCCTTCGCCGCGGCAGGATTAAAAAAGGCGCGGCTGGCACGCCCCACCTTTTTCCTCAAAAGCGTTCAGGTACGCGAAAATTGCTTCCGGATCATGAACGATCCCATAATGCTCGCATCTTTGGCCGAACAGGGCTTCCCAACGCGCATGATCCGGCGCGGCGAGGACATGACGCTTCCCGTAAGTTCGGATATAGCGGTCTTTCAGCCCGGGAAACGACCGATCGAGCTGCGCGTAAAAGTATTCGCGGTTTCCCTCTCGGAGCGTCAGTCCGGCGCCGAAATTGACGATTCCGTAAACGCCTGCCTCAGCGCAGCGATCGACGATCTCGATCATATTCTTTTCATCGTCATTAATAAACGGCAGGATCGGCGTCAGCCAGACGACGGTCGGAATTCCCCGTTCCTGAAGCCGTTTCAGCGCTTCGAAACGCGCAGCCGTACCGCTGACGTTCGGTTCGACTATGGCGCAGAGTGCTTCGTCCGCCGTCGTTACCGTCATTTGCACCACGCACCTGGCCGTTTCGTTGATCCGCGCGAATAAATCTATATCGCGCATCGCGCGGTCCGATTTCGTAATTAAGGTAAATCCGAAACCGTATTGCAGCGCGAGCTTCAGCGCGTTTTCGGTATGACGGATCCGGTCTTCGAGCGGGATATACGGATCGCACATCGCGCCGCAGCCGATCATGCATTTCCGCCGTCTTCGTCTCAGTTCGCGTTCGAGGATTTCGATCGCGTTTTCCTTGACTTCAACGTCTTCGAAATCGTGTGTCATTCCGTAGCATTTACTGCGCGAATCGCAGTAAATACAGCCATGCGTACAGCCGCGGTACAAATTAATACCGTTTTTCGCGGACAGGATTCCTTTGACGGCTGCATAGTGCATGGATTTGGCCTTCCTCCGTATTTGGCCTTTCGCTATTCACGATTTTACCGCGGCATGATAGAATTTTCAGGCTTTCCGCAAAACGGTTTTATTCTCGCGGCGCTGGAAAAACGCGGTGGGAAAAGCTTATTTTCGGAAGAAAGTACGATAAGATTAGATGGGACCGAAAATTTTTGTACACTAAATTATTTTATATCAACGGCGATTTTAATGAGTAACGACGCATTCTCATTTCTTCATAAAAGTGAAAACGGTCCGTTAAACGACGGGAACGGGCGGATTAACGGCGACGTCAACGGTAACGGTAACGGCGATAACGGATTAGTTGAATATGTTAACGGGTTTCTAATCCGACCCGGATTATTCCATCAGAACGGTGCGTACGTCGTTTCCAACGGTGTCAGCTTTACCGTGACGTCGATCGGCGCCGACCGGATTGAATTGGCGCTCTTCCGACGCTTCGAAAAAGAGCCGTTCGCGCTCTTGCCTTTTCCGCCCAGCTGCCGGATTGGAAACGTTTATTCAATGATCGTTTTCGATATTGATTATATCGATCTTGAGTACTGTTATCGCGTTTACGGTCCGTATGAACCGGAGAAAGGTTTGATCTTCGACGGCTCGCGTTACTGTCTCGATCCGTACGGGTTGGCGGTAACGGGTCAGAGCGAATGGTGCGGCAAGCGCGAACGGGACGATTATCGCTCCCGAATCGTTTGGACGAATTTCGATTGGCGGGATACGCGTCTTCCTGAAATCCGTATGGAAGATTTAGTGATTTATGAATTGCATGTCCGCGGATTTACCCGTCACGCTTCTTCGGGCGTTCGGTATCCGGGAACGTTTGCCGGGATGATTGAGAAGATTCCTTACCTGCTCGATTTGGGCGTTAACTGCGTCGAGCTGATGCCGGTGTTTGAATTTGACGAGCTGTTGGACGAGCGATATTATCAGGGTGAGCGTCTGATTGATTATTGGGGATATAATCCGATCAGTTTCTTCGCGCCGAATACGTCGTATTCGTCGAATAAAGAACATCATCAGGAAGGATCCGAGCTGAAAAAGCTGATTCGGGAACTTCATCGGAACGGTATTGAAGTTATTTTAGACGTCGTCTTCAACCATACCGCTGAAGGCGACGAAAAAGGGCCGGTGCTGAACCTGAAAGGTTTTGATAACAAAGTTTATTACATGCTGACATCGGACGGCAAATATCAGAATTTCAGCGGCTGCGGCAATACGCTGAACGCGAATCACCCGATCGTTCAGCAGCTGATCCGCGACAGTCTGCGCTATTGGGTCACCGAGTTCCGTGTGGACGGTTTCCGTTTTGATCTGGCGTCGATTCTCGGCCGCTCTGAGGACGGCTCGCCGTTGAATAACCCGCCCTTACTGAAGAATATCGCTTACGATCCGATTTTGTCGCATGTTAAGCTGATCGCCGAGGCATGGGACGCGGGCGGGTTGTATCAGGTCGGTTCGTTCCCGTCCTGGAAACGTTGGTCGGAATGGAACGGGCGTTATCGCGACGATCTGCGCCGTTTCCTGAAAGGAGACGCGGACACAGCGCGGACAGCGGCGGTTCGGATCGCGGGTTCGCATGATATTTATCATCCCGACGCGCGCGGTAACAACGCTTCGATCAATTTTATAACCTGCCATGACGGATTTACGCTTTACGATTTATACGCCTATAACGAAAAGCACAATCTCGCGAACGGTTGGGATAATACGGACGGCGACAATCATAACCTGAGTTGGAACTGCGGCGTTGAGGGCGAAAGCGAAGATCCTGAAATTCTGGC
>DAOUFC010000009.1:0-72673 GCA_034430295.1 Flexilinea sp.
ATCGCTTCGTCGGCACGATCAATAAAACGCGATCATCCCCAATCGTCCGTCAGAACCGGAGCGAATTCTCTCAGGTCACCAATACAGCCGCAGAACAGGACTATCTTGACTATAATTAAATGCATATAAATAAGACAAATCTAAGGTAAGGGAAAAATGCCGTTTGATGAATCCGTATTAATGACGCTCGAGTCGCTGCGTACGCCCGCCCTGAACTGCCTCTTTTTATTCCTGACCAAATTTGGCGAGGAAATGATCCTGATGCCGTTGATCGCGTTTCTCTTATGGTGCGGCCATAAACGAAACGCGATTTATATCGGAACCAGTTACTTCGTCGGCTTATTCGTCAATAACTTCCTGAAAATTACCTTTTGTATCCCGCGTCCGTTCCTGCGCTTCGAGAACCTGACCGCCGTAACGGAAGCGCTGCCCAGCGCCAGCGGATTTTCATTCCCAAGCGGCCATACCGCCGGCGCAGCCGCAGTTTACGGCGCAATTTGGACGCTGTCTGATAAAAAATGGCTGAAAGGATTGATGGCGCTCCTGATCGCCGCCGTCGCCTTATCGAGACTGTACTTGGGCGTCCATACGCCGTCCGACGTCTTGACCGCGATCGCCGTCGGCGCTGCGCTCGTCGCGCTCCTCCGGTTGGCGGCGAATTCGCTGGCGATAAACCCCGATCTGAAAAAATCGTTCTTCATCTTCGGTTTCGCCGCGATCATCTGCGGCCTGTTTTACGTTCTGGTAAAGCCCTATCCGGCCGGAACCGAAATCAAGCTCAAATCCGACACGATGAAAACGCTGGGAGCGGCGCTCGGCGCGCTCGTCGGATTCCTGATCGAATCTCGTTGGATCCGTTTTAATCACCCTCAAAGCTGGATCGCAAAAATTCTCGTCTTTATTACCGGGATCGCGCTGACGATCGGATTACGAATCTTCCTGAAAGCGCCTTTGAACGCGGCGCTCGGCGAGATGAGCGGGGGTCTGATCCGCTACGCACTGATATCGCTTTGGATCACGGCGTTCTATCCGGCGGTCTTCAGCCGTGTCCTGAACCCGCGCGGGAACCGACGTCCGACCGCCGCGCAGGTACCGTAAACGAGAGCGCTGACAATCGGAATGACGGCGTTTCCGGAGAACCGCGGCTTCAGGATCCGAAAAATTTTTCCGCGCCGCGATAACGCGGCGATCGCCGATTTAATCGAGGATAGTTTCCGCGAATTTCTCGATCCGGACGGAAAAGCGTTTATCGAAACGCTGCGCGCGGAGGCCGGGAAAGGCGTTTTTTCGCAGCTCTGGTTCGACAGTTTCCGAACAGAAACCGAAGGATTCGTCTGCCTGAACGCCGAGAGTCGGATTATCGGTTTGATCCACCTGATACCCATCCAGCCGCCGGAAGGGCGCGGTTACCTGATCGTCAACGTCTGCGTCGCCGAACCTTATCGGCGGCAAGGTATCGCGAAAGAACTGTTACGCAGCGCAATAAGTTATGCGCGTAATTTCGCCGCGTCCGCGCTTTACCTCCAGCTCCGTTCAGGGAACCCGGCCGTTTATCAGCTTTACGCGTCGAACGGATTCCAGAGCGTAACCGTTCGGACCGATTGGATTAAAGAAAAAACGGATGCGGTGGATATCGCCCGCTCCGCCCGTCTGAGAACGAGCTGCGCCGTTCCGCGCGATAGCGAACGGGGCGAATTTCTCCGCGCCGCCGCGCTCGCCTATCCGCCTGAATTCCGTTGGAATCTGAGCTGGGATAACGGACTGTTTGAATTTTCCCGAACCCTGCGCTGGCTGAAACGTCTCCTCGGCGATCGGAACGAATTCCTGACCGTCCGTAACGACAATGGACAGATTTTAGGCTGGATCGCGTTCCAAACGACCGGAACGTACGCGAACCGCGTCTGGTTCGTTCCGACCGCTTTCAGCGCCGCTGGCGACCGCAGCGAACTCATCGCGGTCGCGCTCCAGCGCTTTCGAAGTGGAAAGCCGCTGCTGATTAACTGCGCTGCGTCCGAAAACCGCGGAATATTAACGGAGTTCGGCTTCCGTGCGAACTATGATCTGATCTGGATGCGGTTAAACTTGGTTCCCGAGGATTAGGCGAACGGCCTTACCCGACCTTCGCCATGAATTCGCTGCTGTTTATTTTTCGTTCAAGGATATATGTGAAATAAGCGTTGAGGATCCGGTCCGTTTCAGCGCACAGCTCGGAAGGCCAGCCGACAAGCGCGTTATCCGCCGCCGGTCGGGACTGATAATAACGAAAAAATTTCAGCGTCCGCATCGAAATCGGCAGCGCCGCCGCGTCCAACACGCCGCAATTCGGACACAACGCACCGCCAAGCTGCAATGAAAAATATTGCGGCTGAGGCGCGATCGGACGCCCACAGCCGACGCACTCGCGCAGCTGAGGCCGATAGCCGGTCAAGTCAAGCAAACGGAAATCGAACCAGCGCAAAACCGAATAAGCGTCCACGGCCTGGCTCAAGCGGCGCAGCGTTCGAACCGTCAGC
The DNA here is from genome assembly GCA_034430295.1 of Flexilinea sp. Classification (GTDB taxonomy): domain Bacteria; phylum Chloroflexota; class Anaerolineae; order Anaerolineales; family Anaerolineaceae; genus Flexilinea. Next base: position 2,514 of record DAOUFC010000009.1, read on the forward strand.
CGATACAAATCGCGGCTCTCGGTATCTTCGTCCGAAAAACGATCCGCCAGTTCGGCGACGTACGACGCAAAACAGGCCGATTCCAACGTACAGGAGAGCGGCGGAAAAGCTTCCAACGTCGTCACCTGACTAATCACCCAAGCAGAACCGCGTCCCTGGACAAGCTGCGCGCTAATAACGGTAAAAGGCTCAAGATGACCCGCCTTCCGCGAATTCATCTTACGAACGCCGCGAGCCAACGCCGAAATTTTTCCCCGATCCGGCGTCAGCATACGGACGAACCGATCCGCCTCACCGTAATTTTGATGGGTCAGGATTAACGCTTCGACACGAATCGATTTTTCAACGGCCGCCATTCAGCTCCGCAAAGCGTTTATTCAATATTTTTCGGCGTAAATGCGTACGGGAGAAGTTCGAGAACCGTTCCTTCAGCCGTAATCTCGCCTTTTTCGTTTACGATCGTGACGATCATGTCTAGCGAAAACTCCGCCATAACCTGGCGGCAGGAGCCGCAAGGCGAACCCCCGTCGCGCGTCGCGACGACGATCCGCTCGAAATCCCGATGGCCGTCGAGAACCGCCTGAAAAATTGCCGTCCTTTCCGCGCAAATCGTCAACCCGTAAGCGGCGTTTTCGATATTCGCGCCGAGGTAAACGGCCCCGCTTTGCGTCAGCAGCACCGCGCCGACGGCATAATTTGAATACGGGCTGTACGTCTTCTGCCGCGCGGTTAGCGCGAGCTCAATAAGGTGTTCTTTTTCCATGACATCACGCTCCTGATTTGGTTTCTTCCGACGGTCCTGTTTCCGTTTCCGAATCTTCCTTCTTTCGCTCCGCTCGAACGCGGCGAATCCGATTCCCGGTCAATTCGGCGATCGAGAAAACCCAACCTTCAACCTCGACCGTCTCGTCGCCTTCGGGGACCTTCCCGATCATCATGTACATCAACCCGGCGATTGTATCGACGGAATCGCGCGGAATATGCGTCCCCAGCGTATCGTTGACATCGACAATATCCACACGGCCGAGAAAACTGAATTCGTCAGTACCAAGCTCCTCGACCGGAATTTCTTCCGCGTCGTCATATTCGTCGCGGATTTCGCCGACGATTTCCTCAACAATATCTTCCATCGAAACGATCCCGGCGGTCCCGCCGTATTCGTCGACGACGATGACCATGTGGATCCCGTCCAGCTGCATGTCGGAAAGCAGGTCGCCGGCCTTTTTCGATTCGGGAACAAAAACCGGCTCTCGCAGGATCGACTTCAGTAAAAACGGTTCCGAATGGCCTTCCGAATAATACTTAATCAAGTCTTTCGCGTATAAAATACCGATAATATTGTCAATTTCATCGTCATAAACCGGCAGCCGCGAATGACCTGAAGTCAGGATCGCCTGAGCCGCTTCGGCCAGACCGGTATTAACCTCAATCGCGGTTAAATCGATCCGCGGGATCATAATTTCACGGATCAGCGTATCGCTGAAATGCAAAATAGAACGGACCATTTTCCGCTCCTCTTCCTTCAGCCTGCTTCGCGACGGTGCTTTCTCAACCCATTCGATCAAATTCGACTCAATCTGATCAAACGTCAGATGAGATCCGCCTGATTTGAAAGAAAACGAATCGTAGCTTTCGTAAAGCGGACGAAAAACCGCGACGAAAAAATAAGCCGGCGGCAGGAGCGCGCCGGCCAAACGGTTGGCAAACCGTTTCCCGACGCCGTTGACGATTCCGGAAAGAAAAAGATGCAGAAACGGAATCAACAGGCCGATTCCAATCGCACCCCAGACGTTTATCGCGGACGAAGCGAGGATCAGGATCGGGATCAGCGCCATGACCCCGCTTAAAACATGCAAGAACGCCGAAGCGAAATTCAGGATCGGCAGGTTTTTCGCCGTAGCGGTAAAAAAAGAGATCATCGCGGTTCGATCGACGTTTGAACCTTCGAGATAATCTTCAGAAAACTTAACATTTTTGATCGCCGCGCGGATCAGGATCAGAAACTGATCAAAGAGGATGATCAACAGACTGATCAGCAGGATATACCGGAACGATTCGGAATTTATCGGGAGTTGCGGGGTAGGATCGGGGTCCATCTCAGGAACGAACGCCGCAGCGCGGCGAACGATTTCAGCCTTTCTATAACAGATTCATTTATAAATTAACCGAATTATACGCGATCGCGGCCATTCGGTTATCTGAAAACCCCGCTTCGATGATTCCGCGCAGAACGCGGTCCAAAACCATAACTAAATTATAAAAAAAGTGAAAAAGTCATCTTTTGGAGCTGACGATTTTCCGTTGACGCGATATTAAGAATCCGCTATTCTTGTTAAGAATAATCCGTTAAGCCGGCGGTTTAAACCGGACATTTTCAGGATTCGGATCTGGTTTCGGTTTGATCCGGAGCAAGGGATGATAGGTTCATGTATGAATTTGGCGCTGAAATAGAATTTTTTACCGAATGGATCAATCCGTATATCGCGGTTGACGATTCATTTTGTGCCCAATTCTGTATCTATCATGACGGAGAGCCGGTTCTTGAGGATGCTTTCGGATTTTATCCGTTCGAAAATGAGCGTTATCCGGTTAATGATCTGACGTTGTTCGATATCGGCGCGATGACGCGCTGTTTTACGTTTTACGTCTTAAACAATTTGATGAAGAAGTTGGCGGTGCCGGTTGAATCCGCGGCGCAGGCCGTGCTGCCGGCGTTCGCGGGTCAGAGGCCGGTCCATGACGCGCCTGCGTGCCGCGTCAACGCCGCTTGCGTTACGATCGCGCAGCTCCTCCGTCATATGTCAGGACTACCGGCTTCGATCCGGATCGACGGCAGCAAAGATCGGGAAACAATTATTCAAAAAATACTGACCGTTCCATTCGAATCAAAACCGAATACCGTCATCCGCAAATCGCCGCTCGGTTATACGATCCTCGGTTTCATCCTCGAAGCGCTGGCCGAATCCGATCTGAACAGCGCCTTTGCCAAATTCATGTTAGAAGAGATCGGCTTGTGCGAAACCGGATTCCGACCGGTCATGCGCAATTCGACCGCCGCGCTCCCGATTCCAAAAGAAGGGATCGCGCCGACAGCCGATTGGGAAGATACCGGAAAGAAAACGCGGATCGGTATAACCGCCGACCCGCTTTGTTACGGTTTGGGCGGGGAATCCGGCGCTGAAGGATTATTCAGCACAGCTCAGGAAACAGCCCGCAGCGCCGATTTCCTGATGCGCAAGATATTAAAAAGAGACTTCAGCGACGGGGAAGCGCTGAAGCTGATCCGGCTCGAACGGGAAAATGATCCCGCGTTTCGGAGCGTCTATTTCTCGCAAACCGGCTGCATCCTGCTAATGAATTGGGCGGAGAGAACGGTCGCGACGATCCTGACGAACGGCGGAACAAAAATTGAAAACGACTTTATTGACGCCTGGCGCAGCCGAACCGGTAAAGATTTAGACTTGAATACGCTGTATTAAGAGGGGAATCGAATCATTTTGCGCCGTCATTTTTAACTTAAATTTACCTAAAACCGTTTTTTCTGTTACACTATCTAAAATTCGTTGTCAGGTGACTAATTGAAAACTGTTCAAAACAGCGTTGCGGCTACAAGGTCTTGTAGTTCTATAGTTCAAAATTATGGCGTGTAAGCCGTAGTTAATATAATTGGAGGAACTCATGAAAAAAGTAATGTTGCCCCTTTTGATCACGATCCTGCTGATCACGTCGTTTTCCGCTTTTACCCCGGCGCCGCAGGACGACGAATTCGTTATCGGTATCATCACCGGCACAGTTTCACAAGGCGAAGAAGAATTCAGAGCGGCTGAGAGAATGGCGAAGTTATATCCCGGTCAGATCATCACCGCGACCTATCCGGATAACTTCAATAACGAAGTTGAAACGACAATCGCGCGCGTTTTAGACCTCGCCAACCAGGGCGCAGACCTGATCGTCTTCGTTCAGGCCGTTCCTGGAGCCGCCGCCGCGATCGATAAAGTCCGCGAAATTTATCCCGATTTCCCGTTTATCGCCGGCGTTCCGGGCGACAATCCGGACACGATCTCCGCTCGGGCTGATATCGTCTTCGGCGCGAACGAGCTGGCAATGGGGACGCGCATGGCTGAACAAGCCTTACAGATGGGCGCGAAAACCTTCGTACACTATTCGTTCCCGCGCCATATGGGTTATGAAACGATCGTCGCCCGCTATGGCGTGTTAAAAGAAAAGTGCGAAGAACTCGGCCTTGAATTCGTTGACGCGACAGCGCCGGATCCGACCGGCGACGCGGGCGTCACCGGCGCGCAGCAGTTTATTCTCGAAGATCTTCCGCGTCAGGTCGAAAAATACGGGAAAGAAACCGCTTTCTTCAACACCAACTGCGCGATGCAGCCGGCGATGATTCAGGCCATTCTCGCAACCGGCGCCTACTATCCGCAGCAATGCTGCCCGTCTCCGTATCACGGATATCCGGAAGCGCTCGGCATCGAGATCCCGGAAGATAAACAGGGCGACCTCGATTTCATCATCGATCAGATCAAAACCAAAATCGAAGGCGCCGAACTCTCGGGTCATTTCTCAACCTGGCCGGTTCCTGTCAATATGATGATTATCCAGGCGGGCGTCGAATACGGTTTCGATTATCTGAACGGCGAAATCGAAACGCTCGACGACATGGACCACTGGTCGAAACTGCTGAGCGAAGCCTCCGGCGGGTATAATGTTGAAGTTTCAAAACTTGAACTCAACGATACCGTTTACGATAATTACCTGCTGATTTTAGCCGATTACATCACTTTCTAATCAGAGCAGACGTATTTTTTCAATCGCCGCACGTTTGGTATCCGTCCGCCCGAGCATGTCTCGGGCGGATCCGAATCAGCCGCGGCTCCTTTCTAAAAATTTTTTCCAAAAAGAATTTCTTCTCAGATAGATGCGGATACGTCTGAAACGGCAATCAATTCAGAGACGGGATTCTTTTTGAAAAAAAAGCTGCGGACTTCCGGATCGGAAGCGGAGCGAAACGATGAAGGAGGCTTTTTTGGCAACCGAATATCTTTTACAGATGGAGTCTATTTCCAAAGAATATTACGGGAACCGAGTTCTGAAAAACGTCAGCCTGGAAATTAAGCCGGGTGAAATTCATGCGCTTGTCGGAGAGAACGGCGCGGGAAAATCGACGCTGATGAATATTCTTTTCGGAATGCCGGTCATCCATTCAACCGGCGGATTTGAAGGCAAAGTACGGATCGACGGGAAAGACGTCTCACTGAAGACGCCGGATGAAGCGCTGAACGCCGGAATCGGCATGGTTCACCAGGAATTCATGCTGATCCCTTCTTTTTCGATTACCGAGAATATAAAAATTGCCCGGGAAATAACGACGCCGACGATCGCGAGCCGTCTGCTCCGAAATAAGGCGCTGGAAAAGCTGAATATAGAGGCGATGGCGCAGGACGCGACGGCCGCGCTCGAAAACGTCGGATTGGGGATCGAGGAATACGTCCGAATCGAAGGACTCCCGATCGGCTACCAGCAGTTCGTTGAGATCGCGCGGGAAATCGATAAAACCGGCATCAAACTGCTTGTGTTCGACGAACCCACGGCGGTTTTGACCGAATCAGAGGCTGAGCAGCTGATGAACGTCATGCGCAAAATCGCCGAACGCGGCATTTCGATTATTTTCATCACGCACCGGCTTGAAGAAGTCATGCACGTCGCCGATACGATCACGGTTCTCCGCGACGGCGGGCTCGTCGGCGTCCGAGCGAAAAGCGAGACAACCGTTCGGGAACTGGCGGCGCTGATGATCGGACGCGAATTTGCCGAGCGGATTGACGGCGACGATGAACGCGGATTATCCGACGCCCGAATTGCTTTAAAACTCCGCGATTATACCGTCGAGATGGCGGGCGAAACGGTTCGAGGCGTTAACCTGGACGTTCGCGAAGGCGAAATCTTCGGGGTCGGCGGGCTCGCGGGTCAGGGAAAGATCGGTATTCCGAACGGGATCATGGGCCTATACCCCGCCGGGGGGCAGATCGAAGTTTTTGGGAAACCGCTCGACGTTTCGAAATTCGGCGAAGCGCTGCGCAACAATATCGCGTTCGTTTCGGAAGATCGCCGCGGCGTCGGCCTCCTGTTGTCGCAATCGATCAAAATGAATATCGCGTTCAACGCGCTTCAAACTCAGGACCGCTTCCTGAAGAAATTCGGGCCGTTCACGATTCAGGACAGCGCTGAAATTACCCGCCATGCCAATCGGATGATCGAAAAGCTCGATATTCGCTGTACCGGGCCGGATCAGCCGGTCGGCTCTCTCTCCGGCGGGAACCAGCAGAAAGTCTGCCTGGCGCGCGCGCTGACGATCAGGCCGAGGCTGCTCTTCGTTTCGGAGCCGACGCGCGGGATCGATATCGGCGCGAAAAAGTTGGTTCTGGATGAGCTGATCCGGCTGAACCGCGAAGAAGGAATTACGATTATCATGATTTCCAGCGAATTGCTCGAGCTGCAGTCGATCTGCGACCGCATCGGAATCATCACTGACGGAAAAATTAACGCGATCCTGCCTCCGGACGCCGATCCGGTCGACTTCGGATTAGCGATGTCCGGCGAGAAAATTCTCGCGGAGGAAAATTAATGGCTAACACGCTGAAATCGATCTATCAGTCGATCGGGCTTCCGCGCTTGATCATCTTTATCTTTTTTATCCTGCTCTTCGTCTTAGCAGGGCTGTTGGGAATGAATATTTCCTCGATGTTTTCGGACGTTCTCGTCCGTTTCGGGATGAACGGGATTCTCGTTCTCGCCATGGTTCCGGGGATTCAGGCCGGTATCGGACTGAACTTCGGTTTCTCAATGGGGATTATCGCCGGACTTCTCGGCGGCGTTATTTCGATTCAGCTGGATCTCCAGGGGTTCGGCGGTTTTGCAGCTGCGATCCTGATCGGGCTGGTTATTTCGCTGCCGCTCGGTTGGGGATACGGGATTCTTCTGAACCGGATGAAGGGGTCGGAAATGACCGTTTCGACGTACGTCGGATTCTCGATGATCGCGCTGATGAATATTTTCTGGCTGATCCTGCCGTTTAATTCGCCGGAAATGGTTTGGGCGATCGGATCGGGCCTGCGTCAAACGATCGACCTGACAGCCCGATATAAACATATTCTCAACGGATTCCTGAAATTCTCGATCCCGACCGGAAACGGCGCAATCGTGATCCCGACTGGGCTGATCCTGTTCTTCGCTTTCTGGTGTTTCCTGATTTGGTTGTTCCTGCGTTCAAAACAGGGCATCGCCATGGCGGCAGCGGGGGAGAACGGGAAATTTGCGAAAGCGGCCGGAATCGACGAAAACAAGACGCGGATACTGGGAACTGTCGTTTCGACATCGCTCGCCGCCGTCGGAATTATCGTTTACGCGCAGTCTTACGGCTTTTTCCAACTCTATAACGCGCCGCTGATGATGAGCTTTGCCGCCGCGGCCGGCGTCCTGATCGGCGGAGCCAGCGTTCGGCACGCGACGATCAGTAACGTCCTAATCGGAACTTTCCTCTTCCAAGGGTTGCTCGTTCTCGGGCTGCCTGTCGCGAATAATATCCTTCCAGAAGGGAACCTCTCGGAAGTAATGCGGATTATTATTTCCAACGGGATCATCCTGTACGCAATTTCCAAATCACAGGGAGGTAAAAAATGACGAAAGTTTTGACAAAAATAAAGGATTTTATCTTCCAAAATAAAGTCGCGGTCATGTTTTTAATCCTGAGCGTTTTAGGCGTTCTTGTTTCCGGTCAGCCTGTCAACGGGATCCTGCTCGAACTCTTGACGCGCTTGGGAAGAAACGGGGTCCTGGTTATTTCTCTGATTATTCCCGTGATCACCGGCATGGGATTGAATTTTTCGATTACCGTCGGCGCGATGGCGACGCAGGTCGGCGTTTTCTTCGCCATGTACATTATTCAAATGTATTATCCGCATTGTCCGCCGCTCTTGATTTTTCTGCTGGCGTTATCGTTCGCGCTGCCGTTGTCAATTCTCTTCGGCTTTTTTATCGGCAACATGCTGAACAGCATGAAGGGTTCCGAAATGATCGGCGGATTGATCCTCGGTTATTTTTCCGACGGACTGTATCAGCTGTTCTTTTTGTATATCATCGGCGGCGTTATTCCAATCGTCAATAAAAACCTGCTGATCAATACCGGAATCGGCGTCAAGAATACGATCGAGCTGTCGCCGACAAAGAAATTCTCCGGTTTAAAATACGCGATCGACGGCCTTTGGCGGCTGCCGCTCGTTGATTTCATCAAGTTTATCTTCCTGATCGCCGTTTTATATGCCGTCTTCCGCTGGTTCCGGGACGGCAAAAAATTCGGCAGGATCCCTAAACAGATCCTTACGTTCATTGCCGTTACGGGTATTTTAAGCCTGATCTCGTTTCTTCCGCCGGTCGTGGGTTACTTGAAGAATATCCGGATCCCGGTTGCCACGTACGCATTGATTTTATTGATGTGCTGGTTCACAAACTGGTTCTTACAAACGCGCATCGGTCAAAATATGCGCGCGGTCGGACAGAATCGAGCCGTCGCCAACTCGGCGGGAATCAACGTCGATAAAACGCGTTTAACCGCGATTATTATTTCTACGGCGATCGCCTCTTTCGGTCAGCTGATCTACTTACAAAATATCGGCGTATTGACGACCTACGGCGCGCATCTGAACGTAGGGCTGTTTTCGATCGCCGCGTTGTTGGTCGGAGGCGCGTCGGTCTATAAGGCCTCAGTCGGTCAGGCGATTCTGGGCGTGCTCCTGTTCCATACGCTGTTCATCGTTTCGCCGCTCGCCGGTCAAACGCTGATGAATAACGCCATGATCGGCGAATATTTCCGCGTCTTCGTCTGCTACGGCGTAATCGCGATGTCGTTAGCCATGCACGTTTGGAGCAAGCGCAAAGCGTAAAGTCGGATTCCTGTTTAAGGGATCATCCCAGATAAACGCCCCGCGCGTGAAAATCGGCGGGGCGTTTTCGTTAATTCGCGTCAAACTTTCCCGTGTTCGCCGATCGTCGTGAATCTCTTTCATAATTAAAGGATCGGCTCATATAGTTAGTATATAATAACTCCGAATTCAAAATCATACTTGCTCAAAGAAAGAAGGGAACGCTGATGACGGGGCCGATACTTATGGCAAACTTACTGGCGCCGGACGTTTCCCGCTAACCGCGGACTATTACGCTTTCGTCGTCCGCGGCTGCTTTAACCCGCTCATCCCCGGCCTCGTCTTCGCGGTCATTTTCATAAGCGGCGATATCCTCGACGGGGAAATCGCCCGCCGCTATAACGTAAAAACTGATTTCGGAGCCGTCCTTGACGTAAGCGCCGATTTATTTTTTATCCTCGCGAGAATGACAACGCTCTGTCTGAAACGCCTGCTCCCAGCATGGGGCATTGCCATTATCGGATTAAAATTTTTCGAATTCCGGATCTCGCCACACCTCGTGAAAAGCTTGAACTCAACTTATTTTTTGTTCGATCTTCCCGAAAACGCCGCGCCGTTTCAATTTGATACGCGCTGCCGATCCTGATACCGATTTACGCTTCTTACCGCTCGAACGCGGAAACGTCGACGGCTGCAGCAATGATCTTAATTCCGATGGTCGCGCTGAGTCTGGTTTCGGGACTGAACCGAATTCGAAAAATGATTTCCAGCAGATCATGCGGTATAACGCCGCCTTTCCCGAAAAATCGAATATCTTCAAGATTGAAAGTACAATTGAAAGAGAAATCTGAACTGTCGGAAGGTAAAATATATGAAAAACAGCGTAATCCTTATCAATCGCTTTGGAATGGGCGAAGCCGATCCCGAGCTGCAACTGAAATTGATCGTCACATACCTAAGCTTGCTGAACGAAGATAATAGTCTGCGCCCGAACGCGATCTGTTTCTACGCCGACGGGGTGAAATTAGTGGTTGACGGATCGCCCGCGCTCGACGCGCTGAAAGCGCTGGAAGCGAACGGCGTACGGCTGATCCTGTGCAGCACGTGCCTTAACTTTTTCAAGCTGGCCGATAGCGTCCGCGTCGGGATTGTCGGCGGGATGACCGATATTATCGAAGCGCAGCGGTTAGCCGAAAAAACGATTACGCTGTAACCGCGCGCGCGAATACAAAGCGGGGACAAACGGCCTTATGGAAACTTTATGGGCGCCATGGCGCAGCGCATATCTCTCTGAAGCGATGGAAAACGAAGCGAAAGATATCCGAACCGGATGCGTCTTCTGCGAAGCGCTGACGAACCCGGACGACCGGACCCGTTACGTGATCCATCGCGGGGAAAACGCTTTTGTCATTCTTAATCTCTATCCGTATAACAACGGACACATGCTTATCATTCCCAATCAGCACACTCCGCGGTTGGATCATCTCCCGCTTGAGACGCGCTGTGAATTGATGGAACTGATCAACAAGGCGCAGCTCGTCCTTCAAACCGTCTATCAACCGCACGGCATCAACATCGGCAACAACACCGGTCAGGCAGCCGGGGCCGGGATCGCCGACCATCTGCATTTTCACGTCCTGCCGCGCTGGACTGCCGACGCCAATTTCATGACGACCGTCGCCAACTCGCGCGTCATTCCCGAATCGCTCGAAACAAGCTGGGGGCGGATTCGCGAAGCCTGGGAAAAGATTCTCTGATTTCACGGCTGTCTTATGGTAAACTACCTTTAATCAATTAAATTTTCCTGTGCCGCTTAAGCGGTTAAATCCGGTCGTCGGAACGGTTATATAACAAGGAAGAAGAATAAAAAAGGAATGGCCGCCCGACCGGATCGTCGGCTTAGGAGTCCGTATCTTATTTAGAAATGAATTGGAGGAATTCTACGATGGACTACGCAATGATCAACAAGTTGGAAAAAGCCAAAGCTTACGCGAAAGATCGCGGCCGATTCACGATTAAAAAATTTGAAGCCGCTGTCGAAGGTTCGAACGGTCCGCATGAGGTTTCTTATGACGACGGAAAATGGACTTGCGATTGCGGCTTTTTCCAATCCCGCGGACGCTGCAGCCATACGATGGCGCTTGAAATTATTTTAGAAGATATGGTAGAGATCGCGTTCGCCGATCAGGATCAATAAAGAATAAAAAAAATCCGATTCTCAAAGAAACGAAAACACGCCGTCGCGATTTACGATTAAAATGACAGCGTGTTTTTTATTTAACGAAGGATAATGAGATGAATCGAAAACTTATCGTTTACGGATCGATGCTTTGTCCGGACTGCGTCGAAGCTGAGCGGGTTCTGAATGAGCGCCGGATTACGCATGAATTTATCAATATCACCGACTCGATGGCGAACCTGAAAGCGTTTTTGGCCTATCGAGACCGCGAGACGATCTTCGCCGATATCCGCACCGCCGGACGCGTCGGGATCCCGTTTTTCGTCCTCGAAAGCGGAACGCTGACTTTCGACCTTGAAACTGCGATCGGGGCAGTTTCGAAGGAATAACGCCTAATAAAAACGGACCGTCAGATCAGCGGCGCGTTCAATCATGCGCGCCAACGCTTCGAACGTTTCCTGATCCGCCGCGTCAAACCGGTTCAGAGTCGGACTGTCAAGATCCAAGACGCCGAACGGCCGGCCGTCGCCGCCGCGCAGCGGAATAACCAACTCAGACCTGGAGGCGCCGTCGCAGGCAATATGGCCGGGGAATTCATGCACATCGGCGACGCGCAGGCTTTCATTTCTTGAAAACGCCGTTCCGCACACGCCGCGATTCAGCGCAATCCGGCAGCAGGCCGGTTTCCCTTGAAACGGCCCCAGGATCAGGCAATTTTCCGCCCGGCTGAAAAGGTAGAAGCCGCACCAATTCAGATCATCAAATTCACCGAAGAGAAAAGCCGCCGCGTTCGAAAGCGTCGCGGTCGCGTCTTTTTCCGCGCTGAGGAGCGCGTCTAACCGTTCATGAAGCGTCATTAATCCCTCGATAAAAAATGACCGGCGCGTTTCGCGCCATCGTCCGCGGTTCGGTCCGCAGCGGATATCCGACCGCAAGCGGCGCGACAATCCGATACGGATCAGGAATATTGTACCGCGCCCTATAGACCGGACTGTCAAGCGTGTTGCGCGCGAATCCGACCCAGAGCGTTCCCAACCCCAGATCATGCGCGCGCAGCTGGATATGATATGCCGCCATCGCCGCGTCGCTCATCCAGTAATCCGCGCGCGTATCGCCATAAACGAGAATCAGCGCCGGAGCGTGATGAAAAAAATTGAACGTCGGTTTGGCGATCAACTCACGGTACGGTTCAAGGGCGGGATCCGTCTCCGCCCGTTCCTGAACCTCCGCGCGGACAGCTTCCGATAAAGCGTCGATCTGCGCCGCGTCGTTTTCAAGCGCAAATGCCCAAGGCTGCAAGTTGCGCGCCGACGGAGCTAACGTCGCCGTTTCGACCAGATGATCCAACTGTTCATCGGGAACCCGCCGATCGGTAAATTTCCGGCAACTGCGTCTCGTCTTTAATGCATCCAATAGTTCCATGTCAGACTCCTTTTGAGCGGGACCGATCCGCCGCGAACGCGTTCAGCGCCGAAAAATTGTCGGACTCGCAATAAATCGGAATCCCGGCCCGAAGCAGCGTTTCCGCTGTCACGCCGTGCCCATCTATCAAGACCCCGCGAAAACTTCCGTCGTAGATCTTCCCAAAGCCGCAGGACGGGCTCCGAGACTTCAGGATTGCAGCGACGACGCCCCGTTCCGACGCAATCCGCAGCGTTTTTTCCGCTCCTGACGCGAAAAGCGCGCTGATATCTGCGCCGTCGCTCCGAACGACGCGCGATCCAAGCCGTTCCGCCGGCAGCCGCGGCGTCGGCAGCCCGGCCAAGACTTCAGGACAAACGGGGATTAATTCAAAGCGGTCCGCCAGCGCCGCGACAGATTCGGTCAGCTTCGCGCTTCCGTCGTAGCGGCAACAGAAACCTAAGAGACAAGCGCTGACAAGAATCGCCGCATTCCCGTTCATATCGGATTGCCGGCCGTTCCGGAAAACTCCGCGCTAAAAGACACAGTACCGCGCCCAGTAAGCTTTCATTCGTTCCTTAAGTTCATCATCGATATAAACTTTCCCGTCAACAGGCCGATTATAAAGAACGGTTAAAACTTCGCGGATCGTCACGATCGGGAAAACGGGCAGTTGAAAATCGCGGCGGATTTCATCGATCGCGGTTAGCTCTCCCTGACCGCGCTCCATCCGATCAACCGACACGAAAACGCCTTTGACCGGCGCCTTCAGCGACTCAAAGATCGGCATAACCTGACGGATCGCCGTACCCGCCGTGATGACGTCCTCAACAATGACGACTTCATCCGCCGGACCGGGGCGGTAACCGACGAGCGAACCGCCCTCGCCATGGTCTTTTTCTTCCTTGCGGTCGAAACAGTAATGAAGCGACGTTCCGTAACGATTTTGAAGCGCGATCGCCATTCCGACCGCCAGCGGAATCCCTTTATACGCCGGACCGAAAAGGCAGTTAACTTTTGCGCTCAGCTCTCCGTCCGACTGACGCTGCTTGAGCGCTGAAGCGTAATACTCGCCCAGCGCCGCCGCCTGCGCACCGGTGTTGTATTTTCCGGTATTGATAAAATAAGGCGTCTTCCGCCCGCTCTTGGTCACGAAATCGCCGAACGTCAGCGCGCCCGAACGAACCATGAAATGAATAAAATCCTGTTTATACGCTTGAATCTCCTGCGTCATGAAATTTCCTCCGCTCAATCTGACTATTATTTACGGGTTATTCGATAAGCGCGCTTTTCAGCTCGCGAATCGAAACAATTCCCATCTTATTCATACAGGCTTCCAGTTCTTCCAAAATCCGAATCGGCGCGTCAGGACGGATCAACGCCGCCGTCCCGACCGCTACCGCGTCCGCTCCGGCGAGGATCATTTCCGCCGCGTCTTCTCCGCTCATCACGCCGCCCATCCCGATAATCGGCAGCCCGACCGCGCGGCGCACTTCGTAAACCATACGTACAGCGACCGGATGAATTCCCGGACCGGAAAGCCCGCCGGTCTTATTCGCCAGGACAACGCGACGGCGGTAAACGTCGATTTTCATCCCCAACAGCGTATTAATCAGCGACAGCGCGTCCGCGCCCGCGTCCGCAGCCGCTTTCGCCATATCGACGATCCGCGTGACGTTCGGGCTGAGCTTTACGACCAACGGTTTCCGCGTCGCCTTTCGGACCGCTGCCGTCGTGGCATGGACACCTTCAACCGCCGTCCCGAACGCGATCCCGCCCTCCTTGACGTTCGGGCAGGATATATTCAATTCCAACATGTCAACGTCGGTTTCGGAAAGGCGCGCCGCGACTTCGGCATATTCGTCCGTCGTCCGCCCGACGATATTGGCGATCACGGGCAGTCCTTCATGAGCGCGCAGAACCGGCAGCTCGTCGCGAATCCAGGCTTCCATCCCGATATTCTGAAGCCCGACCGCGTTCAGCATTCCGCCGTACGTCTCCGCGATCCGCGGGGTCGGATTCCCCGTCCAGGGGACGGTCGCAATCCCTTTCGTCGTCACAGCCCCCAAGCGGCTTATTTCATAACAGCGCATCGTCCGCAGCGTAAACGTTCCGGAAGCGGTCGTAATCGGATTTTTCCATTTCACGCCCGCAATCTCGACGCTCATATCCAATCCGTTCGCCGGACAGTCCGTATTCTTGTTCACTTCTACATGATTACCCATAAAAGACGACCGTTTCTCCGGCGAAAACCGGACCCAGAGAACAAACGCCGACGCGTCGAACCGTCCCTGTCTGAGGATCGCGGATCTGCGTTACGCATCCGGCGCAGCAGCCGAATCCGCAGCCCATACGTTCTTCGAGCGACAGCTGCAACTCGAAGCGCTTTCTCCCGTCATTTTCCGGATCGAACGCTTTAACGTAAGCCTGCAGCGCTTTCAGCATCGGCGTCGGACCGCAGGCAGCCATAAACGCTTTTTCGTCGGCTTCGGCAGGAATAATTTGGCCGAGGATCGTGACGACGTTTCCGAGCGCGAAGCGAATTTTCGGGTAGCGCGCCTCGAGGACCGGGATAACCGACGCGTCTTCAATCGCACAATAAACATTTTCCGCGCCGATCGCGCCGGCAAAATCATCGAGTAAAATCGGCTCGGCCCGGAAGCCGACGACCGCGATAACGCGTTTCCCGCGTGCCGCTTCTTTCTTCGCGGCCGCAAAGACGGGCGGAACACCAACGCCGCCGCCGACGGCATAAACGGTACCGTAAGTGCTTGGCTTGAACCCGTTCCCGATCAGCGTCGAAACGTCGAGCGCGTCGCCCGGATTAAGACGGCTGAATATTTCCGTTCCTTTTCCGACGACCGCGTAGATGAGCCGAATCCAACCTTCTCCGCCGTCCGCGACGCTGATCGGACGCGGAAGAAGCCAATCGGCGCGGTTCAGATATAAATTAACGAATTGTCCCGGAAGGAACGCGCCGTCAGGGTATTCGATCCGTAAATCGTAAATATTCGACGTGAGCTGGGTATTAGAAAGGACGCGCGTTGAAAATCGCCGAACGTCCGCCCGGTACGGTACGTCTGCCATGAAAAAATCTCCCTTTTTACGGTAGTCCCGACATTTTTCTAATTATTATACGCGAGGAGGGAACATCGCGTCCGCAATCCCGACGGCCTGATTGCAAAATAAGCTTCCCCAATCTAATTCTCTACGAGGCAGACATCCAGCCGATACGTTACAAAACTCTCGTTCGATCCGCGATTGGCCGTTTAGCTGCGCGCGACATGAAGCGCGAAGAAGTTCAGGATATCCGTCATAGCATTATATATTTCTTCCAGCGACGCATACGATTCGCGGACGAACCACCCGTCATGGCATACCAAGCCCCGATCCGCAATGTAGTCGTTGAAAAACTGCGGATATTGACTGTTCCCGCCAAGCCACAAGCTGTACGAATCTTGTTCCTTACGAAGGATTACCGACAGCCGGGTCTCATGAAACCGTTTTTTGATCCCGTTTATAACAAGCGAGGCGAAACCGGTTAAAGAATAGCGCCGATTATCAATCCGGCGGATCATGCCGTCGGCAAGCGCCGCCGCTAAAAATTCCTGTCTCGTCGCAGGATCGCCCCCAATATAATCCTCATAAAACGGGTTCCCGCCCCAATCGACAGAATTGATACAGCGATCCTTCAGTTCCAAGTAAAGCGGAGCGTACGGTTCAACCGAATTGCTTTGAAACAGGCCGCGAAAATTTACGTCGGCTGAATAAATCTCGCTTCTTTTGTATCGCTCCCCGTATGTTTCCAAAAAGTCTGCGAAACGGTGAGCGTTCAATTTAAGAAACGGGTCGAAAATCGAGACGGACGTTAAGATAGCCTGATTTACCTTTTCAATTGAATCGCAGCGGCACATAACCCGCATCAGGGAACGATTCCAACGCCATTTCGCCGCTTTATGCTTTTCGGCAATTTCGAACGGCATACCGGCAAGATGAAAATATGAAAGCTTAATATCGTTCGGCCGGAAACTGATCCGATATGGAATTTCGGCCGTTTTATAAACGGTTTCGCTATCATATAGAGGAAAATCTCTTAACGCCCGATCGGTAATCCGATACCCCGATTCCGTTTCCGTAAGAAAATTTGCGTAAAGGCAGCCGATCAATTCATCATGAACATAGCGCGGCGTATAACCGAGAGAGACGCCGATACTGACAATTTCGTCAATGGAGATCATCCGCCCGTGATGCGTTGCAAATTGCAGCAGCTCGCTGTACAAACGATGGCGCTTGGTATTAGCGTTTTGATATAGGTTGTTTCCGATAAAATACATACTGTCCTCCTCAGGTCAACTCACGTAAAAACCGGAATTTATTCCGCTTCAATCAAATTCGCTTCCAATAATGTTAGAAAGTATTGACGGCTACGCTGCGCTCCGAAATTTTCCTGTCCGCCTCCTTGCCGATGTTCAGTCCGTTGATAGATAACTTCCGAGACGACGGCCTGGTTCCGATCCGTCTCGCCGCTGGAGATTACTTCTTCATAAAGAATTTTTACGATATCCGCGTTTCGCATTCCGCCATCCCCAAATCGGGACTTATTCTACGAACAATCTAAATCTCAAATCCGAAACGCTCGACTTTTTAAGTATATCGCTGAAAACGTATGACGGAAATAGCTATAACCGAAAAGCCGCGAATTTTTTCGCGGCAATCTGACATAAACCTTCATTCTTCAACGATTACGGTTTTCGAAAGGCGTAACCCGCCCAATCCTCCATCACCATGCGTTCGACGAGAACGAGACCGCGCGCTTCCGCCGCGGCACGTATCCGCTCGTCCTGATCGGAGAGAATCCCGCTCAGGAGCATCATGCCGCCCGGCGTAACCAGCTCCGCCATCCCCTGCGCGAACAGCGTCTCCAGAATCGGCGTCAGGATATTCGCGATGACGACCGGCGCTTTCGTCAATTTCAAATCGGATTCGCCGCGATTAATTTCAGGAATCGATCGGCGCGTAAAAAAGATCCGATCGGCAACGCCGTTCCGCTGAGCGTTCTCCTTCCCGGAAATCATCGACTCTTCGTCGATATCGATTCCGAGGGCTTCGGAAGCGCCCAACAAAATCGCCGCAACCGAAAGAATCCCCGAACCGGATCCGACGTCGATAAACGGTTCGTCAGGGCGTACGTACTTCTCCGTCAGGAGGAGACTGAGCTGCGTCGTGGGATGCGTTCCAGTCCCAAACGCCATACTCGGTTCAATTCGAATCGCCAAACGGTCGGGATGCTGATCTTCGATCCAGGACGGCAGGATTTGGATCCGTTCCCCGACAAAAACAGGGCGATAAAACTTCCGCCAGGATTCCATCCAGTTCTGGTCTTCAACGACGCGGAAAGTCGGTTCGGGAATATCGGGGCGAATCCGCGATAAATACCAGAGGCCCTCGCTTAACTTCCGCTTCGTGTCCTCAATCGTTTCGTTCATCTCCAGATAAGCGCAAACGCGGCAGGGACCGTACGGCGTCCCGTGATCGTCAACGCCTTGAAATTCGACGCCCTGTTCGACAACAACGCCGCTCTCACAATAGCGCGAAAAAAGCTCCGAAACCGATTCGGCCGATTCGGGACTGACAAGCGCCGAAACTTCCAGCCAGACTTGCTTATCCATTGAGTTTATCCTTGATCTTGTCCCAGAAACCGCGATCCTGGGGCTGAATTTCCGTCCCGAGCGTCCGCCCGAACGCTATCATCAACTCCTGCTGTTCTTCTGTCAGCTCGCGCGGAACGACGACCGTAACCGTAACGCGCTGATCGCCGAATTCGTCTTTGCGCTGGAGTCTCGGAACGCCTTTCTTTTTCAGCGTAAAAACTTTTCCCGGCTGGGTTCCCGGCGGGACGATAAACTTCTCCATACCATGAATCGTCGGGATTTCGATTTCGTCGCCCAGCGTCGCCTGAGCCACATTCAAGTTAAGCCCCATTTCAATATCGTCGTCATGGCGGCGGAACAATTCGTGCGGCTTGACAACCAGCTCAACGTACAGGTCCCCTTTCGGACCGCCGTTCTGACCCGGCTGGCCTTCGCCGGACAAGCGGATCCGCGTTCCATTATCGACCCCGGCCGGAATCGTCAACGCTTTACGAACCGTTTTCCGAACGACTTTTCGTCCGGAACAGCTCGAACACGGCGTTTGGATCGTTTCGCCGCGCCCGCCGCAATTCGGACAGGTTTGATACTGAACCATCTGGCCGAACATCGTATTCCGAATCGTTTTCACCTCGCCCGTCCCGCCGCAGCTCGCGCAGCGGACGACGTTCGTCCCCGGCTCAGCCCCCTTGCCATGACAACGGTCGCATTCTTCGTCGCGCGTAAAAGAAATTTCTTTCGTCGTCCCGAAACAGGCTTCGAGAAATTCGATCGTAATCCGATGGCGGATATCGTCGCCGCGACGCGGACTGTTCCGATGACGCGCCGATCCGCCTCCGAACCCGCCGAAACCGAAGAGATCGCCGAAAATATCGGAAAAATCGACCGACTGGTAATCAAATCCGCCGCCGCTGACGCCGGCACGTCCGTAGCGGTCGTACGCCGCGCGTTTATCCGGATCGGAAAGGACCTGATACGCCTCGTTGATTTCCTTGAATTTATCTTCCGCGTCCGGATCCTTATTGATATCCGGATGATATTTACGCGCGCTGTTGCGGAAAGCGTTTTTAATTTCCTCCGCCGACGCGCTGCGCCCGACCCCTAAGATTTCGTAGTAATCGCGTTCCTCCGCCATAATGCTCCGTTGTTCGTCCGTTTTTTCAACCGTCTTCAGCCGTCCCGAAACGCCTGAAGACGCTCCATTGTATCATTTTGTCCGCTCTGCGGGCGATCGTTCCGCTAAAACCTGAGCGCCCGCTTAAACCTCGAAGTCGAAACTGCGACCTCCTTGGTTAAGATCGGCCGCAGCTTCGACCATATCGTTCATACGTGAAATATCGCTAAGATCATTTCATTTTTTTCAAGCGATCCTCCGTCTATACCGAACGCGGATTAGACGCTATGGAATTCGCCGTCGACGACGTCGTCGCCGCTGCCTCCGGCTGAGGATTGCCCATCGTCCGGCTGCGAGCCGGCGTTCCCGCCCTGATCCGCTGCGCCCGGCTGTTGGTACATGCTGGCGCCGACCTGCTGGATAAACTGGCTCAAGGCTTCCGTCTTGGCCTTCATCGCGGCTGTATCGCCGCCGTTCAACGTCGATTTCAGATCGTCGATTTTGGCTTTCAGCTCGTCTTTCATCGCAGCCGGGATCTTATCGCCGTTTTCGTTCATCAGCTTTTCGGCCGAGTAAACCATGTTGTCGGCGTTATTATGAATCTCGATCCCTTCCTTTCGCTTCTTATCTTCTTCGGCGTGAAGTTCAGCTTCCTTGCGCATCCGTTCGACTTCCGCGTCTGACAGGCCCGACGACGCCGTAATTGTGATGTTTTGGCTGTTCCCGCTGGCCTTATCGATCGCCGAGACTTTCAGGATCCCGTTCGCGTCGATATCGAAGGTAACTTCGATCTGCGGAACGCCGCGCGGCGCGGACGGAATCCCGTCGAGACGAAACTGCCCGAGGCTCTTATTATCCGCCGCCATCGGCCGCTCGCCTTGGAGGATATGAATATCGACCGACGTTTGGCCATCCGCCGCGGTCGAATAAATCTGCGACTTTTTCGCCGGAATCGTCGTATTTCGTTCGATCATCGGCGTCGCCACACCGCCCATCGTCTCAACCGACAGCGTCAGCGGCGTCACGTCGAGCAGCAGGATGTCGTTGACTTCGCCGCCGAGAACGCCGGCCTGGATCGCGGCGCCGATCGCGACGACTTCATCAGGATTGACGCTTTTATTCGGTTCTTTACCGAATTCCTTGCGGACCGCTTCCTGAACCGCCGGCATTCGCGTCATACCGCCGACCAGAACGACTTCGTTGATATCGCCGGTCTTCAGCCCCGCGTCGGCAAGCGCTTTGCGAACCGGTTCCATCGAGCGTTCGATCAGATCGGCCGTCAGCTGTTCAAATTTGGCGCGGCTGAGCGTCAGCAACAGGTGTTTCGGCCCGCTGGCGTCTGCCGTGATATACGGCAGGTTGATTTCAGTCTGCATCGTCGAAGAGAGTTCGATTTTCGCCTTCTCCGCCGCTTCCTTCAAGCGCTGGAGCGCCTGACGATCGTTCCGCAGGTCGATTCCGTTGCTCTTTTTGAATTCGTCGATCAGGTAATCCATAACGCGCTGATCGAAGTCGTCGCCGCCGAGATGGGTATCGCCGGAGGTCGAACGGACCTGGAATACGCCGTCGCCGACGTCCAAAATCGAGATATCGAAGGTGCCGCCGCCGAGATCGTAAACCGCGATCGACTCGTTCGTTTTCTTATCCAAACCGTAAGCTAACGAGGACGCCGTCGGTTCGTTGATAATCCGCTGGACTTCAAGGCCGGCGATCTTCCCCGCGTCTTTGGTCGCGTTGCGCTGGCTGTCGTTGAAGTATGCCGGAACAGTGATCACCGCCTGTGTGATTTTTTCGCCGAGATACGCTTCCGCGTCGGTCTTCATCTTCGCAAGGATCATCGCCGAAACTTCCGGCGCGGAGTATTCTTTCCCGCCGAGAAGAACGCGGACGTCTCCGTTCGGCGCTTTCGTAACCTTATACGGCGTCCGGCTCAGGTCGCGCTGAACTTCCGGATCGTCAAATTTCCGGCCCATGAAACGCTTAATCGAAAAGATCGTGTTTTCCGGGTTGGTAATCGCCTGATTGCGCGCAACGCGTCCGACCAGACGTTCGTTGTTTTTATTTACCGCTACGACGGACGGGCAAGTGCGTTCGCCCTCCGCGGTGGGGATAACCGTCGGCTCGCCGCCGACCATGACCGCCATCACCGAGTTCGTCGTACCTAAATCGATTCCAATAATTTTTGCCATAATTTTTCTTTCTCCAATTCTTATGCTGCGACGCGAACCAAAGCAGTCTTTAACGTTCGTTCGCCTAAAATATACCCGTTACTCAATACTTCGAGGATCGTTCCCGATTCGGCGTCGGGATTCTCCTCCTGCGCGATCGCCTGATGAAAACGCGGGTCGAACGGTTCGCCGACCGCGGCGGACGATTTTACGCCCTCGCCTTCAACAATCGAGCGGTATTTCCGCGCGATCAGCTCGATCCCCCGCGCCCATTCGTCCAATTCGACATCGCCCTGAATCCGATTACGGACCGCCAATTCCATATCGTCCAAAATCGGCAGAATTTTTTTCAGAACGTCGATCTTATATTCGTCCGAGGCGTTCTTTTTTTCCGTCTCGACGAGGCGGCGGTAGTTTGTGAAATCGGCGCGCTCGCGCGCTAACGCGTTCATCAGCGTTTCTTCCTTCTCTTTCGCCTTCGCTAACTCGGCGACAAGATCAACCGCAGCGTCTTCGGCTGTGGACTCGGAAGCCGTTTCAATATCGTCTCGGATCTCGGAAATTTCTTCCGATTCGTCATGATTTTTTTCTTTTTCTTTTTTCGTCATGCGTTTCGTTTTACTTTCCTTTTCTGCCTTTATTCGTTGATGATGATCGGCGATTCCTCGCCGTTTTTCGTCCCTGTCTTCATATCGGCAAAGGCCTCGCTGACCAAATCCGATAAAATCCCGGCGATAAAGCGGACGGTCGGGATATTGCGCGCGTAGCGCATCCGCATCGGGCCTAAAATTCCGATCGTTCCGCCGATCGCGTTCGACTTTCCGTACCGCGCTAAAACCAGCGAACAGTGATGCAAATCGGCGATCGAGCCTTCGCCGCCGATCAGAACCTGGATCCCGCCGATTCTCTGATCCGCGTTCGTCCGCGTCAGGATCGAACGCAGAGCCGTCTTTTCATCAAGCAGCTTCAGCGCGCCGCGCGCCTCGCCCGTTTCGGTAAACTCCGGCTCGCCGATCACGTTGCGCAGCCCGTCGGTATAGATTTCCCCGCTGCGCGTCGCTTCAACGTCGCTCATCGCCGCGACGACATGATCGGTCAGTTCCGATTTCAGCGCCGAGCGCCGGAAAGCGCCCGAAACGGCCAGCTTCTCACGGATCTGAAACGAGTTCAGTTCGGCAAAAAGCGCGTTCATCTCATTCTCGATCGCCGTCAGCTGCGGCTGGGTCATCGGCTCGTCCAGCGCGACGAAACGCTGCTGCGCCTGACCGCTGTTCGTAACGACGATCAGGAGCGCCTGACGGTCCGACAGGCTGATCAGCGCGATATGCCTGAGCGCCAAAAACCGCGAATACGGGGCGGAAACGAGTGAAATCGCGCCCGAAAGCGACGCCAGAATCGACGCGGACAGCTTCATCCAACCCTCGACGCCCTGATCGGACTGCATCTGATAAAACTGATGCTCGATCATGCGCCGCCTGTCTTCAGGAAGCTCCTGAAGCTTCATCAGCGATCCGACGAAGTACCGATAACCGTTTTCGGTCGGGTAGCGTCCGCCCGACGTGTGCGGCTGCTGCAAGAGACCTAAATCGGTCAAGACCGCCAACTCGGCGCGGACCGTCGCCGAACTCATATCGAGACGGAACTGTTCGACCAGCTTTTTCGACCCGACCGGCGTCGCCGTCCGAATATAATCATGGACGACCAGGCTCAGGATCATTTTTTGGCGTTCGGTCAGCTTCTCTTTCATCGTTCGTTTCCCATCGTTAGCACTCAATGCACAAGAGTGCTAACCCGATAAAAAGTAGTATAGCTTTTTTTAAGCGGAAAATCAATCGTTTAAGAAAGTTTCTAACGAAGTTTTAACAGCCGGGACACGGTTACGGAATAAACAGTCCTTTGAATTTCCGGATCGTTCATGCGTCCGGGGTTCAGAACAGTTCATTAGCGCGCAGCAGAATCAAAGAAGCAGCAAACAGATCTTTCAATGGAGAACGGATACGGCGACATTACCGTCATAAGCTTAAAAACTTAAAATCGTCTTATAGACGATTCGGGATTCAAGTTCATTCCCCGAATATATTCGGATTAAGTTTGAATCGCCTGAAACGGCGGAAAATTCAGTTCGTTTTATTAAAAATGATACGCTGCTCCGATATGCCTTTCATCGAGGTCAATCGAAAAATAAGAGTTGTTCGTAAAAATGACCCGATCGTTTATCGGGCTGAAGGAAACGTACGCACGTTCAGCCGTCTTTACAATAATCAAATATCGGTCTTCAAATTTTTATTTTTATCCGCCCAATCGGTTCCCATAAATTCGCGCATCGTCGCTTCGCCGCCGCCGCTGATCCCCTCCCGGCGCAATACGCGCCGGACCGTCAGCCACAAAATCCGAATATCAAGCCAAAACGACCAGTTGTCGACATACCAGACGTCGAGCGCGAATTTCTCTTCCCAGCTCAGCGCGTTGCGCCCGTTAACCTGCGCCCAGCCGGTAATCCCCGGCTTCATCTCATGCCGGCGCATCTGTTCCGGGCTGTAGCGTTCCAGATACTGAACGAGGAGCGGCCGCGGCCCGACCAAGCTCATCTTTCCGCTCAATACCGCGAACAGCTCCGGCAGCTCATCCAAGCTGGTCGAGCGCAGCCACGCGCCGAACGTCGTCAGCCGTTTTTCGTCCGGAAGCGGGTTCCCGTCCGCTCCGACGGCGTTCAGCATCGAACGAAACTTACAAAGAGTAAAAATCTCGCCGCCCAGCCCCGGGCGCTTCTGGCAGAACAGGATCGGGCTCCCCAGCTTCAGCCAGACCAGCAGCGCGGTTACCGACATGACGGGGAGGGCGACGGTCATCCCGACCGCCGTCGCGATCAGGTCAAACAGCCGCTTGGATAATGGATTACGCGTTTTTTTCATATTTATACACCGCGACGATACTATAATGTTAATTCTACTCTAAAGCTAAGAACGAGAAGGATTCGGAAATTTTCATGGAAACAAAACGACTTCCCCGCGTCTATTCGGCCGCCCGCCCGACAGGACGGCAGCATATCGGAAACTACCTCGGCGCGATCCAAAATTACGTAAAGCTTCAGGAATCTTTCCGATCGATCTATGCGATCGCCGATGTCCACGCGTTAACAACGATCGAAACGACCCAAGGGCTGAAAGAAAACTGTCTCGAGATGGCGCTCGATTGGTTCGCCGCCGGGATCGACCCGGAAAAGTCGATCGTTTTCCTCCAGTCGAACGTCCCGCAGGTCATGGAACTGCACACTTATTTATCCATGGTCGTGGCGATCGGGAAACTGACCGATCTGCCGACTTTTAAAGAAAAGGTACGGATGCATCCGCAGAATGTCAATTACGGCCTCCTCGGCTATCCCGTTCTGATGAGCGCCGATATCCTCCTCTTTAAAGCCGATTTCGTTCCGGTCGGAATCGACCAGGCGCCCCATCTCGAATTCGCGCGGGAGATCGTCCGCTCGTTCAACTTCCGCTATCAGACCAAAGTCCTGATCGAGCCCCAGATGAAAGCCACCGCCACGCCGAAAATCATCGGCACCGACGGCGTGAACAAGATGAGCAAGAGCCTGGATAACGATATTGAGCTCGCTGCGGACGAAAAAACGACCGAAAAACGCGTCCGTTCGATGGTGACCGATACGAACCGCGTCATGCGGACCGATCCGGGAAATCCCGATATTTGCAACGTTTACGCGTTCCATAAGACTTTCTCGCCGCCCGAACTCTGCGCCGAGATTGATCGGGAATGCCGCGTCGCCGGAATCGGCTGCGTCGACTGCAAGAAAAAACTGGCCGCAAACCTCAACGCCGCGTTGGCGCCGCTGCGGGAACGTCGCGCCGAGCTGGCGAAGAACCCCGCCCGGGTTTGGGAAATTCTTCATGACGGCGCGCGGCGGGCCAGCCTTATCGCAGACGACACAATCCGCGACGTTCGCGACGCGATCGGCCTCGCGAAAGCGTAAAAAAAGCAAAGTTTATTCCAAATACGCGGTAAACAACGCCGCATACTTCCGCAGAGAAGCGTCCAGGCTGAATTCGTTTCGGATCCGGTCGGCTCCGCGCCGCCCCATCTCCGCCGCCGCGTCGGGATCGGCAAGCAGCGCCGCCAACGCCCGGCTCAATTCCGCCGCGTCGCCGGACGGAACAAGCCGGCCGCCGTCGCTTCCTACCAGCGCGCGAATCCCTTCCAGATCCGACCCGATCGACGGAAGCCCAAGCGACATCGCTTCCATCAGCGCCAGCGGCATCCCTTCCGTCCGTGAACTCAGGACAAATATGTCCGCCGCATTCAGCAACGCGCCGACGTCATTTCGATTTCCCAGCAGGACGCAGCGATCCGTCAGTCCCTGCGCAGCGATCCTCTCTCTCAGCGTCGCACGGCAAGGTCCTTCTCCTGCGATCATCAGTTTCACCGGCCGCGTCTCTTTCATGAGCCGGCCCACGGCATTGATCAGGACATCCTGCGCCTTTTCCGGAACGAGCCGCCCGACGGTCAGGATCAGCGATTCGCCGGGGCCGATCCCCAACGCGGCGCGCGTTCTCTCCCGCGTCAGCGAATCGCGTTCAATCGGCCGAACGCCGTTCGCGATCACGGTAATTTTTTCTGCGCGGATTCCCTCGTCCAAAGCCTGCGCCCGCGCCCGGTCCGACACGCATACGCAAGCCGTCGTCAACCGTGAATTGACAATCCCGCGATGAAGCGCCTTAACCGTGCTCCCCAAGCGCGCGAATTGTCCATGGTGGGTCGCAATCCGAACCGGGACGCCGGCAACCCAGGCCGCGATCATCCCGAGGAGATTCGCGTCATGCGTAAAACTTTCAAGAACTTCGGGACGGAACGTGCGGATCAGTTGTCTAAACCGGATCATCGCATTAAGTAAGCCCAAAACGTTTCTCAAAAGATCTCGCTGACGATAAGCCGAGAGAACCGAAATCGGGAACGGATAGCGCGCGCGCCAGTCATCCGCCAAACCATCCTTATCATAGTAAAAAACGGCCTGAACCGGATAGCCGCGATCGTAAAACCAGACCGCCTGATCCAGGAGGACGCGTTGGGCGCCGCCGGTCGTTATCTGCGAACCGAAAAGGAGGATCCGCGGACGCCGGGACTGCCCGCCGGAGCCGTCCGCCGGTTCCGTTCCGGGCCTGTTGCTGCGATGCGAAGCTTTGTTCATCATTGATCCGTTTCCTCCCCCATCATTTTAACGGAATAAAGCAAACTTTAAGCCGAAAAACGGCGAACTCGGCCGAAAAAAGGCTTCAATTCGCCCTTTTCGGATTATATTTAATCTAATCGATTGAACGGACAGCGTTCAATCCGATTTGGAATATACGAGAGAGGGGGAATCATGTCCTATAAAATTTTAGTCGTAGACGACGACGTACTGCTGCGGCGATCGCTGGCGTTCAACTTAGAACAAAGCGGCTTCGTCGCCAACACAGCCGAAAGCGCGGAAGACGCGATCGCCATGATCCGAATCGACAAGCCGGATATTATCCTGCTCGATATCGGTTTGCCGGGAATGGACGGCATGGATGCGATTTATGAAATACAGCGCGCGCATAATATCCCGGTCATTTTTCTGACCGCGCGCCGGTCGGGAAGCGACCAGATTACCGGGCTGAACGCCGGGGCCGACGACTATATCACCAAACCGTTCGATTTCGACGTGCTGCTGGCGCGGGTTAAAGCGGTGCTGCGCCGTCACGAGATGCCGAATAACGAACCGATGAGCGGGTCGCTGACCGTCGGCGACCTTCATATCGACTTCGCCCAGCATACCGCGATGCTCAAAGGACGCGCGTTGGAACTGACGCCGAAAGAATTCGATCTGCTGACCGCCTTCGCGCTCAACGCCGATCAGATTATCGGGACCGATACACTGCTGAAACGGGTTTGGGGAGCGGAATATACCGGGGAACCGCAAGTATTATACGTCCATATCCGCTGGCTTCGCTCAAAGATCGAAAAAGATCCCGACCACCCGGATCGGATCTTGACCGTACGCAGCGTCGGCTACAAATTCGTTTCGAAATTGGACTGACAGGATGAACTTCATCCGGCTTAAATATCGAATTATCCTGAGCCATATCCTGCCGATCCTGATCACGATCCCGCTCGTCGCGATTTCGGTCTATTACGCGATGCAAATGCAGATCGTTGTCAACGACATGCGCCAACTGATCAGCAAGGAATCGGATATGATCCGCCAGTACACCGTTTCAAATCCGGAAGTCTGGGATAACCCCGTCGCCGCCGAAAAAATGATCGAAGATATCCGTTCGGAGCTGATCTCCGGGATTATCCTTTTCGATCGGAATTTCCGCTTCCTGGCTGGAAGCGACAACGAATTCTGGCTGCGGCCGCTTCAATTTCCCAGGGCGGAAATCACGACCATCCGCGATGCCCTCGGACAGCGGATCCGTTCAAGCGCGATCAGCCCGTTGAAACAGAGCGATATCGAAATGGTTATTCCGGTATTCAGCAACGATAACGTACCGCTAGGAATGGTCCGCTTACGAATTCCGTCGGATCATTTCGACGGGATGCTTAACGGGCTGAAAATCCGGATCATGATTATCCTGCTTCTCGGGGCGTTTTTAGCCGTCATCGCCGCTCTCTTTACGTCGCGCGGAATCGAACATCGTTTATCGCAGACGACCGACGCGATTTACGACCTTTCAACCGGCGTTCGGAACCAACCGCTCCCGGTATCCGGTCCTCCTGAACTCAGCCGTTTATCAGACGCATTCAATACGCTCTCAAACAAACTTTACGATTCCGAACAGAGCCGGAAAAAGCTCCTTTCCTATCTCGGGCATGAACTGGGAAGGCCGTTGGGCGGCCTTTCCAGCGCAACCGACGCGCTGCTGCACGGTGCGTCGAAAGACGAACGCCTGAGCGGCGATCTGCTCAAAGGGATGAAAAACGAAATTCGCCGGCTCGAACTTCTCGTCAACGACTTGGCGCTCCTCCGCGGAAGCGGCGATCCAACCCATATTTACCTGATCCGGAAAATCGCCGTCAGCGATTGGCTGAGCGAACTGGTAACCTACTGGGCAGAATTCATGCGCAGTAAAAACCTCGACTTCAGCTATGAAATCGCCGACGACCTGCCGACGCTTCATATGGACGACCGGCGTATGCATCAGGCACTGGGCAATTTGCTCAACAACGCAATCAAATACTCTTCCCCCGGCAAGCCGATTCAGCTCAAAGCGAGCGCCACCGCGGATACGCTCGAAATTTCGGTAACTGATCACGGCGTAGGGATTCAGCCGGAAGACATGCCGCATATTTTCCAGGCTTTTTACCGCGGCTCTAACAAAAGACGTTATGTTCAGGGCATGGGCGTTGGATTAACGATTACGCGCGATATTATCGACGCCCACCAAGGCCAAATTTCGGTAGAAAGCGATCCCGGCGTCCGAACCGTTTTCACAATTCGGCTCCCAATTCAAAAACTGAATAAACGACCCGTCGGGGAATACGTTTTCAACGCTGAAAAAGAGGACCATCCGTAAAGTCGTTAATTCGAAGCGCGCGCTTAGCGGATTGAACGCCCGGATCTGGCAATCGCGCGTTCAATCGCTTCCGCGACTTTCGCGCCAATCCGATCCCAGGTATAGCCTTCCTGAACGGTCCCCTTCAAACGCTCTCCCAAACTCCGCCGTCCGGTCTCATCCGCGCGCAACTCCGTCAACGCCCGCGCAAGCGCCGCAACGTCGCCCGATTCCACAATCCGGCCGGATTCGCTGTCGCGCACCACCTCAACAATTCCGCCAGCGTCCGAGGCAACGACCGGAACAGCCAAATAGCCGGCTTCCAATATGACCGTCGGGAGACCTTCTGGATAACGCGTCGGGAGGCATAACACATCGCAATCCGCCAGCAGCCGCAGCCAACGTTCATGCGCCAATCTGCCGACAAACGCTGTCTCCGGAAGCGATCGCAACCGTTCTTCAACCGCCGCATCCCCCGATCCGGCATAAATCAGTTTAACCGGCGCGCAGTTCATTGCGCGGACGGCCTCGGCCAAATCGAGAACGCCTTTTTCAGGAAGAAGCCGACCAGCAAAAACGATTAAGAAATCGCCGGGACCGACGCCGAATTCAGATCGGCTCGAACCGCGCTGAAAAGCGAAATCGGCCGGATCGACGCCGTTCGGGAGAACGCCGCGTCCGGCAAAGCCGAGCGCACGCAGCCAGCGCAGCCCGGCCGCTGAGACCGCATAAAATTCGGATTGCGCGCGACGGAAAAAACCGCTTAGGCACTGTTCGTAGCCGCGCCACGCCGCGTTGAAAAAACGTCCCCCAAAATCGATATACCCGGTTCCATGCTCAACCGTTAGGGTCGGGACTCCGCGTTTCGCCAATTCACGGACGGCGAACGCGTTAAACGGATAAAGACGCGTCTGGATCAGCGCCGCGTCAGGGTCAAGCTCCGCGCAAAGCCTTAAAAACCGGCGCAGCGCGGCAATTTTCGGCAGCGGCAACCGTCCCGAAAATAACGGCAGACAGGGTAAATAATGAACGGTTACGCCGTCAGTTTCGACGATGTCCGCTTCGTTCTCAGTATTCATGCAGAAAACATCGACCCGGTAGCGAGCGCTTAATATCCGCGCTAAAGAAGCCGTATAACGTTCGACGCCGCCTAAATGAGGCGGATACAATGACGAGACGATAAAAAGGTGTCGTTTGAGAAGCGCTTGCCTCATGCCGGTCAGACGCTGCGAATAACCATGACGACTTTACCCATGATTTGAACCTGTTCCGGATCGTCAATATAAATCGGACCCATCGTCGGATTCGCCGGCTGAAGACGGATCCGCCCGGCTTCCCGATAATAATACTTGAGCGTCGTCTCGTCGTTGCGCGTCAGCCATACCGCGACCATGTCGCCGTTGTTCGCCTTATTTGTATGACGGAAAATAACCTTATCGCCATCGTTGATCATCGCATCAACCATCGAATCGCCGGAAACCTCAAGCACAAAAAGTTCGCTTTCTTTTTCTTTCGACGGAATCATGCGCCGCGGCACTTCGATATACGATTCCTCGTCGAAATAGGCTAAATCCGAACCGGGTACCGGAATCGGCGCGCTGGCGACGATTCTTCCCAAAATCGGGAATTTCAGGACTTCCTGTTTCGCGTATGAAAAAGCGGGCCGCGGACTGCCTTCTTCCCGATAAGGCTTGACGATACGGATAGACCGTGAAATCCGGCTGTCGCGTTCTAAATAACCCATATTAATCAGTTGGCGCAGGTAATAATCAACCAACGAGGTCGAGTTAACGTTAATATGATTGCCGATTTCGCGAATTGACGGCGAATACTGATTCTCGTTCTGATATTCCTCGAGAAATTCCATGATGCTGCGATGTCGGTCGCTCATTAATTTACTTGGTCTTGCCATTTTGTCCTCCCGTTTATCCGTTCGCACACTCAGCGTTGATTCCTTTTCTTGAATCAAATATATCAGAACAGTTGTTCATGGTCAAGGGTCAATCTTCCGGTTTTTTAAATAGGTTCACGAGCACTTATTTTTCAGGGTAGATCAGGTTTTCCCGGCCAACCCAACCGACATACCCGTCGTTTGTTCGAACCTTAACCCAGGCCGTCAGATCCGCTTTCGTATCAGCATCATCTTCCTCCATCAGTTCGATCAGCGAACCGTTCAGTACGGCGCGATGGACTTCGGAATCAAATTCAGGATTGAGATGAACCGCGACGCCGGCTTCATTCTGAGCGAAGACCACAGCATAATGGATCATCGGGCCGGTCGTAACTTTGACGACCGGATGATACGTCGGAACGGGCGTCGCCGTCGGTTCATTCGGGAAGAAAAGACGGGCGCGCTCAACCCAGCCGACATAACCGTCGTCGGTTCGAACCTGGATCCATGAAGTTTTTCCAGGACCGCCTTTCTGTTCCCTGCCGGTCAGGTCCAATTTTGAACCGTTCAAAACCGACATCATGATCGACGAATTCCATTCCGGGCTCTGACGAATAACAGCGCCGATATCGTCTTCAGCACGGACAACGGCATAATAATCGGTTCGGCTCGCCAGCTCGCGCTCAACCGTCCGCGTCATCGCCAGAATCTCTTCTTCCGATACGCTCGGCATCAGCAGCAAAGCCTTCCGCACCCAACCGACATGCCCGCTGTCAAGACGGACCTGGACCCAGATCGAGCGGTCGGAACCGGAAATCCGTTCCTCGCCGGTTAATTCTAAACGTTCGCCATTACGGATCGACTTCATGATTGTCGCGTTCCAATTCGGGCTTTCGAGAATCGCGACGCCATAATCGTCGTTTCCGCGCACTACGGCGTAATCGTCGGACGGCTCAAACGTCGGCGTCGGCACGGAAGCGACCGGCGAACTCGTAATTCGAAGCGTCGCCTTATTGACCCAACCGATATGTCCCGAATCCGTTCGGACCTGAACCCATGCGGACCGGTCGTACGCCGAAATCCGCTCCTCACCGGTCAGTTCAAGCGGCAATCCGTTTCTCACGGACATCATAATCGTCGCGTTCCAGCTAGGACTCTCGAAGACGGCGGTCCCGAACGCGTCGTTAGCGTTTACGACCGCGAATTTTTCAAGCGGAATCGTCGTCGCCGTTGGAAGAACCGCTTGGGGGGAATCCGAGATGAATAACGATTTTCGATTGACCCATCCGACATGCCCCGATTCGGTTCGGACTTCGACCCAATTTGTCTTATCGGAAGTCGTCCGCTCATCCCCGGTCAATATCAACTGAGCCCCATTGAAAATCGCCTTCATAACGACCGAATTCCAATCGGGTTTTAAACGAAGAACCTCCCCGACCCCGTTTTCGGCTTGGACGACGGCGAAGTTTTCAGGCGCCGGTTGTGTTGGGATCAGGGAGGGAACGGTCGCGGGAGCTGGCTCTTCCGTCGGATTCGCGGGAGCCGTCTCGCCGGGAAGGAGAAGAAACGATCGCCGCGCCCAGCCGACATACCCGTCATCGGTCCGGACCCGAACCCAAAGCGTTTCGTCCGGGCCGATCCTCCGCTCCTCGCCGACGAGCTCTAAACGCGAGCCGTTCAATACCGATTTCATCACCTGGGCGGACTGTCCTGGGCTGACATGAACCAACAGCCCGACATCGTTATCGGCCCGAACGACCGCGACTTCGTCAGCACCCGGCGGTTCGAGGCCGCTAGGCGTAAACGTCATAATATTGACGGTCGGAATCGCAGGCGGAACATTCATCGAAACCACAGTCGGCAAAACCGTCGGCGTTCCGGTCGGCTCGTTCAACGGCGTCAAACCTTCGTCAAAAATCAGGCCCTCTTTTCCAACCCATCCGACATATCCGTCGCTCGTCCGAACTTTGACCCACGTGTAATTCTGGTACGGAAGCGTCCGTTCTTCGTCCATGATCTCTAACAGCGAACCGTTCATGACCGATTTCATGACGACAGCATTGAACTCCGGGCTGAGCCGAACAAGGACGCCGACATCGTTTTCCACGTTGACAATCGCGTAATTCACCGGCGGCGCAGCGGTAAACGTTACCGTCGCCGTACTCGTCGGCCGGAGCGTCCGCGTCATTGTTGTCGTAATTGTCGGAACGAAAGCTTTCGTCGGGACAAGAGTATCCGTTCCTGTCACCGTTGCCGTCGGAGCCTGCGTTACCGTCGCCGTCGGGACAGACGTCGCGGTATCGCTCGGACGAACGGTCGCCGTCAACGTCGGTGGGATATCGCTCGGAAGCGATTCCGAAACGCTTGACGGAGCTTCCGGCGTCGAACCGCCGCCGGCCATATTAATCCCAAATTTTTCTTTGACGCTGACGACCGTCAAGACTGAAGCGGCGTCGTCAACCGTCGCCTCCGGCGGCGCCAGCGTCGGACGGACCTCAGTCACCGTCGCTTCGACCGCCAAATCCGAAGCGACGCCGGGCAGCATCGCGGGGCCGACATTCGCAGACAACTGATTCAGGGCGGTTTCGCCGAAATCCGGCGCCGCCAACGTCGCAATACTCGGCGGCATTTCGAACCGGGATCGAATTCGGGAGAGCGTTTCTCCCGCGTCGGCGATAATTACAGATCGCCATGAAAACGTCCAACCCAACGTCAAGACAAACAGGGCGGCCGAAACGGCAAACGCCGCCGCCCTGGCCGTAAACAGCCGCAGGACATATAAAGCGATCAACGAAACGAACAGATTAACGGCCAGACCCAACAGCGCTGTTCGCAGCGCCGCAGCACCGCCGTCCAAACCGGACCCGATCAAAAAGCCGGAAATTCCGAGCGGAAGCCAGACGGAGGTAACCGCCGCCGTCGTCAGCGCCTCCGGAACGCGATCCATCCGCACGACAAAACGGGTAATCGCAAAAAAAATACAGAACCCGCACGCCAACATCAGCAAAGTCGACGGCGTTTCGGCTCGATAGAATGTCAGAGACGTCGTCGGAACGATTCTGCGCGATACGAAACCGACGAGCAGAGATCCCGAGAAAAACAGGATCATTAAAACCAGGAAATTCGCGAACGACCGTCCTGCGAAGCGGAACGATCCGGTCGTAAGCCCAAGCAAAGAGCCGAAAAAAGTCCCTAAAAACGGAAATACGGCAAATACCGGAACCAGCAGCGCCGGCAGGTCAAACCAAACGGCGCACCCCGTCATCAGACCGCAAATCAAGATCAAAACAAAATCCCCGACAGACGGCGTCAGCCGATGCGACAATTCGTTTAAATAGACTTTTCTCGGTGTGTCCGGATTCCCGAAAACGCCCCTGCGGCGGTAACGTTCCCGCGCCTTCGAATCGAATTCAGTCTCGTTCAAACCCATCTCCTCCGCAATAAAAACCCGAAAGACACATCCCGCGGACGGTCGTTTGTATTCCCATCATTTCGGAACGGTTAAATTTTTCCACCGCTAAATTATAATACAAGATAAATACGGGCGGCCGTCAAGCGACAACGGCGGTGTGAACGTGTTAACTTAGCTTCAAGAATTTGATTTATTAAGGAACTATTTTGCATGGAAAACAGACGCGCAGGACAACTCAACCGCAGAACGGCTCGCTCCGGAATCGTCGGATGGATGCTGTTCGGGCTGTTTATATTATCATCCTGTAACACGCCTCAGCCGCCGGAGCCGGCCGAATTAGCTCTTCAAACCGTTACCGCCGAATACCTCGCCGCGGAAGCTACAGCCGCTGCGCTTCCGCCTGAGCCGACGCCGACCGAAGTTCCGCTCAAAAGAGAGATGACGTTCGTCACGAGTCAGGTCGACGAGACGCTCTTAGGGCGGCTCCGCGATATTTTTAACGGGCCGGATTTCCCGCTTCATCTGCATGAAAGCGGGGAACTTTCCGGAACCGCGCTTCCGAGCGACGCTGAAATCGTATTTTTTGCGATCGAACCGCTTAATTTAACCGATTTAGCCGCCGCGAACCCGGAAACCAGTTTTGTCCTGTTAGGAAAGCCGTCGGTCAGCGCCGCAAATATCTATTCAATCCGTTACGATCCGCGCTTCGAAACGTTCCTGGCCGGTTACGCTGTCGCGCTGGCAGCGCGCGACTGGCGCGGCGGTGCGCTCCTCCCGGCCGACGATCCGCTTTTAGGAGAATCAAGCGCCGAAATTTTCCGGAACGGGATGCGCTATTTCTGCGGCCCATGTAAAGCGATCGCCGCGCCTTATACCGTTTACCCGCTGACCTTATCGCTCCCTCGCGCTTCTTCCTCCGCCGATTGGATCGCCAAGCTGAACGAATTATCTTCCGGACCGATTCAAACGGTCTTCGTCTCCGAAGCTGCGATGTCGCAGGAGCTGTTGGACGCCGCCAGCGGCCTCGGATACAGCGTTCTAACGATCGGCGAAAAACCGGAAAACTGGGACGGGAATTGGATCGGGGGTATCCGAATCAATTTAGATAAAACGCTGACAGTAGCGCTTGGCGAAATTGCCTCCGGGCATGCGCCGAACGTGATCTATCCGCCGTTCGATATTATCACGGGGAATCAGGGCGGGACATTCTTCGAAGGGAAAAAGAACCTGATGATGACGCTGTATGAAAATATGGCCGCCGGGATGATCCTGACGACGGATCCGGTTCCTCAAGCGGGTTACGCCAAATAATTCTATCGGACGTGAACGAGGAAGAACGAAGCGGACGCTTTATTGTATTCGTCCGCTTTTTATTCGCTCAAAGCCGGTTCATTCCTCAACGTAATCGCACCATTCGGGCGAACGTTTCCCAATTCCGCGCACGGTTTTCAGAAATTCATCGCGCAGCTCCGCCGTGACCGGACCCATTTCGCCGCACCCGATCGGCCGGCGATCGAGCGACGCAATCGCGTTGACTTCCGCGGCCGACCCGGTAAGGAAGACCTCGTCCGCCGTATACAGCATATCGCGCGCAATCGGCGCCTCGATCACATCGTAACCGCGGTCGCGCGCAATCGTGATCAGGCTGTCGCGCGTAATCCCGTCTAAAACGGTCGCCAACGGCGGCGTATAAAGCTTTCCGCGCCTGACCATGAAAATATTCTCCCCGGAACATTCGGCGACGTTCCCCGCCGCATCCAGCAGAACTGTCTCGTCGTATCCGTTCTGAATTGCTTCATGATGAGCGTAAAGCGAGTTAACATAATTTCCGCATGCCTTCGCTTTCAAAAGGAAAGCGTTCTGCGACATGCGCGTAAACGACGAGACGCAGACCGAAAGGCCGCGGCGGATCGCTTCTTCCGTATACAGGGACGGCCAATGCCAGGCGGCGATCCCGATCAACAGCTCTCCGTCGGTAATGCTCATGCCGAGATTCCTGCCTTGAAAGTAAGCCAACGGCCGAATATAGGCGTCCCCTAATCCGTTGCGGCGAACCGTTTCCTTCGTCGCCGCGAATATTTCTTCTTCGCTGTATTTCAACCCGACCGTTCCGCCGATCTTGATACTCTCGAAAAGACGGTGCGTATGGTCGCGAAGACGAAAGACGGCTGCGCCGCGATCCGTTTGATAGCTGCGGATACCCTCAAAAAATCCGATCCCGTAATGCAGCGTATTATTCAAAAATGGAACGGTCGCCTCGTTCGCGGGAACGAACGCGCCGTTCATCCAAATTACGTTTTCCCCGGTCAGCATGATTATCTTTCCCTTTTCGGTTGATCGCGGCGGTTTTTCCCGCCGCCGATTCAATCATACCCTTTTCGTTCGGGTCCGCTGAAAGAAAGCGTCCGGCTAATGACCGAAAGCAAGCGGATAGTCCGAAAATCATGGCGCAAAGGTGAGCCGTTTAAAATACGCTTAGCCAAAGCAAAAAAAAGAACGCTTCGATCCGAAGCTGACGGTCAGCGGAGCGTTACGGGGGAAGACTTCTCAATAAGGGTTGTTGCGGGAACAAGTCAATCACGCCGTATCCAAGCGATTCGAACCCGGCAAAGAACTGACGGACGTTCAGCAGGATCGCGGCGTAACGGAATGCGGGGAGTATACAATTTGGACGAATAAAATAATGAAATATCGAAAGTCCGGAACGCCATGACCGCAAGACAGTATAAGGATTTCAAAGGCCCTGAAAAATCCGCACGGGTAACATGCCCAACGGAGAAACGCGGCCGTTTTTTCAAGACTTATCGCGGATATTTTCGAATACGCGGGATGAAAACGCTCGGAACGAGTCGGCCTGACGGCGCGTCATCCCGCTTCAACAGATCAAAGCATGCTCCGGATATTTTTCGAGTAGAATAGACTTAAATTAAAATGCGTGAATCCCGAAGATTTACGTTTTTAAACTTGTGAAAACTTGGAGTATTGGATCATGACCTACCGAGGAATTATTCATCGCTATCGAAACTACTTAGATCTTCCGACCGAAATTGAACCGGTAACCTTACTGGAAGGCGATACGCCGCTTATCCCGGTTCCGGAACTCGCCGCCCGTCTCGGCGGCGGATTCGAACTTTTCGTCAAATTCGACGGCATGAACCCAACCGGATCATTCAAGGACCGGGGCATGACCGCCGCGCTGACGATGGCGAAGGCGCGCGGGAAAAAGACGGTCATCTGCGCCTCGACCGGGAATACCTCCGCGTCGGCCGCCGCTTACGCGAACCGCGCCGGGCTGCGCGCGATCGTCATGATCCCCGACGGCAAAGTCGCGGCCGGAAAACTCGCCGGCGCGATAGCTTACGGCGCGGAGATTATCCAAATTCCCGGCTCATTTGACGACGCGCTCTCGTTCGTCGTCGAAATCAGCCAGAAAAGCGATATCGAACTCGTCAACTCGCTGAACCCGTACCGAATCGAAGGCCAGAAATCCGGCGCGTTCGAGATTTGCGACGCGTTGGGGAGCGCGCCCGACCTTCTTTGCCTTCCGGTCGGGAACGCCGGAAATATTACGTCCTATTGGGCGGGCTTCCGCCAATATAACGACGTCAACGGCAGCGGACTCCCGAAAATTCTCGGTGTTCAGGCCGCCGGCGCCGCGCCGCTCGTCCTGGGGCATGTCGTCGATCAGCCGGAAACGGTCGCAACCGCGATCCGGATCGGGAACCCCGCTCGCGGAGAGCAGGCGCTCGCCGCTGCGGAGGAGTCGGGAGGAAAAATTATCGCCGTCAGCGACGACGAGATCCTCGCCGCCCAAAAGATGCTGACCAGCGTCGGAATTTGGGTCGAACCCGCCTCCGCCGCCGGATTAGCCGGTTTCAAGGCGCAAGTCGAAACCGGAACGATCAGCCCGGCCGGGAAACGCGTCGTCCTGATCTGCACCGGACACGGCATGAAAGACCCCGATATTATCACCAAAAATTCGCCGGCGCCGATCCGGATGCCTGTTAATTTTGATCAGATTTACCAATTCATTATGAAAGGCCTATAACCGATGGCGCTGCGTGATTTTACCGTTCGCGCTCCCGCGACGACCGCCAACCTTGGCCCCGGTTTTGACGCGTTCGGATTGGCGTTTAATCTTTGGAGCGAAGTCGATTTTTCGTTCGACTGCGAACGGACGACGATCAGCGCCGAAGGCTTCGGCGCGGGACTCGATTCGCGCCCGGGAACGAACCTGATCCTGACGGCGTTCAAGGAACTCTGCCGAGAGTCGGGTGCCGAAACGCCGCGCGCGTTTCGGCTGCGCTGCCGGAATCGGATACCGTTCGGATCGGGGCTTGGATCA
The DNA here is from genome assembly GCA_034430295.1 of Flexilinea sp. GTDB lineage: Bacteria > Chloroflexota > Anaerolineae > Anaerolineales > Anaerolineaceae > Flexilinea. The sequence goes on from DAOUFC010000009.1 coordinate 41,128, forward strand.
AGCGCGGCGGCGATTGCCTGCGGATTGGTCGCCGCGAACGAAGCGCTTGATCTCGGAATAGACGCGGCGGAACTGGTCGATCTCGGTTCGCGGATCGAAGGGCATCCGGATAATATCGCCGCCGCGCTGTTGGGCGGATTGACCGTCGGTGCAATGGGAGAGCGCGAAGAAGGAGCTCTGATCGCGTCGTATTCGGTCGACGATTGGAACGTCGCGGTAATCAGGCCGCATGTTACGATTTTTACCGAGGACGCGCGCCGCGCCTTACCGAAAACGGTCGCAATGGAGGACGCGGTATTTAATATTCAGCGTATCGCCTTCCTGCTATCCGCGCTCTGCGGCGGGGACGAAAATACGCTTGGCTTCGCGATGCAAGACCGTCTTCATCAGGAATATCGCTTGCCGCTGATCCCCGGCGGACGCGAAATCTTAGACGCCGCGATCGGAGCCGGAGCTGCCGGCGTCGCGGTTTCCGGATCCGGCCCGGCGCTCGTCGCGTTCAGCATGAAGCCGGCCGACGGAATTTTAACCGCGATGGCGGATACCTGTTTAGCGGCGGGAATCGACTGCGACCAATTCAATTTGAAAGTCGCGCGCGACGGCGCCTCCGTAATCGCATAGATATGAGAGAACGATGAACCGAACGATTTTCCGACTTTACGCCGCGGCCCTGATCGTCCTGATCCTGAGCGGCTGCGGGCTGAATAAGACGCCCGATCCGATCCAATCCTTATCGAAAGCGACGCCCAATACGGAACGGCTCGTCGCGTTCGAGGCGACAAAAGAAGTTTGGATCCGCTATAACGTCGGCGTCGGTCAGAACGGTTCGATGAACGAGGAAGCGCCAATTATAAACGCCAGCGCCATAGCGGACGACGGATCGATCCCGATTGAGCCAACCGCCGCGATCGGTCTGCTTCCGGGGAACGCCCCGAATCCGGGATTCTATACGCTTCAGCCGGGCGAAACGCCAAAATGTATCGCTCGGCGTTATAATTTGGATTGGATCAAGCTGTACTCGATCAACGGCATTTCGTTTGAGAACGAGGCTCTTATCGGCGCGGGGAAAAACCTGATCCTCCCGCAAAACAGCGAATGGCTCAGCGATCGTTACGGCGAACGCGCGACCGCTCCCCATCCGGCGCAGCATTCCGTCGTCGCGGGCGAAACCCTGTACAGTATCGCCTGCATTTACGGCGACGTTTCGCCCGAAGCGATCGCGATTCAAAATGGGCTGAATTCCGCGGATCAGGTCGCGCCCGGAATGACGCTGACAATCCCGTAATCTCTAAAGGTATAACGACTCGGCATCGCATGGAAAACACCGACGCAAAACCTCCCTCAGAACCGGCTGATCCTGACCGTACGATTTCGTTAACCGCGGTCGGATCGGCGTCGCAATTTACGTCCGGCTTTAACTTTCTAAGAACGCCCGTCCAGCGCGGGATTTTTTCGATTAAGCGGCGGCAAGCGGATTTATTTTCCGCTGCCGCAGATTTTTAAACGGCAGGATAGAATGGAAACAACTTGCAACATAACCGATTGGATCGAACGAATTAAAACGATGAAAAACTTTCGCGAACTGGACGAATCGTTCATCGAACAGCTCGTCCGCCAGACGCTCGCGCTTGCTTCAGATGAAAAAGAAATCCTGAGTTCAATTAAAATGGTGATCCAGGACGTAACGAACCGATTCCGCGCCGCGGAGGGCTCGTACCGCGAGATGATCGCCGAACTCGACGATTCGCCGGATCATGGACTGACAGCCGAGGATTACGAGCTGTTTGCCGCCGATCTCCTCCGCCGCCATGAAGCGTCCAAGGAACGGATTCCATTTATCCGCCGTTACTACAAAGAAATCTTCGGCTTGCTGCCGCCGGTCGGTTCGATCCTGGATCTGGGCTGCGGATTAAATCCGGTCGCGATAACCTTCATGCCTGTTTCGCCTCAGATTCACTATACCGCCGTCGACCTATCCTTGGATTTAGTCGATTTCATAAACGATTTTTTCCGGTTGGCAGGGATTTCCGGTATCGCAATTCAATCAAACCTCCTCAACGGAATCCCCGATATCGAAGCCGATTTGACGCTCGTTCAAAAGACGCTTCCATTGCTTGACCGCGTCGAAAAAGGCGCCGCCCGCCGATTATTTGACGCGATCCGAAGCCCGAACGCCATCGTTTCTTTTAAAACGGCGAAGCCGGCGAAGACCGGCGATTCGCGGGATTTTATCGCCGAATACGAATCCATTCTCGCCGCTTCGAGTTGGGAAACGGTAAAACAGGTCTATCCGAACGAGATCGTTTTCGTCCTGAAACGTTAAGCGACCAACAGTGCAAGCGCATGGCAAAAAAGAAAACGAACGAGCGAAATACGAGCGATAACGTGATCAGCCGGTTGACGGACCAGATGATGGAACGATTTGAACCGCTGATTCCCGAAGCTGAACGGGCGGCCGTCCGTGAACGGCTGAACAGGCCGCTTCCTCCGGCGATCCGGCTCAATCCGTCGAAGCGCGCTTTCGGATCCATTACGGATTTATCCGAACGGTACGGTTGGGAGACCAGCCCGGTTGCGTTTTGCGCCGAGGGATACCGGCTAACGCGCGCTCCGGTCGCGCCCGGAGCCACCGCGGAACATTCCGCCGGAGCGTATTACATCCAGGACAGCGCGTCGATGATCCCGGTTTCCATCGCCGACCCAGCGGTCTTCGCGGATAGGCCGCTGATCCTTGACCTGGCGGCTTCGCCCGGCGGGAAAACGACGCATCTCGTCAGCGCGTCCGACGATCGCGGACTGATCCTGGCGAACGACGCCGGGGCCGGGCGGATTCCCGCGCTGCGGAAAGTATTGAAAAACTACGGCGCTTTAAATCAGGTCGTTACGAATTTTCCCGGCGAATCGGTCGGAAGCTGGTTCGCGAATCAATTCGATTTTATCCTCCTCGACGCGCCATGCAGCATGCAAAGCCTGGTCTCAATCGATTCGCATCCGATGCGCCCGATCAGCGAACGCGAAGAGACAGCCCTCGCTCAGCGTCAATCGCGGCTGCTGGCAGCGGCGCTGACGGCGCTTAAACCGGGCGGACAGCTGGTTTATTCAACCTGCACCTTGTCGCCGCTGGAAGACGAAGCGGTCGTCGACGGAGCTCTAAAACGTTTCGGAAGCGCGATCGACGTCGGCGAAGTCCGCGAACGGCTCCCATTCCCCGCGCCGGGGATCAGCGCGTTCGACGGAAAGACGCTCGACCCGCGAACCGAACGCAGCGTTCGCCTTTGGCCGAACCGCTACGAAACGGCAGGATTTTTTGCCACGCTGTTTACGAAAACAGCGCCGTTCGCACCAGAAACGACGACGGATCCGCCGTTCCGACCATTCGAAAAGAGCGGATACCGCCGCCTGACAGGCGCGGAGGAATCCGAAATAGCGGAGAGACTACGCGATCTCTTCGGTTATGACGCAGCCGCCGATCTTTCCGAACGCGACGGATCGCTTCTCCTCCGGGATCATGAAATTTGGGCGCTGCCCAACCGCGCGCTCCGCGAATTCAGCGGACTGCCGGCAAAATCGATCGGAATGCGCGTCGCGTTTAAACATGCGTACGGATGGATCGCCGACTTTGATTGGACGACGTACGCATGGGACAAAATCAGCGCGGAGAAAATAACCCTCAGTCCGGAAGAAATCCGCCGCTGGCAGGGCGGTCAGGAGCTAATCCGATCCGACTTAAAACGCGCGAAAGGGAGCGTTTTATTCCTGACGAACGAAAACGGCGTTCCGATCGGCGTCGGCGCCGTCAGCGGCAATCGCCTGCGCAATATAAAATAAATTTTCCGCGGCTTACATCCGTCAAAATCAGCACAAATCCTCTCGGGAAGGAATCGCTCTGATCCGCTAAACTGAATAACGTAAGGAGGAACAGAAAAGATAGGCGGCACAATGAACATGATCCAGGCGTTCAACCGAACGATCGACTATATCGAAGAAATAATCAACGCGGAAACGGGCGGCGAAATAAACGGGAAAGAAATCGCCCGGCGTTCCGGCTACTCGCTTGCGATGTTCAGCAGGATCTTTTCGATCCTGACCGGAATACCGCTAAGCGAATACGTCCGGCGCCGGAAAATGACGCTGGCCGCCGTCGAGCTTCTTTCGTCAAAGCGGAAAGTGATCGATTTGGCGATCCGATACGGCTACGAATCCGCCGATTCGTTTACGGTCGCGTTCAAAACAGTTCACGGGATCACGCCTTCCGAAATTCGAATCGGTAAACAAGGAAAAATCTATTCAAAACTGAAATTGCATCTATCAATCAGCGGAGGGAACGAAATGAACGGTACGATTCAGCGCAAAGCGGCGTTTAAGATCGCCGGAGTCGGAGAAAACGAAATCGCGTCGGCGAATTGCCCGGCGGTATGGGATAAGCTCTTCAAGCTCGCCGGGGCGGAAACGTTGGAAAAACTCGGCTCCGGCCAGAGCTTCGGCATGTGCCACGATATTCAGACGATCGACAAGATCAACTATTTCGCCGGATATGACGTCAAAGACGAAGCGGCGGCGAAAGCGCTCGGATTAACCGTCGTCAATATCCCGGAAAACGAATACGCCGTCGTCGAACTGACGGGAAAAATACCCGATAGTATTCATGCCGGTTGGGCCTTTATCATGAAGGAGTTCCTCCCGGAACATGGCTGCCGCCATTCCGGCGCGCCGGATTTCGAAGTATATCGGGACGGGGATATGTACAGCGACGATTACCGGATGGAACTTTGGGTTCCAATTAAGAAAGAGTAAAACGCCGGCGGCTTGGAGATTTCTCCAAGCCGCTATCTATTTACCGATCCGGCTCTCTTTACAGAGCTCGAATCAGCTTCGCCATCTCATCAGTACAGTCCTCCGCCTGAGGAAATTCGCCCGTATGTTCAAAAAAAGCGTGCGCCATACCGCCGTAACGGTAAAAATGAACCGGGACGCCGGCCCGGATTAGTTTTCCGGCGAATTTTTCCGCTTGAATCCGCAAGAAATCATATTCGGCGATGGCGATAAACGTTTCAGGAAAATCATGATAATCCGCCGCTAAATATGGCGAAAACAATTGATTGAACCGATCGGCAGCGGTTTCGGGATAAACGAAATCCAAAAGACCCGCAGAATCTTTAATATCGTTTATCATCATCAGTAAATCGTCAACGTCCGCGTTCATCTCATACGCGTCGAGCGTCCAGCCGTAATCCACCAATGAATCGGCGATAACCGCCGGATACAACAGCAATTGCAGCTTGATGATTCGGTTCCGATCCAACAAGCAACATGCCGCGGCAAGGTTTCCGCCGGCGGAATCTCCCGAAACGGCGATTTTCGTTCCGTCGCCTTGGATTTCCCGCGCGTTTTCCTGCGCCCAGCGAACGACATCCCAGCACTGCAGCAAGCCTTTCGGAAAGCGGTATTCCGGCGCCAAGACATAATCGACCGAAAGTACGACCGCAGCGGCGCGTTCGGCTAATAAGCGGCAGGCATTTTCAACAACGCGCGTCGTCCCGCCGAAAAAGCCGCCGCCATGAAAATAAACGACGATCGGGAACGGACCCAAACCGGACGGCGTATAAATCCAAATCGGAATATTCCCGGTTTTAGCGTAAATAACTTTGTGCGAGGTCGTAACGCCACGGCTTAGGTCCGCGTTTTCGCAGCCCATCGCACTGCGCAATCCCTGGATATCTTCCCGCGTCAGCCGCGTTAGATCCTGAACCGCGTATTCCTTCCCGAGACTTTTCTTCATCTTCCGCATCCAAGCGATTTCCCGAGGGTCGGGAACGCCGCTCCGATCCGTTTCAGGAACCGGCTTAACGCGAATTTCCAAGCCGTCCATTTTTTCAATCCGCAGCCTATTGCGCAATACATTTAGGCAAGCTTGATAATCCATCATGGAAATCTCCGCTATCTTTTAGTTATTCTTCGTATGTTTTTTCATGTCCATGCTAACCGCGATAATGATAATTAGCCCCTTAACGATCCATTGCCAATAAGAACTTAAGCCGATAAACGTCAATCCGTAGTTGATAACGTTGAAAATCAATACGCCGAAGAAAACGCCGAAAACTGTCCCAACTCCGCCGGTCATCGAACAGCCGCCGACAATACAGGAAGCAATCGCGTCCATCTCGTAACCGTTTCCGTACAAGCTCGTCGCCGAACCGGTCCGCGCCGTTTCCAGGCTCCCCGCCAATCCGTAGCAAGCGCCCGCGATCGCGAACGTCGCCATTTGAATTTTGAAAACGTTAATCCCGGAAACGCGCGCCGCTTCAGGATTGCTTCCCGCGGCAAAGATTTCCCGACCTAAAACCGATTTCGTCATCAGCACGTGAACCGCGATCATGACCGCGACAGCGATATAGATAATAAACGGAATTTCCAGAAAGCTCCCAGTGCCCAGTTTTGAGAACGACTTGAGAAAACCGCCTAACGGCTGTGAGTTATTCGGCGGCTTATTCGAATACAAAAGGTTCGTTCCATACGCGATCATCATTAAACTCAACGTCGCTAAAAACGACGGAACTTTCAACCTGGCGACAACGAAGCCGTTCGCTATCCCAATCGTCAACCCGACCAGAACGGCGGCGAGAACCGGAACAATTATCGGCAATTCGGGCAAGTTTGGCCAGAACTTAATATAATAATCAGATTGCTGCGCTAAGGAGCCGGCGACAACCGCCGCTAAACCGACCGTCCGCCCACCGGAAAGATCCGCCGCACCGGATACGATAATAAACATGCAGCCCATCGCGACAATAATACGCGTTGAACTTTGAATCATGATATCTCTCAGGACGCGAAACGAAAAGAACCGCGGCGATAGAATCCCGATCACGATCACCATCAGAAACATAATAATATACAGCGCGTAATCTTCCAGAATCGTTTGAATTTTATTTGATTGAGCTTGCTTCATGCTGCACCTGTTTCAATTGTCGTTTTATAAGAGCTTGCGAGACGCATAACGTCTTCATCCGTCGCTGTCGCGCCGTCAAGAATCCCGGATAAACGCCCTTCGCACATCACCGCGATCCGATCTGACAATCCGAGCAGCTCGGGCATTTCCGAGCTAATCATCAGAATCGCCTTCCCGTCCGCGGCCATTCGCTCCATCAGGCAGTAAATCTCGTATTTCGCGCCGACGTCGATTCCACGTGTCGGTTCATCCAAAATCAAAATCTCCGGTTCCGTCAACATCCAACGCCCCAACAGAACTTTCTGCTGATTGCCGCCGGAAAGGTTTTGAACCAATGTGGATAAAGACGGCGTTTTAATCGCGAACGCTTCGACAAATTGCCGCGCGTCTTTTTTACGCAAGTTATCGTCCAGAAAAAAACCTCGCTTATAAACCGAACGATCCATCGTCTGTTTAGCGACCGTCATATTCTCCATAACGGAAAGTTTCGGGAAAATCCCTGAAAGTCGGCGTTCTTCAGTCAACAACGCGATCCGATTTTGGATCGCCTTCTCCGGTCGATCAATAACCGTCTCAATCCCGTTCAGCCAAAGCGTTCCCGTTTGAATTGGGCGAAGACCGAAGATCGATTCGACGAGTTCGGTTCGCTGGGAACCGACCAGACCGCCGATCCCAAGAATCTCCCCTTTCCGGAGCGTCAAATTTACGTCGACGAAACTATGCTCCGCCGCGCTCGTGAAGTTGCGAACCTCCAAGCAAACCTCGCCAGGAGAATGCGCCTTGGGCGGGAAACGGTTGTTCATCTCACGCCCAACCATTCGTTTAACGATCAGATCGGTATCTAATTCAGACACCGGCCAGGTTCCGACTTTTTTTCCGTCGCGCATGATCGTCACTTCTTGAGAGATCTTTAATACTTCATCAATTTTATGAGAAATAAAGATTATCGCGACACCTTTTTCGGTCAGCCTTCTGATAATCTTAAAGAGAAGCTCGGCCTCCGCGTCCGTCAACGACGACGTCGGTTCATCCATAATCAAGATTTTCGCGTCGCTCGAAACCGCCCGCGCAATCTCCAACAGCTGACAGTTCGAAGCTGAAAGCGTCCCGACTTTCACCTTCGGATCAATATAGATCTCCAATTCGTTCAGCAGCGCTTCCGTATCCCGCAGCAGTTTTTTGTCATCGACCCAATGAACGCCGAATTTCTTTTTATACGGAATCCGTCCGACCCAAACGTTTTCCATCGCGGAGCGCGTCCGAATCGGTTGAAGCTCCTGATGAATCATCGCGATTCCATGATCCAAAGCGTGCCGAGGATTGCTGAATTGAACCGGAGAGCCGTTTATCAGGATCTCGCCCTCGTCCGGATGATACAATCCGAACGCGCATTTCATCAAAGTAGATTTTCCGGCCCCGTTTTCGCCCATCAGCGCATGAACTAAGCCAGGTTTTACGCAGAAAGTCACATCGTCTAAGGCTTTTACGCCGGGGAACGTTTTACTGACGTTTCGCAGCTCGAATACATAATCCGTTCCGTTCATTCGACACTCCGTTCTTACCGCGTAACGATCGGTTATAAATCAAGCCGACCGTTACGCGCTATTGACGAATCGCTTTAGAAACCCGTATCAGTTATATCGTACGCCGCGTCATCCAGATTTTCCTTCGAAATCGCGACATAATCGATCCACACGCGCCGCCCTTCAACCTCGACGCCGTCCATCGCCAACGTTTCCGTCGTAACGTCTTCGCCCTGCTCAAGCAGCCAGATAATCTTATAAACCGCTTTCCCGAGTTTGACTGGATTATTCAACGAAGTAACCAGGAGCGTTCCGTCCGCGACCGCCTCCTGACCGACAACCGTCGCGTCCACACCGCAGACCGGCAGGAAAGATTTTTCATCCTTGAAGAACCCGCTCGCTTTCAACGCCTCAATCGCACCCAACGCCATATCATCGTTGCAAGCGAAAATCACGTCGATATCTTCATAGAAATTTGCCAGCAGCGCCGCCGTTTTTTCCTGGGCCAATCCGCGATTATATTCGGCGATAACCTCTCCGCCAATTCGGTTTGTCTCAATACCGGCGTCTTCGACCGCTTTAATCGAATATTCGGCGCGAACCTGTGTATCATAATGCCAGGTAAAACCGTAAAGCATGACATAATCCAATTTGCCGTTGCCGTTCCGATCGGCTTCCGGATGCTCTTGCCAATACTTTACAACAGCCTCGCCCATAATCGTCCCGGATTGCGGCGCTCTCGAACTGACCAAGTAGAGATTCTCGTTCTTCTCAAAATCCTCGTCGGAAGGCGAATCCGTATTCGCAAAAATAATCGTAACGTCTTCCGTCATCGCCCGATCGCTGATTTCGGAAATCGCGCCGGTATTAATATTATTTAAGACCATGTAATCGACGCCCTTTGAATAAAGGTTGTTTAGATTGTTGGTCTGCGTTCCGATATCGTTCTGGGAATCGGCGTCGATAATCTCGACTGTACCGTCCGCCTTTGCGACGTTAAGAAGCGATTGGCGGGCGTTTTGAATAAAGGTATCCGCGAAGTTATACCAAATCACGCCGACAAGCGGTTGACTTTCCGCGCAAACGGTAAAGACGGAAGCAAACGCGACCAAAATAGCCGCAATGGACAACAGCATTTTTTTCATTTTAGAACTCCTCTTGATTCGCTTTATAGTTTCGTAACTTAGTTACATAACCTCTTAACACAGCATTATAATTACCCGTGTCGGAATGGAATAGTGAATTTAATCCGTCCTTTTTTTGACAAAGATCATTGCGGAATAAACCGATATTTTCCGGATAATAAAACAAAGCGACCGACCGCAGAAACAACAAGGAAAAGAATGTATTCTCTAAACGATATTCAAGTCGCAAAACCGACGCAGCTTAAAGTATCGAATCGAAAATCAGTCATGAATATCTTGAAAAACGGCGAAACGTATTCAATCGCCGAGATTTCAACGCTGACCGGAATCAGCCGTCAAACCGTCGCAAAAGCCATCGACCATTTCATTCGGAAAAAATTAGTCGCGGAAATCGGCAAAGGCGAATCGACCGACTCCGGAGGAAAAAAACCGAATCTTTTTCGATTGACCTCCGAACTTAAAATCCTGATTGTCCAAACACGAGGATGGGATTTTTCGATCAGCCTATTTGGATTGGACGCCGAAAACGCGATCGATCATAGTTCCTCAGCGCCGATCCCTGCTGAAGGCGATTTCAAAGTTTTCCTAAAAAACGTTCGAGAAAGCGCCGAAGAGCTTTTAACGAGAAATCATGTTTCAGAAGACAGCCTATACGGGATCACGTTTATCGTTCCAGGCGTTGTAGAGAATAACCGCATACTGCGATTTAATCCTTTTAATAAAAATTGGGGACAAAACGTCCCCATCGCAGATTTAACGGAAAAACTCTTCCCCACCGTAAAGCTGATCGTCGTCGAAAATATTAACCGCGTCGCCGGAATGGGAACGATCCGAAACGCGCGCGGGGCTTACGATCGGGCGCGGGCGGTAACGATCTATACATCCCATGGAATCGCCGGGTGCCTGTTCAACCACGGCGAGCTGATCAGTAATTCGAGCCCAATTATCGGCGAGTTCGGTCATATGTCGGTCGAACCGGATTCTCCGATCATCTGTCTCTGCGGCCAGCCGGGATGTTTCGAAAGTCTCGTTCGACCAGATTCGATCCAAGGCAGGCTTCAAAAATGCGCCGAGTTACCCGAGTTTTTAGAATTTATCCGCAAACCGCTCAACCAAATCCAATTCCGCGATATCGTTTCAGGATCGGATAACGGTTTCACCTGCTGTATCAAAGAGTTGGAACGGCTGGGCTTCTATTTTGCGCGTGTTTTCCTCAATATTGCGGTCGTTTACGATCCGGACGTTTTTATTATCGAGGGCTTTTTCGCCTGCTTCAACCGTACCTTCGAGGAAGCCGTTAAGCGCCGAATGGCCGATTTTCTAATCATCCCCCCCAGCCGCTATTACCGCCTCGAATCCGATCCGACGCCGCTGCCTGAATTGGAATTATCCGGCGCGATCTATAAAATAAAGGAGCGGTTTTTTGGCGACGAGACGATCTATCAATGAGCCATCCATATCGAAGATCTTTTCAAATTCAAAGCAATTTTGTACAAAACGGGACAACCGCCTTTCCATTCATTGCGAAATTTAAAAAAAACCTTAAAACAGCGGTACAATTGAATCCGCTTGATCATAGCGCAAGTTCGATTCTGTTTCAAGTTCGCAATCGAGACTGGCTTGTCCTGTCATGCACCGCTCGCTAGCTCCTAACAGACAATAAGTCATGTTCTGCGCTAAAGCTTTTATGACGGTCGGCTATCTCGCGCGACAGCGGCAAGAGCGTTTTTTCCTGAGTTGATTCGAGGAGTTCGGAAAGCTGCAGCCCGAACCCTCATCAAAAAAACCAATAAAATTTTTGAGTTATGTAAGGAAGGAAGAAATGTATAAAAAGTTTTTTGTCGTTTTGATGTTAGTCTGTTTCGTTTTATCGTTCGCGTCCGTTGGGGCGGGAATCGCGCAGGACGAACCGAGCGCTACCGGCGCGATCGTCCAGGAAATCGATCTTTCGGCTCACTCTGCCTATAAAGACACGATTATCATCGGCGTCGCCAACGATATTACGACGCTCGATCCCCAGGCTTCGAACACCGACGCCAACATGATGGCTTTCGAACTGACGCATGAAACACTCGTTCAGATCGATCCGGCAACTAACGAAATCATTCCGGGCTTAGCCGAATCCTGGGATGTTTCCGATGACGGACTGACCTTTACATTTACATTCCCCGAAGGTGTGATGTTTACCGACGGCGTAACTCCGTTTACCGCTCAGGACGTTAAATTCACTTATGAACGCGCCAAGGACTCCTCCTTCGCCAGCGCGAAAGTCAGCGACGTCGTTGAAATCAACGTCGTCGACGACACGCATCTTTCGATTACGCTTTCCCGCCCTAATCAGGAATTCCTTCTCCTCATGGCGCACAAAGGCATGAGCATCCTGTCGGAAGCGCTCTGCAAAGCGAACGAAACCGAAGGCCCGTGGGTCGGAACCGGCATGTTCGCGGTCAACGAATGGCTTCCGGGCGACAATATTTCTTTCGTCCGCAACGAAAATTACCGCGGGACGATCGCCCCGACCAAGACAATCGTTTTTAAACTGTACAAGGAAGCTTCGACGCGCCTGATCGCGCTTCAGGCGGGCGAAATCGACGTTTGTATCGACCCCTCGACGATCGATCTCGACTATATCAAGAACGACGACAAGCTGAAACTGATTCAGACGCCGAACGTCGTCATGCTCTACATTGCGGCGAACAACGCCAAACCGGGACTCGATAACGTCCACGTCCGCAAAGCGATCGCCTACGCGACCGATAAGGAATCGATGATTATCGTCGGATTCGACGGCATGGGCACCATCCACAACAACTACATTAACGCCGGACAGTTCGGGCTCAAGACGGATATCGACGCTTACGAATATGATCTCGAAAAAGCGAAAGCCGAACTCGAACTTTCGGGGTTCAAACCGGGCGAATTAACGTTCCATGTTATGACTGACAAAGAATACAAAAAGAACATGGCGCTCGTTCTCCAAGCCGACCTCAGCGAAATCGGTATTAACCTTGTCATCGACGAAATGGAAACCGCGGCGCTGAAGAGCGTCCTGAACGACTCGACGTTAAACTACGAACTCTGTATCTACCAGTGGACCGACGCCGACGGGACCGATTTCACCGTCCGCAACATGTACGGCAGCTCGATGAAAGACGGCGTTCTGACCAAGAACGGCAGCAACCGCTCCGTCCTGACCGACGAAAAACTGAACGAGATGATCGACGCCGCGCTGGTCGAACAGGACCGCGCCGTTCGTGAACAGATGTACTTCGATATCGAAGATTACCTGAACGAAATCGCGCCAATCGTTCCGATCAGCACGTCATACATTAATATCGGAACCGGAAAAGACGTTACCGGTGCGGTATGGCGTCCGACGGCCAAACATGACTATCGCTTGATCTGCGTTCCTTTAGATTAAGGTTCGATTGAACGCTTGCGGGATTTGAATTAATTAAACTGGATTTTTCGCGTCTATGGTTTCCTATGGCGCGAAAAATTCTATTTCATATTTTGAATCGAGAAATTAATTTGCAGGAAAAGGTGGGATACCGGCGAAAGTTTTTTCCTGCTTTTTCCTCGAATCCTGACCTCATGAAATTTGTTTTTTTAATTGTGAGAAAAAAATGTATCGTTATATTCTAAAACGTTTATTAATGCTGATACCTGTTCTTCTCGGCGTCGCCTTCCTGATCTTCGCGATCATGGATGTCGCGGCTGGCGATCCGGTCTACTCGATCGCCGGACCCGATGCGACCGAAGAACAGCTCCAAGCGTTGCGGAAAGAGATGGGCTTGACCGGATCTCTTTTCGAACGTTATATTCGTTATATCGCCAACTTGGTCCGAGGCAATCTCGGGAAATCTTATGTCACGAAACTGGATGTCATGGAAGTCTATAAACAGAGGCTTCCCAATACATTGAGCTTAGCGATTCTAACGATGACCGTCGCTGTCGGGATGGCGATTCCGCTTGGCGTAAACGCCGCCGTTCACCAGAATTCGATTCGCGATACAGCCTCGATGATCCTTGCGCTACTCGGTTTATCAATGCCGAATTTTTGGCTCGGCTTACTCTTAATCATGTTTTTCTCGTTGCGGCTCGGCTGGTTTCCAACCGGCGGGAATCAGGGATTTAAGAGCATCGTACTGCCCGCAATTACTATCGGCGCCGGACTTGCAGCGCTGATGACACGGACGACGCGCTCCTCGATGCTGGACGTCATCCGACAGGATTATCTCCGCACCGCACGCGCAAAGGGCGTCTCAGAAAAGAACGTCATCCGCAAACACGCGCTTAAGAATGCGTTGATCCCGATTATTACCGTCTTCGGAGTTCAGTTCAGCAACGTTCTTGGCGGATCTGTCTTGGCGGAAACGGTCTTCGCTTGGCCCGGCGTCGGACGGCTCGTCGTCGATGCGATCGACCAGCGCGATATCCCGATGGTTACCGGTGCGCTGGTTCTGACGACGATGCTCGTCACGTTGGTAAACCTGCTCGTCGATATTGTTTACGCTTACGTCGACCCGCGCATTAAAGCGCAATATACGAAATGAGCGCCGACAAATGACCGTATTTTCTCAAGCACAAAGTCAACAAAGAGCCACAAAACGTTACAAAAAACGCAGCACATTGGAAGAGGTCTGGCGGCAATTGCGACGGAATAAAGGCGCGATTCTCGGCATGATTTTAGTTGTCGTCATCCTCGTTACCGCGCTGGCAGCACCGTTCGTTTATGATTTCGATAAAGATATTGCCAATCAGAATATAAAAAAGCGCTTGCGTCCGCCTTCCGCTAATAACTGGTTCGGAACGGACGAACTCGGACGCGATATTTTCGCCCGCGTTCTCTACGGGGCTCGCTATTCGATCGCGGTCGGCGTCGTCGCTGTTCTGGTCGCGCTGACCTTTGGCGTCATCCTCGGCGCGACCGCCGGTTACGTCGGGGGGACGTTTGAAAATATTGTGATGCGGATTACAGATATATTCTTAGCGATCCCAAGCGTCCTGATGGCGATCGCGGTTGTATCAGCGCTGGGAAAAAGTACGTTGAACCTGATGCTCGCGGTCGGTCTCGCCAGTACCGCTCCTTTCGTCCGGGTCGTCCGGGCGTCGGTTCTCGTCGTCAAGGATGAAGAATATATCGAAGCCGCACGAGCAATCGGGATGCGTCCCTGGAAAATCATCCTGGTCCATATCCTGCCGAATTGCGTTTCCCAGATCATCGTCCAATCGACACTCCGCGTCGCATCGGCGATCATATCCGCAGCACAGTTAAGCTTCCTCGGGCTTGGCGTTCCCGCCCCAGCCCCGGAATGGGGAAGCATGCTGGCATCCGGGCGGCAATACATCCGGGATCACAGCTACATGACGTTATTCCCCGGATTAGCGATTATGGTAACCGTACTGTCGCTGAATCTGTTCGGGGACGGGCTGCGCGACGCGCTCGATCCGAAATTAAAACGATAAGAAGAAGGATCTGATGAATACGAATAAAAACGGCTTGATCCTCGACGTTAATAATCTGCGTGTCCGCTATGAGACGATGGACGGCGTCGTCGAAGCGGTTAACGGAATCGATCTAAAACTCGGTTATAAACGGACGTTAGGGCTGGTCGGAGAAACCGGCGCCGGTAAAACGACAACCGCGCTGGCGCTCCTTCGCCTAATTCCGGATCCTCCCGGCGTGGTCGAATGTGACCGGATGGAAATCGACGGTGAAAATATCCTTTCGTTCGATACCGATAAACTTGATCAGATTCGCGGGAAAGATATCTCAATGATCTTCCAGGATCCGATGACAGCGCTGAACCCAGTCTACACAGTCGGGGAACAGATTGCTGAAAGCATCGAGCTGCATGAACACGTCGGACGGTTGGAAGCGCTAAAACGTGCCGGAGATATGCTCGAGATGGTCGGAATTCCACGCAGCCGCGCGAACGAGTATCCGCATCAATTTTCGGGTGGAATGAAACAGCGCGTCGTCATCGCGATTGCGCTTGCCTGCAATCCGCAGCTCCTACTGGCGGATGAACCGACGACGGCGCTGGACGTGACGATCCAGGCGCAGGTTCTCGAATTGATGCACGAGTTGAAAGAGAAGTACAATACCTCGATGATTATGATTACGCATGACTTGGGGATTGTCGCCGAGATCTGCGATGAAGTCGCCGTCATGTACGCAGGACGAATCGTTGAAGAAGGAACGCTCGAACAAGTTTTCAACCACACAAAGCACCCGTACACCGAAGGGCTGTTCAACTCGCTTCCTAACGTGAAAGACCGAAAATCGAAACTGAAACCGATCAAGGGGTTGATGCCGGATCCGATGGACCTGCCGCCGGGCTGCGCCTTCGCACCGCGCTGCAACTACGCTGTCGAAGCTTGTACGAAAGAGCGCCCAGTTCTGAAGTCTATCGAGGGTAGCCACTGCGTCGCCTGCATTCGCTATCGGGAAGATGATTTCCAGATCGAAAGGAAGGTTCTTTCATGAATGAAACGATCTTAACGGTCAATAACCTGAAGAAATACTTTAAAACCTCCCGCGGCATGCTGCAAGCTGTCGACGACATCAGTTTCACCGTGGAAAAAGGGAAAACTTTGGGGCTGGTCGGCGAATCCGGTTGCGGAAAGTCGACGACCGGACGCGCGATTCTGCGCCTGATCGAACCAACGGCAGGAGAAGTCATTTTCGACGGCGTCGACATTTGCAAACTTTCGAAAGAAGAAATGCGAAAGATGCGGAAAGACATGCAGATCATTTTCCAGGATCCTTTCTCCTCATTAGATCCGAAGAAAACGGTCAACCAGATTATTTCCGAACCGATTATCGAAAGCCGGATCATCCGTGATAAACGGAAACGTGAAGACCGTGTCCTTGAACTGATGGAAACCGTAGGGCTCGCCGAACGACTGATCAACACCTATCCGCATGAACTGGACGGTGGACGGCGTCAACGAATCGGCATCGCGCGCGCATTGGCGATGGAACCGAAGCTGATTATCTGCGATGAACCTGTTTCCGCCCTCGACGTTTCGATTCAAGCGCAGATTCTGAACCTTCTCAAGGAATTGCAAGAGAAAATCAAATTGACGTATATTTTTATTACCCATGACTTAGCAGCCGTCAACCATTTTTCAGACGACATTACCGTCATGTACCTCGGGCGGATCGTCGAGAAAGCGCCGGTCGAAGAGTTATTTACCAATCCGATCCACCCATATACGCGCGCGCTGCTGTCCGCAATCCCGGTACCTGATCTTTCTCAAAAGCGAAAAAGGATCAGCTTGAAAGGAGAGATTACCAGCCCGGTCAACCTGCCGAACGAATGCCGCTTTGCGCCTCGCTGCTATGAATGCGTCGATCGGTGCAGGAAGGGGATTCCTCCACTGACCGAAGTAGCTCCTAATCATTTTGTTTCCTGCTTCGTTCACGCGTAACAGCTTTATTACTAGGAAATCTGGCGGATTTTATTTCGCCGGATTTCTTTTTTCCTGTATACTTAGGTCCATGACCGAAAACCAAACACAAGAAGAATCGAAAAACGATCTTCGAATCATCGACATTCTAAAAAAAACGCTTCCCGTCGACAGTGAACCGCGACTTTCGAAAACGAAACTGATCTTCCTTGATCTTGCGATTATCATTACACAACTGATCCGGGTAACACTGATCTTAGCGCAATTTTCCGCCGCTGTCGGAGCGTTGATGATTGCATGCTGCTATATCCTGGGAACGAATCCGCGGGGTGCGCTTCCGTACCTGCCGTATTTTCCGGGACTGGCGTTGAGTTTAACTCTTATACTCGCCGCCGCCTATTTCGGACTCAGCGCTATCGATGAATCGGCGCGCGAAATCCGCCTGATCCGCGCTTACCTGAAATATCATTCGTTCGCCTGGGTTGGAAAAGCGGTCGAATTCGACGAAGATGACGACGACGCGCCGATCGCCGGACGTAATCCGCGTCCGGCGTATTTTGCGGAAAAAGCCGGCCGGTTACTGCTCCTGACGCTACCGGTCGTTTTCATTATCCTATCGATGAGCGCCGATTGGCGCCTTCCCTGGGAAGCCTGGGGCTGGTTTAATTAATTGAGCTGCAGCGAACGGGTTTTTTCTCTGCGGGCTGACTTTCGTTAGGCAGAATGAAAATCCAACCGCTGGATTCATCTCTGTATCTGATTTTAGCTTTCGGAGAGATTTAGAAATCCAGCAATTTGATTAAATAAGTACCCCGGGAGAGACTCGAACTCTCAACCTAAGCGTTAGGAGTGCTTTGCTCTGTCCTAATTGAGCTACCGAGGCAGTTTTTTCAAGCGCGTATTATACCACGGCTTAATACGGCGGTTCATCCGGCATCGGTTCGAGCGGGTCGGACGGACAGGGAATCAGGAAGTCCTCGTTCTGGCGCAGCGCTTCCTTCGACGTCAGCTCGAACGGATAAACCGATACCAAATTTGTCACTTCGCCATCCAAATAAGTCAAAACCCAACCATTATTCCGACTCGCGCTCGGATATCGGATCAGCGCCCAGAACTCTCCCGTTCGATTGGGCTGGCAATAACGCAGCACCTCGACCGGCGCACCGACCTTTAAATATCCGCCAGCTAGATTCGCGCTATTTCCTGTCGGAAGCTCGTATACGCCGACGCGTTTAAATTCGACGCGCCCGGAAAGACCGGCTTTCGTCGGCATCGGCGTCATCGTCTCCGTAATTGTCGGCGTGGGCGTGATCGTCGCCGTTTGCGTGATTGTCGGCGTCGGCGTAACCGTTCCCGTCGTCGTCGCGGTCGGGGTAATCGTCGCGGTAGCCGTCATCGTCGGCGTCGGCGTGAGCATCATGATCAATCGCGGCGACATATAATACAGAGCGATCAACAACAGGGCGATTCCGATCGGAATCGAGATCAGTATCGCGCTGAAGCGCTGGCGCTTGGATCGCTCCTTCTCCAACTCGCTCACAGTCTGGTCTTCCCGCTTCGTCAACGGCAGAGAGCGCAGCGCCGCCAACTCTTTTCCCAACGAGATTCGTCCTTCGCTTTTCCCGCCGCGGCGGCGGCTTTCCTTTATCATCGCGATCGACTGCGCAACCTGAGACCGTGTTTCAAGCCAACGCAACCGTTCGTCAATCGCGGGCTGAAGCAACGCAAACGCATTCGGGAGCCGTTCGATCAGTTCGCGTCCGGCGCGGCGCAGCGAATAAACCGTCTCCGGCGTAACGTCGCCCATCCGCGCTGAAGGAGACGTAATCGCGTCGTCGATCGCAGCGACCCAACGGACCGTATCCGTCAAAAAATTACATTGCTTTGGGAAGGGGTTCAGCTCCGGATCAATCGCGACTTCCTTATCGAGCGTCGTCTTAATTTGATTCAACTGATTAAGCAGTTTCGAAACCGTATCCGAATCGGCCCGATCGGGAAGTAATACGTCGCGGATCGAATCGAGGATCGGCGCCGTTCCGGAATCGCCGCGCATAAACTGCGACTGGACGCTCTCATAACGTTCTTTCAGCTCTCGGATTTTCCGAACCGCGTTATCATGACGGATCGACAGCCAATCCGGCCAGTTCGCCATATTTGAAACGTTAAACGAATTCAAAATTCGTTCGGCCGAACGGAAATCGCCGATCCGGACAAACTGGTTCGACTGGCTGATCAGGATTTCGAGCGCCTGATTCGTATTCCGTACTTCGTCAATCCGCAAGCGGGCCTCAAAAATTTCTTGTCCGTGATTTTGGATCCAGACGCGGTTCTCAACCGCGTCGAGAACTTCCTCGGCGTTTTTCAGCCCTTCCTCACCGGTAATAATCCAAGTCTCAAAACGGCGCATCAGATTCGTAAAATCAAGCGACTCCTGATTCCGGAGCCGTTTAACCCGATTTTCCGCCGTCTGAAGCCGGCTTTTCGCGTTACTTTCGAAAGCGTCGATCGAGCCGAGCTCGGTTAACCGGTCGGATATAACGCGTACTTTTTCGGCGTATTCTTCGGAAAGCGGTTTCGAACCGTCGAGTTCCAACGTTAAAAACGCGTCAATCTCGACCAGCGAATGTTCAAGCGCAGCTTTTCGCCCGCGGATCGCCGCTAAAAGCTGCGCGGCGTTGACGGTATGAAATTCGTTCAGCGAAAGCGTCGCGAAATCTTCCGCATCCTGATCGTCGAAACGAGCGAACGCCTCTTCCGCCTGATTCAAATAAAACTTGGCTTTATAGACGCGGTTCGCCTGATAAATTCGATCAATTTCAAACTTAATCGCCGGTTCCGACCGTTCTTCGTCGGTCAGCATTTTTTCGATAAAATCTACCGCCTCAGCAAACGATTCCCCGCCGTCTAAAGCGTAAAGCGTTTCAAAAATACGCTGCTGGCGCGTCTTAACTTCGAACGAGGGCTGGCTCTCTTCGTCGTTTCCGGATTCGGGAGGGTTCGCTGCGTCGGATCGCTCGGACATATCGTTTTCCTTACGCAATTTTAATCGATTCGCTTTCTTTCGCAGTGTTTTAAAAGCGGCGGAATCGGAAAGAATCGAATCCTCGAGCGCATTCAACGCGTTAAGGTCAGGCGCGGAAATCGCTTTCGCTTCGACCGCTTCCGCCGCAGCAGTTAAAATCGCGTTGTTTTCGCGAATAAAGGCTAAAGCCGCTTCCTGATCCGCCAACTGACGCGCGATTTTCGCCGGAACGTCAAGCGAGAGTTCGCGATAACGGTCTTCAACTTCATCTTTCAGATCGCGGAACGTCTCGTAATCGTCGTCGGAAAGAACGAGCGACGCGATAATTTTCTGATAAAGCTGATCGGCGGCGTCAACAGCCGCGCGCGCCGCGTCCGCCGCTTCACGCTGGGTCTCAATCAGGATCGACAGCTTTTCCAACTTCGTCCGATCCGCGGCGGTCAGTACCCCTTTCAACGACAGTACGTCGTCCAATTTCGCCTGCGCCATGACCGTATCTCCGCAATTCAGGGAGCGGGAAATACTCTCGATTTCCTGATTGAGCGAAAACAGGCGCAGCCGCTCAATCTTTTCGATCAATTCGTCGCGAAAATCTCCCAGGCCCGGCGTAGCGTGATCCATACGGTAAAAGACGCTGATCTCCGAAAGCCAGTTTTCCAGCTCGGAGACCGAATCAAACTCTTCTGCGCGGTAAGCCGCGCGCAGCTCTTCCAACCGGGCTGCGTACTTTTTCCGCCGCGCGTTCGCTTCTTCAAGCTGGCGCGTCAGGTCATGAATCCGGCGTACCGTTTCCGCCGGCAGCTCGATATCGCCAAGATATTCGCCCTCGGCGTATGTCGATTCGCTCGTCCCCGCCTCAAGCGCGAGGCGCAGGTCCGCCGCCGCGGTCGCAAATTCGCCCGCTTCGAACGCCTTAAGCGCTAATTCGTAATATTCTCCGGCGCGGTTGGCGACGTCGATAACCGCTTCTTCTTTCAGCCGGTTATTTTTCTCACGAAGCTCGCCGATCCGTTTATCGGCCTGAATCGCGCGTTCCGACGACAAATCGAGCGTCCCGACCTCGGCTAAAAGCAAATTCATCAAACGCGCGTTATTGTTGTAAAGAACGCGGACGTTTTTCGTTTCGGCGTCTTCAAGCGAGCGGATTGATTGTTCCAGCTTCAAGATTTCTTCCATGTCGGGATCATCGTCGTTGAGCCGGTTGGACCAGCTTTCGCCTTCGGCGCGCGTAATCATCTTTAATAAATCCTCGCGCTCCATCTCGGCGTCGAAAAGATTAACCCCCAGTTTCTCCAACCCCAACGCGGCGTAATCGTTAATCAGCCGCATCGCCTTCTGATACGACGCCAACCCGCCCTTCTCGCGCAGCGCGCTGACCTCCTTTTGAATCGCCAATCCTTGCGAAAACTTGCCGACTAAGTCGCTTGTCGTCTGAATCTTGAGCCGAAGCGACGCGACCCGATCCCAGTTCGGATACGATTGTTTCGCGGATTCAATCGCTTCTTCCGCTTGGGCCGGATTAAACTCGATCCGGATCCGCTCGGACGCCTTTTGAACCAGATCCTCGGCTTTTTTCAGCGCCGCGTGATCGCGGAACGCCTGAATATTACGCATCAGGACCTGATATTCCGGGTGAGTCACGCGAATATTCTCCGGGATCTGGTTCAAAATAAACTCGGATTTTTCAGGGTCAATATCCAAATGCGCGACAGCCTCGGAAAAATCGATCTGATAACCGTGATACTGATCCAACAGGGAACGCAGCTTATTCGAATCCGCGCTCGAAAGCGACGTGAAATGACGTTCGAACTGTTCGCCAGCGTCTTTCAGCTTCCAATTCAAAATAAGATCGATGATTTCCGAAAAGACTGATTTCTTTGGCATACTTTTTATTTCCGAAATTATGCTATCTATTTTATCGAATTTTCGATTTTTGAGCGTTCGACCCAGATAGAAAAAGTACCGTGACAAAACGACGAATCAGATTCGGTGCAGTTCTTAATCGGTTCTATCAGGACAACGTCGACAGCCGTGATAAAAACCAACGGCGTATTCCCCGGCGTATCGGAATAGCGGCGGATATTCGTCCCGCGCAACACGTTCATTTGGGTACTCGCCGAAACCTGATTCTTAAATATATTAAACGGGATTTCCAGATGAACCGCTTTATCGGTAAATTCGATCAGTTTTCCGGCAACGTCATTCGCAAAATCGGTAACCGTCCCAACCTGAAGCTGCGGATTAAGCTCCGCGTCGCCAAATAATTCCATATTCCCCGACAATGTAAAACGGACCTGCTGTCCGACGATTGCTTTGAGATGGCGATCCGCCGGCGATAACGAAGGATCGTCGATTTCCGCGGTTGGGGTCGGTTCAACCGCCGCCGCGGCCGGTTCTTCCGCCGGAGGGGCGGCTTCGGGAACGGACGTTTCCGGAACGGCGGCGACCGGCGGTACGTCCGTCGGAACCGCGGGCGCGATCATGATTATCGGCGTCGCTTCCAGCTGCCGCTGTGCCAGCGCCTCATTCGTCATTTGGTAATCTGAAATCTGGCGTTCGAGACGCGAGATTAACTGTGTCTGATTCACGTTCCTCGTCATCGACATGACCAGCAAAGCGACCCCCAGGACCATCACGGCAGCCGCAATCAGAACGGTCAGCGTCGTCAGCCGTTTGCCTTCCTGAATCGTTTTCGCCGCGCGCATTGCGAAATCTTTTGTGTTCATCAGTTCGGTCTGCATCTCAATCAGCTGTGCGTTGCGCATCCGGTAATCTGAAAGACGCTGCGAAATATAGGGGATATTGCCCTGATTTTTCAAGAGCTTCCCGGTTTCCAGATTACCGCTGTTATGGTAGAGATCGTTGACGACCGTATTTATAATCGTCAGCGTCCGCTGATCTTCGTCGTTTCGCTCCTGGAACGCCATTTCGCCGCGCAGCCGCTCGTACATTTCCGGGAACTCGATGTAGTGATCGTCGATAATCTGTTGAACGCTGCCGTAATCGTGCTCCTGAAGCAGGCGGCGGAACCGGATCATATTCTCGTTATCCAGCTTTTTGCGCAGCATCTTGATCCTTCCAATCGAGTCGCGCAGCGCCGGATTCTGGCGCAGCTCCAGCGACGCGTTTCCGGCTCGCGCCAAGTCGATCTGGCAAGTATACAGCTTATCCTGAAATGCCTCGAACAGCGACATTTCAGTTCCATGCTGCGCAATCTGGATGCCTTCAACCGCCGCCGGGAGCGATTGGAGCCAGTCGACGCTGTTCAAAAAGGCGTCGGGAATAATAAACCGATCCGGATTAATCCCATCGATCCACTGGTCCGTTTCGTTTAGCATTCCTTCAAAAATCGGCGCCAATCGCAACGCGATCTCGCCGGAAAAATCCTGAAATTCGTTAATAAAATCGCTTAAATCCTTGAAAAAATCTACGTTGGCTAAATGTGAAAAACGTTTTAAATTAGTATAAATATCTATAAGCTGGAGCGAACGGCGGACGAACGCCGGCGGCGGCGCCAGCGGTTTCGTCTCAACCGCGACAATTTCGCCTTCGATAACGGCTTCCGTCGCCGGAACATGTTCCGGTTCAGGTTCCGGGACCGGGTCGCGCCTGGCGGTAACCTCCGAGCTGTGCCGCGTCTGTTTTCGATAGGCGTCGGCCAAGAGCGGATCAATCACGCGTAAATTCGAAGTGCTGAACGTAACCTGAAAAACTCCGGTTGACATCCGGTCGGCTTCAATCTCCCTCATGAACTCCCAGGCCTGAATCACGTCGGCGCAATGGAGCAGACTTTCCAGCAGCGTCTCGGAAAATTCGCTGCGCAGGGTCATGCGGCTGAACTTAGCGCGAATAACGCCGCAGACCTTCTCAAATTTTTCTTTCAGCCCGGCCGGATCGTTCGCGACGATCCGCTCCGCGCATTCTTCAAACCCGCGCTGGGGGATCAGATCGATTTTTCCGTACCAGGTTTGAATAAAGCGCATCGTCGGCAAAAGCCAGGCGCGATAAGACGCCAGCGAAATCAGGCGCGGCTCGCACAGGCGGCGAAAATCCTTCGAACGGAAGACGTCGGCGTCAAGCCCGAACGTATTTTCCGCGTCGCGGCGCAGCGATTCCCATGACAGGACCGCGCCGTTTTCCCGTTCGAGCGCCGACTGCGCCGCGAATAAAATCCGTAAAATATCGTCCCAGACGTCGACGATCTTCGATTGCATGCGGATATCGTTCAGCGATCCGGCGACCAGATCTCCGACCAGCTGCGCGTACTTTTGCGTCAGCGGAGGATTGTTCGTATTGAAAGACAGCTGCCCCAGCATCGGGATCAGACGGCGATCGTTTTCTTTCTGAATCGGATATTCGTACTTCCCTTTATTCGACAAATCGAGCATCTTCTTCCCGTAAATCAGCTCCGGGATGAACATGCAGAACTTACGAATATCGTCGACCATTTGCGTCGTCGCCGCGTCGGTTCGCGCGTTTCCCCAATCGATCAAGGTAATTTCGATCCGATCCGGCGGCGTTTCCGTCCAAAAAACATGTTCCAACGGCTTAATATCGACGTAGGAAATCTTCGTCCGCGCGCATAGGCGCAGCAGTTTCGCCAGTTCGACAACGATTTTCAATCTGTCCTCGAGCGAATCCGGCAGCTCTTTTTCACAAGATTTTCCGCGCGCCGCCGTTTGAAGCAAAATTTTATACTCGTTCGGATCGACCGCGCGGACAAATTCATCGTTAAACGCCTCAAGCGAATCGGCGACAACAACCGGAACCGGCATGTAACCCATCTGTTTCGCGGCGCCGGATTCTAATATCGACTCAGTCTTGAAGAGCTGGTTAACTTGTTTCAGGACGTTGGTCTCGTTATTAAATCCTTCGACCGCTTCGTAAATTTTCAAAATATATTTTTCGCCCGTCTGTTGCGCGATGAACTCGTACGCGAAAGCGGTATTGGTCCGGCTTTTCCCGCCGGTATACGTCAGCTCGACCGGCTGATCGCCGATCCGGACGCTGCTAATTTCCGAAATGAATTGATCGATTTTTTCGGTTTTCATACTCCTCCGAAAACGTCATACCGATTCCCGCGTCCGCAAAGGGATTTCGGGTCGGCGATATATTCGAACGTCGCTCGGGACCGATCAACGATCAGCGCCGTTCGCGGGTAACCAGCATGGCGTTCGCCGACGCTTCCGGGATTAATCCCAAAGCGCTGAACGCCGTTACGGAACGGGAAAACTTTCCCGAGCCAATTTTCATTAAACTGCATCCAGGCGTTCGTCATCGTCCGCGTCGAATAAACGAAATATCCCGGCATGTGCGTATGCCCGAACAGGAAATGATCGGTCGCCAGATGATCCCTATTTTCAAACAGCCCGCGCGTTACCCGATTCAATTCCTTCGGATAAAGATAACTCTCCCAAGGCGCAGGCGACCGGCCGTTCCCGTTATGAATCGGGAAAGAACAGCCGTGGAAAAGGGTAAATTCAGGGTCCTCCCGCGGGACGACCATCAGCGATTTCATCGAAAGCTGCTGCAATAACCCCTGCAAAGTCCCGTTCAAATTCTCGCGCAGCCCGTTCAGCTGAGCCAGGTTCTTTTCCTGAGCCGGATTGGTCCGGTCGTCTTCGGGGTGCGCCAGCCAATATTCCCAATTCCCGAAAACCGCCTCAGCCGTCTCCTCCTGAATCAGCGCCATTACAGCGGGAATATCGGAAACGAAAGCGTCTTTCCCGCTGATCCGGTCCGCATGACCGAATATATCTCCCAAAAGCCAAATATCGTCATAGCCGCCGTCCGTTTTGCGCGCTTCTTCCAGAATACGCTTCAGACTACCGCTGTTTTCATGAATATCCGATAAGATCAGATGTCGATTGTTCATATTTATTTCATCGCGTTCGTCTTGCCGTACGATTCCAAACCGGCGATTAACGCGTCAATGTCCTCGTCTTGATTATAGCCCTGTATCGAAATACGGACGAAGTTCCGCCCGTTCCAACGGATAATCGGGATCTCAACTGCGAACCGGTCGTACAGGAAAGCTTTCAATTCCGCAGCGCGCCAATACGCGGGGACTTCGGCGATCCCGAGCTGCACGTACGCACGTTCGTCCGGGTAAACCGGCTCAAAACCGAAAAGGCGATTAACCTCGTTCAGCCCGCGCGTCAACAGTTCGCGGCAGCCGGCGCGAACTGCGCGCCAATCGTTCCGTTCCAGAAAATCGATCGCTGACGGGACGCTGAGCGCCGGAAACGGGCCCTGAGTCCCCAGCCATTCGTTCCCGTCGATCAACCGGTTCCCGATCGTATTTTCCAGATTCGGGCCGGTTCCCCAACTGATCACGTTCGGTTCAACACGGTTGACCCATTCCGGCGCAACGGCCAGAAAGGCGCTGCCCTTCGGCGCGCACATCCATTTATGACAGTTTCCGGTATAGAAGTCCGCGCCGAGGTCGTCTAAATTCAGCTCCAGCTGACCGGGCGCATGGGCGCCGTCGATCGCCAGAATTATCCCGCGCGAACGCGCGAACCGAGCGATCTCGGCAACAGGAAATGTAAGCGCCGTCGGCGAGGAAATATGGCTTAGAAAGATAACGCGCGTCCGATCGCCGACCGATTCAAAAATCCGATCGCGAAGCTCGCCGCCGGACCGATACGGAACCGGGATCGCAGCCTTTCGAAGCTCCGCGCCCGTCTCCGCGCAGCGCAGCGCCCAGACATTTTCGCACGCGCCGTATTCGTGATCAGTCATGAGAACCTCGTCGCCGCATTCGAGCGGAATCGAACGCGCGATCAGGTTGACCCCATGCGTCGCGTTCGGGATATAAACGAGCCGGTCGGCTTCCGTCCCGATGAAACGCGCCAGCGCTGCACGGGCCGTTTTCATTAAGGTCTGGAATTGCCGCATGTAAAAGAGGACCGGCTGGCGCTCCGATCGTTCGACCCAATCATGAAACGCCGCTAAAACTTCCTTCGGACAAGCGCCAAAAGAACCGTGGTTCAAAAAATGAACGGCAGGATCCAGCATAAATTTTTCTTTCAGGTCGGTTCGCTCCATCCGCAATTCTTTGTCTCGGTTCCATTTCAAGATTGTCGTTCTATCGTTCAACATAAAAACGAACGCATAACAACCGGATAAATTTTAACAAATTTTTCGCAAATTTAACCGTTTTTGCGCCGCGTCCAAAAACTGTTTGGGTTAAAAAAATATAAAAACCGACAAACGCTTCAAATCGACATCTGTTACAAATATTTCTTTGATAAAATAAAGAAACTGCAAAAACCTGTCTGAAAGAGGTTATGGACATGAAGAAGACGTTCCTGATTTTATCCGCGATCTTTATTCTTATCGCCGCCGTTTTTTCCGCCGGCTTTATTCAGAAAACCCCCGCCGCCGGCGTTAGCGACAAACCGGTCCATATCGCGCCGTTGAATCTTCCCGGGCTGAGCGACGTTGACGAGGATGAAGAAAAAGGCATCCTGTACTGGCAGAAGACCCTCTACAGTTCCGCAAACGCGGCTGATTTCGTCGGTGAACCGGTCGAAGTCACCGGCTTCGTCCATCGTCTTGAAAACGATTCTGAAGACGTATTTTTTATCGCGCGGAATATCGTTTATTGCTGCGTCAACGACGCCTTCCCGCAAGGATTAGGCGTTTTCTTAAAAGACAACGACGAATACGAGGAGGGCGACTGGTATACGGTGCGCGGGAAATGGGCGCAGATCGATTTTGACGGAAAATTGCGGAACATGATTATCCCCGATTCGATCGAAACAGCCGAGGAACCCGAAGATCCGTATATTTATCCGTAAGCGAGAATTCAGCTCCGCGCTCAGCCGCTTTATATAAACGAAGAGGCTGTCCCAGAAGTCGGAAATTCAAAATTTTCCTGAGAATATTGTCAAAGTATTTTTTCTAATCCAGAGCGGGGGAAGAAGCTTCTGCCTTTGTCTATGGCTCGAAAAGCAGGGGCGGATGGTATGAAGGAGGGGATTTGCGGGCGCAAATCCCCTCCTTCAAATAAAACTTACCTAAGAGGCCCCCTGCAACCGACGGTCGGATGGGGGTCGCCTGTACCCGTAAGGGTAATCAATGCACTGGCAAATAAACGGGCGAATTCAGTTACAATAAAATTCGTTTTGAGACACCCTCTTTCAGACTCAAAACCACAATCGATTCGCCAAACGGTATTTACGCCCGCGCGCCCAATTGCCCGTCGATAATCATCAGTCCGGCAGCGACGTTATTCGTCTTCATCAGCAGATCGACGACATAGCTGAACGTCGCTTCCTCTTCGACCTGTTCGCTGACGAACCAGGTCAGGAAATTCTCGGTCGCGAAATCTTTTTCATCACGCGCCAAGACGACCAGATCATGGATCGATTCGGTAACGACGCGTTCGTGCGCCAAACCGCTTTCAAAAACGTTGAGGACCGACTCATATTCGTTGCGGGGTTTGTCAATCGCTTCGAGTTCGACATGTGCGCCGCGGGCCTGAAGATAACCGATAATCTTTTCGGCGTGTTCGACTTCCTCAGACGCCTGTTTCTTCATCCAGGAAGCCATCCCCTTGAAGTTCTGGCTTTCCAGATAATTAGCCATTCCTAAATAAATATAAGCCGAATGCAGTTCTTTATTGACCTGCGAATTTAACGCGGTTCCCATCTTCGCTGACAACATGATTTTTACTCCTTCTCACTTTACCGAATTGTAACTATTACATCTTCAAACTAATTATATTATACCCGCATTCGCGCAGGAATACGGGATCTGCTGACAATTTTAAGACATCCCAAACGCCCCGCGGTTAGATCGGCTATAAATAGTCGCGAACAAAAGAGGTCAACGTCCGGATATAGTCCAAATTCGTTTCCGGCTTACGGAATCCATGACCTTCACCGGGATAAAAACGGACGACTTTCGGGCCGGACAACTTCGCGACCAGCTCCTGCGCCTGATTCAGCGGAACGACCGGGTCGGCTTCGCCCTGAAATATGGCGAGAGGGGATTTAATTCGTTCGGCATGAAAACACGGCGACCAATCGCGATATTTCACGTCGTCCTTCGGCAGCGTTCCCACGAGGGAATCGTTATAATGCAGCTCGATTTTATGCGTATCAAGCGAAAGCGAATACAGATTGGTCACGCCGAAAAGCGACGCGCCCGCCTTAAACGAATCCGGAAATTGCGATAACGCGTTCAACACGGTATAACCGCCGGCGCTCCCGCCGATAACGAGGAGCCGTTTCCGATCCGCCAGCCCGAATTTCCCGATACAGTTCGCGCCGCTAATGACGTCCTCAACGTCATGCCAACCCCAAAAGCCGTTCAGCGCGTTCAGATACGCGCGTCCGTAACCCGTCGAACCGCGGTAATTCACGTCAAGCCAGCCGTAACCGCGCGAGGTAAAGTAACTGCGTTCAAGACTGAAGCGGATATCTTTAATCGCGGTCGGACCGCCGTGAACCATGACGAAAGCCGGCGGTTTTTCGTTCCAGCTGAAATCCGGGTTTTTCGGCGCATAATAAACGCCATGAACCGCGCTCCCGTCCGACGCCTCCCAGGATAATTCGCGCGCTTCCGAAATCCAATCTTCCGGAAGTTCATCGTATTCAAGCCTGTGAACGACGCTCGTTACGCCGTTATCATAGCGAATAACCAGCGGCGGTTCCCAGGGAGAAACGGCTTTCGCGGCAATCGCGCCGCTAAGCGGATCGACTGCGACATGGTCAAAACCGCTGTAACAAGCCGGGATCGGGACTTTTTCGATCGTCCCGGCGGGAATCGATACGATCTCGAGCGCAGCCCGGACGCCGTACTGGCGGCGAAAAAGGATACGCCGGCCGTCGCCGAACCAGGCGGTTGTCCGAATCCCCATTACGAACGCCGCTTGCGAAAATTCGGCGCGGTCGCCTTTGACAACAATACGGCGCTCATTTGAAGTCAGATCCAGGACAGCGATATCCTGCCATTCGCCATTCGAAACAATATAACTCAGGAATTTCCCATCAGGAGAGAAATCCGGCTGGTCGGCCGGAAAATCGATTCCGCCGGCTATCTTGCGAATCTCGCCGATCTTCCCGCTGTCAGGATCGAACGCGCCGATCATGACGCGCGATCCCGTCCATGCCATATGCGGATGATCCCATTCGGTCCAGGCGATCCGTTTCCCGTCCGGGCTCCAGCAAGGCTGCATATAGAAATCCGCGCCTTGAACGAGTTTCGACGTCGTTCCGTCGCATGTCGACGCTAATGCCAGACAATCGTTCACACCGTCGCTTTCGATAAAAACGATAAAGCGTTCGTCCGGAGAAATTTTCGGTGAGGAAACGCTATGCGCGGTTTCTACGAGGAGCCGCGGCGGCGCTTTATCATATCCGCGCAGGCAAACCCCTTTTCCGGGGGAACAAAACACGATCAGATTTTCCGACGCGTCGAAATCGCCGCCGCCGTACGCGACCGTCCCGCCGACCGGAAACGTCCCGTTCAACCGCCGCTTTCCCGTAGCCGGATCGATGTGAAACAGGCTGCGCGTTTCTTTCGCTTCGGTAATCAGAATCGATCCGTTCGAGCCGAACTGAACCTGATTGAGGCGTCCGCCGGAGCGGCTATACCATGACTCATCAATCGGACTCTTCCAATATCCAAACGGAAAATATTGCATAAACGGACCTCCTGACCGATCATTTGCTGATAACTCGATTATACACGACCAAAGCCGGATAGCCCCGAATGAAAAAACTGCGCAGACCCAAACGGCCTGAATTCTCCAACGCTCGTCATAAAAATCTGAACAGCCGATCCGAGGAAATTTTGGAATCCCGGCTTTTTAAGACAACTTTTTAAGATAGCCTTCTAAGAAATTAAATCCTGAAAATCAATTAAATAGCACAGGAACAACATTGCGAAATCGTCATCAGATAATCGCAGCAATCCGTACAAGCATTCGGCTCGATCCGATAATAGATACATCGACCGACCGGACGCCTAACGACAATCCCGCATTCGCAGAGGATCCGCATATGATACGATACCGCCGTTTGGCCTATACCGACAGAATTTATAATTTCACCGCCGCTTTTTTCGCCGTCGCGAAGAAAATCTAAAATTCTTAGCCGATTTGAATCGCTTAACGCTTTAAATAATACTTCAGCATGGCAATTTTCCGTCATCTCGCACCGCCCCATCCAGTCTAAATCTTCTCCGAGTTAACCGTTGCGAACCGCGCTATATTTTCAAGTATTATATCTGATTTTTAAATCTTTAGATAAATTTAGATATTAAAAACGATCATAGATTACCGCTCATTTACGCAACGTTCGGGACAGAAATCAGCGTTGGTTCGATTAAAAAAACCGCGGACGAACGATAATCAGGTTGGTGGCCAGCTCTTCACTTCCGCCGATGATCGTCTTCCTGCGCTGCGCGAGGTAAAAAAGAAGGCTGCTTCTCGCCTGAATTTGATTCCCCTGCTCCGCCTCAGCCTCCAAAAACG
>DAOUFC010000010.1:0-28356 GCA_034430295.1 Flexilinea sp.
TCATACGGGATTCCGTCGATACTCTCTTTAATAAGCCACGCGCAGAAAGGCAGAATAATCGTACAGTATACGATTGCCAAGGCAAAAGAATTATCCATTAGGTTAAATCGAACGAGCATTTTGTATAACGGGATGCAATAGGCGATTGGCGGCAGCATGAAGGTAAAAATTGCCAGAGACAGAACCAGGTTTTTCCGTCCCGGGAAACGCGAGAAAACCCATGCTGCCGGTATGATCGCAATCATGGAAATGAAAACGGCTGTAATGGCGGTGACCAGGCTGTTCCGCAGCGCGTAAAGGAATACTTCGCCTCGACTATTGATCCCGAGCGTCAATAATTCTTTAAACGAAGAAAAATCGACTTGGGCGGGGATCCAACGCAGCGGTTTGGTCGTTAGATCCGCGGATGAACTGATCGCCATAATAAGCAGCCAAAGAAATGGACTGATCATAAAAACTGATAATAAAAACAGCGCGATGTACTGTAAAACCGTTGAAATTCTAATCCGCTTACGCATTTTTCAACGCCCCCTTTTTTGCAGTAGGCGCAGATATGTCAGGATCAGCGCTATGATAAACGCAACCATAATAATTGCAAATGCGGATCCGCTGCCGATTCGAGAGTTTGTAAAGGCTTCCTGATAAATAAAAATACTTGCCGAACGCGTTTTGTTGGCGGGTCCGCCTTTTGTCATCACGTAGATGATATCAAAAACTTTTACCGCTTCGATGATTCGCAGGACCATTGCGACTTGCAGCGATGGGATAATGTGAGGCAATGTAATATTGACAAAACGTTGCCATCCGTTGGCTCCGTCAATTTTCGCTGCTTCGACTTGCGATTCCGGAAGCGCTTGCAGCGATGCTAAAACAATCATCGCAACAAGCGAGAAATTTTTCCAGATATCTGCGACGATTATGGCTCCGAGCGCTTTATCGGCGCTGCTCAGCCAGCTGATATATTTATCAATGAAATTCAGTTGATAGAGAAGCGAATTCAGCGCGCCATACTCGGGATTATAAATCAGTCGCCACATAATCGCGTTAACAATTGTCGGTACTGCCCAAGGCAAGATCAGAAGCACGCGTACAATTCCCGTCCCTCGGAGCGGCTCGTTAAGTAAAAGCGCAACCGCAGTGCCGATCAGGACCTCTGCAGTGACGACTGCGATTCCGAATATACCGGAAATTCGCAAGGATTGCAGAAACCCGCGGTCGCTGAAGGCAGCCGTAAAATTAGACAAGCCGACGAAATTGGGCGCTTCGATTCCCAATAAATCTGCATTGGTAAAACTGTATAAAACTGTTTGAAAAAGCGGATAACCTATAACGATTCCCATGACGGCAATCATGGGAATCGTTAAAAATGAGTATCGATTTTTTATTTTCAAGGACATACCTTATTTAATTTGGCTAATTTCCTCAAACGCGGTCTTCAAAGCTTCCTCTGCGTTGATGTCGCCGTACAAAGCGCTTTGGATATTCTTTTGTAAAATAGCGCTCGCTTCCTGATATTTCGGTTCGCTGGGTCGGACGTTCATAATCGAAAAAGCCAACTTCGCCGCCGCGACTAATTCTTCCCGGCCCGCGGCGATTTCAGGATCGTCATATGAGGCGGTCCAAACTGGCAGCTGTAAGTTCGAGTAAGTATCTTGAACCGACTTGCTCGTTAGATATTCAATATAAAGAAGCGCTTCCTCCGGATGTTCGGTTTTGCTCATGACGCTAAGCCCCATCGAACCGCTCATGGCAGCGTTTTCTTTTACGTCTGATTTCCCGGGGAAGGTCATAATGCCTACATCTTCTTTCGTCAGGCTTGACTCAGCCGGATCTGTCGCTAACGCATACATGTATGCCCAGTTCAGCGTGAATGCCGCGTCGCCGGACGAAAAGACACGCCGCACATCTTCTTCTAAGTATTCAAGCGAATTGGGATTAAGAAGTCCTTCGTCTTGGAGCGCGATCAGCAAATTAAGCGCGTCTAAACCTGAATCCTGAAAAATGTAGTTGCCGTCGGCATCCTGGAATTCAGCGCCATATGCCTCCATGAAGTTGGCATAAACGCAAATGAGCGCTTCAGCCTGAGCCAGGCTGAAGACAAACGGGTATTCAACGATGCCTTTTTCTTTTATCGTCCGACCCATTTCGATCATTTCTTCTAAACTCTTGGG
Organism: Flexilinea sp.; assembly: GCA_034430295.1. Lineage (GTDB taxonomy): Bacteria > Chloroflexota > Anaerolineae > Anaerolineales > Anaerolineaceae > Flexilinea. The sequence continues at coordinate 2,172 of DAOUFC010000010.1, forward strand.
CGCATCGCTGTACCCGGCTTCGGCAAGCATCGTTTTGTTGAAAAACAAATACATTGCATCCAGAAACCAAGGCAATCCGTAAACCTTTTCGTTTTTCGTTGTGATGTTCCATGCGCCTGGAAGGACTCCGTCGAGATATTCCTGCGGTACTTTGTCAGTAATATTTGTAATCATGTTTTTTGAGACGTATTCGGCATACCAAATGTCGTCGACCAGTACGGCATCGTACGGCTTATTCGAGCCAAACGCGAGCATCGTTTTATTACGAAGTTCTTCGTAGGGAACGAATTCAGTCGTTACTTTGATATTCGGATGTAGTTTCATGAAATCCGTTGTCATATCGTTGACGTTCTGTTCCGAGTAAGCGGCCTGCGCCATGCCTAGAAAGCGAATTTCGGTCGTATCCGATTGTCCGAAAACAAAACCGGCAACCGAAAAAAAGACGAATAATAAAAGCAAAGCAGATAAACTAAATTTATTCTTCATAATTCCCTCTTTTGATTTTTTGAAACAGACATCTTTGAACACAGTTTCGTTCTAGATTCTACGATTCAATTTAGGTTATGTCAAGCTAAATAACGGTCAAAAAACCCAAATGATGAAGTGTGACCGCTCCGGCTTATGCCCGTAAAGTAATCATGGTCTTTGCTCTTTATCCAATCAAGAAATTTTATCTGACGAGTCGTTGATAATTGCCTTCCGTAACATATCCGTTTGATTTAATCCGCAGCGTTTGATCGTATATATAATTTTACGGATCGGATTTGCTCTGAAATCGCAGGAAATATTCCGAAGTTGGATGACGCGGGATTCTTTTGAGCTAAATTCGGATATCCGGTCGAATCGCTTGTAAAATAAAAAGCTCAGCGGGCTCTTTATAATCCGCTGAGCTTTGATTTTCGGTTGCGGTGTTGCGTCGGTTTACCTTATTCCTTCGGTTCGTCTGAGAGCGCCGAGCCGTTCGCCGTTTTCTTCGATTTTTTCCCGCGGCGGATAAGCCAGCGGATGATCAGGATGATCGGGAGGAATATAATTATCAGGAACGGCAGCACGCTGATCACAAAGTAAAGGATGAAGTCGATGAAATCCTGGCCAGTGTTGATGAACGCGTTGATCGACTGACGGAACGAATCGCCGATATTCCATTCGTACCCGGCGATCACGACCGGTTCCGGGATCGATTCGATATCGATCGTAATTGAAGACAGCCTTGAACTCTGCTCCATATATGTCATGCGGCCTTTGACATGCTCGATTTCTTCGTTGACGGACGCGATCTCGTTGTAGACCGAAAGCGTATCTTTAACCGTTTTCGCCATATCGAGGATTTCTTCAAGCTTAGCTTTCTTGGCTTCAAGGCTTTTCAGGCGCGATTCCTGATCGACGTATTGGTCGGTAATATCGTCTCCGAATATATTCTTGTTGCGGATATATTTCTCCGGATCGGTGACGAGCGCTTCGATTTCTCCGATCGCCGCTTCAAATTTGGCCGCGTCGACGCGGATTTCAACCGTTCCGCTCGGATTGTCCGACGAATAAGATTTATGAAGCTCGCTTGAAACGACGAAGCCGTTGAACTTGGTCGCGATAACCGTGATTTGATCGGCGACGTATGCCGGATCGGCGACTTGAATCGAAAGGATTCCCGACTTGACGATCATGCGTTCGACCTGAGCGGATGCGTCGTATGAACCGGCTTTTGCCTGCGACGCCGTATCGCTGTCGTCGTACGCCGATTCCTTCATCGACATATCCAGCATCATTGGGGCAAATGCGGCGTTCGCTTCAGAAAAATCCTTATATGACTCTGTGGAAATCTGTTTTCTGCTGCTGCAGGCGGCAAGGATGAACGCGGATATGATTATCAGGAAAAAGATGCCAATCGTTTTTTGCAGATTTTTTTTCATCAGTGTACTCCTTCTGTTTTGTTGGTTTGGAATCGAATCCCGGTCGATCGCGAGCGATCTGATATTATGACGATTTTAAGCTGAAATTTGTTCCGATCTCAGTCAGGCGATTGCCGCGTCATCTCGCTAACAGTTCGGCGAGAACGGCGATTACTTCATCCGCCAGCTCGTTTTTATCCATGAGCGGTATGTCTTTCCGCGTTCCGTCGGGAAAGAGGATTGCCGCCTCGTTCCGATCTGCGCCCATGCCGCGGTCGGGCTGGGAAATATCGTTGGCGACGATGAAATCGAGCATTTTTCGTTCGATCTTCAACTTGGCGTTTTCAAGCAGGTCCTGAGATTCGGCGGCGAATCCGACGACCGTTTTCAGTTTTGGGAACGAGATCCGTTTTTCGGCGACTTCAGCGAGGATATCGCGCGTTCGTTCGAGTTCCAGAATGAGGCGGTCCTCACCGCCTTTCTTTATTTTCTGCGCCGCGGTTTCGCGCGCTTTGAAATCGGCGACAGCGGCGCACATGATTAGCCCATCGGCATTGGGAAGTTCTGTCAGAACGGCGTTCAGCATCTCGGCGGCAGACGCGACTTTTACGGTTCTTGCGCCGTACGGCTCTGCTAAAGCGTCGGTTGTCGTGATCAGGATGACGTTCGCTCCGCGGTCGAGCGCGGAGCGAGCTAACGCGTAGCCCTGTTTCCCGCTTGAACGATTGGTTAAATAGCGGACGGGGTCAATTGCCTCACGCGTCGCTCCCGCGCTGATAACGACCGTTTTCCCGCTCAGGTCATTCTTGCGCGAAAGTTGGTAGCGGATAGCGCCTACGACTTTCGCCGGTTCGGAAAAACGTCCGAGACCGGTCAGCCCGGAAGCGAAGCGGCCGTATTCCGGCCCGATAAAGACCGCGCCGCGCTTTTTCAGGATTTCGATATTGGCCTGCGTCGCCGGGTTCCCGTACATATGACCGTCCATCGCTGGGGCGATCAGAAGCGGACAGTCGGATGCCAAAATTGTCAGCGGCAGCAGCGTATCGCCGCGCCCGTGAGCGATATCCGCCATCGCGTTGGCCGAGGCCGGCGCAACGACGATACAATCCGCGTCATGGCCAAGCGTAATATGGGGGATATGATCCTCTCGCGTCCAGAGGCTTTCATTCGTATAGGCGGTGCGACCGGTGACGGAATGAAATGTCAGGGGTGTTACAAATTTCGCGCCGCCATCCGAGACGATAACGTCGACAAATGCGCCCTGCTTAGTCAGTGCTGAAGCGATTTCGGCGGCCTTATAGGCGGCGATCGAACCGGTCACGCCGAGAATGATCCGTTTGTTTGTGATCGGGTTCATTGATTCTTATCCCAATATAACCTGAGTCCAGTCAGCGTCAGCCAAGGATTCACGTCATCAAATATATCGGTATCTTTAGATAGTATTTTTGAAAGTCCGCCGGTTGCGACGATCTTTATCGATGGGGAGATCTCCTTTTTGAATCGGTTGACCATCCCTTCGACCAGGCTGATGTATCCGTAATACAGTCCGGATTGAATCGAGTCGACCGTGTTCGTTCCGATGACGGACGGCGGACGCGCGATAGCGACGGTCGGCAGCTGCGCCGTTTTTTGCGTCAATGCGGCTGACGAGGTATTAATCCCCGGGGCGATCGCGCCACCGATATAATCTCCGTCAATGTTAAGCAAATTGAATGTTGTCGCGGTACCGAAATCAACTAAACAGGCCGGATAACCGTAGAGATGGCGCAGCGCCATCGCGTCGATAATTCGGTCCTGGCCCAGCTCGCGCGGGTTATCGATCAGGATACGAAAAGTCAGGTTGCCTTGGTAGCTGACGGTCGTAACCGGACGATCCAAATAATAATTGCAAGCGTCGATGACGCGTCCGGTCACGCTGGGTACAACTGAAGCGATACAGATCCCGTCGATGGCGTTCAGTTGGATGCCGTTGTGTTCCAGGAGGAAACGAAATTGCATTCCGTATTCATCCGGCATCATATCGCGATGAGTTGCGATCCGCCAGCGCATTATAATCTCGTCTCCAGCGAAAAGTCCGATTGTCAAATTGGTATTTCCGATATCAATCCCTAAGAGCATGATCCGACTTTCTTTTGTCCTCTGCGCGGCTATTCGACGATGTTCGGTTTCAGCGGGAATCCGGCAGCTTTCTCATAGGAAGGATTATAATGTTTTTTAGCGGAGAACCTTGATGAATCGTGTAAGTTCATTCTTAATTTTAGGGCTTATTTTGACGTTTTTATCCGCTTACGGGTTGGTGTGGCTGGTTACGGAGCGGCTTCCTGAATTGCCGGAACGCGGGTTGATGTATTTTTTGGTGATTACTTTTTTTACCGGTGCTGCGCTGCCGCCGATTGCCTGGCTGTACCGCCGTTTTACGCGGAAAGACGAGTTGGACGGATTCTCGATCGTTCGCGAGTCGTTATCGGTCGGAATTGTGGCGGCGATTTTACTCTGGTTTCAGATTGGACGCGCCCTGACCCCGACGATTATTTTTTTTACCGTTGGCGGATTTGTTTTAATTGAACTCCTATTGAGAATGAGCGATTTGTTTGAAAGTAAATCAGCTATCGTGGAAGATGAGGAAGAATAAAAGGAATGAAAACGGAATTAAAAGATATTTTAGGAAAACATAATTTGGACGCGATCATTATCACCGGGATGAGTTCGCATAACCCCTCGATGAATTATTTTACCGGCGCGAATATGTTTACGAAAGCGTATGTCGTCGTTACCAAGGATCAGGATCCGATCTTGTTTCACCGTTCGATGGAACGCGATACGGCCGCGAAAACGGGGTTAAAGTGTATTTGTATTGATGATCTCCCGGCCGGCGAAATTAAAGGCGCCGACGGCGCGGTCTTGAAGAGCGGCGAGGCGGTAACCCTGCGAAAAATCATGTCCGCCGTGGGGATTGAACGCGGCGTTATCGCGATTTCCGGACGTTTTGAATTTGGTCAATTTTTGAATGTCGTCGATTCGTTTCGGAAGACGTTTCCGGAGTTTGAAATTGTAGGGGATCGCGGCGACCAGGCTTTGACCGAGGCGCGTTATACGAAAGACGAACGCGAATTGGCGGCAATCCGTTCGATGGGCGAAATTGCGGTCGGAATTGTCGGCGATGTCGAGGCTTATTTGCGCGGCTGTTTCGTTAAGGACGGAAAATTGGTCACGGCTGACGGAACCCCGGTTCGGATCGGCGCGATTAAAAAGATGATTAATTTGAAATTAAGCGAAGCCGGAGCGGAAAATCCGGAAGGAACGATTTTTTCGATCGGCCGCGACGCCGGCGTCCCGCATAACGCCGGGAATGACGACGCTCAGATTGAAGTTGGGAAGACAATCGTTTTTGATTTTTTCCCCTGTCAGTCGAGCGGATATTTCTTTGATTTTACGCGAACCTGGTATATCGGGACGCCGCCCGCTTGGCTTCAAAAGGCGTACGATCAGGTAAAACAGGTTCATCATGCCGTTGTCGAATTCGCGAAAAGCGGCCTTCCCGCACGGGAACTGCAAGTTAAAACTTGCGACATGTTTGAAGAAATGGGATACCGGACAACGCGTCAGGATCCGAAACTGACAAACGGTTATGTGCATTCCGTCAGCCATGGTTTGGGGCTGAATGTGCATGAAGCTCCGGCATCGGGTTTAAATAATCCGAATTCGCCGCTGCTGCGTCCTGGAACGGTTCTGACAATCGAGCCGGGGTTGTATTACCCGGATGGGGAAGTCCCGTTCGGGATTCGACTTGAGGATACGTTTTATATTGACGGCGCCGGGAACGCGCGTTATTTCGTTGACTACCCGTACCGGTTAGGGATTGACGTTCCCGAGTTCCCGATTTCATAGGAGCCGGAAAACGATATGAACAAAACGGAAATACGAATTTTAGCGATTGAATCCTCCTGCGACGAGACAGCGGCGGCGGTCGTTTCGAACGGACGGCGAATTTTATCGAACGTTGTCGCCTCTCAAATCGAAATGCATCGGCAGTACGGCGGCGTTTTCCCTGAAGCGGCTTCGCGTCAGCATGTGCTGGTTGTTTCGTCGGTTATTAAAGAAGCGATGCAGAAGGCGCATCTTAACTTTAATGAACTCGACGCGATCGCGGTCACGCGCGGTCCGGGCCTGGCGGGATCGCTCGTCGTCGGCGTCAACGCGGCAAAGGGATTGGCGTTAGCGACTGGAAAACCGCTGATCGGCGTGAACCATTTAGAAGGTCATATTTATTCGGCATGGTTGGTAGGGAAGGATGAGGAACGGAAAACGGATCCGGAATTTCCGCTGGTCGCGCTTCTCGTTTCGGGCGGCCATTCTGAAATTATCTTTATGCGCGATCATCTGCGTTACGAGCGGTTAGGCGGGACGCTCGACGACGCGGCGGGCGAAGCTTTCGATAAATCTGCGCGTCTGATCGGACTTCCGTATCCTGGCGGTCCGTCGATTCAGGAAGCTGCAAAAAACGGCGATTCAAAATCGTTTCACTTTCCGAAGGCCAAACTCGATAATCCGTTCGATTTTTCGTTCAGCGGTTTGAAAACGTCGGTCTTACGGACGGTTCAGGGTTTATCCGGTGAAAATGGAGGCGAGCTCCCGGTCGCCGATTTAGCGGCGAGTTTTCAGCGGACCGTCGCGGAAACCCTGTTTGGCCGAACGATCGAGGCGGCGAAAACGAAACGTGCTAAGTCTATTGTCGTCGCCGGCGGAGTGTCGGCGAATTCTGACGTACGCGCCTTTTTTGAAGGTCAGCGCGATTTCCCGGTTTTTATTCCGGCGTTGAAATATTGTACCGATAACGCGGCGATGATCGGCGCGGCGGCGTACCAACGTTTTTTGAAAGAAATTTTTGAGGGAGCGGATTTCGACGTGATGCCGACTTGGCCGCTGGCGCGCGTTTCGCTCGCTTAACGGCGCGGTTTTGGGGTCGGCGTCTGTGTCGGAACGTATGCTGGTCCGCGATGGATCAGGCTGCTTACGTCTGCGGACGTATTGGCGATAACGATAGACGAATGACGTTTGAGATAGCCGGCGTATGGTGCCGCTCCATTAACGACATGCCAGCCGTCCATCGAGAACGGGATAATCCCTCCGGCGGAGACCCATTCGCCGTTATACTTGCGCGCGATATGAATATGCGTGCCGGTTGAACGTCCACCGTCGCAGGACGGATGCCCGATCTTATCGCCGACGTTTAACCTGGTTCCGACCGGCGGAATCGAAGTCGTTAATAAGTGCAGAAACAAAATATTCCAGCCGGTTCGTTCGTTATTATCGCCGTCTAAATCTAAGATAGCCAGGCCGGTATCGGTTCGGACGATCGTACCGTCGGCGGGAGCGACCGCCCAGAGATCGGACGGCGCGCATCCTGTTTTTGAAGTCGGCGGGGCGAAATCGATCGCGGAATACGGTTGATCCGAACCCCAGGCGGTATGCGGACCGCCGGTGTACGCCCAACTCTGGTTATCTTCGAAAGGGAGACGGAATTCGGGCTGCGTCAAGCTGCCTTCGATTGTCGCTGCGTTCGGCGGAATTTCCCCCCAAAGAGATTCATAGGTGCGGCGGAAACCTTCCGGCCCGATCGCCTTAAAGAAATCGTTCGGTTCTAATATGCGTGAAAAATATTGCGTCAACGCAACGCTGGCCGCGTTCTGCCATGGGTCCGCCCAATACTGTTGCCCGTCGCGTAATTCATACGTCAACATTCGGCCTTCGCGGTACTCGTAAAAAGCGGCGTTCAGATAATTTGCGAGACGATTAAATTGAGCGTTCATCGATTGGGAATTGACGCCGGGAAAACCGAAAACGCCGCTGAGACGCTCGTCGGACGGCTGACGATTCTCGCTCAGCGCGCCGGTTAAATAGTCAAGGATCGTCAGCAGCAGTTTCGGGCTGATCGAGTAATCGTCGGCAATCGACTGGGCGATTTCGCCTCCGCGGCGGGTTTGCTGACCGATATAGGTTGAATAGTATTTGAACCATCCCGGTTTTCGATCGACTTCGGCGCGCGGATTGAACCCGACGTCGTACGGCCCGTACGCGAAAAGCGCGTCGGGAAGGATTTGGAACGGGCTGCCCCACGGGTTTCGGTACTGGATCGGAATCTTCATCGGGAATCCGGGCGGCATAGTTGTCGCGTCGCGCGGGATAATCGGGTTGTTTTTCATGATCTCGGCCACGCTGGTATTGAAACGGCTGGCTAAGGCTGGAACGGTATCGCCTGGCTGAGCGATATATTCGACGATCTCGCCGGGAAGATAGCGGGGCCTTGGTTCAAATTCGTATTCTGCCGCGGCGGTCGAGGAAACGTCGCCCTGGGCTAAAAGAGCAGGATCAATCCCAACGGGCTCCTCGCGGTCAATAAAGTGGAACGGTTCTATTAAGATTCTTTCGGTTGGCTCCGGGCGCGGCGGCGTCGGTTCGACCGGTTCCGGCGTTATCGGGCCGATCGGGGTGCATGAAACCAACGCCGTCAGTCCGAGTATGATTCGGAGCGTTGCGGTTATTTTTCGCGATCGAGGCTCTTTTCGGTACAATACTTTCATGCGCGATTAATCTTATCATTTTCACAGTTGGACAAGTTAAAAATATACCAGCGATTCGCCGGAACCATAAGGATTGGCGATTGAAATCTGACTCCCGCGCGTCATTCCTCCCTGATAAGGAAAAGCGCCGTTAAACGGCGTCCAGCCGCTCAAATTGAACGGAATCGGCCCGTCGGCGGCGATCCATTCCCCGTTATACTTGCGCGCGAGATGCAGATGGGAGCCGGTCGCGTTCCCCCCTTCGCAGGACGGATGCCCGATACGATCGCCGGCTTTCAGAAACGTCCCGACCGGTATTTTTTCAAATGATGAAACGTGAAGGTAAAGGAACACCCATCCGGTCTGTTCGTTGAAATCAGAATCGGAATCGACGATAATAACGCCGATGCCTTCACGCAGCACAACGCCGTCAGTCGCGGAGAGGATCCAGCGGTCTGATTTGGCACAGCCGGTTTGGGAAGAAGGCGGGGCGAAGTCGAGCGCCCCCCATGGCGTTCCGGTTGACCAGACCGGATGCGGCCCGCCGGTTAACGCCCAGCGTTCCGTCGGAGAAAACGGTAACGTAATGACCGGGAGCGGTAAATCGGCGTTCAACCCGATCCCTTCCGGATTCGCCCCCTGCCAAACGTCGCCGAAAATGGCGGTGAATACGCTGATAAATCCGTTTTCGGAATAAATTGCGGCGTCGATATCCTGCCAGTCGTAGATTTGAGCGAAGAGGTATTGGATCGCGACGGAACCGGCGTTCAGCGACGGATCGAAATAGATTGGCTGAATCGGTTTCGGATTCCGGTAGTAGGGAATTTCGCTGAGCGTTCCGCCGCGCCATCCGTAATATCCGGCTGATAGCGTATTTGCCGCCCAGGCTAATTGCCGGTAGAGACCTTTGTTGGCGATTTCTGTCCATCCGACCGGATAATCCGTTTCGGCGGCTGTCTGAGGCGCGCCGAATAGCCACCGGCCGTTGAATTCGATAAGCGCAAGTAAAATCATCGGGTTGATCGAATAGTCTTGGGAAACTTTCCGAACGATTTCGATCCCGCTCATCGACCCCATCGATGTTTCTTCCTGGTAATGCGCTAAATAACCGTTCGCGGCGAGAATTTCGTTCTCGATATCATAGTTCGAAGCCGTCGAGGCGAAGACGATATATTCGTCCGGAAGAATCTTGACCGCCGATTCATATTGACGGTCGGAAGGCGACTCGACAAAAAGCGTCAGATTCGGATTCAAAAAACGCGAGCCGGAAATTGGGAAGAGCGCCGAGATTCTGTCGGGCGTCGTTCCGAATCGGGACGCGATATTTTGGAGCGTGTCGCCGTTTTGGGTCAGGTATATTTTGCGTTCGATTTCGCCGACTTCCAAGTCCGGCAGCGATGTTTCGGTCGCCGCAGCTGTTTCGGCGAGCTGAACGAAATGCTCGGCGGCTGGGACGAGGAACGGATCGTCCGGCGCCGGCGTCGCTTCAACGGTGATACTTAAATCTGACGGGAAGATGTTCCGCGCCGTTCCGGTCGGCCGCGGAATCGCCGTCGGCGGATCAAAAGCGTAAATCGGGATCGGCGTCTCGGTCGGGGGGCCTGAGGTCGGGTCAGGATACGGACGCAGTCCGACCGTGGCTATGGGCTGCGGATCATGCGGAACGAGCGCCTGAACCGGATCCGAACCGGGCGGGAATTCGGTTCGGCGGCTGATCAGCGTCAATTCGTAGCGGATCGCGGCTTGGGTCAGTTTTTCGGGGGACGACGCGACGCGCGTACAGCCGGACGTCAACCAGGCGAGCAACCAGAATCCGGCAAGAAAAAGCGCCGGTTTCCGGATTTCAGCGAACGATCCGGTTCGCATCGTTTTGGAAATACCAGGCTTCGACAACCTGGTCGTCTTTGACTAAATAACCGTCGTAAACTTCTCCAGTTGAGAACGCTTCGAATCCGCTCAGAATCAGCGGATATTCGGCGCTAATCGGGATCCATTGTCCGTTGTATCGGCGCGCGAAATGCAGGTGTGTCCCGGACGAGACGCCGCCTTCGCAGGATGCGTGACCGATAATATCACCTTGCTTCAGACGAACGCCGGTTTCGACGCGATCCCGATCCGCGATGTGCAGGTACAGGTGAATCCAACCTGTACGCGCGTCTCCGTCCATATCTAAATCTACGACGACCAAACCGTTGTCGGCGTAGATAACGAGGCCGTCCGCTGCTGCCGTGACTTGATAATCGCTGCGGCTGCAGCCGATCGCATCGCCGGGAACAAAATCGACCGCGCTCCAGGGACTGCCGTTTGCCCAACCGTAATGCGGCCCCGACGAGTAATACCAATCTTCTTCCGGCGCGAACGGAAGCGCCAGCGGCGGATTTTCCTGCGGTTCGTCGATAAGCGTCCATGACGAGTCGCTATTTTCGCCAAAAAGCGACTCAAACGTTTCGCGGAATCCCCCCGGTCCGATTGCGTTCAGCCAATCTTCCCTGCCGTACAGTTTAGAGAACAGGTACTGAAGCGCAGCAGTACCGGCGTTGACTGACGGATCGACGGCGATAACGCTGTCGTCGGCTAAAATCCACTGGTTCAGACGGTTGTTTTTCCACTGGTAATATCCGTAATTCAGCGTATTTGCCGTCCAGCTTAATTGATGATCCAGAGAAGTCCGCCAACCGAGCGAGCCGATATAACTTTCGTTTAGGAGTATTTTCGGTTTTTCGTTACGAATCGTTTGCGTCTGGTATTCCATCAACGCCATTAAAATGCGCGGGTTAATCGAATTTTCGAGCGCGACTTCGTTCAAGATCTCAAGCCCGCTGCGCGGCGTAAAAACAGGCGTCGGGACGGCTTCATCGTTCCCTTCCGAGGTCGGGATCGGCGTCGGAGTAGGTTCGATATAACCGCTTAAGATATTTCGCGGATAAGCGGACAGGAAATTTTCAGGTTCGAAGGCAGACGGACCGTAAATGATTTCATGGTCAGCGACGATCAGATCGGCGATTTCAAGCTTCTCCGGTTCAATCGCCGGAATGATCAGCGATTGGCCGACCTGGATTGTTTCCGGGTTTTTCAGTTGGTTGCGTTCAACGATCGCGGAAACGGGAACCTGATAGCGGTTCGCTAACGCCGATATCGTATCGCCGGATACGATCGAATAGCTGACTTCTTCGGTTCGCGGCGAGGGGATTTCTGCGAGACGGAAATCGGGGTGGGTCGGGAGTTCGCCGTTTCGTTGGTAAACGCCGTTCTCCGAAGCTGATTCCGTTTTCGGCGTCGACGTCGGAATTTTCGTCGGTTCGCCGTCATCGTCTCCGAGCGGGATCAGCAGAATTTGAACATCGTCGGGACTGGCGACGGTCCCGGTCGGCGCGAGCGGTGTTAAGGTGATTGTAGCGGTCGGCGCCGCCGCCGTGAGCGTCATGACGGGGATGTTCAGATCGAGCGTCGCGATCGAACTTTCGGGCTGCCTGAAAAGGCTGCATCCGGTCGATCCGAAGATAACCCAGCAGAATGAAGCGAGAACGAAAAAAATCCGAAGCTGTATTCGGTGCATAAGATCGAGTTTAAATATCGATGCCCAATTTTCGTCCGCCATGGATATGAAAATGGAGATGATGGACCGTTTGGCGGCCGTCTGCGCCGATATTTGTCAGAACGCGGTAACCGCTTTGATCGACCCCGGTAATCTCGGCGATTTTCGTCGCCGCGCGCAGGAGTTCGGCCAGTAATTCACGGTCTTCGTCCGTCGCCGCGTGCAGCGAAGCGATATGCTTTTTGGGAATGAGAAGAACGTGCGTCGGTGTTTTGGGGGCGATATCGTTGAAGGCGTATACGAATTCGTTCTCATATACTTTGTCGCTTGGGATTTCGCCGCCGGCGATTTTACAAAAAATGCAGTCGCTGTGTTCGTTTGTCATATAGTTACCTCAATGGTCCTAATTTTGGTTCGCAGATTCTATTGTAATAGGTTATCTCGGTTTCGCGATTCGCGTAGATATAATCTTGCGCCGCTTTCCCGATTTGACGTACGGTGTCGATATGCTGGCTTGCGTCGGTATTCCAGTAGCGCGGTATCACGAAAAGCGGATCCTGGTTCCCGTCTTTCAGGAATGAAGGGCGGGTCGGATCGTCTTCATCCAGCAACGGTATCCAGTTGTACATGACGGGCCCGCGCGGATTAACTGTGAACCCGACTTTATAACCGGTTTCTTTCGCGATTTCAATCGGACGGAATCCGAAGTTGCCGCCGGGCCAGATGATCCCGATCGGGCGCTCTCCGAAATATTCCGTGATCTTATCGACGGAGCCCTGAAGTTCGCCGTAGATGAATTCATCGGTGGAAGAATCGTTCATATTGATGTTATGCACGACACCGTGCGCCTGATGGTCGACGTAGCCTTCCCGATCGACTTTCTGGTTCTCGGCCCAAAGGTCGGCGGTCGTATCGGGCGCACTGATCCAGGCGTTTACGACGCGCCAACCATATTTTTCGAAATAGGGCTTGAAATGATCGCGCCAGTAACCTTCATGATGACGGTCGTCTGAAATAATCAGGGCGGATCTTTCGGGGATGTAATCGTTGTTCAGCATAAAGTTTGCGAACTGATTCATGTCGATGGCCTCGAATCCCTGCGCTTTCAGGTTTTCCATCGTCTGATTGTGCTTTTCCGAGGATACCTGATTGTCATAACGAACTGCCGACTCGTCCCCGCTGACAATCGAATGGTACATGATGACCATGACGACGGTTCCGGGCGCCGCTTTCCCGCTGTCCCAGCGGTTTTTCAGAAATCGGCAGACGTCGGGTTCATACGTATGCGGAACGTCGCGGCGATTCAACAATTCGGAAATGAAAATTTCCGGAAGAACCGGCGGAGGCAAATTCGGATCGGTCGTCGGCTCCGCCGGGGTTTCAGATGCGGATTGTGTCGGCGTCGGCGGAACGGGCGTCGGCATCGATGCCGCAATCTCGGATTGAGCTGTCGCCATCAGGTTTTCGCCGGATACCGTCGGTTCCATGTCCGCGGTTCCGGCATCAGGTTTCGGAACGTTGCAGCAAGTTAGGAGCGCGCTGAGGAAAAAGATACCTATCGCGAAACGACGGATCGGGGTAAAGGCCGCGGAGTTGTTAATTCGATGTATCATGTTTTGTTCTCCGCTGCTAATTATAAAAGATGTTGAACTTGAGGAAAAGCGGGCAGGTGATAAGTGTTAGTCGGATGAAACTATGAAATGTTCTGCTGCGAAGCTGATTCGGCGCGGTCCATCTTCCGTTCCGCTCGTCTAAAACAGAATTTTCGCCAGTTCCGCGCGATAGGAATCTCTTAGCGGCTCGTTCTCCGGATACGTCTCCAACGCGGCGACGACGAGTTTTTTCCCGATTCCGTTTCGGTAATCCCGGTTGATCTTTAACAGCTCGAGCAGCGATTCAATCCCGAGTTCTTTTTTGTCCTGAGTAAAAAAGCGCAGCGCGGAGCGGAATTGACGGTCTTCGCCGGAAGTTTCGTCGAAACTGATCCGATCGGCTTCAAAATCCCGCAGCATGCCGGCTAACGGCAAGACTTTTTCGGCGGCTTCATAATAGTGTGCGCTTGGAGGAAAATCCTTCAATAATTCATACGCGTCGGCCCAGCGGCGTTGATTAAAATAGGCGATCGAGAGCCCAAAACGCGCCCTTGGGTGATTTGGCCGGTCGGTCAAATAATTCTGAAACAGGGATTCGGCTTCGATCGCTTCCTTCGCTTCTAAACTCGCTTCCGCTTTTTCGAGCGTCAGCATTAATGGGTCGATCGCGTTAATGTGCCGCAGCGCGCTGATGTAGGTCGAAACTGCGTGAGGCCCGATGATCGTATTTTCGATTTGTCCCTGAAATACGAATTTGACCGACGGTACGCTGAAGACGGCGAATTGGGACGTGATAACCGGACTGGTTTCAATATTGACGAGCGCTAAACGAACGGGGCCGGCGATATGGTCCATCATATCTTCGAGCGATTTTTTTGTTCGTAAGCTTTCTTTTGACCATGGCGCCCAGAACATCATCATGACGATCGACGAAATCGAGAAGTCGATGACCTCCTCCTGTATATTGAATTCGTCAATTTCGATAATATCCGGTCTCACGATTCGTCGTCCTCGTCGCTTGCTGCCGGCGCGTTCATATCGACGATATCGCCATGGACATCGACGATAAATTTAAAGCCTATCATCCCGAACATCTTTAAGGCGTCGACCGGCAATCCGGTTTTGAACAGTTGATCGATCTGGTTTCCGAAATCTTTCATTGCAGACTTGAGCATCGCGACGGTCAGCAGATCGTCATTCCCCATCATCTCAGCGGTTTTAGCAGACAGAAAGTCTTCGTTCCCTTCGATTCCTTTCGTAAAAATATTCCAAATTTGGCGGTCGATATCTTCGGACGGGACGTATCGGCGAAAACCGGCGTCGTTCACGATATAGAATGATTCCTGCCCGACAGTTTCCGTCTCGAGCGGCTGGTCATTTTCATCGAAAATTAATCCGGAAAAAAGAGGATGTTGTGCCATGGTTTTCCTTAATCTTCAAATTCGTTTCTAATCGGTTATTCCGGGAATTCCCGGCAGGATAAATTTCCCGTTTTCTTTCGGCGCGGCGTCAAAAAAATGTTTAGGCAGATCGTTTTGGATGTAGACCTGTCCTGCCTTTTTCCCGATTGATTCGCCGCGCACGTAACAGACCAGACCGTCAGCGATCGCGCGCGCGATCAATTCGGTTTTTTCGGTTAGGAAGCGATAATCAAGGTTCATAAAGCCGGGTTCGATAATCGCCGCCGTTGTATATGGGTCGATCGCCGCGTAATCGTAGAAAATATCGGCGTCGGACGAAATGACGTTTCCCGAATAGGGCTGCCCGGTGACGCGCGAAAACCGATCGTTCAGGCATCCGAGCAAGTTTTTGGCTTCCGTCGGGTAGGCGACTTCGCCCAGCGACGATATCTTATATCCGGTGGCGTTGCTGTTGATATAGTCGCAGCTGTCGTTATGAATCGCGATCAGGGCGATCCCAACGTAGTCGGCTAAGGCCGGATCGAATTCACGCAGCAGATCGGCCTGATACCCCCGCTGCGTCAAAATGTCGCGCAGGTAGGTCGCGATCCGCAGATTGACGTCTACTTCTCGTAAAGAATGCAGTTCGGCTGCGCAGATATGACCCGAATCGAACCCCCAATGTCCGGCGACGATGCCGATCCGGTTCTGATCGTTCGGGAGCAGCGTCGGAAGAATTTCAGGCAGCGCCTGTTCCGGTTCGGCAGAGAGGAAGCGGAAATTCTGATCCGCGGAAAAATACAGCAGGAACACCGCCGCGAATAGCGCTGTCGCGAGGATCGTAAAGATGGCTCTGAATACCGATATTTTTTTCATAAACGTCTCTCATTCAAGTATAAACGATCCGTATTAGAAAAAAATAAGTTTTTAGGATCGGAAAGAAACCGGTCGAATTGCCGGCGTTTCCCACGAATGATATTTCCGTCCGGGTTTTGGAAACAAAAAACCGGCTCTATGTTTTACGGCCGGTTTTGGTACGTTCTTCTTGAGGATACGGGTCTAACTGACCGTAATCAGGTTCAGATCGCCGAGCGCGTTCGCGTAAAAAGCGGCCGCGAACGGGACGGTAAAAATGAATCCGATCATCAGGAACGAACCGCCGATCGAGCCGATAAATACCGCGAGAATCGAAAGAACGAAAAAGGTAGACAACGTTTGAATATTTTGGGTGACCGACTTGATAATCTGGTTAATCTTGAAGAAGTCGCCGATTTGCGTATTCTGTTCGTATACAATAATCAGGGCAGGAAGCACGAACATCACCGCCAGGATACCGGTCAGCAGCGTCAGTTTGACCAGAAAAGAGAACAGCTTGACGAGCAGGTCCGTCAGCCAGTTCACGTCCGCGAGCGTGAATACGCCGCGCAGTCCGGATATCATCGCAGCCAGAAGCAAAAAGGGGATCGCGTAAATCAATAGCCCGATCGTTAAAAAGAGACCGTTTTTGAAGATATCAAACGTAGGAAGGAATGGCAGATGGGTCCCCTTCGGGGTATGGTTCCAGCGGTAGATTTCGAAAAGCCATCCGAGCAAATAGATCCAACCGACGATCGGGATCATTGCGATAATCCCGGTTAATAAGATCGATTTCCACCAGTATTTTTCCTGCCAGATTTCTGTGAAGTATGATTTGATATTCATGGGGCATCCTTTCCAAATGACTTGGTCTTGCGACTAAATTAAAGCGAGATTGAATTAATTATAATAGATTGAGAGCGCTGTAAAGAGGATTCGCGGAATGGAATTTTTCAAACAAAACAAACGAATTTGGGTTGCCGCCTGCTGCGCGCTGGTTGGAATTTTATTTTTCTTGTTATTGTTTGACGCGCGGATATTGAATCCGCTCGAGACTCGTTGGGTTCGATTCGGCGGCGGAGATAACTTTCAGCATTATATAGGTTGGCGATTTTATCGTAACGCGCCTTGGATCCGCTATTTGACGTTTTATCGTAACTTAAACTATCCGATCGGGACGACGACCGTCGTTACCGATTCGAACCCGTTATTCGCGCTGTTTTTCAAAATTTTTAATAGCGTTCTTCCCGACGCGTTTCAGTATAACGGAATTTGGCTGCTGCTGTCGTTTGGATTATGCGGTTTTTTTGCCGGAAGTATCGGATATCGGATCACGAATTCATTCCGTCTCAGTTTGATTTTTACCGTGATGGTTCTCGGGAATCCTGTTCCGGTTCAGCGAGCCGTTATCCATGATACCCTGGCAGGGCATTGGCTGATTCTGTCCGCGATATATCTTCTGCTGACGCGCGCGAATCGACGGAACGCGATCGGTTGGGGAATTTTGATATTCGTTGCGATCGGAATCCATTTATATTTTCTGCCGATGCTGTTATCTGTCTTGCTTATTCAATTTTTGAGTATGATCTGCGAACGTGCGGATCGAGTAAAGTTCATGTTTTTGATTTCAGCCGCGCTTTCCGCGGTTGCGGCCGGGTATTTCGTTTTCGGTTATGGGCTGATTCAGTCTGAGTCGGCCGGATTCGGCGAATTGTCGATGAACTTGAACGCTTTTTTTAACCCGGACGGCGCGTCTCTTTTTATCTCTGCGCGTCCGACGTTTCCCCTCCAATATGAAGGATTTAATTACTGGGGACTGGGTATGATTTTGTCGCTGGCCGGCGCGTTGATTATGGCTCGTCGGGATGATTATCGGAAAATCGTTCCTGCCGTTTTCCCCGCGTTCATGCTGATTTTATTTGCGCTGTCAAATCGGATTGCGTTTGACAGCCGTCTCTTAATTGAATTCGAATTACCGGAGGCGGTGTTGTCGTTTGCGTCCATATTCCGCTCGTCCGGCCGCATGGTCTGGCCGATCTATTACCTGGCTTCGGTATGGATTTTCAGCGTTTTTTCCCGCGTTTATTCGGAATCGAAGCGGAAGCCCGTTTTTAGCCGGTTTTTTATGGTCGCTCTGGTCGCGGTCGCCGCGCTTCAGTACGGCGATTTGCTGCCGTTTTACCGTTCGATTTCCGAACGCGTTCGGGCGGCCGTTTCTGTCGATGTTGAGCCGCGTCTCGATCGTGCGATCTGGAACGAGTTCGGTCAAAATATTGACCATCTTGAAATTACGGACGGAGAGTCAGCGCTGAAAGATGAATTCGCGCTGCTGGCGGCCGATCTTGGCTGGACGATCAATAAAAATGCCAACGCACGAGGCGTTCGCCCTGTTTTGGGAGGGGATTCAATTTCGGTTGCGGAACGGCTGCGCAGCGGTTTATTTCAGGAAAGGACGCTTTACGTTTTTCTGACGGACGACTTGCGCGTTTTGGCGCTTAGTCGCTATCCGGATATGTATGCGGAGCTGGACGGGTTCGGCGTGCTAATTTTTTAAGAAAGCTTCGCGTAGATTTAAAAATTATGCCGAAATGGCGGTGATTCTGATCCGACTGAAATGGGAGACCCATATGGAGCATGCCTCAAAACGAATTTTATTGTAACTGACTTTTTTAGGAGGAGTGAATTTGCGGCCGCAAATTCACTCCTCCATACCATCCAACCCTGCTTTTTCGGGCCATACGCAAAGGGAACAGTATCCCCCGCTCTGAATTAGAAAAAACTTTGAAAATATTCTCAGGAAAATTTTAAATTCCCGGCTTTTGGGACATCCTCTTTAATAAACGAACTGCCGGCGAGAGGGAAAAAGGGAATCCGTCTCGCCGGCAACGGTATATCAAGCAGAAAAAGTAACGCTATGCTGGCGGCGGTTCGCGGTTTTATTCGAACTCTTGATCCGCCGCCATATTTCTTTCTCTTTATTCAAGATTTTCGTTGTCTTCGGTCTCCGGCTTGGTTTCTTCGATCGCTTCGTCAACTCCTTCGCTGACTTCCGCGGCGGCTTCCGTCGTTTCCCGCTTAATTTCGGCCGTTTTGCCTTTCATGGGTTCTAGTTCGATTTCTGTCGGAATTGTGACCGAAGCGGACGGCGCGGCCGGTTGGACCGGTTTGGGCGTGGCGTAAGAAGTACCCGACGGCTCGCCGCCGCGCTTAATCGTGGCGGACAATTGTCCGATTAAGTTTGCGAACGCGGCCGATGTTAATGGGAGCGTAAACAGGATGCCGACGCAGCACAGGATCGCTCCTAACGAAGCGAGGAAGCTGTAAACGATCGACATTCCGATTAAGATCAGGAAATCACGCGGATTCCGCTTGATCACGTCAGCGATTTTTCCAAGTTCCAAACCGCTCTGGATCGAACCGGTATCCATGACGCGAATATAGGCGGCGGAAGAAAACGCGCTCATGACGACAGCGTAGACCAAAACAACGACGGTCAGCGCCAGCATGAAAATCATTCCGATAAAGTTGACAAACGCGTTGTCCGACGAGAGCGGAGCTGCCCCGACGAACATCATCGCGAACCAGATAAAAACAAACGGAAGCGAGTAAATCAGTTCGACGATAAAATATTTAAACCCGTAGCTAAGGAAAGTCGCGAAATCGACATCCGGTAAAATCCCGCCTTTTCCCAGTTCGGTACGTTTCGAAATTTCCATCATCCAACCGTATAAATAAAGCGGTCCGACGATCGGGATCATCGCGATTAAACCGACGATCAACAACTTGACGATCCAATTCTGATCTTCCTGCATGAAAGTAAACGATTTCGAAATATCCATTTTTTCCTCCGTTCAAAGCAACCATTTTTTAGTTTAATTAAATATACGCCCAATTTCGCAAAAGGATTCAATTTGCGCTATTAGGGCCGAACAGCTTAAGCGTTTATTTTAAAAATGAATAAAACGCGCGACGTTTAATACAAAAAGAACGCCTTTTGAGGCGGAATCGCTGGAGTCGACGTGCTTTTTGAGGATCGCGATCGCGTTGTCGACTTGTTCGTCTTCAACGCCGATTAACAGCGTTGAATTTCCGCGGCGCAGGAACCCTCCGGTCGAGGCAATTCGCGTTACTCGGTAACCCTCGCCGGTCAGCGCCAATGAGGCGTCGTCGGTAACCGTATCCGGAATAATGGCGATGATTAATTTCATGATTAAATCTCCTCGTATCTGTCAATATCAAGACCGAAAACGGTTGCTCCGCCTACGGTAACCGGCGTCGGCGTCGCTAATGGCAACGACGCGCTTTCCAGTGGAACGACGATATATTCAATTCGTTCTTTACAGGTGTCATGGAGAATCCGCGTCGCTTCTTCGACCTGCGCTTCGTCAACCCGAATCAACAGCGTCGCGTTTCTTTTCCCGAGGAATCCGCCGATACTCGGAAGCCGGTTCGAATCGATTTTGGCTTCATTTAGGGCGTCAACGCAGAAATCCAAATCCTGGCTCTGGATGATCGCGAGTAAAATTTTTTGTTCAGGTTTCGGGCTCATATCGTGATCTCTCGATTCTGATTTTCTTCAAGATTTCGTTTTTCTAATTATACTTGATTTATTGACGCGCTTTTCAGTCCGAAAAGCCGATTAACAATTTAAGAATACAGGATTTTTGACGGAACTTTATGAATATGATAACTCAACCGCCGCAAGGCTCCCAATTTCGAATGCCGAATTCCGAATCAGAGCCGAACGCTTCAAGCGGGACGCGCCGTCCGCTTAGGAAAAAACGATCAGTCTGGCGGCGGATTTTTCGCTTTCTGGGAATATTGACGCTTGTCGGAGTGATCGGCGCTGTCGGAGTTGTCCTCTTTTTCTATTTTCGGATTGCCGCGACGCTGCCGGGCGTCGACGATCTTCAATCGCATGCGTCGCAATTCGAGACGACGCGGATTTTAGACCGTGAGGGAAATCTTCTCTACGAAATTATTGATCCAAACGCCGGTCGGCGCGAATATATCAAGATTACGGATATTTCTCCGTTTATGGTCGCGGCGATTATCGCGACTGAGGATAAGGATTTCTATTCCCATCCGGGGTTTGATCTTTTCGCGATCGCGCGCGCGACGATCCAAAATCTTACCGCGGGCGAAACGGTTTCAGGCGCATCGACAATCACACAACAGCTGGCGCGCAATTTGCTTCTTGACGCGGACGAGCGAAATCGTCGGACGATCGAGCGCAAGATTAAGGAAATTTTCTTATCGGCGGAAATTACTCGCCGCTACAGCAAAGATCAGATTCTCGAGCTGTACTTAAATGAAAATTATTATGGGAACTTTGCGTATGGGATCGAAGCCGCGTCGCTGACGTATTTCGGTATTCCGGCAAAATTTCTGAATTTAGCTCAGGCATCGTTCCTGGCCGGTCTCCCGCAGGCGCCGTCGGTCTACGATGTCTACAATAATTATGACGCGACGATCGAACGTCAGAAAACCGTTATTACCTTAATGTATTTGGTCAGTCGCGAACAGGGCTGTATCTCTGTCGGGAATTCCAGTTCGCGGGTCTGCGTTCGCGAAACGGACGTCTCGAATGCAATTGAAGAAATTGCCGCGACGAATTTCCGAGAGGTTAATTTTTCGATTAAATTTCCGCATTGGGTGACGATGGTCCGCGGCCAGCTCGAAGAGGAATACGGGGCGCAGGCGCTGTATAAGCTGGGACTGACAGTATACACGACGATTGACCCAAAGCTTCAGGACGCGGCTCAGGAGATCGTCACCAGCCAGGTGGAGGCGATGGCGGCGAATCATGCCTACGGCGGCGCTCTGGTCGCGATGGACGTCGAAACGGGCCAGATTCTTTCGATGGTCGGGTCGCCGGACTTTACGAGCGAAGCGTATAGTGGCCAGGTTAATATGGCGACGGCGCTTCGCCAACCCGGCAGCGCGCTTAAACCGTTCGTCTTCGCGGCCGCGTTTGAAAAAGGATGGACGCCGGCGACGCTGATTTGGGATGTTCCGAGCGAGTTTTCGCCGACAGGACGTGCGGAGGATTTAAGTTACGCGCCGCCTTACGTTCCCGCCAATTATGATGGTAAATTTCACGGTCCGGTTCTGGTTCGCGACGCTTTAGCGAATTCATATAATATTCCGGCGGTTAAGGCGCTTGAATATGTCGGCCTTTATGAAGATCCGAATCAGCCGGGACGAGAGGGTTTTATCAGTTTTGCGCAGCGGTTCGGATTATCGTCGCTGAATAAACCGGGGTTCGGACTTTCGGTCGCTTTGGGCGGCGGAGAAGTCACGTTGTTGGACATGACGGCCGCTTATAACGTCCTGGCGAATAACGGCGTTTACGTTCGGCCGCAAACGATATTGAAAATTGTTGACCAGAATGGCGTGACCGTATTTGAAGCCGATCAGCCGTTACGGACCTCGATTTTAGCGGAAGAATATGCATATCAGATTACGTCGATCCTTTCGGATCGGAGCGCGCGCGCCCCGATGTTCGGTGCGTCGTCTGTATTGGACCTGCCGTTCGACGCCGCGGTCAAGACGGGAACGACAAACGACTTCCGCGATAACCTGACCGTTGGATATACGCCGAAATTGACGACCGGCGTTTGGGTCGGGAATCCGGATTATACGCCGATGATTTCGACGACCGGACTGACGGGCGCCGCGCCGATTTGGAGCGAATTCATGAACCGCGCGGAGTCGTTGACGGAGACCGGTATCTCGGGCGTTTTCCGCCGTCCTGCGGGAATCGTGGATTTGCAGATTTGCGCGTCGTCGGGAACTGTTCCGTCGGATAGCTGTTCAAGACGGAAAATGGAATTTTTTGCGGCGTATCAGTTGCCTCAGCCTGCGAGTGAAGACCTGCTGCAGCGGACATGGATCAATACCTGGAGCGGACTGCGCGCGAATGAGAATTGTCCGGATAATAATGAGGAAATCCTGACGGTAAATATTCAGGATGAATCGGCGCGCCGTTGGATTTTATCGAGCGCGGAAGGAAATCAGTGGGCGCGCGCGAACGATCTGATCCGCGACGGTCAGCCGGTTTATTTTACGCCGTCGGAAAGCTGCGGGGCGGGGCAGGGCGGCCCGACGCTTTCGATTACGAACGTTTCGAACATGGCGATTGTCAGTTCGGATTCGATTGAGATTGAAGGCGTTTTCTATGCGCCCGAAGGATTTCGGTCCGCGTCGCTTGAATTTGGCCGAAGCTTTGAACCGAATGAGTGGTACGTGATCCAGGATTTGTCCGGGTTCATGACGCAAACGCCGCAATCGTTGGCGTTCTGGCATGTCGGCGGGTTGGAGAACGGCGATTATACGCTGCGGCTGATCGTTGTGAACTCGATCGGACGGACGGCGGAAAAGCGCGTCCCGATCCGGTTGGACCGCGCGCCGTTTGAAATCCCGACCGCCGAGCCGATGCTGTATATTGAGCCGAACCCGGAACTGCATGAAATTTTCTTGCCGCCGACGGATGAGCCGGTCCTGATCGCTCCGTAGGTCGGACTTGGCATTAGGAGAGAATTGAATTAAAAAACGGGAACGAAATTTTCATATCGTTCCCGTTTTTATCTTTTTTTGTAAAGTGCGGCGGGGTTATTTCAGATTTTTCTCGAAGAAATCAGCGGCGGAGTCCGAGACCAACTCTAAAATTTCCTTCTTGTCGCTGTAAAATCCGTAACTATGGCCGTCTTCCGGAACGGCGACAATATCAGCCGTAAGCTTCCCCGCAACAGTGATACTGACTTCCGGACTGACAGCCTCGTCGTTGACGGCGTAGATTACGATCGAAGGTCCGGCGTATTTTTCTGCGGCAGCGGTAATCAGCGCGTCAGCGGTATACTTTTCCAAATCGGAAAACCATTCTTTTGATAGTTTCTGATCCTGTCCATAAATCGTTGTAAAAGGCGCGTACCCGTTCGAAGAGGTATTCGCCGTCTTTTTCAGCGAATCCCAGCCATCTTTCCCGCCGAAGAGATTCTTCAAATCATCGGTGTCCGCAGCCGGGGCCAATAGCCCGACGGCGGCGAACGGATACGCTTCCTCCGCAAGCAGTTCGAGCGCGATTCGTCCTCCCATGGAATAACCGAAAATACCGATTTTTTCCGGATCGATATTATATGTCTTAGTCATATATTCCGTCGCGGACAGGACGTCTTCTTTCATGTTTGACATGTAGTTTTTCGTAAAATCTTCGATCGAATCGCCGCAGCCGGGAAAGTCCATACGAATGGAAGCTATACCGCGTTTCGCTAATTCCGCGGCGATTGCCGGAAACCCGATATTTTCGTCCTTACTTCCGCCATGCCCATGGACGAGGACGACCAACGGCAACGCGGTTTGATCTCCGCCCGGAAGATTAATGACGGCGGGAATTTCAATTCCTCGTGAATTCAATACAAGCGCGGTTTCTTCAATCGCGCCGCTTTGTCTCATGGTTTCGAATCCGCATAGAATTCCAACCGATACAAGCAAAACCAATAGAAGAAGAATTCTTTTGTTCATAATTTTGAACCTCCGGTTCCTGCGATTTTTTTATTCACCAACGTATTGGGCAACGCCGCAGTTGTGAATTTCCAGCTGAAGGATTGAGTCGTCGATCGTGAACGCGCCGCCGGCAACGCCGATATAATTCCGCACGATTTGATTGGATCGATCTGTTAATTTCCAATAACATTTCGTATAGCTTTGATCATCCTGAATCCGCCATGTTCCGGTTGCGATATCTTCGCCGACTAAATAGAAACCGTCTTTTTTATCGGCTTTGAGGATATCCGTGTCTTTCGTCGCGGTGACGATCTTCCAAGCTACCGCCGACTCCAATGTCGGGAAGGGCGTATAGGTCGGGTAAAGCGTCAACGTCGGCAGCGCGGTATAAGTCGGATATGGCGTCGCTGCCTGAGTCTGCGTGACTGATTTTACGACTGTTTTTGTTGCCGTTGGGAAGAGCGTATAGGTCGGGTAGGCTGTATGGGTCGGATATTTCGTCGCGGTTCGCTGCGGTGTATATGTAGGAAACGGGGTATAGGTTGGGTAGGCCGTTTGGGTCGGGTATTTCGTCGCGGTCGGCTCCGGCGTATACGTAGGAAAAGGCGTATGCGTATTTGCCGGCGTATAGGTTGGGTAAGCGGTGTCGGTCGGCATCTCGTCAAGCCGCGATCGGACCGCTGTCGAAACGAGCGCTTCGATTTCGGCTTCATTCGGACCGCAGGCGGCAGCTAACAAAAGAATGAGAACGATCGACAACGCCGAAGCGAAACGTTGGTTTTTTTGTGAGACACGGCTGCTGAATTTCGTCATGAATAAAGCTCCTGAAACTTGTGTCTTATCTAACTCGCAAAAATGTCTAATCTTATTATACCTATTTTGTGCCGCGGTTCAAACGGGGAATCTTCGTAAGATGCGGAATTTTCTTAACGAACGCTCTTCTCATTTGCAAAAAAAGACGGTTGTGGTAGAATTTGGGAGTGCAGGGATCGCGCTGCGGTTCATGCGGGAGTCGCCAAGTGGTAAGGCATTAGCTTCCCAAGCTAACACGCGCCGGTTCGAATCCGGTCTCCCGCTCTTTTTTATTTAAACTTAGAACGAAGCTATGGAAAATTCACAAGCAGATAGTTGTGCCATGGAATCATGAGGTTCTCCGAAACGGATCCGTCCTAAGTATGAATTGTTTCCTCCGGTCGGGCTGCGGGTAAAAATCTTTCTTTCAGGATAAATATAAATTTATACGTTCCGGTCGCCAGCAATATCGTCGCGCTGACCATAAGAACGCCGGATAAATCTTTAACAAAGCGCCATACGACCCAGGGCGGTACGCCGAAGCAATACGGCGTCGCGAGAAGAACGAGTGGGAGTACGATATGCAGCAGGATATCATATAACAAATCTTTTTTTGTTTTGCGCCTTCGTTTCCATCGGCCGATAAAGAGCGCGGGGATGAGCGAAATTATGAATATCCCCAAATATATCAGATTGATGAATAAATGAAATTTGAAGTACGAATCGTTAGGAATTTCCTGTTTGGGTTCTCCAAGTAAAGGCATCGAGATATTTTCGAGCAACCGATTCACAACCAGATAGTCGTTCATGTTAATCAGGAATACGATTCCCAGTCCTTCGCTCGGGATGATAAATATATTAGCGGCGTAGTTTTCGACGAGTCCGGCATGCATGATTACGGGCCGGCTGTATTGATTCGAGCGCATCCAACCCATTCCATAGAAATTCAATCCGCTTTCATCTTGCGGAACACTATCGTAAAACATGGCGTCGATACTGCTTTGACTGATAATCCGCATGCCGCGGTTGAGATACAATTGCATATATTTTCCCATATCCG
>DAOUFC010000011.1:0-45812 GCA_034430295.1 Flexilinea sp.
ACGAATTCGGTTTCCGGCGTCGGCGCGGAATCCGGCAGTTCGGCTTCGGCGATGATTTCCATGTTGTTCAGGTCGATCAGGATCAGGCGGTCCGCGGCGACGAAGAGACGCCCTTCGGAGAGAACCTCGTAGGTCATGGCGTCGATATCCGGCAGGAGCTCGGATAGGCTGCGAACGGAGACATCAGCCGGCGTGGTCTGAGCCTGAACCGGGGCGGGGAACAATCCGCAGAGGATTGTGAGGATTCCGGCGAATCCGATCAGGATTCGTTTGGTAAATAGAACTTGTTTTTTCATCATATTCTCCTTTTTTTGATGAATTAATTTTTAAACGGGATTTCGGTATAGTAATAAGCCGATTGATCCTGATATATGACTTGGATCAGCTTTTCTGAATCGGACACACCGATTTCGTTTATGCCGCCCGGAATGAGGTCCGGATAATTTTTTTCCATGACGAGCTCCCCGTCCGAGGTGTCGTACAGCCGTACGGTGAACGAGGACATTTCCGCCAGCGGATCATCAATCGTTGCCGTCGCCAGATATTTCCCGTTTTCCGACAGGACGGCATGACTGTCTTCCAAAGGTACATGCAGCGGGATATCAGTAATATCGCCCGTTTCGACGTTCCAGGCGAAGATGCTCTTGACGGGCGGCGGTGTAAAGACATACTGACTCGGATCTTCCAGCAATTCCGGCTTTGGGTCGTTCGGAATTAAAAGCGCGATAGGCGAAGTCTGCGGCATGTTCTGATGTATTGTGTGATTAACTTGATAAAATTCAAACGTGTCTTGAATATCCTGCGGATAGAGAAGCTTCAAATCGCTTCCGTCCGGAGCCATCGTTCCGTAAAAGTAAAGCGTACCCCCAACCTCGCCGGTAAAATCGAGTTTGTTCCCGATAAAAAAGAGCCTTTTCCCGTTGTTCATCAACCGCAATTCTGCCATCATATTGATATCCGCTTCCGGCGACATCATATCAGTTTGATAAATCAGTTGGTCCGAGTCCGGATCGAACGGAACTTTGCCGAGCAGCAGTGTTTCACCTTCATTGTTCGGCAATAAGGTCATGTAGAACAACATTGATCCATCAGGAAGCGGTTCAATGTTTCCATTGTGAAACGCAAAGTTGGTGTTGGCCGACAGCGATTCGCTCAAATTCATTTCCTGAATTAACTTTACATCGTTATCGTATTGAAAATAAAGGTAGGTCGGCAGATGCTCGCCTCCTTCCCGTTTATTTTTCATGACGATCCAGGCGAAACCGTTTTCGAGCGGCTGAACGCGGTAAGTCAGAAAGTGATTCGATATATCTTTGGATATGATGTCTGGAACTTCGGCCTCTGCGATCGCTTTCATCGTTTCCAAGTCGACAATTATCAGCCGGTCGTAGACGATTAATAATCGATTCCCGGACAAGAAACTGAATGAAAGCGGGTATTCGTACGGGATAATATCTTTCGGCGTGAATTCGGCTAAACTCCGGACTGCTGCGGCGCTTTCGCTTTGCGCGGATGCGAGCGCCGTCGGGATCAGGCAGAGCGCGATCACAATTAAAATAATAAGTTTACGGCGGGAACAAATCGAATCAACCATGGTATCCTCCTTTTATTGTTCTGAATTCGGATGAGTCGACGTCTTTCGCATTATAAAAAAAATCATTTTTAATTATTTAAACGATTTAACGATCCGTTTTGTTCCCTTTGGGCGGGCGCAAAATCTTAAAATTTTTTTAAATGGTGTAAGATTATCAGGCTAACGCTCGTTTTTCCGGTCCGGAACGCAAAAAGGAGAAAACATGAAACGCGGCATTTTTATTTTCGGGTTCATTCTGACGGTTCTTTTGGCGGCTGTTTGGGGAGTCAGCGCGCGGCAGCACGCTTCCGTGGGGCCGGCGGCGGTTCAGGCGGCTCCCGAACTCGGAGAGATACCGGATATTTATCGCGAATTGTTGGACTTTTATTATGATCTGATCCTGAACGCTGAATATGATCGCGATCTTGACGATATTGAATTCGCTGTCCTGGAAAGGACGTCAGGCTGGGACAGAGAGGAAGCGCTGCGGAATGTCGGATACGCCGTTATGGACGTCAGCGGCGACGAGACGTCGGAATTATTTATCGGCGCCGCCGGTCCGAAGCTGGATATCGGATCGTGCAAAAACATGATTTACGCCGTATATACGGTCGCCGAAGGGAAGCCGGAGCCGGTTATGGGCGGTTGGCGGCGGAGTAATTATTGCTGGATGGGCGGGAGCGACTTCTTGTATGTCGGGACGCTCAGCGCGTTGTATACGGTTTTCGGGACGTTTACGATTCTGCCTGACGGTTTATCAATGGACTGGACGGATTATTATTTTTCTTATGAGAAAGAAGGAAATTTCTCGGAAGCCGGATATTATCGAAATTCTTCCGGCGAGTGGGATCCGGCGGAATCGGAAGAATTAAAAATTACGTCCGACGAATTTTGGCGGATCTGGGACAGGTTCCTTGCGGAAACGCGTCCGGTCGGATTGATTCCTCTTTCAGATTACCCGCGTGAAGAGAGTTCCGCCGATGCGCGGGTTCGCGCGCGCTGGGCGGAAGACGCGCTTCCGGAATATTCCGCTTATGACGAATTCGCCGCGTCCGATCATGAACTTCGCGTCCGGGTCCTTTACGAGACGGACCGGACGGTTCGGGATTTTCGCGTTCTGGGTCTGACGTTCGAAGATTTCGGCTCTGACGGGAAGCCGGTTTATACGGAAGAGGAACTTTATCGGCAGGATCGATTAACGCCGGAGCGGCCGCTGGTCGTCGAGCTCGTATTCTACGGCGACCTTCCGAATAACGGGTTTTCATACGTCGACGCGAACGGCGAGGTTCGGAAAATCGCCGTCAGCCTGAGCGGGTTGGACGGGTCGCTGACGGCGGTTGAATATTAACCGTGAATTTTAAAATGATCGGTAAAAACGGTCCGGAGTGTCTTCGATTGATTCCGGACCGTTTTTTTATTGCGGAGATTCGCGCTCAGACAAAAATCTGATTGATATCGCCGATCGCGTAAGACGGCGGCGTTCCGACTAATCCGACGAGCATGTTGCGTCCGGTCAGCTCATCGACAAGGATTTCGTGATGAAGGCGGAAATTGACGATTTCGCCGGTCGTGCGGACATGCATGCGCGGGCCGGTACAGTAATGACGCTGATCTCCGATCAGGATATGCGTACGGTCCTGATAAGAGATCGGAATATCCTGCTTGATCATCTCGTTGACGCGATGTTCCAATTCGGGTATGTTGATGCTCCGTTTATCCATATAGCTGAGAATAAAGCCGTGACGGACGTCGGCGTGTTCGAAAGAACCGATCCCGTAATCCAGGAGGCAGTATTCGCACAGATCTTCCGCCGTGTGTGCCATGCGCCGGTAGATAACCGATTTTGAGACGATTTTTTGCACGTCGCGCGGATCGGGGCCGAAGAGGCTCGGGCGCGTGATGATAATTTCTTCGCCGACGCCGACTAAGAGATGAGCGTTCCGTCCGAGCGACGGATACAGCAGATCGAAATGTTCGACGATGACGCGCTTCCCCATAGTCGTAGCGTCGTTGATCGCCTGAACGATGTCGTTCATTTGTGTAAACGCCGATTCGAAGCGGACGTCGATATGGTAAGTATGAGCGCTGAAAAACCCCTGGTCGTGAAGCTGGAGCAGCGGCAGCGGGCGAACGTTTACGCCCTCGTCGTCGTTCGTCATTTCCAGACCGGGAAACATCCCGCGGATCAGTACGCTTTTCCCGGAACCGGATTCGCCGATGAAACCAATAATCGAGTCGAACGGGCTCATGTACAGCTGGGCGATCTGGTTGCCGACGTCCGCCATGCGCGGATTCCCGCGCGGCGCGAGGTAGACGCTGAATAGATGGTTTTTCTGCATTCGGGCGGAATAGCTCATACAGTCTCCTGACCGGTTTGCGGATCCTCAGTTTCGAACCATAAATCCAGCAGCGGCGCGTGCTGCTGAGCGCCGTAGACGTCGGTTTCGCCGAGATCGCCGGAACAGATCGGCCGCTGTATCGTAATTTTAATCGCTTTCGCGGGCGGAAATTCGACGATTCCGATAATTTTTCCAGCTTCAATTTTATACAGCTCGCAGATTTTTTCCGGCGTGATCAATTTTGCGCGCCGCGCCGTCTCAAAATCGGCGTCCGTTTTGAATAAAATATCCAACGTCAGCTCGTACGGCCCTGAATTTTTGCTGCGGATGACGTCCGCGATTTCGGTTATTTTTCGTTTCATCTGGGTCCTTTCGATCGCGGTTAAAGATCGACCGTTTCGATCCTGAAATACGCGGTCGGATCGTCGGTTTCAAGCAGGTGATAAACGCTGAATTCGTAGACTTTTCCGGCGTGGAAATCGCTCGGAGAGAATGGAAAAGCGAGATTCCCTGCTGTTGCGATCCGTCCGGGGTAGCCGTAGTGGAGCATGGTTGAGCGGGCGGTCGCGCAGACGGTATCCGCCAGTGCCTGGGTCTCGGCGACGGCTTCAATGACGATCCCCAGCTCGTGCGTCGATTCGGTTTCGGGATGGGGTTCGAGCGGTCCCATGACACCGTCTTTCCCATAGACGATAAAATTCAGCCGGTAATCCCAGCTCTGATTTTTATAGATTTCGGCGACGTTTTCCCGGACGGCGGCGATCGTACGGTCGATCTCGCGGATCATGATCGGATCGCGCGTTCCGGCGATCGATACGGTCCGAAAACCGACGGGCCGCGCGCCTTCGAGCTTGATTGTGTACGGATCGGTGGGGACAAATTTAGAGCCGGAAACGCGGATCCGACCGTCGCCCTGATCGCTGAATTGGCAATCGCGCAGGTCAAGATGGCCGCCCGGGCCGGGGAGAATATACGGATTGGTTTTTTCGTATAGTGTGTGCGCTGCGACCGATACCGTCGTGCATTTCCGAGCCGGGTTCAGGGCTTCCAATTCGAACCATTCGTTCGTCAGCGTTCCAAACATGCAGTCCGACCCGCTTCCGGGCGAGGCGCAAATCGCGGCGCATTCAAGGATTTTTCCCATGTGGAGGGCTAAAGCGCGGTTGAAGCCGAGCTTAATCGGGAGTGCGGCAAAGACGCTTGGGTCGTACGAACGGCCGGCAAGGATAACGTCCGGATTTTCGTCGAACGCGCGGATAAACGGTTCGGCGCCCATCTGACCGACGATATGGGCTGAGCAGTCGACGCGTTCGCGCGTTAGTTCCGGCGCGCGGTCGAGCGCCCGTATTTTCCCATTCCCGAGCGCGTCGAGGATAACGGATTTTTCAAATTCGGCGTGGATAAGCGCGATTTTGAAGCTCAGCTTTTCTTCAGCAGCGATTTCCTTAATGATTTCAAAACACCAGGCGAGATGCGGCTCGGCGCCGCTCCCGCCCGCGGTTCCGACGACAACCGGGATTTTTCGTTTAAGTCCGGCCTGAATCATCAGGTTCAAGTCGCGCTTAACCGCCTGACGGTCGGTAAACGAAATTCCGGCGCCGAGGTAATACGGTCCGGGATCTGTCGACCCGGCATCAGCGGCGATCAAGTCGGGTTTGCGGGCTAAACCAGCCTCAAACGACGCGATCGGAAAGCCGTACCCGAGAATCGCCGTCGCGGAAAGGATACGAAATTCTTCTGTCATCGTTACGCTCCTTTTCGAGCCGCCTTACGGAAGGCGAGAATCCGCTGCATTTCGTTATAGACGATCATATATCCTTCGTCAAATCCCATGCCCGGTTTGGCGAGCATCTGGATCGGCGAAGTCGCCATCGCGACGTGGGTCGTCACTTGGGCGGAGCGATCGGTCTCGTTGCAGGTTCCGCCGAGGTACGCGCCGACGCCTTTTTCGTTGCAGTACAGGACAGCGAGTGCGGAATTATGCATCGAGCCGAGGTCGGGGGTCTTGATTTGGATCATGTGCCCGGCCTTGGCGTCGGCGAATTCGCGGATGTCCTCGATCGTGTTACACCATTCGTCGGCGACGATTTCAACCGGAATTTCCCGTTCGTCGAGCTCCGCGGTCAGGGCTGTTAAAGCGTCGCGCTGAGCGCTGTGCGAACCGTAATCGACCGGTCCTTCGATCCGGAGTTTGAACGGCTCGGCGAGCTCCGCCAGCTTGGCGAGATAATCGCCGATCGCTTTCCAATCGTTCTTCGGGAAAATTTCGCCGATCGTCCCGTAAACGTCGATATGCAGCGTCGGCCGGTAATCCGGGCTGATTCGCAGGGCCTGAATCCGTTTGGTGAGCCAGCTGACGTAATCGGCGAGGATTTCGCCTTTGGCGCCGAGTTTGGTCGCGACATGGTTGATCAGCGCGTGGGGCAGTACGTCAGCGCCTTTCAGGATCATTTTATCGGCGTTAAGTTGGCGGTTATCCCCCGATTGCGCGAAGATCGGGATCGGCTTTTCGGACACGGACGTCCCGTATTCGCGCGCGAGCGTCTCGCACATTAACTCGCCGTTCGATTTGGCGAACGCGTCGAGGAGCGCCTGGCTCAATCCGTACCGGATCGCGGTATGCAACGGCTCCCCGTCGATCTTAATCGCTTCAATTTCGCGCATCGTCGCATCGTATGACGTCAGTTCGCGCTTTTCAATTTTCGGCAGGATTTCGCGTTCGATCAGCGGCATAAACGTTCGTGCGAGGAAAACGGGGTCGCGGCCGCCGGCGCCGGAATATTGAACTGCGGCGCAATCGCCGTACGCGAGCTGACCGTCGTCAAGGATAAATTGGACGCTGACCGCTTCTCCGGGGATACGGATACGTTCAAATCCGACCGTGACGGGCGTTCCGACGTAGCTAATGCCGTCGAGCCGCGCGCCTTGTTTGATCGCTTTTTGGTCGTCGAAGTAGAAACCGGTTCGGCCGGGCGATAAAATCGTTTGTTGAATCTTCATGAAAGGATCCTCTTTTCAGTTTTGATTAGCGCGGTCGCCCGACGAGGCGGCCTTTGCTGATCGCGTATACGTCGTCGATAACCATCTGGAACGATGCCTGGCGTTTTTCGAACGCGGCCCGTTCGATAATTTTTTCTTTATGGAATTCGAGGAGATCTTTACTAAGCGGGATCGCGCCGGGATGGAAGATGCGAACTGCGCCTTGGTTATCCCGAGCGGGGAGGAGTTTCCCGGCGTTGTACTTACTCGGGGCGAACGGAATATCGAGATATCCGGCCTGAAAAGCGCGAACGACGCCGGCCGCGATATTTCCTTCGCCAATCTCGATGACTTTATCGACGATACAGCGCGTTTCCGCTTCAATAATCTCTTTTTCGCTATCGAGCGATTTTGTGTTGATGCTTTGATCATGGAGCATGGTAATCGTCTGTTTCGTCGCGCGCAGCCCACAGGCGTTCGCCTCCATTGTCGGGACGCCGACGGCTTCCTGCGGCGTTTTGACGATTACTTTCGTGACTTTCGCGAGCGCGGCGACGGCCGATCCCCAGCAGATGACGGCGTATGCTTTGGCTTCGTCTTGAGGAAATCCGCCCATCCACTGATGAAGGACGGTCGTGATATCCGCGTCGCCGAATCCGAATTTTGTCATGTATTCCTCGGTCAATTTGCTGAGGACGTTCATGGCGGCAACGTCCTGGATTAAATTGCCGCATTGGCCATAGCCGACCGTCAAATTTCGGACTCCCTGTTCCGCGGCGAGGAGCGATTCAAGGATGGCGACCGAATGCGAGATGCAGGGAGGGACAAGCGTTCCGGTCAGCGGCCCGTACGGTTCGCGGTTGATCGTAATTCCGGCTTCCTGATACAATCCGGTGAGGCGGTCGACGTACTGCCAATCGCGGATCGTTTTTTCGAGTGAGACGTTTTTCGCGTAGGGAATATTATAGGAAATCCCGCCGCCTTCAAATGACGTGAATCCGGATACGTAACAAATTTCAGCCAACAGCCGGGCGTCGGGAGTCCCATGACGGATTTGAACCGGAAGGTCGAGCGATTCGATGATCTGGCGGTTGGTTTCCACGCCGTGATTGACGGCGGGATAGCCGTTCAGCATGGCGCGTCCGGAACGCAGCGATTCTTCGATCCCGTTTTGAGCCTCCCTGTAGCGGTTCTGCCGGGTGTAACTGTCGATCGTAGTCGGGAGCAGGTCGGCTTCGCCTTCATTTTGCAGATACGTCAGCAGTTTGATATGATCGCTGATCAGCGGGACGCCGGCCCGCGGCTGAATTAAAGTCGTGTTGCTGGCCTTGGCGGCGCTCAGCTTAGCGGGAAATTTTTTTGACTGTTCGAGCTGACGATGATAAGCGAATCCGTCCTCAAGGTCGACCTCTACGCCGGTTTTCCAGGCGCTTAATACTTCGCGGCGTTCGATCATGAACGGCTCCAACGGGATCTGACTTTCAGGCTGAATTTTTGACGTGTTTGATTCAGGCATGGATGATTTCCTTTTTCATGATATGAAGAGCTAACTCCGGATCGGTTTCGGAAAGTAAGCCCATTGCTGAGAGGATATATTTTTTATCCACGTACAACTCGATTTGCTGCGGCCGGAGCGATTTCGGAAATTCCTTCGAATAGGTTCCGAAAACGGCGATTTTTTGCGGTTCCGCTGCGTGGATCAAGGCGCCGCCGATAAAGATAATTTTTCGAACGGTTCGTAAATCTTTCCCTTCCTGGATAAAGATCGGCCCGGTTGGGGTATAGGTTTCCTCGATTGTCCCGGCGTGGCGGATCGTCGCCGTTTGAACCGCGGCGGACGCGAACGCCCGATCCAGCCGCTTTTCGAAATCGCTCTGCGGAATTTGTTCATGACGATTGCTGACCGACGCGGCCCAATTTCGGACTTCTTCCGGCGATGATTCGGCGATTTGGGCGATACGATCGGCGCCGACGGCGTCGAGGATACCGTGAATATTGATCCTCATCCCGATATCGCCTTCGACGGTCCGTTTCTCGGTCGGATCGATCAGCCCTTTCAGAAAGGTATTTGTCGTCATGGGCATCCCGTCGGCGATCGAATAGACGTCGGTTGTAGCGCCGCCTAAATCGATCGCGATCAGCGGGCCGAATCCCGGCGTTTCGCTCGTTCCGTTCGCGAGCAGCGTCAACGCTTTCAGGACAGAAACGGGCGTCGGCATGGCGATATCTTCCATAATTGATTCCATACGGCTGAGTCCTTTGGCATGGACAATTTGAGTAAGGAATGTTTTGCGAATCTGATCCTGAACTGGACGGATATTGAGCTCGTCCAGTTTCGGAAGAACGTTTGGACAGATTTGCGCCTGTTTCCCAGCACCGGTCAGAATCGCGTAACATTCATCCACAGCGTTACGGTTCCCCGCGATCAGAATCGGACAGGAAAGGTTCGATTCGGCGAGAAGTTTCGCATTATATAATATACACTTTTCTTCGCCGCCGTCGGTTCCGCCGGTCAACAGGAATAAATCCGCCTGAGCGCATTCGATAAATTCGAGATCTGCGTTCGTTATTTTTCGGGATAAAACTTTTAAGATTTTACCGCCGCCGCCGAGCGCGGCGAGGCGCGCGGCTTTCGCGGTCAATTCCTCGACAAGACCGGAAACGATAATCCGTAATCCGCCCGCCGCGCTCGAACATGCGCGAATCGAGGCGGTCTTTATCGGGCCGGCTGCGCTTTCCAACTGCATCCGCGCGTTCAACAGTCCGTTGCCGATATCTGTTTCGACGGTTGTCGGGCTTTGGGCCGTTCCGATAATTTCCCGCGCGTCGCTGTCGACCGCAACAAGTTTCGTATAGGTGCTGCCGAAGTCAATTAATAAGGATACGTTCATTCCCCGATCCCGATTCTACGCGTCGCTGGTTCCTTCGTGATCGCCGACTTTGAGATCCTCTTTCAACCACCGAACGCCGTCTTCCGGATCGGTTCCGGGGGGGAACACGCGGTCAAACCCCATCTCGAGAAAGCGCTTTTCGACATCCTCGAAATGCTGTTTCCCGACGACGATATTCCCGCCGATATAGAGAAGGATATCGCCGATTCCGGCTTCGACGCATTTATCGCGCAAACCGCGGCAATCCAATTCGCCGTGGCCGTATAGGGAAGAGACGACGATCGCGTCGGCGTTGGTTTCGATCGCTGCGTTGATGAATTCGTCTTGGCTGACCATTACGCCTAAGTTAATGACTTCAAACCCGGCCTGTGTGAACGCGAAATCGAGGATACGAATGCCGACGGCGTGAACGTCCGCGCCGATAACGCCTAATACGAGTTTTTTCTTTCGGTCCAAGGCTGACTCCTTTTTTTAGCGGATGGCTTCGTTTTGAAGCCGGTTTTTCGTTGTCTCAATCAATTTTTCGGCTAAAATGGCTGAACCATGATCCATCTGGTATTCAAATCGAATGACTTTTCCTCCGTTTTTTTCGAAAGCGTCGATTTTTTGCTGTTCGGCTTTCGTGCTGAAACGGTCGAAATTCGCCGGGAGCAAAATCGCGTCGTAGGTATATTTACCGCCGATTTTCAGTTCGGATGTTGCGCCAAAATGAATCACAGTCGGCTTGATTCTGATGTCGCTGTAGTTGTGGAGCGCTTTGAGCATGATCCCGATAAATTCATGGCTAAGCGCTACGAGACCGATTTTATCGTTCGGATCCAGCTTCGCGATCGCGGAGATTGTTTCGGCGGTCGGCGAAAGCGCCAGCGCGTTGATTTTGACGCGGTTAGCGAGAACTTCGTTCAAGGTTTCCTCATGTGTCGTCGTGGTAAATATCAGGCTCAGATCGTCGGGGATACGGTCGGGAAAGCTCAGGATCGTTTCCAATCCGTATTCGAATATATCCGAATCGCAAAATTCCGCGATTTTATCGGTCATCATACGCCGCGCTTCCGGATTGCAGTCGATGACGCCGATCGTTAGCTTTGTCGTTTCGTTGATATATTGCCGGAGTTTGAGATCGAGCAGGATACGGATTTCCGAAAAAGTAAAGCCCAAACCGGACAGTTGCTGGAAAAGCGCGCTGATCGCTTTTTCGGCCTTTGCCTGTTTCCCGGCTGGAATTAAGTGAAAGCTGTCGTCGTTTTCGGCTTTCGCACGGCGGTCGCAGACAACCGTCCCCGACCCTTGGACCATCGAAAGATACCCTTGGTCGGCTAAGAGTTTGTAAGCTTGCTTGACGGTTCCGACGCTGAGGCCCGCTTCTTCCGCCGCTTTAAGGATCGAGGGC
This sequence comes from Flexilinea sp., assembly GCA_034430295.1. Classification (GTDB taxonomy): domain Bacteria; phylum Chloroflexota; class Anaerolineae; order Anaerolineales; family Anaerolineaceae; genus Flexilinea. The sequence goes on from DAOUFC010000011.1 coordinate 11,173, forward strand.
AGTCGGTCGCCGGGATGATACCGGCCGTTTTCGATTTTTTCGCGGATCGCTGCGGCGAACTGCGCGTAGAGACTGGTTTTCGGTTTTAGATCTTCTTTCATTGGTTTTCACCTCTTTCAGGTAGATTTTGGCTGCGCCAGGTTTCCGGGCCGCTGACGTACAGGTAATTTCTTTCGAAATCTGTGATAACCGTTACCGGAAAGTCGCGTATCGTCAATTTCCGAATCGCTTCCGTTCCTAATTCCGGGAAAGCGACGACTTCCGCCGCCACGATCCGTTTTGAAAGCAGTACGCCGGCGCCTCCGGTTGCGCCGAAGTAAATTGACTGATTTTTCGCCAAGCTTTCTCGTACCGCTTCGCTTCGGTAACCTTTTCCGATTAATCCTTTGACGCCCATCTCCAATAATCGCGGTGTATAGGCGTCCATGCGCGAGGCGGTTGTCGGCCCGGCGGATCCGATGATGTCGCCCGGCCGCGGGGGCGTCGGCCCTACGTAATAGATTACGGCGCCGTTCGGATCGAACGGCAACGGCTGACCTGAGTCAAGCTGCTCAATCATTTTTTTATGGGCTGCGTCTCGCGCGGTGAAGACTGTGCCGCTGATCAGGACACGGTCGCCGGCGCGCAGCTCGGCTAATTTCGAGAGATCTTCGTTCTTAATAAACGGCGCGGTTAGACGGATAGCGTTCATTATAGCGTCCTCGTTTCGTGCCGGGTTGAGTGGCAGTTGATATTAACGGCGACCGGGAGCGCGGCGATATGCGTCGGGAGCGTTTCGATCAGGACGGCTAAAACGGTCGTCTGCCCTCCAAAGCCCTGCGGGCCGATCCCGCTGCCGTTGGCGGCTTTTTCAAGATCTGCTTCCATGGCGGCGATGCGCGGATTCGCGTTTCGCGATCCGACCGAACGCAGGAGCGCCCGCTTTGCGGCTTCGGCGACTTTGTCGAAAGATCCGCCGATCCCGACGCCGACGACCATCGGCGGACAGGCATTCGGCCCGGCTTCGAGGATCGTTTTGAGGATAAAGTCTCGGATCGCTTTTTCGCCTTCCGCCGGCTTCAGCATTGCCAATCGGCTCATATTTTCACAGCCGAACCCTTTTGGCGCGACGGTGATTTTTAATCGGTCGCCGGGGACGATTCGCGTCGTAATCATCGCCGGGGTATTATCGCCGGTATTCACGCGTTCGAGCGGATCGCCGACGATCGAGTTGCGAAGATACCCGTCTTTATAGCCGCGGCGGACGCCGTTTTGGATTGCTTCGTTGAAATCGCCTTCAACATGAACCTGCTGTCCGATGTCGACGAATATGACTGCCATGCCGGTATCCTGACAGGCCGGGATGTTTTCCGTCTCCGCCAGACGGTTATTCTCGAGAATGTCGGATAGAATATTTTTCGCGATTCGGCTTTTCTCGTGCGCTTGAGCCGCGGTTAAGGCGGATAGAATATCGCCCGGAATATGCGTATTCGCATGGATACAGAGTTCCCGAACCGTTTCTTCGATGATGTTTGCGTGAATAATTCGCATAACGTCGCTCCAAAGAGATCTTTTTATCTGTTTGCGCTTAGTTGATTATTAATTATTATAGTTCATTTCGGAAATGTGATAGCTGATATGATCAGTCAAATAGCATATTAAATTAAGATAAAGATCATAGGAAGTAAGTCAGCGGCGTTCGCGAAATTTATAATTAAAATCAGAAGTTTTTTCGAATTGGAGAGGGGTCGCGATGAAAAGTTATCGAAATGTATTGAGATTCGCGCTGCCGACACGGCGCGGACTGGTTAATATTACGCCTGAGGTTCAAGCTGCGATTGACGAGAGCGGCGTTCGCGAAGGTCTGGTTCTCGTGAACGCAATGAATATTACCGCATCGGTTTTTATTAATGATGACGAGGCGGGGCTTCATCAGGATTATGAAGTCTGGTTGGAGCGGTTGGCCCCGGAAAAACCGTATGATCAATATCGTCATAATGGTTACGAAGATAACGCTGACGCCCATTTAAAACGGACGATTATGGGACGAGAAGCCGTTTGCGCGGTGACGAACGGGAAGCTTGATTTCGGGACTTGGGAACAAATTTTTTATTTTGAATTTGACGGCAAACGCGAAAAGCGCGTTTTGATCAAGATTATTGGGGAATGATCTCTACGCCGGATATTGAAGCGTCTTGCCGAAAGGCAGGGTTCTATAATTTGGTTTCAAAATTGCCAGAATTTTTTTGCTGATTACCGTAGAGCGGGGTTATTTCCGTTAAATATGATGCAAAGCAGGAGCTGGTGGCGTGGAAGACGGGGATTTTCACAGGAAATGAAATCCCCGTCTTTCGAATAAACGACTCAAAGTCGAATCGGGGCCGCCCGGGTTCGTAAAGATAACCAATTTGTCAGCGGCGAGAATACGAATTTTGCCGCAATAATATTCTTTTAGGCGCCCTCTTCAGGATAACTTATGACTGTATCGTCTTATTTTACGCTGACTTCAGGGTTTGATTCGCCGAATTTTTCTACCAGCGCCGCGCAAATTTCTTTACGCTGTTTTCCCTGTTTTTCGCAGCCTTTGATCAGTTTGTACGCTTGGAATAATGGGGACGGGCCGATTTCTGAACTGAAATAACCGATTCCCTGATTCCAGGCCAACAGCTCGAACACGTCGTCCAACAGCGCCGAATCTATACCAAGGACATAGGCTTTGACCAGCTCTCGCGTCGCTTGACGCATACGTCCGGCGCCGACCGCGTTTGCGAGCGAAAGCAGCAGCCGCATATCGTAGGGAAGCGTGCGGTTTTCGCTCTGCCAGGTCAGATTCCAGAAGTCGACCGCGATTTTCCCGAGTTCCTCGTCGATCATCGGGAAATTCAGTAACGCCAGCGGACGGAAGGGAGCCTGATCCGTGGGTTCTTTCTTCTCGCTGCGATAGAAATAACTATGAAATTCGGTCGGACCGCTCTGGATCGTATGAGCTTCAAAGCCCAATTCCGCGAACGCGGCATAAAGCGGGAACGGTTCGAATGTTTGAATAATTTCGAGTCCTTCGCCGACTTCGAGAGCTTCCGCTTTCCGTTTTAACCCCGGGAAGAAATTCCCCTGCTTTTGGCGTACGTCAATTTTTTGAAATGTCCCGATTTTGTCTTTCCATTCATCGTAACTCATGTCGTTATCGTCCTTTCGATTCCTATGTTTGTTTTATTTAACTGAATTATGCCGGATCAGAGCAAGCGGCGACGTTGGAAAAACAACAAATGCCAGGATAATCTATATTGGATTTTTTACAGGAATCTCGTTCCGATTTCGTTATGCACTGATTTTGGGCGGATTGCGCAGTTTGATTTATAAAACCGTTTTTATAAGAACTATCGATGAAGGATTACGCCTCTGACGGTCAATGCCGGGCTCTTGGATCATCCCTACCCTAAAAAGGAATTCGGGAGTATAATAGCAGTATGTGAAAGAACGCACAAATCGAAAGATCATACGTTCCGAGAATAATTTGCAGGTTGTATAAGAAGGAGTATTATGAATCGCTTTACATTGCCGCGTGATCTATATCACGGAAAAGATGCCCTTGCAGCGCTGAAGACGTTATCGGGTAAAAAAGCCATGGTTTGTGTTGGCGGGGGTTCGATGAAGAAATTCGGGTTCCTCGATAAAGTGAAAGCTTACCTCGAAGAAGCCGGTATGGAAGTTGCGTTTTTCGAAGGCATCGAACCGGATCCGTCCGTTGAAACGGTTATGCGCGGTGCGGAAGAGATGATCAAATTCCAACCGGATTGGATCGTTGCGATGGGCGGCGGATCCCCGATCGACGCTGCGAAAGCGATGTGGATCAAGTATGAATATCCGGAAACGACTTTTGAAGATATGTGCAAGGTTTTCGGTCTTCCGAAGCTGCGGACGAAGGCTCATTTCTGTGCAATCCCGTCGACGTCCGGTACGGCGACCGAAGTGACTGCGTTCTCAATCATTACCGATTATCAGAAGGGCGTAAAATACCCGATCGCCGATTTCGAAATTACGCCGGATGTTGCGATTGTTGACCCGGCGTTAGCGATGACGATGCCCCAGAAACTGGTTGCGCACACGGGTATGGACGCTATGACGCACGCGATTGAAGCGTACGTCTCGACTGCGAACTGCGATTATACCGATCCGCTCGCGTTACAGGCTGCTTTGACGGTCAAAAACGATCTCGGCAAGTCCTATAACGGAAGTTCGGACGCCCGCGAACGCGTTCACAACGCGCAGTGCATGGCGGGAATGGCGTTCTCGAACGCGCTTCTCGGCATTGTTCACTCGATGGCGCACAAGACCGGCGCCGTCTTCGAAGATTTCGGCGCGCATATTATCCATGGCGCGGCGAACGCGATGTACCTGCCGAAAGTTATCGCTTATAACGCGAAAGATGCGACCGCGAAGAAGCGCTACGGCTGTCTCGCCGATTTCCTGAAACTTGGCGGCAGCAATGACGATGAGAAAATTGCGTTATTGATTAAGATGCTGCGCGGTATGAACGATGAACTGCGTATTCCGCACGGAATTCAATCCTATGGCGCCGACAGCTATCCGACTGAACAGGGTTTCGTTCCGGAAAAAGTCTTCCTCGAAAGATTGCCGAAGATTGCGGAACTGGCGATTGCCGATGCCTGCACCGGTTCGAATCCGCGCCAGCCGAACCAGGAAGAAATGGAAAAACTTCTGAAGTGCTGCTACTACGATTTGGACGTCGATTTCTAAACGTTCTATTTCCAGTAAGATTTATGAAAACGCCGCCGAATTGCTCCGGCGGCGTTTTTTGCAGTGTAGTTTCTTTTTTATTGACCTTTTTCGATTTCGTAAGGCCAGCTCATAATCCCGCCGAAATCATATAAGCGCGTATAGCCGAGTTGCCGTAAAATGTTGACGGCTTGCGCACTGCGGTTTCCTGAACGGCAGTAGATCAGCAAAGTCGCATCCTTATTCGGAAGGATCGTTTCGGCGTTGGCTGGAAGTTCGTTCAGCGGCGCCAAAATAGCCCCGGGAACGTGCCCATCCGCGTATTCCGCTGCGCTCCGAACGTCCACGATTGTTACTTCATCGGTATCGATCATTTTCTTCGCCGTTTCAGCGTCGATCTTTTTCGCAATCGCGGTTATATTCTCCTTGTTACCATTTTCGACCGCGCCGCTTGCTTCTGATCCGGGTTCCTCCGATAGTTTCGTTGTGCATCCCGATATCGCGAGGATGAGAATTAACGCGATTGTAATCAATATAAAATAACGATCCATAAAAATCAGAACTCCTCAGTAGGACTGATAATTAATTCCCACCGATCAGCGGTTTTCGCTCGTATTTCTCTTCAACGCGGCTGAAAAGCCACGAGACAACCGTTCCGATGACGAGCATACCGATACTGACAATAGCCGCAGCCTGCAGCGATAAGCCAGTTAACGCCAAAGCTTCGGATCTGAAAGCCGGGAAAACGACCGCCGGGAAGACGGCTAATGACGATCCGATGACGGTTCCTAAAATAAAATGGTGCATCCCGCCGTAGTAACGGTCGAACAGGAACGCCATCAGCCGAGATAAGAGCAGTACGCAGACGACTGCGCCGAGCCCTAACGGGATGATGACTTTGAAATCCAGAACCTTTATCCCATCCGCCATTTTATCGTACAGTCCGAAATAAATCAGGAAATTCGACGGCGACATACCGGGAACGATAAAACCCAGCGCGAATAACATGCCGCTGAAGAACCAGACGATCGGCGAAGGCGTTACTTGGGTCAGGTTCTGTTCTCCAGCCATCAGAACGCCAAGCAGCGCCAACGCCGTGATAATCATGATTACGATATGACCGGGCGCGCGTCCGCGCTGTCCTGCCGTTCGAAACAACGATGGGAAAGTCCCTAAAACGAACCCGATGAAAAGACAGACAAATTGCGCTTTATATTTTCCGAAGGCAGCGGAAACGACGGTTGAAAAAAGAACGATCCCGAGTCCGACGCCGATAAAAATCGGTAAAAAGAAACGCACGTTCTTCATGAAATCTTTGCGAAAGTCGGCTAAAAAATGAATAAGCGGGTCATAGATTCCGAAAATAACCGCCATGACGCCACCGGAAAGCCCGGGCAGAATCGCGCCGATCCCAACCACTGTACCTTTAATTAAGCGAATGAGCCAATCCATTCGAATTCCTCCATAAATAATTTTCTCGATTGAATTCTATCAAAAAATGGTATGCGGCGTGAGGCGGGCGGAGAAACATGTAACAAACTTACGCATGTTTTGCAATTTTCCGCGAATCTGATATAATCGGCATTGTTAATTAGCGGGAGTCGCCAAGTGGTAAGGCATTAGCCTTCCAAGCTAACACGCGCCGGTTCGAATCCGGTCTCCCGCTCAAAGAAGCATTTTACGGTAAAACGTAAGATGTTTTCATTTAAATCCGATTCTTTCAAAGTATTTTGTTTCTGTGGTTCCAGCATTTGCGGCGCGCGGGTTTTATATCGGAATTTCCGAAAATATGATCCCAACAGGGAAAGACTGGTAGAATTGTGCGGGATGAAGACGGTGACTACGCTCGATTCAGCTTTAGATGCGCTCTATTCTTACGTCGATTACAGCCGGACGCATGTCCAGGATATACAATCGGCGGTTTTTTCGCTTAACAATATTCGCGAGCTTCTAGATCGGCTCGGAAATCCGCAGCGGTTCTTTCGTTCAATTCATGTTGCCGGTACGAAAGGGAAAGGCTCTGTTTGTGCCATGATCGCGGCGGGGTTATCGAACGGCGGATATAAAACCGGATTTTATTCCAGTCCGCATCTCTCCCGTTTTAACGAACGATTCCGAATCGACGGTGCGATCATAAGCGACGAGCGGCTGATTGCGCTGACCGATCGCGTTCTATCCGTTTTGGACGAAACGTTCCGTCCGTCCACGTTTGACTTGATGACGGCAATCGCGTTTTTGTATTTCGCGGAAGAAAAAGTCGATTTCGCGGTTATCGAAACAGGCTTGGGCGGACGGCTTGATTCAACGAATATTCTTGAGCCGATCCTGACCGCGATTACGTCGATTTCGTTAGATCATACGGCCTTTCTCGGCGGTACGATCGAATTAATTGCGGCCGAGAAAGCCGGTATCCTGAAAGCAGGCGTACCGGCGATTATCGCGCCGGAACATCCGCTCGCTTTAAAAACGATTTCCGACCGGGCGGAAGCGGTCGGCGCGCCGATCACGGATTTACGCGCTGTATACGCGTTTGAAACAGTTTCGGATAGTCTTTCGGGTCAGACGTTATTGATCCGGAAACGCGATGATTCGACTTATTCGGATGACAGAAACGGGATAGGCCGGGAGCTGATGATCAGGCTGAATCTGATTGGGGCGCATCAAGCGGTAAACGCTGCGGTTGCTGCAGCGGCATTAATTCAGCTGGAACGCGACCATTTCATCGCGAACGCCTCGGATTGTTTCGCCGGATTTTCAAAAGTGGATTGGCGCTGCCGGTTTGAAGTACTTCGAATGGGCGACGGACGGACGGTTGTTTTTGACGGGGCGCATAATCTCGATTCAGCAGAGAAACTTACAGATACGCTGAACCGTTATTTTCACGCGAAACGGATCTGTTTCGTGCTTGGATTTTCAGAAGACAAGGACGTTCGCTCGATCATCGAGCGCTTCGTTCAAATTGGCTCTGAGTTTATCGCGACGCGATCGACGCATCCCCGCGCGACAGATCCGGCGGAAATCGCGGCCGTAATTCGAGGACATAACCGACATGCCGTTGCGACCGATTCGCTTGAAGGCGCGTTTTTCAAAATACGGTCGATGATTGATGTCGAGGTCTTTGTCGTAACCGGAAGTTTATTCGTCGCCGGCGGAATTCGGGAGCTTTTGAGCGAAACAATCGAGTAGAATTACACAGTTCGGGATTGATTTGACGATCCCATTTTTGGAGTAGATATGAGTAGATCAAGCTGGTCTGATGACGATAACCAATTTGGCGGATTAAAAGCGATTACCGATCGTGCGGACGAACTGTTGACGATCCCGAATTCCAAATTGGATAAAGACGGCGGGTTTGTCGCGCCGGTTTACGTCGTTCGCGACGCTATTCTTTATCCGCGCATGATCACGCCGGTATTTTTTGACGGGGACGACGATCTTCATTTTTTCGAAGCCGCGGACGCTTTCAATCAGATCGTCGTTACCGCGATTCCGAAAAATCCGAAGAAGAAAATTTTTTCGCGCAAAACCGATTTCCTGCCGATTGCGGTTGAGGCGGCGATCGGTACGCCGGTCCCGCTTCCGGAGGATCACTATTCCGTTCTGCTCCAGGGGCGTCGGCGCGTTACGATTCAGCAGACGCAGAAACAGGATGGCATCTTGTTAGCGTACTGCACTTTGACTGACGAAGATTATCAATCTTCCTCACGGGAGATGAAGGCGCTCGTTCGTGTCACAAAGAACTTATTTGAGCGGATTGTAACGATGGATCGGAAGCTTCCGGACGAGTCTTACGGCTTGGCTGCCTCGATCGACGATCCGGTTTGGCTCGCAGATATGATCATGACGACGATTTCGGTTCCGCGCGATATCCGGCTCGAAATTCTTCAGGAAGCCGATCCGGCGAAACGATTACAGATCGTCAATCAGGTACTGGTCAACGAGCTTTCCATTTTAGAGGTTGAATCTAAAATCAGCGAAAAAGTTCAGAATGAAGTTGATCGCAGCCAACGCGAATTTTACTTGCGCGAGCAAGTTAAAGCGATTCAAAAAGAATTGAATGAGGACGATATTTTTACGCGCGAGACCGAGGAGCTTCGCGCCCGGATCGCTTCGAAAGGTTTCCCGGAGCCGGTTTTGAAAGTGGCTGAACGCGAGTTGGACCGACTGGCTGCGCTGCCGCCGATGTCGCCCGAAATTACGGTCTCGCGGACGTATCTCGATTGGCTTTTAGATTTGCCCTGGTCAGAGAAAACGGACGATAATTTGGACGTTCTCAACGCGGAACGCGTTTTAAACGAGAATCATTACGGATTGAAGAAGGCGAAGGATCGGATTCTCGAGTTTATCGCGGTCCGATCGCTGAAACCGAAGAAAGAGCGCCAGCCGATTCTCTGTTTCGTCGGCCCGCCAGGAACCGGGAAAACATCGATCGGACGTTCGATCGCGGACGCGTTGGGGCGGAAGTTCGTGCGGATTTCGTTGGGCGGCGTTCGCGATGAAGCTGAGATCCGAGGTCATCGGAAGACGTACGTCGGAGCGCTCCCCGGACGCATTCTTCAGACGATTAAGCGGGCCGGAACGGTTAATCCGCTGTTTATGCTGGATGAGATCGATAAATTAGGGAATGATTACCGCGGTGACCCGGCGTCGGCGCTGTTGGAAGTATTGGATCCGGAACAAAACCATACTTTCGCCGATCATTATCTCGAGGTTGAGTATGATTTATCGCGCGTCATGTTTGTTACGACGGCGAATTCGCAGGATTCCATTCCCGCGCCGCTTTTGGACAGAATGGAAATTATCGAGTTTTCCGGGTACACGCAGGAAGAAAAACTGATTATCGCGAAGGACTACCTGATTCCGCGCCAGTTCGACGAAAACGGAATTGAAGAAAGCGAGCTGACGCTGAGCGATGATGCGGTTCGCCGCCTGATCAGCGAATATACTTATGAGGCCGGGGTCCGTAATCTCGAACGGGAGATTGGAAAAGTCTGCCGCAAGATCGCGCGGAAAAAAGCTGAACAGTCAGAATTTCCAAGTCAAATCGATTCAGATCAGATCGAAGAACTGATGGGACCGCCGGTTTACTTCGATTCGGAAAAAGAGAAACGCGATACGGTCGGCGTCGCAACCGGGATGGCTTGGACTGAAAACGGCGGCGAGCTGACGACAATCGAAGTTTTAAGCTTTGAGGGAAAAGGGAATTTGCAGCTGACCGGTCAGTTGGGCGATGTCATGCAGGAATCGGCCCAGGCGGCGCTCTCATATATCAAAGCTAATACAGGGCGGTTCAATGTCCCGATCGCGCTCTACGATAAGCTCGATATTCATGTTCATGTTCCGGAAGGCGCGGTTCCGAAGGACGGTCCGAGCGGGGGGATTACGTTGGCGACGGCGATGATTTCGGCGCTGACGAATACGCCTGTGAAACGCGAAGTCGCGATGACCGGAGAAATTACGCTGCGCGGACTCGTGCTGCCGATCGGCGGGCTGAAAGAAAAAGCGTTGACCGCGCTCCGCGCCGGGATCAAGACGATCGTTATCCCGGAAAAAAACCGCAAAGATTTAGTCGAGCTGCCGAAAGAGGCGCTGGATCGTTTGACCTTCGTCTGCGTTTCGACGATGGACGAAGTTATTCCGGTCGCGTTTGGCGGGGTTGATCCGCGCGCTGCCGATTCCTTACTTCGATCCGAGGAAAAAGAGGAAGATTAAAATTTCGGCGTCAGAATTATCTTTTTCGATAATTTTCGAAAAGAGGGTGTCCAATATCAAAACGCCCTCTTTTTTCATCTCAAGCCAGAACGGGGCCGTTGGCTCCCGGCGATTCAACCGCGATAACGTCTTTCCAAATCAAGCAGATATCGTTTTATCTCAAGCCCTCCGGCGTACCCGACCAGATTGCCGTCGCTGCCGATGACGCGATGACATGGAATGATGATCCCGATCGGGTTTCTGTGATTGGCGCCGCCGACGGCCCGGACGGCGTTGGCATTTCCGATTTTAAGCGCGATGTCTTTATAGCTGCGCGTTTCGCCGTACGGAATTTCCGTCAGCGCCTGCCAGACGCGGCGTTGAAAATCGCTCCCGCGCGGTTCGAGCGGCAGTTCAAAAACTTTTCGGGATCCGTTAAAATATTCGTGCAGCTGGCTGACTGCGCTGCGGGCGAGGTCTTCTTTCGGCGGATCCGCGCTGATTTGAGCCTCAAACGCGCGATCCAGTCTGACGATCGCGTTTGCACAGATCGTTAGCCGGTAATTTCCGAGGGGCGTCGGGAAGACATAGGACGATTCGATCATCCGCATATCCTTTCAAATCTTTTAATCGTTCGCTTCGCTTTTTCTGTCTGTTTTGACGGGAAGACCGGTTCCGGCGATTTCCCATAGATATAACGACGCTGTCGTCGCATACGGCGCGTATTTTGCTGCTTTCATGTCATAGAATTCCCGCGTAACGGGTTTCTGTTGGTAAAGTATTTCCATGCCGCGGCGGATTCCCAGGTCTTTGAAACTGATAACGTTCGGCCTTCGGAGCGAGAAAATCAGAACCATTTCAACCGTCCAAAGTCCGATCCCTTTAATCGTTGTCAGGCTTTCGATGATTTCCTGATCGCTTTGCGTATGGAACTTGTGCGGTTGGATGATGCCGGATGCGACCTGATCGATTACGGCGCGGATCGTATTCGCTTTTCGTTCCGAAATTCCGGTCGCGCGAATCCGGTCCGCGCTGACTGCGCGCAGATTTTCAAAGTTCAGCGCACCGAATTCGGATTCAGCTCGGGCGATGATGCTGTCCTGAGCCTTCCCGGAAATTTGCTGCCCGATGACGGAATGAACGATTGCGATAAACGGATCCGGTTCAATCCCGCGGCGAAGAGGGCGGATCCGATCGATAACGCATCCGAGAATCGGGTCGCTGCGCCTGAGATGGTCAAGCGCGGTGTTTGTACAGGTCAGGTAAGCCGGGTCGTCATGGTTCATTCTTAAATCCTTTCGACGTATATTTAACGCCTGTTCGTTATTATACACTGGGAATCCAGCGGAGATCGGGCGTATTCAAGCGCTTTCCGATCCGTTTCACGCCGATCTAAAAGCGAACGAATTGTTTCCGAGCAATAAAAAACAGGTTCGAGATCCAGCCTCGAACCTGTTTTGCTGATTTGCGGCGGTTAGAATTGAACCGTATTATATAAGAGCGCCGGCTCGGTTGGAACGAATTTCCTCCAATCGTCGGAGCTTTTGACGTTTAACGCCGCTTTATGATCGTCGATCCATTTCGTATACGTCGTTTCAAGCCGATTCGAAAGATCGCTTGCAGTTAACGGATGCAAATCATGCGCGACGATTTGGATAATATGGAACCCGAAATCAGAAGCGACGGGCTCTGCCGAATAGGTTCCGACTTCCTGCGCGTATGCGGCTTCCTCAAACGACGGGACCATTCGTCCGCGCCCAAACCAGCCCAAATCGCCGCCGTTCTGAGCGTTCGACGCGTCGGTTGAAACTTCCGCGGCAATTTCGTTCCATTCTTCGCCGGCGTTTAATCGTTCAATCACGGCGTTCGCTTCTTCTTCCGTCGCGACGAGGATATGCCGTGCCCAGATCATGTCTTCTTCACGCGGGATTTCGGCTTCTAACGCGGCGCGAACCTTGTTACGCAGGAGTTCGTAGTAAATCTGCTTCCGTTCGAATTCGAGATCTGTATATTCATTGGACGCGAAGTAGTTTTCCGAATTCTGATTGAACATCTCTTCCGTATACGGCGTTTCGGTCGGTCGCGGCTCGCTTTCGGTTTCCGCGTCGTTTTCTTCGCCGGTTTCTTCCTGCTCGATTTCCTCGGATTCGCTTCCGTCAACGTCGGACGTCGCTTCTTCCATGACCTCTTCCGTTGCTTCTTCAGCCGCCGAATTTTCCATTGGGGCGTCTTCTTCAATAACGACCGCGGTTACGACGATTTTGTTTTCTGCGCCGCTGTCCGTTTCGTTTTCAACGCCTTCAACAGTCGCTTCAGGAACGATTTCCGCCTCCTCGGGCTCAGCTTCTTCGGATATGGTTCCATTATCGACGACGGCAGTCGCGGCGATTTCAAGCGTTAAGTCTTCTGCGTTCGGACCTTCAGCTCCAAGTCCTTCCAAGTCATTTTCAGGGGCGATTTCGGTCGGCTCCGGCGTCGCTGTGTAGTTGAGAAGCGCGATTTGGTCCTCGGATGGCGTCGGCGTATCTAAGATCGGGAGCGCGGTCGGCTCCGGCGTCGGCGTTCCGTTCGGAAAGTATCCGAAAAGTTCCTGGAGCCGGTTCGTGACCTCTTCGTCGCTGACTGAAAAACCTTCCTCTTTCGCTGCGTAGTCAAGAACGAGGCGGTCGACAAGCGACGTAAAAACTTCGGCGCCGATAATTGACGCGTATTCAGGCGCAAGCTGCATCTCGTACTGCATGCGTTGATTTTCATCCAGCTGCATTCCGAACGATTGATACAGCTGCTGCATGTATTCGTAATTGGCGATCAGGTTCTGGCGCTGGTAGCGTACCATTTTTTCGAAGTCGGAAACGGTGATTTTCTCGTCATTAACTTGCGCTAAAACTTTATTCGGACGAATTACGCCGTTATAAAGCAAGCCGAAAATAAGCGTCAGCGCGATAACGCCGAGAACGACAAAACCGGAGACGCGAAGGATACGGATCTGCTGCGTTTCCTGTTCGTGCCGGCTGCGGGCGGCTTTATTCTTGAAGTGCGGACGCTTCGGTTCTTTTTTTTCAATAGGCATTTTTCACGCTCCTTAGAAAAAAGGGCACAGAAGTCCGACTTCTATGCCCGGGATTGATATTAAATCGGATCGTTCAGCGAACAACGTCCTGGTACGGTTCAGACGTGTACGGCAGCAAGGCAATCTGGCGAGCTCGTTTGATCGCGGAAGCTACGGCGCGCTGATGTTTCGCGCAGGTACCTGTCTGACGACGCGGGCGGATTTTCCCTTCTTCGGTAACGAAGCGGCGGAGTAAATCCACGTTTTTATAATCAATTTCTACCGTTTTTTCGGAGCAGAACTGGCAAACTTTCGGGCGCGGTACGAACCGGCGACCGCTTCCGCCACGGTGTTCCTGCTCATTTAAATTTTCATCACTCATCTTAACTCCTGGTGCGCTCATGCTGTTTCTCGAGCGAGCGTTTTATCAAATGAACTTATTTGCTTTCAACCGCGGCTATCATGTACCGAAAAATGTTCTCAACGAAGCGGAGATTATTGGATAACGGTTTGACCGCGTTGGGATCCAATTTCGCGGTAATGAGAACGTAATGACCATCGCGCTGCTTCTGGATTCGATAAGCGAGGCGGCGTTTGCCCCAGTCATCGATATTCTCAACTTCACCGCCGCTTTCGGCGATCCAACCTTTTACCTTCTCGTTTAAGTCGGTAATCGACTGCTCGTCAAGATCCGGATTCGCAATATAGATGATTTCATACTGTTTCATTGCTTCTTCCTCCTTTCCTCGGGATTGCTTCCGACGCTGCGGTTCGGAAGCGGAAAGATATTGCCATCGGCAAATCAAACGGAAATTAGTATATCATAAAAAGCGTAACGCGGCGAAAAGTCAGGAAAAGAGACCCGGTTACGGCTGTTGTCTTTCAGGACGGAACGCCGCCGGCTAAAAAGGGAAACGAATCGTGCGCGGTTAAAAAGGTTCGTCTCCGGAAATTTTTCCTAATCGGAGCTGGTTTCTGCGGATGTATTCATCCTGAAGCGCCCACATTTCGGCTTTCTCTTCCGGATCGCTATGGTCATACCCGAGTAAATGCAGCAGGCCGTGGATCGTTAACAGTGAAATTTCATCCTGGAGCGCGTGGCGACCGTCGGCGGCCTGATCCGCCGCGCGTTCGACGCAGATAATTAAATCGCCGAGAAATTCGCGCCCGGTTTCAGGGTCGATTTCGTTCCCCGCCGGGAAAGAGAGGATATCGGTTGCGTCGTCGACGCTTCTAAACTGACGGTTCAGCGCGCGGATCTCGTCCGTTTCAACGAGTGAAAAGGAAACGTCCGGCAGCTCGCCGGGGTAAAAATCGCGCAGCAGATTTTCAGCCAGTAAATTTATTTTTTCGAGGTCGATCGGCGGGAGCGGTCGTTCGGTTCGGTTATTGATATCCATACGCAAATTTCCAGAAAAGAAAAATGATCATTTGGGGGATTCGGCTATGATTTCGGCGATTTTGACTTCCGCCGTTTTAGCGCTTTCCGATATTGGTTTATCTTCCTGCGCTTTGGTCGCCCGATTGCGTTTAATTTCGGGATATTTGACGCGCGGGTGATACGTATTGATCAGTACCGCCGCAAAGGCTTCGCGGATTTTCGTCATATCGTTCAATGTTAACGGCGCGTTGTCCATTTGGCCATTGGTCGTATAGTAATCGAATACGCTCTTGATCATGGCGTTGATTTCGTCAATATTTTTCGGCTTTTCGGCGCGCGCGCGCGCTTCGGTCGTATCGGCGAGCATCAGGATCGCCGTTTCTTTCGATCGCGGCGTCGGTCCGGGGTAGGAAAAGTCTTTGATGTCGACGACAGTTCCGGGCGGAGCGGCGTTAACCGCCTGGTTATACATGTAGCGCGTACAGTTTGTGCCGTGATGTTCCAAGACGAAATTCTCGAGGATCGCGGGAAGCCGGTGCTGCCGGATGAGTTTGACGCCGTCCGGAACGTGCCGGATGATCAGATGGGCGCTTTCTGCCGGAGAGAGATCTTCATGCGTATTGATTGTGTCGCCGACCTGGTTTTCGATAAAAAATTCCGGATTAAGCGCTTTCCCTGCGTCATGGTACATTGTTCCGGCGCGGATCAGCAGCGGATCGGCGCCGACGGCTTTCGCGGCCTGCTCTGCTAGATTCGCGACTTGAAGCGAGTGCTGGTAGGTTCCCGGCGCGTTGTTCAGGATAAACTGCAGCAACGGCGAGTCGGGACGGATGATTTCCAGGAGCTGCATCGGCGTTGCCACGCCGATCATCCCGCCCAGCGAATATTGCAGGATTAAAGCGATCCCGGTTGATAAGACGCCGCTGATCATCGAGCAGGTAGCCAGCGTGACCAGACCAGTTATGTCGACGAAGCTTCCTTCGCTTAATTGAAAGAACAGGATGATTGGAATTCCGATGAGTCCGGAGATGACGCCGGCGACGACGAAATCGGCGATCTGGCGACCTTTCCCTAAGACGATGATGCCGGAGATGCCGGAGATAATGTAGTAGATCGTATATCCGAGCGCGTCATTGAAATCGAACGGAACGATCATGCCGAGAATCAGCGAGATAATCATCCCGTACATGCTTCCGCATAACCCGGCGATCGTCAGGCCGACCGCAGTCATCGGGAACAGAAAGGGAACGATCGTACGGTTGGGGATTAAAATCCGCGCTGCGATGAGGAAGACCAGATATAGGCCGATAATCAGGAGCGTTTCCTGAAAGCTGAGCCGGGTAAAGCGGTCTTCGCTGATAAAGTATGTCAGCGCGAACAATGCAAGCGCCAAGACGATGAACGCGGCTGACAGCAGACGTTGGGTCGTATTCCGCGTATAGACGAGCCCGAGTTTGTCGAGCGCTTCATATATCAGGTCGGTGATGATTTGACCGCGGGAAACGATTGTCTGGTTCGTAACGAACGTCCGTTCGCGCGGTTGAACCGCGGACCGGGCGTCGGCGATACTTTTCTTAGTCAGTTCTTCG
This sequence comes from Flexilinea sp., assembly GCA_034430295.1. Taxonomy (GTDB): domain Bacteria; phylum Chloroflexota; class Anaerolineae; order Anaerolineales; family Anaerolineaceae; genus Flexilinea. Next base: position 27,599 of record DAOUFC010000011.1, read on the forward strand.
GAGTAGAGCGAGTTCGGCGTAATAAAGCGGCGCGTCAGGTTGTTGATCAGCTGCGAAAGGTCCGACTTAATATAGTAATTGATCATGGTCGGGATGTTCAAAATTTCGTTCTGGAGCTGATCCTCGCGAATCGAATTTTGCATGATCTGTTCGAGGATGCGCTGGCTTTCGTTTTGAACCGAATTCCAGTCTTCTTCGGCCAATCCTAATAATTCGGTGATGACTGTTTTTTCGAGCTGAACATAGGCTAATTTTTCGATATCTTCGATTTTTTGATTTTCGCTGGCGTATTTATCGAGTCGTACGGCGGAAATAAAGCGGAACGAATTGCGCATGAATTGAACTTGATTGCGCGAAATCGTCGGATCGGCAGGAAGGTAAACTTTATCGACGATGCGCTCTGCGTCGGCTTGCGCCTGTTCCGTCAGGATTTTGCTCTCGTACGTGATCGTCCGCGGCGAAAGGATATCCTGTGTCGCGACGTCCCCGACTTGTACCGTATAACTTGTCCGTCGGATCGAAATTTGGATGACGATGAGCGCGTAGGTGATTATCACCGCGGCAAGAAAAACCAAACCTTTCCAGCGGTTCGCGGAAGCATTATCGGTTTCAACATGGTGGAGCGCGCCCTGATCCGGTTCGATCATTTTGATTCTAAATATTTCTTTACGATTTGACTGACAACGCTTTTGGAGGCTGTCCCTTGGATTTTTGCTAAAACCGCGCCCATAAGTTTTCCCATATCTTTCGGACTTTCGGCGCCGGTCTCGTTCGCCGTTGCGGCGACGACTTCCAGGATTTCAGCTTCCGACAGTTGTTTCGGAAGAAAATTTTCGAGCCAGGCGATTTCGTTTCGAATCGGCGCTATCGTATCGGTACGCCCCGATTTTTCGGCTCCGGCGATTTGTTCCTGGCGAATCTTGATTTCGCGCTGAAGCAGCGTTATCGTTTCTTCGTCGCTTAATTCTTTTTGGCTTTCTTTTTCGGAGAATTTTATCGCCGCCAACGCCATCCGAAAGGTCAGTTTCCTCGCTTCATCCTGAGCCTTCATCGCGTTTTTCAGGGCTTCGTTGATTTCATTTTTAATACTCATGTTCTTTTCCTCTATCCGGTCCGTTTAATCTACCGTGATCAAGTCGTAGAATCTGTCGATCGTTTTTTCGCCGAACCCATCGATTCGTAATAAATCTTCAACTTTTTCGAAAGGGCCGACGGTTTCGCGATAACTGACGATTTCGCCCGCTTTCTTTTCGCCGATCCCGGGTAAAGTCATTAACTCAGCTATCGTAGCCGTATTTAGATTGATTTTACTCGAAATTTTCGGATTCTGAAAAGGCGTCAGCGTAATTTCGGGGATGCTCCGAGTAGGAATCAGGATTCGATCGCCGTCATATATGCGGGCGGCTAAGCGGCTTCCCTCCGGATCGGCGTCGGCGCTTAGTCCTCCGGCAGCTTCGACCAGGTCATTGACGGTCGCGGCCTGGGAAAAGGCGTAAATACCGGGACGCCGGATCGCACCGTAGATTTCAATTTGCATCGGGCGCATGGTTGGTCGCGGTTCGAGCGTCAGGACTTCTTCTTCCGGATTTGTCGCGATGAGCAGGATTAATCCGGAAATCAACAGCCCGATAATAACGCCGACGATAATTCCGCTCCAATTTCTCATGAAATCCGTCTACGAGCCGTTCGGAGCGGATCCGCGCGCCGCTTTTTCGCCGTCTAATTCCGACGTTTCAAGAACGCCTTCGGGTATATCCCCGGCCTCATACGCCAGCATTGTCTTGAACGAGCGGATCGCGATCTCGATCATCGCGTCGTCCGGTTCCGCGGTCGTGATATTCTGGACCGCCAAATTCGGCCGGTAGAGGAATTTTATGAACGGGTGATTCATGTGTTTCGCGTTCCATCGTATATATTCGTAAGAAACGCCGGCGATGACCGGAACGAGGATTAACCGGCTGATCAGGCGGGCGGCGATCGATTTCGTCAGCGGCCCGATCAAGAGGAACAAAACGATCGAAATAAAGACGACAGTGACCATGAAAGCCGTTCCGCAGCGCGGATGCAGCCGCGATTGTTTACGGACGTTTTCGAGCGTGACTTCTTCGCCGCTATCAAAACAGTTGATCGTTTTGTGCTCTGCGCCGTGGTAACGGAATACGCGTTTGATTTCTTCGATCCGTGAAACGGCCGCCATGTAGCCGACGACGATCGACAGGCGCACAATGCCTTCGACGACATGACTGACCCATGAAGGTAAAGCGACGAGTTTTTCAAGCAGGAGCGCGATTCCGGCCGGCGCGAGAAAGAATAATCCGATCGAAAACGCCAGGGAAACGATCATCGTCATGACGACTTCGAAACCTTCAAATTTTTCTTTCTCCTCAGTTTGCGCGTTGGCGGAAATGATCAGGAACTTCATCCCCAATCCGAGCGAATCCCAAAGGAGGATCAATCCGCGCAGGAACGGGATCTTATGGAGATTGGTTTTATAGATTCCTTTGAGTTCTTCATGAACGACGAGGATGGATCCGTCCGGCGTCCGCAGCGCGGCGGCGGCATGACGGCTCCCGCGCATCAAAACGCCTTCAATTAATGCCTGACCTCCATAGGAGGGTAACTTTTGTTCGGTGAATGTTTCTTTTTCCATGGACATGATTATAGTATATTTTGGGATCGGCGTTGACGGCTGCGGAGAAGGCGGGGCTATTTTATGCCGTCGTAATAACGGTCGAGGATTTTTTCGCTGATCGGCTCCGCGAGTCCGATATCCGCCGGCGTCGCTCCGGCCAGCGCCGCGGCGGGTAAACAGCCGACGAGTTCCGCCCGCGCGACCGACGTTCCGAAGCGTTCGGCTTCGACTTTAACCGTATCGAAAACGGTTTTCAGCGGCGTTACCCGATAATCGAGGATATTCGTCGAGACTTGCGCCTCTCCGCCGACCGGGATTCCGATGGCCTGCAGCGCCGGCAGTCCGCCGGACGATTCGCGGATCTTTTTCGCGACCGCTTTGGCGACGTCGACGTCGGCGCTGTTTAAATAGACGTTATACGCGATCAGGAAATCGCGCGCGCCGACGGCCGTCGCTCCGGCGGCGGTTAATTCCCGCGGTCCGAAGTCAGGTTCAAAGTACGGATCGTTCCGGATCGCGCTGCGTAATTTTTCGTAGTTCCCTTTACGAAGCTGCGACAGTTTCGTTCGGTCGGATCTTCTGGCGGCGTTCGCGTAAAGGTAGGTTGGGATGTTGAACCGCGTCGATATCGCTTCCGCGGTCGATTCCGCTAAGCGGATCGCGTCCGCCATCGAGGCGTTCCGCAGCGGAATAAACGGGACGACGTCGACTGCGCCGATGCGCGGATGGACGCCGCGCTGGGTATTCAGATCGATTTTTTCGACCGCCGTCTCAACCAGATTCAGAATACATTCGCGCAGCGGTTCGGCTTCTCCGATCAGCGTAAATACGGACCGGTTATGATCGGCGTCGCTGTGGACGTCGATAAGGCGGACGGACGGCGTCTTTTCGACCGCGCGGCGCAGCGCATTGATCGTTTCGGCGTTCCTCCCTTCAGAGAAATTGGGGACGGACTCGAATAATTTGCCGGGGACGATTTCGCTGACAACGCGCGCTTTGCTCTGCGCTTCGGGATGCGGCGGGTTCGCTATTTCAGGATAAAATAAGGCGCGGATGATTTCCCTGACCGTTGCGATGACCGGAAGCGCGATTGCCGCGCCGATGACGTTAAAAGCGGCCGTAAACAAGATGACCGCGAAAAAAGCGACGATCGGCGGAATATCAAGACTGTCTCCGGCGATCTTTGGTTTCAATATGATATTTTCCGCGATCTGAATTAAGATATATACGGCGGCGACAATCAGGATAAATTTCCAGTTGGAAACGGCCAAAACCGACGATCCTCTCAAAAAGGCTACGCTTAAAGCGGGAACAGCCGCGAGAAAAGGCCCGACGTTCGGGATCAGCTCGCAGATCGCGGCAATCAGCGCCATTAGCGGCGCATAAGGGAGTCCGATCAACAGCGCGCAGAGGTAAGTCAGCCCGCCGATAAACGCCATCAGGACAAACTGACTTTTTAAATATTTAATCCAAATTCGCGCGATTTTTTTTATCAGCATCAATTTATTTTAATCTTTTTCTTCGTATTCGATAAGGTTTATGCTGGCCTTTTCTCTAAGAGTAATCTTTTGGCGCGAATAAGAAATCGCGATTCTTTCTGCAATTCGAGCTGCGACCGAATCCCAAGCAGCGCTAATTTTTGGTATAATCTTCTACTGAATAAAAAGCGTTTTGGAATGATTGAAACGTTCGTTATTTAACGATGATTTTTTTACCGGAGAGACAGATTGGCTTTTAATCCGCTTAACTGGTTCATGGGGTTGTTTTCGCTCGATATCGGGATTGACCTCGGAACCGCCAACACGCTTGTTTACGTCCGCGGCAAGGGAATCGTGATTAACGAGCCGTCATGGGTCGCGGTTGAAAAACGGACGCGTCAGCCCGTCGCGATCGGCGCGCAAGCGAAAGAGATGGTCGGACGAACGCCGGCGAACTTAAACGTTATCCGTCCGATGCGGGACGGGGTTATTTCCGAATTCGAAATTACGCAATCGATGCTGAGTTATTTTATCGGCCGGGCCCATCAACAGACGATCGCGCCGTTCCCGCGGCCGCGGATTGTCGTCGGCATTCCTTGCGGAGCGACCGACGTGGAGCGGCGCGCAGTATACGACGCGGCGATGGCCGCCGGCGCGCGCGAGATTTATTTAATAGAAGAACCGGTCGCGACGGCGATCGGGATCGGGCTTCCGATTAATGAGATTCGGGGGACGATGGTCGTCGATATCGGTGGCGGAACGACCGAGGTCGCGATTTTATCGATGAACGAAATCGTCGTATCGCGCTCGCTTCGTGTAGCCGGCGACGAGCTCGACCAGGATATTTTGAATTACGTCCGCAACCGTTATAACCTGTATATCGGCGAGCGCATGGCGGAGCAGATCAAGATTTCGATCGCTTCTGCCCATCCGCTTCCGACGGAGCGGACGATGGTCACGCGCGGCCGCAATCTGGTTACCGGGCTCCCTGAAGCGATTGAGGTTTCATCGGTTGAGATCCGCGACGCGATCTCCGGTTCGATTCAGGTTATCGTCGACACGGTCAAGGATGCGATCGACGAAGCCCCGCCGGAAATCGTCGCGGACCTGATCGAGACCGGGATTTGCTTATCCGGCGGCGGATCGCAGATTTTGGGTTTCGCGGAACGCCTGAATGAAGAGCTGAATATCCGCGTTTGGGTGGCGGAAGATCCGCTGACCTGCGTCGCGCGCGGAGCGGGCTACATCCTTGAAAACAGCGCTTCGATCGATCAGTTCGCGGTCAGTATCGACCGCTTCTCGGCTCGCTAAGCCTTCCGGATCGCGGCGCGCGGGATTAAAGAATCGCTTAAATCGCCCGCCGGCGTCGAATCGCGCGGATAACGGCTTATAATAATTCTATGAAGCGGATTAAGAACAGTTGGCGTCAAATCGTCGGATTCTTGTTGACGCTCGGTTTTATCCTGTTGGCGTTCAGCGGATATCTGACGACGATGCTGAGCGGATTGATGGATCCGATGATCGGAATCCAGACGGTCGTCTCGGAACGATTTTCAAATATCGTTACCTTTTTTACGATTCCGCGCGAAGTGACGCAGCTTCAAGCGGAAAATCAGGCGCTCCTTGAAGAAGTCGCGTTATTGCGTACGGAGATTATTCAGCTTGAGCAGGACCTGCGCGAAACGGCGATTCTTTACTCGCTTCTCGGTTTCGCTCGCGGCCGGCCGCAGGAGACGTATATTGCCGCCAAAGTTATCGGGAAGGATCCCTCGCCGTTCCTGCAATACGTTTTGATTGACAAGGGATCGGACGACGGCGTCACGTTCGACATGCCGGTTGTGACGGAAAAGGGGCTTGTCGGGCGTATTGACGCGGTAACCGCTTCGGCAGCGCGCGTCCAACTCATTACCGATCCGGCGTCATCTGTCAACGCTTACGTCGTTGAGGCCGATTCTAACGGCCTGATCCGCGGATCGGTAACTTCCGACTTGACGATCGAACTGGTTTCACAGGACGTAACGCTTGCGTTCGGGCAAACGATTCAAACGTCTGGTCTGGGCGGAAAATATCCTTCTGAAATTATGATCGGGCAGGTTCTTAACGTCAATCGGCTTGAAAACGAATTATTCCAGTCGGCGTCGATTCAGCCGGCGGAAGATTTTTCTTCGCTTCAGGCGGTTCTCGTCGTCGCGAACTTCCGTCCGTCGAATATCAGCCCGCTGTTGGAAAAACAGCGCTGAACGGAGTCCGGGACAACGGAGGCAAACGTCAAATGGGCGAGATCGCTTCGATCCTACCGATTCTCTTTATCGCCGGAACGCTGGAAGTCGCGGTTTTCAGCCGTTTGCAGATTCTTTATGGAACGGCTGATCTGCTGATGATCGTTTTGATCGTATGGTCGTTGAACGTGAATACGAAATACTCGCTCGTGATGGCGCTGTTGGCCGGTTTCATGATGTCGTTTTATTCGGCGCTGCCGATGTACGGATATTTTTTGATTTATCTGTCGATTTGGGTCTTTATTCAAATACTGAAGAATCGGATATGGCAGATGCCGTTGATCCTGATGGTTTTTACGACGATCGTCGGAACGATTTTCTCGACGGTTATATCTTACGGAATCCTTTTTTTGCAGGACGTCAGTTATGATCTGTCTTTCGTCGTGTCGCAAATTTTCGTTCCGTCAATGGCGCTGAATTTGATTCTGGCTTATCCGGCGTATAGTTTTCTGAACGATTACGCCGATTGGCTTTATCGGGTGGATAATACGAAATGATAAGCGATAATCTAAGAAATGAAAAATTGGATCTGAAAAATCGCCGGCTTGTGATCGTATATGGGATCATGATCGCCGTGATTATCTTTTACGTCGTGCGTTTATATGAGATCCAGATTATTGACGGCGAGAGTTATTTAGCCCGCGCTGATGAAAACCGGATTTCCGTCGTCAGGGAGCAGACGAAACGCGGCGTTATTTACGATCGGAACGGCGTTGTTTTAGCTAAAAATACGCCGACGTACGATATTGTTATCGTTCCGGCGGAGTTGCCCAGCGACGAGGGCGACCGCCAACGGATTTTCCGGGCGCTTTCCAAGCTGGTCGATATTCCGGTCAATAACGGCGAGTTAAACGATGAAACGGTGCGTTTATACGGCGAATGTACGTCCGATTTCGGGCTGACCCAAATCGTCTATATCGCTTCTTCGCTGGCGCCGTATTCTGAAACGGGAATCCTTTGCGACGTTCCCGAGGCGTTAGCGCGTCAGGTTGAAGAGCTTTCGGCGACGATGCCTGGGGTCGGCGTTCGCGTTAACTCAATCCGCGAATATCCGACCGGATATAGTACGTCGGAGATTATCGGTTTTTTGGGCCCGATTCCTGAATATGTCGCTTCTGAAATGGAAGAGCGCGGCTTTCTGCTGAACCGCGACCGTTATGGGTATGGCGGCGTTGAATCGTCGCTTCAGGATTTACTATCGGGGAAGAATGGCCGCCGCGTGGTTGAGATTGACGTCGCCGGTTTAGAGATGCGCGATTTGGAACCGCCGAAGCCGGCCGTCCCGGGCTATAACGTTAAACTGACGATCGATGTCCGGCTTCAAAACGTTATGCGCGGGGCGCTTTTGGATACGATGGCTTATTATAATAAACTGTCGATTACCGGTCCGCTGACGTATGACGGCGCGGCTGTGGCGATGGATCCGTATACCGGCGAAATTTACGGGCTGGTTTCGGAACCGACCTTTGAGAATAACCGGATGACGCGGTATATCCCGGCCTATTATTATGAGCAGCTGACTGTCAGTCAATCGAAACCGCTCCTGAACCATATTACCCAGGTCGCACAGCCGCCGGGTTCGGTTTTCAAAATCGTAACCGGAATCGGCGTTATGAACGAACGCGTTCTCAGTCCGGAAGACCAGATTTTCGATCCGGGTTCAATTCAAATGCAGAATACCTATTCGCCGAATGATCCCGGGAAGGTTCAGGAATACGTTTGCCACCTGCGAACGGGACACGGTTATGTCGATTACCGTTCGGCGCTTGCTTGGAGCTGTAATATTTATTTTAATAAAGTAGGCGGCGGTTTTGAGGAAGAGGTCCCGCGCGGCCTTGGGATCGATCGTCTCGGTCAATACGCGCATGCGTTAGGTTACGGCGAACGAACCGGGATCGAGTTAACCGGCGAGGAAAAAGGAATGGTTCCGACGAGAACCTGGAAACGCGTTAATATGGGCGAATCATGGGCGACGGGAGATACGTATCTGGCGTCGATGGGACAGGGTTATATTACCGCGTCGCCGCTTCAGGTCATGATGTCGTTTTCGACGGTCGCCGCTTACGGGCTGATGGCTCGGCCGACGCTGATCCGCGAGGTTTTAGACGAGCGCGGAAATACGGTTTTGCCGTTTACGCCGCGAATGCTTTGGGATATAACGAAAGATCCGAAGATTATGGTCTATGATGAGGACGGCGTCGAAACAGGCGAATATAAGACGGTCGAGCCGTGGGTCGTTCAGGTGACGCGGGAAGGATTAAGACTCGTTCCGCAGCCGGGCGGAACGGCGGAAAAGGCCTTCAAGGACGATATTTACGAACCTTCGGCAAAAACGGGAACGGCAGAATATTGCGACGATATCGCCCGCGAGAAAGGGATTTGCGATTTCGGGAAATGGCCGTCCCATGGCTGGACCGGAGCGTACGCGCCGTACGACAAACCGGAAATCGTCGTCGTCGTTTTCATGTACAACGGGAAAGAAGGTTCCGAAACAGCCGGTTTCCCGACGCGGCGTATCTTGGATAATTTCTTTATTATTAAAGAGATGGACGCGGAGAAAAACGGCGAGACGGTCCGTTTTACGGCGCCCGTCGATACGCTCGAGTAACTTTTAATAAACAGGCGGGTACATGCGACAGGAAATTTGGCGAAATTTTGATTACTGGCTGTTTGCGGTCGTGCTGGTTCTTTGCGTTTTCGGTATCGTTATGATTACGTCCGCGTTGGCGGGGAACCTCGAAGTCAGCGTTAACAGTCAGATTCAATACGTCGTGATCGGGCTGTTCATGATTCTTGGAATGACGTTTTTAGATTATCACTATCTCGATTCAATGTCCGATTTATTATATTTCGGGATTATCGTTCTTCTCTTCGCGCTTAACATTTTCGGACAAGCTCAATTCGGCGCGGCGCGTTGGCTTCGAATCGGCCCATTCCAACTTCAGCCGTCGGAATTCGCGAAGGCGGTTCTGATTATCCGGCTCGCGAAATATTTTTCGCAAAACTGGTATAACGTTCACGACATGCGTTGGATCCTGTCGAGTTTTGTAATTACGTTCGGAATCGTACTGTTTATTCTGCTTCAGCCGAACATGAGTACCTCGATCGTTATGATGGTTATCTGGTTCTCGATGCTTTGGGTCAGTAAAGTTCCGACGAAATATTTAGTCATTATCGGCGTTTTCGGATTATTTTTCGGCGTCGGAATGATCGTTTGGATTCTACTGTCCCCTGAAACGGTTCCGTTCGTTCAGGCTTATCAGCTGAATCGGATTCAAACGTTTATCGCTCCCGATCCGAACGCGCGCTACGGCGATAACTATAACGTTGACCAGGCGGTTATTTCCCTCGGATCAGGCCGTTTAACCGGACAGGGATATGGCAGCGGCACGCAGGTTCAGCTACGCTTTTTAAAAGTCCGCCATACTGATTTTATTTTCTCCGCGCTGGGTCAGGAGTTCGGCTTTATCGGGACAATGGCGATTATTATTCTAATTATGTTCATGATTTGGCGCTGTTTCCGGACCGCGATGCGAGCGCCGGATCTGTTCGGCGCGTTAATCTGCTACGGGGTTGGAGCGCTGCTGTTCTTTCAAACGTCCGTTAATATCGGCGTCAACCTGCAGGTGCTGCCGGTGACGGGTCTGACGCTTCCGTTCGTCAGTTACGGCGGTTCGTCGACGCTGGCGCTGGCGGTTATGATCGGATTGATTCAGAGCGTCGCCGCGCGTCAGGTCAAGCAGGACGAGATGACTTAACGCGCGCAGGGGATCTGCGTTCCTTTATTTTAGGGGAATCAGCGCCGCGATGAGCCGAGACACGTTAGAATTTTATTGATATCGACGAGAAAAGACGGAGAATATGAGTATGACGGAAAAGATAAAACCGGTTCGGGTTCGATTTGCCCCGTCTCCGACGGGACGGCTTCATTTAGGGGGCGGGCGAACCGCGCTGTACAATTATTTGTTGGCGAAAAAGACGGGCGGGACTTTTATCCTGCGAATCGAAGACACGGATCAGAAGCGTTACGTCGCCAGCGCTGAAAAGGAAATCATCGACGGGCTTCATTGGTTGGGGATCGACTGGCAGGAAGGTCCGGACGTCGGCGGCGGTTACGGCCCGTACCGTCAGACGGATAAAAAAGCGCTGTACCGCCAGTATGCGGAGCAGCTGATTGAACAGGGCGACGCGTATTATTGCTTCTGCTCCTCAGAGCGGTTGGCGGAGATGAAACAGGCGCAGCAGAAACGTAAGGAATTCCCGCACTATGACGGACGCTGCCGCGATCTTCCGTTGGAAGAAGCACGGAAACGGATTGAAGCGGGCGAGAAGTACGTTATTCGGTTCAAGACGCCGAAGGAAGGTACGACGACCGTCCGCGATCTTGTCCGCGGCGAAATTACCGTCGAGAACCGAACGATTGACGATTATATTATCGTCAAGTCCGACGGTTGGGCGCTGTATCATCTGGCGGCGATGGTCGACGATCATATGATGAAAATCAGCCATGTGATCCGCGGGTCGGAATGGATCCCGACGCTTCCGCTTCATCACCTGATCATTCGGGCGTTCGGTTGGGACGAACCGGAATGGATTCATCTTTCGTTGTTCCTGAAACCGGATGGCAAAGGGAAGCTCTCGAAACGCGAATCGGCCGAACTCATGAAAGACGGTTATTCGATTTTCCTGACCGACCTGATCGATTTGGGGTACCTGCCGGAGGCGGTCGTGAACTGGATCGCGCTGATGGGCTGGAGCTACGACGATCATACCGAAATTTTTACGTTGGACGAGTTGGTTAACGCTTTTTCGGTCGATCATCTTAACCCGGCGCCGGCGGCGATCAATTTTACCAAACTCGACCATTTCAACGGCGTCCATATCCGCCGGTTAACGATCGAAGATTTAGCCGCGCGCGTCAAACCGTTTTTTGAAAAAGCGGGGATCGACGCCGACGACGCTACGCTGCTTAAGATTGCGCCGATTATTCAGGAACGGATGGTCACGCTCGATGAAGCGGTTTCTCTGGCGGGATTCTTTTTCCGCGATGAATTAAATCCGAAGGCGGAAGACTTGATTCAGAAAGGATTGACTGCCGGTCAGTGCGCCGAAATTGCGGAGAAAAGTTACGCGGTTTTGGCGAAACTGCCTGAGATCGGCGTCGAGATCGGCGAACCGGAAATGCGCACGTTGGTAGCGGAACTGGGGCTGAAACCGGCTCAGGTTTTCGGCGTGTTGCGCGTTGCCGTTACCGGGCAGCGCGTCAGTCCGCCGCTGTTCGAGTCGATGGAAATTATTGGGAAAGAAACCGTTCTGGCTCGGATTAAGAAAGCTGTTGGAATTTTACGGTCGGATGCATAGCATTTCGCGTAGAATCAGGCAAGGCTGAACCGACCTTGTGATCGCCGCGACTAATGCTGAGTTGTTTAAAGGAGACAGTCATGAATAATTTTCGTTTTTTTATCCCGACAGAGCTTTTTTACGGCGCAGGGAGCTTAGAAAAATTGGCGACGGAACCGCTGCCGGGTAAGAGGGCGCTTGTCGTTACCGGCGGGAATTCGATTAAACGGTTGGGGATCTTGGAGCGTGTTCTCTCGATTTTGCAGAGCTGTTCCGTTGAGACGGTTTTATATGACGGCGTTACGCCGAATCCGGTTAAAGAGATTGTCGCCGAGGCGGCGCAGCTTGCGCGAAATGAAAACTGTGACTTCGTCGTCGGTTTAGGCGGCGGCTCGTCGATCGACGCCGCGAAGGCGATTGCCATGATGGCGGCGAACTCCGGGGACATCTGGGATTATATTCAGGTCGGGAGCGGCGGGAAAAAACCTTTTTCGAAACCAGGTTTGCCGCTGATCGCGATTCCAACAACGGCCGGAACGGGTACGGAGGGAAATCCGACGGCAGTCATTACGAATGCAGATACGGGCGAAAAAGTCGGCATGAGCTGCGCTTTTCCGGTCAAGTCGTTCGTCGATCCCGAATTAACCTTAAATATTTCGCCGAGCTATACCGCCTTTCAGGGATTTGACGCGCTTTTCCATAGCTTGGAAGCGTTTATTTCAGTTCGCGCGACACCGGTTTCCGACGTTTGGGCGTTGGAGAGTATGCGCCTGATTTTCGCTCATCTGGCCACAGCGGTAAACGACGGCATGAACCTTGAAGCACGAGACGCGGTTTCGCGCGCCTCGATGATGGCCGGTATGGTGATCTGTATTTCGAGCTGTACCTCGGCGCATCTGATCGAGCACAGCCTTTCCGGAATCGTCCAGACGCTTCCGCATGGCGAAGGGCTGATCCTGATATCCGCTGCGTTCCACGGGCTCGGAGCGCAACATATTCCGGACCGGTACGCGCTTATCGCCGACGCGCTCGGTTTCACGAAACCGGGACAGACGATTCGCGAAAAGGCCCGGTCGTTTCTAACCGTGTTGGAGGATCTGAAAGCGGCTTGCGGCGTTTCCGAACGGCGCTTGTCAGACCATGGCTTCAGCGAAAAAGATATAGATCTGATTGTCCGAAATGCGCATGTGATTGCCGGCGGCCCCTTTACCCGCGACCGCTATGTAATCAGCGACGAATCATTGGCGGAGATGATCCGCGCGTCATTGTAGACTGCTGGCTGCATCGGATTTATCCAGCATATGAGCCGCGTATGAAGGTGGAAAATATTCTTGTGACCGGCGCCGGCGATCGAATCGGCGCCGGGGTCGCGGCGCGTTTAGCTCGCGCCGATAGACGTCTTTGGATCCATTGCCATACGAACGAAGCAGGAGCGGAAACGGTTCGCGCGTCGATCTGCGAACGAGGGTTCGAAGCGGAGACGATCCGGGCCGATCTTTGCGATGCGACGCAGGTTGAGGACATGTTTTGCGTGATTGACCGACGCGGAACGTTGAACGGGTTGGTTCACTGCGCCGCCGTTTTTTATCCGTCACGACTGGATAATTTGGCCGTATCCGACTGGGACCGGCTTTTTAATATTAACGTTCGCGCGACATGGCTCTGCGCGCGTGCGGCTGGACTGCGGATGAAAAAGGGCGAGGGCGGCTGGATGATCTTTTTTTCCGATTCGGGCGCTTATCAGGAATGGGCGGAATACGGCGCTTATGTCCTTACGAAGCAGGCCGTTATCGGAATGACGCGTTTATTGGCGAAGACCTTCGCTCCGGAAGTCCGGGCGAACGTGATTTCGCCGGGGTTGATTCTGAATAACGGACTCGACGTGTCGGATTGGCGCCGCTTAGAGGAGAAGACGCTGCTCGGGAAATCCGGATCGGTCGAAGATATTTTGGACGCGGTCGATTATCTGATTGGGGCGGAATATGTGACGGGATGCGATCTTCCGGTCGACGGCGGTTATCGATTGCGGGGAAACGGCCCCGGTTGCGGAGAATAGCTGAATGTCGCCGCAAAGGATTTCTCCGAGTCAGTTGGCGTCCTTGATTCCGGTCTGGGAAATTGTCCTGATTCTCTCAAATTTAGGCGTGATGACCGGCGTTCTGCGTTTTTGGGGAGTTGAGCCGGATTGGCTGGTTCTGCTCAGCGCTTCGCTTTGCGGCGTGGGTTTTTACGGCGCCGTTCATTTGACGCGGGACGTTCTCCCGCTTCGAACCGGTAAAATTTTAACGGCCTCCGCCCGTGTTAAACGGTTGGGGACGGCGTCAGGCGAAGTTCGCGAATTTTCGGCGTCTTCGTTTATCGATAACGCTACGTTCTTAGCGTTTTTTTTTCTTTTTCGTCGGCTTGTACGGCTATTTTCTTATATTTACGCGGGGAAGCGATCGGGATCGGCTAATTCTTTGGTTGGGAATTGCGGTCCTGGTGGCTTTGGTCGATTTATATCGCGCTGCGAACGGAGTTTTTACCTGGGCGCGGGAATTTCTTGACGGCGTATTGCTATTCGTGTTGCCGGCGTTGTTCCTGGTCGCGACGCAAGACGGCTCGCGGGCGCGGACGACGATTTTAGCGATGCTGACGGCGAATTTATTTTTCTATTTTTGCGATCGGTTTCTGAAGGCGATGGCGGATATTGATTGCGGCGCGACGTTTCAGGATGGGCTATTTACGACGATGATCCGGCGTCAACGCTTTCACGCTTACGCCTTTTTCGCTGCTTTAGCTTATCTGGCAATTGTTTTTTTCAATTTGCTGCTTGGCGTTCAATGGCGTTTGTTGTCGCCGGTACTATTTGCGTTGCCGCTGTTCGCGGCGTTGATTGTGCTGCTGGAACGCGTCGAACGCGGCGGCGCATATCAGCGAAAGCTTATCGGCGCCTTGGGAATGGCGGCTATGTTTTTTGTTTTGTACGCTGAATTGATTACCGTCTGGATTTTCGCCTGATTTCTTGCGTCCCGTTTTTTATAAATGCTCGGCGAGGCTTTTGTTTCCATGCGGCCTGTTTTTCGTATGAAGAAAGCGCGAATACAGGGTCGGATCGTGCGGGAGGCGAAATTCTCGGCGTAAAAATTCGGAAAATTTTACTTTTTTAAAAATCATGTAAAATATTTTTGATGTTCGGCTTGTTAAAAGTTGGGAGGAATATGAAAAAGAATGTTATCGGGATAGTCTTCGCGATGATCATGGCGGTCATGGTTCTTGCCGGCTGCAACGTCCCGGATCAAAATACGCCCGCGGGCTTTTTATATACGGTTCAGGCGGAGACTTTTACCGCGGAACGGAATCGTCTCGCTTCGTTGACGCCGCCGACGGCTACGTTTACCGCGACCGCCACGGCGACGATGACGCCTACCGCCACGATTACGCCGACGGAAACGCTCGTTCCGACGCCGACCTGGGTTCGTCACAGCGCCGGCGCGGCCGACGTTTTCGTTCTTTATTATCACGATATCGCGGATAACGCCGATCAGGATCCGTATTATCAGTGGGAAAGTCCGTTTAATGTGACGACGGCGGAATTCGAACAGCAGGTGCGGACGTTATACGAGCTCGGGTATACGAGTATTACGATTTCACAATTAATCAAAGTCTTATACGATGGGGGAGAATTGCCTCCGCGTCCGGTAATGTTCACGTTTGATTCGTCGAAGATGGGGCAATACGTCAACGCGTATCCGATTTTGAAAAAATACGGGATGGTTGGGAATTTGTTCCTGTATTCCAATTTAGTTGACGAGAAGAACAGTATTCTCGCGTCACATGTGAATGAGATGATGGCGGACGGTTGGGAGATCGGCTCTTGCGGTTATGACGGTTCCCCCGATCCGGCTCACTATGGTCGGGAAATCGGTATGTCGAAGGTCGATCTGGAAGAGATGTTTGGAGTGCCGATTGAAGCGTTCGCCTATTCCGGCGGGATTATGGACGGCGGCGGCGAGATGGTTTCGCGCGTGAGTAAGGCGCTGTATAAAATTGCGTTTACGAAAGTTACGACGATTCATCAGACGGCGAATATCATGTTCATGCTGGGACGTTATGAGATCAATAAGGGCCTGTCGTATGGCGATTTCTTTGAGATGCTGCCCTGGAAAGAGGGCGTCGTATCAGAGGACACAATGACTTGGGCGCTGCCGTCTCCGACGCGCGATCCGATCGAGTATACGCAAACGAGAGAGGCCTACGATGCGGAGATGGGGACGCCGCCCGCTCCATAGCAATATGGACCGATATGATTACTAAACGTTAGAGCTGTTTAGCGATTGTGAACGATGTCCGATCAAGTCGTGAAGGACTTTTTCGGATGTTTGTCTTTTTTACAGTTCGATCATCAGGCGCTTGGCATGAAAAAATCCGTATTGGCAAAAATACGGATTTTTTTAAGGTTTTTGTTTTGGTTCTTGATACGAATCTATGAGGGAAATTATTTCTCCGTCATCTCATTGGAATTAACCAGATCATTCAACGTATAATCGCGCAGGATGGCGTTGATCCTTGATCCGACTTCTTTCCAAACGCCGAGCGCGATATCGTTTTCGACGATCGAGATGTCGCCCTCGATGACCGGAACGGAAAAACGTCCTTCAAGAGCGTGGATAATATCAAACAAGCTCGTATCTAATCCCTTATTCCCCAAGCGAAGTCCGCCTTTCGGTCCCGGCGTCGCTTTAATCAGGCCGTTTAACTGAAGCGCGTGAGCGATTTGGTGTAAAAACGGGAGCGGGATTTGGAGTTGTTCGGCATATTTCGATGTAGCAATCGATTGGTTGTCTTTATTGAATGCCAACGCAACCATGAGCTGTAAACCATAATTTAATTTCCGACTGACTTTTAACATAAGATTCTCCACTAAGTTGTATATGATTGAATACCAGGCTGTTGAAAAAAAGTCTCCCTTATTCCTCTCAATTCTACACTAAAAAAGAAACAAATACCAAGAAAATGCGATAAATTATAAGTTAAAAATTCTTTAAGGAAAACGATTCCCAACGTTTTTCCCGAAATCCGGCTCGGATTTCCTTCTCTGACTAAACAAGTAGTAAAAAGAGGGGCTTGTTTAGCGCGCTGTCGGTTGGATAAATCCTTTATTGAACGCGCAGAATCGTTTTCGCTTCTTTCCATAACGATTCCAAATCATAGAAATCGCGCCGTTCGGGTGCGAAAATATGGACGACGATATCGCCCATGTCGATCAGCGTCCAACCGCCGCCGCTGACCCCTTGAATTTTGCTGTGCAGTTTGTATTCGTCTCGAATCTGATCTTGAACGGCGTCGGCGAGACTTTGGATCATGCGGTCCGATGTCGCCGTGACAATGACGAAGAAATCGGTAAAATCGACCTGGCGCGAAACGTCGAGGAGATGGATATCTTCGCCTTTATGGTCTTCGAGAATTTCGACGATACGCCGCGCGATATCGGCTGTTTCCGCTTTTTTTATCATTCGGACTCCTTAAATGGCTATTTTGTTAATAAATTTTAGCAGATTTAACTGATTAGGCGTTTTTCAATGACTTTTTCGTAAACGGGTTTCCCGCGGCTTAAATCGGAAGCGCAGCAGACGATTTCATTTATTTCGAACGGATCCGAGTTGAAAGCGTCGAGTTTTTTCAATAACGCTCCTACGTCCTGACCAAGGTCGAATCGTTCGCCGACGCGCGCGATTGTGAGATGCGGACGGAAAGGCTTCGGGTCCCCACCGATTCCGGCTTTTTGGAGCTCGTTTTTGATCGCTTTGGCGAGCAAGCAAAGCGTTTGGCTCGCTTCGGAGTTGATCCCGATCCAAAAGACGCGCGGCGAACGCCGGTTCGGGAAACAGCCGCCGCCGACAAGCCGAACCCGGAATACGGCGATTCCGCCGACGGCCCGTTCCAGCGCCGCGTCGATATCCGGCAGTTTCGTTTCCGGCGTCTCTCCGATGAAATGCAGCGTCAGATGCAGGTTTTGCGGCGGAGTGGGGCGGATTCCGGGGCGCTTCAGCGCGGCGCCGGAGAGCGGCTCGGCGCAGATTTGCGCTTTGACGGTATCGGGAATCCGGACGGCGATAAAGAGGCGCAGGATTTTTTTCATGCGATTAAGTATAGCCGGGAATGTCGGACGAAAATGGCGCAGAACCGGCGTTTTTTACCCCTTGATACCTGTAAAGAATCGCGGCTCCAGAGCGTAATTTTTTTTGCATATATGGTGTATGAAAAATGTTTTCCCGCATATATGGCAATTAATCGGGAAAAAGCTCAGTTTTTTTTGTGACTTTAATCCTTGATACTCAAAAATAATTTGGGCTAATATAAGTTAGGTGATAACGTCATAAATGGCATGGAGGATTATCGGAAGTGATACGCTATCGAAGGAGCTTAAAATGCGTAAAATCATGATTGCCGTATTGCTGATCAGCGTCTTGTCGCTGAGTTCGTTTTATGCAGTTTCCGCGGAA
>DAOUFC010000012.1:0-10770 GCA_034430295.1 Flexilinea sp.
GAACCCGGCAGTCAAGCGCGTCAACGCCGATGGTACTTGGAGGGCGACCTCCCGGGAGAGTAGGAAATTGCCAACAACTCTTTTTTTATTTAACAAGTTGTTTTGAAAGTCTTTTCTTTTGGGGAAAGTATTTTATTCGTATTCTAAGGTTAGACGGTTCTTTTCCCGCGAAAATCCGGAACAAATCCGGTATAACGTCCGTATATAGTTTGGATAAAAACTAATTAATGGAGTGATGCATGAACATTGTCTTTAAAGATGTGGAAAAAGAAAAGCTGGTCAACCTTAAATGGTTCGACATCCTAATCATTACCGTCATTTTATTCGGCAACGCGATCTATATTTCAACGACTTCTTTTTTCAGTCTGTCGGAGTCAATGGTAGGAGATTCGATCGATTATTCTCAATCAGACTATTGGTACCTTTTTTGGACGCAGTTATTTTTTTTAATCGTCGCTTTGATTTATTTGCGGCTCCGAAACTACGATTTCTCGCAATGGCACATCCGGATTACGCCAAAAGCGATTTTATTGGGCGCGATCCTTTTTATCGGCGCGGCGTTGGTTTTTGATTTATATTTCATGCTTGTAGGCTACCTGGTCCCAGGCCTTTGGGGGTGGGACGTAACTTCTGACGCTTGGTCGTCCCCGTCATTATGGGATACGATCATGAGCGCTGATTTATCTTCGATTTTATACGCGCTGCTAAACGGGTTTTATGAAGAGATTTTTTTCCTGGGAATTTGTCTGAGCGTTGAATCAAAAAAAATTTTCCCCGCGTTTCTTTATTCGCTTATCGTCCGCTACTCGTTTCATACTTATCAGGGGAATATTTCAGCAATCGCGATCGGTTTTATCCTGGGAACGATTTTTTACCTGGTTTATATCCGGACCGGGCGAAGAAATCTCGTGCCATTTTTCGTCGCACATTCGATCGCGGATATTCTTGGCGTCGGTTTGATCAGTTATATTTTTTCTTAGCACAGAATTTACGGATCTATTTTTTTCAGGCAGTGCGTCTAAGATCGGCTTCATTTTTTGAGGCCGTTTTTTGATTCGTCATCTTTGAAGTTTGCTAAAATTCTTCCCTTGAAGTTAAAGTAGCTATAAGTCGTATAATAAAAATGTCATTAAGCTAACAGGCTACAAAAGAGGTGAAGGCATGAAAAAAAATGTGCTTCTGAAAAACGCGAGAGCGATTGTGAGCTGCGATGCGGCGGATACCGTTTATTGTGACTGCGATATGTTGATTCGCGATGGAATGATCCAAAAGATTGAAGCGAATCTTCATGATGAAACAGCCGAAACGATCGACGCATCCGGTAAATTCGTTTATCCCGGTCTAATCAACACGCATCATCATTTTTTTCAGACTTTCGTCCGCAACACGGTTGCGATTGATTATCCGAACATGACTGTCGTTGAGTGGCTCGATAAGATTTACCGGGTTTTCCAAGCGATCGATCCTGACGTTATCTATTATAGTACCCTGACTGCGTTATCCGATTTGATTAAACACGGCTGTACCTGCGCTTTTGACCATCAATATTGCTATACACGGAAAACCGGGAAAGAACCGGTAGACCGGCAGATGGCGGCGGCGGAAACCTTAGGGATCCGATACCATGCCGGTCGAGGAACGAATACGCTTCCGCGCTGCGAAGGCAGTACGATCCCGGACGAAATGCTGGAAACGACGGATGAATTTCTGGCGGATTGCGAACGAATAATCGGCCTGTATCACGACCCGAACCCCGGTTCGATGCGCCAGATCGTCTTGGCTCCCTGCCAGCCGATCAATTCTTATCCGGAAACGTTTATCGAGAGCGTGAAATTGGCGCGCGCGAAAAATGTCCGGCTGCATACGCATCTGGGCGAAGGCGAGAACGGAATAATGCTGAACCGATGGGGGAAACGGACGCTTGACTGGTGTGAAGAAATCGGCTTTATCGGCGAGGACGTCTGGTTTGCTCATTTTTGGGAGGGAACGGCGGACGAATTCCGGAAGTTGGCGCAGTACGGCAGCGGCGTTTCGCACTGTCCGGGCCCGGCAATTCTCGGAGGTTTCCCGATCCTCGATATCCGCGCGCTGCGGGAAACGGGGGTCAACGTCAGCCTGGGCTGCGACGGATCGGCGACGAACGATTCGTCAAGCCTACTGGATACGCTGCGGATGGGTTACCTGATGCAGACTTGGCACAGCAAAGCGCGTGGCGGCTGCGTGACGCCGTACGAGATGCTCAAAGTGGCGACGGTCGAAGGCGCGCGGACGTTGGGGCGTTCCGACCTCGGGTCATTGGAGATTGGGAAATGTGCTGATTTGTTCATGATCGATACAAATGTCCCGGAGTTGGCGGGTACGCTGCATGATCCGCGTAATCTCCTGGCGCGCGTTGGCGTTACCGGCAATGTTTGGATGACGATTGTCGGAGGGAAAGTCGTTTATTCGGATGGAGAGCTGAAAGGCGTTGATGAAGTCACGATGGCGCGCGATGCCGAGGCAGTTTGCGACCGCGTTATTCGGAATCCATTCCGAGCTTATTTTTAGTTTTTCAGATCTTTTGGAGGAGTGATGAAGAAGAAGTTTGTTGCTGTCGTTTTGTTGGCTGTCTGTTTTATGCTGCTGTTAACGGGTTGCAAAACCGGGACGGATAAGGCGGACGATGCAGGTGCGTCCGGCACGCTGAAAGTCGCGTTGATCTTATCCGGCCCGGCGAACGATCAGGGCTGGAACGCGACCGCGCTCGAAGGGTTGACTGAAGCTGAGAAAGAATACGGCGTAACGGTTTCGACGATGGAAAACGTCAGTATCGCCGACTCGGAAGCCGCTTTTCGCGATTACGCGGCTCAGGGCTATAACCTGGTTATCGGCCACGGTTATCAGTTCGGAGAACCGGCGCAGAAAGTTTCCGCCGATTTCAAGAACGCGTTCTTCATGTCGACGGAATCGAACTCTGAATCGGAAAATATGGCGTCTTATGTCATGAGCTGTGAGCAGGGCGCGTATCTGATGGGAATGCTTTGCGCGGGGATGAGCGAAACGAAGGTTATCGGCGTCGTCGGCGGTTTTGAGCAGCCATCGATTACGAAAGAACTTGAAGCGTTTAAATTAGGCGCGAAAGAGATTGATCCCGAGATTAAGGTTCTCGAACTCTACGTGAATTCGTTTACGGACGCGTCGCTCGGGAAAGAAGCGGCGATCAGCATGATTAACCAGAACGCCGACGTTCTGTACCATGTTGCGAATCAGGCTGGGAACGGCGTTATCATGGCGGCGCAGGAAAACAGCCTGTTGGCTTGCGGAAATTCGTACGATCAAAGCAGCATCGCGCCGGATACGGTTATGGCGTCGACGGTGTATCGTATGCCGAAAGTGATCTTAACCGGCGTTGAACAGGTTAAAAAAGGTATCTTCGCGGGCGGTATTTATCATCTGGGTATCGCCGAAGACGTCGTCGATATTACCGGCTACGGAAACTTCGAGTCAAAAATTCCCGAAGAATTAAAGAACCGGATTGCGGCGAAAAAGGAAGCGATCAAAACGGGTGAATTTATCGTTCCGGTTATTGAAACGCCGACGAAATAGACTGCCGTTTGTTTTTGTTGTTTGAGATTTTCCGGCTTCCAAAGGAGGATTGACGTTCATGCTGAGATTGGAAAACATTCAGAAACTATTTTTTGGAAAATACGCGAACCGGAATGTCAATTTGAGCGTGGAAGCCGGAGAAGTTCATGCGTTATTGGGCGAGAACGGCGCGGGAAAAACGACGCTGATGAATATTCTTTATGGTTTGTACCAGCCGGACGGCGGACGCATCGTCATCGACGGCGAGGAGGTCCGGTTCGAATCGCCGAAAGAGGCGATTAAAAGACAGATCGGTATGGTTCATCAGCATTTTATGCTCGTGCCTTCTTTAACGGTTTCTCAGAATATTACCTTGGGGCTGAGAGAAAAGGGATATCCGCTGACCGATCGAAAGGCGATTAATCGCCGTTTGACGGAATTATCGGAACGATACGGGCTCCCGATCGACGTCGACGCGCAGGTCAGTTCGCTTTCGGTCGGGGAACAGCAGCGCGTAGAAATCATGAAGCTGCTGTATCGTGACGCGCGGATCCTGATCCTGGATGAACCGACGGCGGTTCTGACGAGCCAGGAGGTGGATAAGCTGTTTTTGGTTTTGAAACGGTTGGTTGCCGACGGCTGTTCCGTGATCCTGATCACGCATAAAATTCCGGAAGTCATGAAAATCGCTGATCGGGTGACCGTCATGCGCGACGCTGAAACAATTGCGGCGTTTTCGATTTCCGAGTTGGACGAGACGCGATTGGCGGAATGCATGATCGGACGCAAGCTGAGCGAACGCCCACGGATCGAAGCGGCGGCGGAAAACGCGGAGCCGGGTCTGACGTTGGAAAATGTAACGGTGATTCGCGGCGGCGTAACGCGCCTGAACGGCGTCAGTTTCACGCTCAAGCGCGGTTCGATTCTCGGCGTGGCCGGCGTCGAAGGAAACGGCCAAAAGGAATTGGCGGAAGCGATCGTCGGGCTAAGGCAGGTACAAGGCGGTACGATTCGTTTCGGATCCGAGCTGTTGAACGGACGTTCGGTTCAGGCACGGCGCGCTTTGGGCGTCGCTTACGTGTCCGACGATCGTCACCATGACGGGCTGCTGATGGACGCCGGGATGATGGATAATATGCTGCTGAAGTATTGCTGCGCAGGGCGATTCTGCCGTGGGGGGGTGCTTGATTTTAATGGAATCAGGCGGTTGGCCAACGAAAAAAAAGACGCTTACCGGATCAAGACGGATCGTCTTTCGACGCCGGTTCGTTATTTATCCGGCGGAAATCAGCAGAAGATAATCTTATCGCGGGAGTTGGCGGACGATCCGCGCCTGATTATTGCGGCCCAGCCGACGCGCGGGCTGGATATCGGCGCGTCGGAGTTTGTCCGCGATCAGCTTCTTTCGCAGCGGCGGAACGGCGCGGCGGTTTTGTTGATATCGGCGGATTTGGACGAAATTTTATCGTTGAGCGACTCGATCGCTGTCTTATATAACGGCCGGATCATGGCGATTTTGGACAATAATCATAATTTGGATATGACGAAGATCGGATTATGGATGGCGGGAAAAGACGCGGCGAAAGAGGAGGCGGTTCTATGAATCGAATCAGCTCGAAAATAAACGGAAAAGAAATTTTGGCGGATGCGCTGATGATCGCTGTCGTTTTGATTTTGACGGTTCTTCTGATTTCGCTTTCGGGGAATAGCCTCGCCGCGGCGTTTGTCGGATTCGTCCGCGGGATCAGCGGGTCGAGCTATTCCGTCGCCGAAGTCTTCGTCAAAGCTACGCCGTTAATCCTGGCCGGATTAGGCGTATCGTTCGCGTTTCAAAGCGGTTTTATCAGTATCGGCGCCGAAGGCCAGCTGTATATGGGCGCGATCGCGACGACGGCGGCCGCGTTAGCGTTTCCCGCTCTTCCGCGCGCGCTGATCCTGCCGCTCTGTTTTTCGGTCAGTTTTTTAGCGGGCGGTCTCTGGTCTCTCGTTCCCGGCGTTCTAAAAGCGCGTTTCGGGATTTCCGAAGTAATTAATACGATTATGTTCAACTATATCTCGCTCGGAATTGTCGGGATTCTCCTTCAAACGGTTCTAAAAGATCCGAATAATTTTTTCCCGGTTTCGGCGACGATCGCCGATTCCGCGAAGTTGAGCAAGATCGTTCCCGGCACGCGGCTTCATAGCGGAATCCTTCTCGCTTTGATATGCGCGCTGTTAGTTTATGTCCTGGTTTACTATACGTCGACGGGTTTCAAGGTCCGCGCCGTTGGGATTAATGCACAGGCCTGCCGTACGGCGGGACTCCCGGTCGGTTCGACGATCATTTTTACTTCGCTGATGAGCGGCGGGCTGGCGGGCGTCGCTGGATTCGCCGAGATTTCCGGACTTCATCATCACTTGATCGAAGGTATTTCGCCGGGGTACGGTTACCTGGCGGTTATCGTCGCGCTGATCGGGAATAATCATCCGTTCGGCGTTGTTTTGTCGGGTGTAGCGATCGCCGCGCTTCAGGTCGGTTCGTTGTCGATGCAGCGGGCGGCGAACGTTCCGGCAGCGATTTCGTCAATCATTTTAGGTATGATTGTTCTAATGATGATGGCGCGGCGGACAATTGTTTCAGCCTGGACGAAAAAGCCGGGAGGAAAATCACAATGAGCCTGATTCTTTTTCTTGGAAATTTTATCGCCTCTTGTATTCGTATGGCGACGCCGCTGACGATCGCCGGTTTAGGCGAATCGCTTTCCGAACGATCCGGAATCCTTAATTTAGGGTTGGAAGGCGTGATGCTTTGCGGCGCGTTCGCTTCGTTTATGGCGGCGTTTTATACGGACAGCCTGGCGTTGGGAATGCTCGCCGGAGTTGTCGCCGGCGCGCTGGCGGCGGCGCTTCACGCGCTGCTTTGTATCCGCTGCCGCGCGAATCAGACGATCGTCGGTTTGGCTTTAAACTTTTTCTCTTTGGGGCTGACGAGTTTTCTGTTCCTTTTGGCGTTCGGGAAAGGTTCGGTCTTGCCGCAGTGCAGGACGGCTCCGATATTCCCGATCCCGTTTCTTTCGAAAATCCCGCTAGTCGGTCAAGCGATTTTTACGCATAATATTTTTATTTATCTCGCGTATCTCCTGATCCTGGCGTTTCTTTTCTTCTATCGGCGAACGGAGTGGGGCGTCATGATCACCGCGGTCGGAGAACATCCGCGTGCGGCGGATACGGCGGGAATCAGCGTTTACCGTATACGATACTTCTCCTCCTTACTCAACGGCGCTCTCGGCGGATTAGCGGGATCCTATTTTACGCTGGCGCAGCTGGGTTTTTTCATGGAGGACATTACGCGCGGAAAGGGTTACATGGCGATCGTTGCGGTAATTTTAGGACGGCGCGACCCGATCCGAATTTTCCTGTCGGCTTTGATTATCGGGTTTGCCGACGCGGCGCAGTTTCAACTGCAAACGATGAATATTCCGATTCCGTCTCAGGCGTTTTCAATTTTACCTTACGCCGCGGCTGTTTTTGTTCTCTTTTTCTCGGCGGGTAAAAGTTCGGATCCTGCGGCGTTGGGGGTTCCGTATCGGCGCGACGAACGTTGATGGATCGAAAGGAGCTATAAGTTCGATGAAAGAAAGATATACAGTTGGGGAATTCAGCAAATTGTTTGGCCTAAATGTTCAGACATTGCGTTATTACGATGCGATCGGGCTTTTTAGACCGATTTTTCGCGACGAATGGACAGGTCGGCGCTATTATTCGTTTGACCAGGTCTATAAATTGGCGTCGATTCGCTATATGCGCCGTCTCGGTCATTCGCTGGAAGAGATAGAGGGTTATTTTGACAGCCTGACTTCAGATACGTCCCTTTCAATTTTAAAAAACCGTTCGGAGGAGATCAACCGTCAAGTCAATCAGCTGCTTCATACGGATCGAGTTATCCAGCGCAAGATTCAGTATATTGAGACGGAAATCAGCAAGATCGCGGATTTAAACGAAATTCGGATCGTTTCGTTTTCCGAACGGAAATATATCCCGTTGGGGATCGAAGATACGCTTTATAACGACGATTCGTTTTATTTCTTCCCGACGATCGCTTTTTATGGCGAAACGGGGAAAACGTTCGGCGCGCTGATTTATTCGCCGGCCCAATCTTACGATGAAACGGAATGGGCCCAAAAATCGGCGGCGCAGATTCGTTCTATTCCGAGTGGAAAGTTCCTGAGCGGTTACCATCGCGGATCGTATGAAACCGTTCTGGAAACGGCTGACGCGATGCGCGCCGCGTATCCGGGGCTGCGTTTTGAGGAGCGGCTGATTAATTTTAATATTATCGACCAGTTCGTCGAAAAGGAGCGCTCCAAATACATAACCAATCTTCAAATCCCGATCCTGGAGGATTGAAAGGGTGCTTCATCCCGCACTGATAACCATTTCCATATATGTCCGACATCCGGATATAGGGAAAGTGCTATACTTTGGATGAATCGAGGGATGAATTTATCAGGAAGATTGTCATCCGTGCGTAGTTTTGGGGAGAAATAAATGCTGACAACTCGACATGATTTAATGTACGGCGATATTAAACTGTTTAGCGGCACGTCCAATCAAGGCTTATCGCAAGGGATCGCCGATTACCTGAACAAGTCGCTTTGCCCGGTGAATATCAAGAAGTTCGAAAATGAAAATCTGTTTGTCCAGTTAGGCTGCAGCGTGCGGGGCCAGGATTGCTACGCGATTCAATCGACCGCCGCTCCGGTTCACCGCAACCTGATGGAGTTGCTGATGCTGCTTCAGGCGCTGCGTTTAGATTCAGCCGCGCGGATTACGGCCGTTATTCCGTATCTCTGCTACGCGCGGTCGGATAAAAAGGACCAGCCGCGTATTCCGATTACGGCTCGGCTTGTGACCGATATGATCGAGGTCGCCGGGGCGGATCGTTATATGTGCGTTGATCTTCACGCCGGTCAGATCCAAGGATTTTTCAGCATTCCCGGCGACGCCCTGACCGCGTATCATAAGATGGTCGAAAATTTGAAGTCAATTTTGAAAATGATGGTCGATCCGGTTGTTGTTTCGACCGATTTGGGCTTCGCAAAACGCGCCCGGAACTTCGCTGAGCGGCTGCATACGCCGTTGGCGTTCATCGAAAAACGGCGCATCGGCAACAACGACAATACTGAAGCGCTCTCGATCATCGGCGAGGTCAAAGGCCATGACGTGATTTTGGCGGATGATGAAATTGATACCGGCGGTTCGATGTGCAACGCGATTAAACTGGTTAGAAGTTTGGGCGCGCGCGACGTTTACGTCAATTTCGTTCATCCGGTTTTCTCGGGAAAGGCAGCTGAAAAATTATCCGCGCTCGACGTAAAGCGGTTTATCACGACCGATACGATCGCGATTCCGGACGAAAAACGCGCTTTATTCGGCGACCGGCTCCAAATTCTGACGATGTCTTACCTGCTTGGCGAAGTTATTTCGCGCGCGAATCGCGGCGTTTCCGTCGGCAGCATGTTCAACGAATAGAAAAAACGCTGGCGATGCCGGAGCTGCCGGAAGTCGAAACTTTCGCGAGGTCGCTATCGGAGGGAGGGATGACGGGCGCTTCAATCCTGAACCGTCCGTTTTGCAACGCCACGTTATATTGGGAGCGGACGCTGGCGGCTCAGGACGTCGGCGATTTTTTTACCTGGTTTCGAGGTAAGTCGGTCGATTCGGTCGGTCGGCGCGGAAAATACTTAAAACTGCGGATTGACGATCGCTGGCTGCTGATCCACTTGCGCATGAGCGGCGATCTACGGACCGTCCCGGCGGATCGTCCGGTTGGAAAGCACGACCGATTTGCACTGACGTTTACGGACGGCGAGCGGCTCGTCTTCAGCGACGCGCGCAAGTTCGGACGGATTTGGCTGCTGCGCGATCCTGATACAGTTTTATCCGGGTTGGGCGTTGAGCCGTTATCGGATGAACTGACGGTCGAATTTCTTCAAACTGCGTTCGCGAAAACCCGCCGCCCGATCAAGACGGTCCTGCTGGATCAGTCGTTAATTGCGGGGTTGGGCAATATTTATACCGACGAGGCGCTTTTCCTCGCCGGGATTCATCCATTACTCCCGGCGGAGCGGGCCGCGCGTATGGACAGCGACCGGCTCGGGACGCTTCGGACGGCGATCCGCGCCGTATTAATCGAAGGCATTCGCCGTAACGGCGCCAGTATCGACTGGGTTTATCGCGGCGGAGAATTTCAGAATCATTTCAACGTTTACGGAAAGAAGGGGGGCTGCTGCCCTCGCTGTGGGGGTTCGATTGCGCGAATCGTCGTCGGACAACGCGGAACCCATTTCTGTCCCCGCTGCCAGGCGCTTCCGCCGGACGTTAAATCAGTTCGATGACTTCTTCGAGCCGGGTTATATCGTCTAAATTGAAGTCAGCGTGGATGTCGGGGAGAACGACCTGCTCGGCTTTCGCGTATCGCGTCGCCCAGACGGTTTTCATTCCGATTTCTTTCGCGCCGAGTATATCGGCGATGAACGTGTCGCCGACCATCAGCGCCGTTTCAGCCCGCGCGTTCATTTTTTTCAGCGCGTAACCGTAAATTTCAGGCCGCGGTTTTCGAAAACCGACTGCCGCGGAGACGATTACCGCGTCGAAGTATTCCGTCAGCGCGTGGTTTTTTAAGAGCGTCAGGACGTCCTGAACTGAGCTGGCGTTAGAGATCAGCCCGATCGGAAAGTTCTTTTTCCGAAGTGAGGCCAGCATATCCGGAACGCCGTCGACAAGATGCCAGTTGGACTGTGTATAGGCGTAGAAAGCTTGAACTGCGGCATGGGTATCTTCTGCCGGCAGGTTTGAGAAGCCGAATTCCTCAAGCGTTTGGACGAGGATCATTTCGGCGCTTTGCTCGATATAGTCGCTATTACGGATCGCGTAATAACGGGTCAGGTTGTGAAAATGAGCGGCGGCGAGGTCGTTCGCGCGGATCTGGTAGCCGAGGCGGGTAAACGCGTCCGCCGCGTGGCGGCAGGCAATTTGAATGTTTTCATCGTCCAGCTGACGATTGTATAATAAAGTATTGCCTAAATCGAAAAAGATGGTCGGTTTTTTCAATCTCTTTCACTCCGATCCGTTCGCTTCGATCTAATTATAGTCAGTATCGTCAGCGATATCCGTTTTCGGTTGGAATTCAAATGGAACGGGACTTATCAGGGAGAAATAGGATGA
>DAOUFC010000013.1:0-9430 GCA_034430295.1 Flexilinea sp.
AATCGGCGATCGAGTTGGGTCATTCCCGGCTCAGTCGTAAATCGATTCGGCGTCGGATTCGAGAATTTTCCCGTCAGAAGCGCGAATCTCGTAATCATATTCGAACTCGCCGGCGATAAAGTCGATGTCAAATTGTTCTATGCCGTCGTCGTAATCGAGACGAGCTTTTGTAAACTTGACCTCGAACTCGCTCAGGCCGGCATGGGCTAAGGCGATCCGTTTCGCTTCTTCGAGGGAGATTCGCACCGAATTATTTGATATCGTATACCGTTCAATTTCGGTATCGGCGCTGCGGATTTTTCCGCTGATCGCGTCGATTTCATAGTCGTATTCGCTTTCCGCCGTATAAAATTCAATATCGTATTCCCAGCGGCCGTTTTCGTAATCAGGTTCAAGTTTCAAGATGGTAACGTCTGATTCAGAGACGCCGGCGTCTTTCAGCGCGATCGCTTTTGCCTCTGATTCCGAAATTGCGTTCGTTGGAATGCTGCTGTGCATGAATGAATTGCCGGGGTGTGATCGTGAGTTCAGATTCCCGAAATTCTCGACGTCGTAATCGACCGAACGGATCGATCCCGTAGCGGAATCGATTTCATAATCATATTCTTTTATCCCAACATGGAATTCGACATCATATTCGCCGTCATTATCCAATCGGATTCGAATAAATTCGGCGTCGGCTTCGCTTACCGCTGCATGGGCAAGTGCAATCTGTTTCGCTTCCGCTTCCGTGATTGCGGTTATGGCGTTTGACTGCGCGGCGGCCGTACCGGTAATTAGTAACGAACCGACGACAGTTCCAGCTAATAAAGAGTTAAGTTTGTTTTTCATGAGTTTATACCTCTTCTTTTTATTTTTATTTGTTCCCGAATCCCGGTAACTGAACTCATTATACAAAGCGCAGATTAACCCATGATTAAGACTTTGAACTTATTTTGAAATTGGCAGGATGAATTTAAATACGGATCCGTTCCCGGGGTTACTCTCGGCTTCAATGCTGCCTCCGTGCGCTTCGACGATATATCGAACCATGGGCAGCCCGAGCCCGACGCCGTTTTCAGCGCCGCTGCGCGCCGGATTGGCCTGATAGAAACGCTCCCAGATTTTTTTAAGACTTTCCGCTGGAATACCGACCCCGTTATCGCGGACGATTCCTACCACCGTTTCTCCGCTTCGGGAAAGATTTAGCGTCAATTTTCCGCCTTCGCGGCTGAATTTTATCCCATTTTCCAATAAATTCAGCAGCATCCGCATCAGCAGCGTTTCGTCTCCACGGAATAAAATATTGGGTTCGATTTCGGTTTCGACCGTTATATTCTTTCGTCCGGCGCTTTCGCGTATTTGATCTGCGACGATCTCAGCGAGCTCGCTGAGATTCAGCATTTCCGTCTGTAGTTTAACTTGTCCCTGATCCGCGCGGGTTAAAGTCAGCAGCTGTCCAATCAGCGCCGACATTCGTCTTGCTTGCGTCAGGATCGTTTCCAACGCCGGTTTCGCGTTTTCGTCGTTGTTCAGCGAGTATTCGCATTGAGAGATGATCACCGCAACGGGGGTGCGCAGTTCGTGCGAGGCGTCTGATGTGAATTGTTTTTCTCTTTCGAATGCTGTCTCCAATCGGTCAAACATCCGATCGAACGTATTCGCTAAGGTATAGATTTCGTCGTTTCCGGCTCCTAAGTTGATTCGTTGGGATAAATCCCTGCTTCCGTTGATCCGTTCTGCCGCTTCGTTAATTCGGCGGACAGGCCGGAAGGCTCGATGAATGAGGATGTATCCACCGATCGCAGCGAGGATAACGAGAAAAGGAAGCGTGATCGCCGCCAGATCCGTTAACGTTTGAAAGGTGTTGTCGTTTTCGGTCGCGGATAATACGCCGCGAAGCCAGACCGTCCCGTAACGTTCGAAGCGAAGTTCAACATCGTAAATATACCAAGTTTCGTTTCCGAATAATCCGTTTATCAGTCGTTTGTCCTGAAACGGAGGGGCGTTCTTAAATCCGCGCGGGAGGCGTCCATATAAAAGACTCCCGTCCGAATCGTAAACCGATAGATATACGCCTTTTTGGAAGAAATCCAGATCATCGTCGATTTCGATCCTTCCGTCGTCGATTTCGATTTCTTTCGCGCCGTCTGCGAGAACGTTGATTAACGTCTCTTTTCCGGCGTTCATGATGATTCGTTCTCCGACGGAAAAGAGAAATACGAGAACGATTCCGACCAGCAGCGTCATAAAGAGCGTAAACCACAAGGTCACGCGCAACTTGATAGACAGTTTGTTCATTCCTCGATCCTTAAAACGTATCCGATCCCGCGGATAGTATGAATCAGTTTCGGGTTGAAATCGTCGTCGAGTTTCTTCCTCAGGTAACGGATATAAACGTCGACGACGTTTGAGCCGCCTTCAAAATCGTAATTCCAGACGTGCGCGCTGATTTTGTCTCTGGATAAAACGATTCCGACGTTTCGGATCAGGTATTCTAAAACAGAAAATTCCTTGCTCGCCAGCGTTATCGGAATTTCGCCGCGTTTTACCGTCCGCGCGTCGCAGTCGACAATCAGATCTGCGACGGTAAAAACGTTGCTTGCGCCTTTTGAGTTTCGGCGGATCAGGACGCGAATCCGCGCGAGCAATTCGTCAAATGCGAACGGCTTTACCATATAATCATCTGCGCCGCTATCTAATCCGGTTACCCTGTCTTGGATACTGTCTTTCGCGGTAAGCAGGAGTACCGGTGTTCGGTTTCCTTTTCGTCGTATTTTCCTCAGTACTTCGAGACCGTTCATTTCCGGCAGCATAATATCCAGTATAACGGCATCATATTCGGCACACATAAAATAATCAACGGCGCTGAGTCCGTCATAACAGGAATCAACGCTGTAATGTGCCTGAATTAACGTTTTTGTAATCAGTTCATTCAGTTTTTTTTCGTCTTCGACAACCAGAATTCGCATTCGCCCTCCGCCAGATTTTGTCTATGATCCGGATTGTATTATATAACGGCGAGATTAAGAGAAGATGAAGGCTGGTTCCGTCGTTCGGGCGTTATTCGCGATTCTTTTTCCATCGAGAAATTTAGACTTGAAATAAGGTCTGAATACGCTATACGATGAAATTGAACGCTGTAATTGTACATGACTAATTGCAGCGACGCCGATTGTTTGGAGTTTGAATCGTTTGAAGAAGGAACGTTGATATGATAACGTTACTCGAATCAGTTGAAATTCCGGTGCCGTTTGAAAAATTAACTGTATGGGCCGATAAATTTGAGGAAGAATTTGTGAGATGGAGCCCGTATCATTTGGAATGCAAACTGCCGACCGGGGAACCCAGACCGGCACCGCGTCCGTTTCTATGAAATCGTTATGGGGACGACTTACGACGTGAGCGGGACGATCGCCGAAAGCTTACGCACCGAAGATCGGTTTAAATTCTCATTTCTGAGCGATAAAAAACGGTTCAAATCACATTTGAAGGCGAACGTATTGAGATGGGCTGCAGCTTTCCGTATACGGAATCTTTCGGTTCGTGTATGCCGGTTATCGCTCCGATCCTTAACTTTCTGATATTTAAAGTCATTTATCGGAAGAAAGCAAACTGGAATGTGATTCGTGATGATATGATATTAGATAATCAATACTTAACCGATATTCTCGTCAACGGGAGATATCCGAGACGAATCACGATTGAAGATTTGAAAAAAATAAATTAGTCAATTTATATATTTTTCGATCGGACATTTCTGAGATCGTTGGCGGCGGGAGGGCGTTCGGATGTATGATAGACGGTATTGTCATTTCACGCTGTGCTTCTCGCTCTTAGTTTTTTGTTGTTTCCTTTCAGTAAATAACGGGAATGTTTATGCGCAGGGTATTCCCGAATTTTCAAGCGATTCTCATCCGCTGCAGATTGAAATGATGCGCAAAGCCGACTATCCAGGAAGCGAGATAACGATCGAATCGATCGAAATTCGCGGCCTTTTTTATACGCAATACGTCGTCTCGTATTTTTCAGAGGGGTACAAGATTTATGCGCTGATGTCGGTCCCGGAAGGAGAAAAACCGCCGCAGGGTTGGCCGGCGATTATTTTTAATCATGGCTATATTGATCCGGGCGTTTATCGAACGAAGGAGCGTTATTTCCGATCGTTTGAGGCGTTATCGTTAGCCGGATATATCGTTTTCAAGCCGGATTATCGCGGCCATGGTTTTTCGGAAGGAGCTGCGGCTATTGGCGGGGGATATGGCGATCCCGGTTATACGATTGACGTATTAAACGCGTTGGCAACTGTCCGGTCGTTCCCGGAAACCGATCCGAATCGCGTCGGGATGTGGGGGCATTCAATGGGCGGACAAATTACTTTGCGCGCGATGGTCGTTGATAAAGATATCAAAGCCGGCGTTATTTGGGCTGGGGTCGTTTCGCCTTATCCTGAGATTATCCGGAAATGGTATCGTTTTGACCGTGGACGGAACCTTAATCGCGACGATCTCTCATGGGCGTCCAATTTCAGTTCCTGGTATGAACGAACTGCGGAGATCTTCGGAACAACTGATGAGAATCCGGATTTTTGGATGTCCGTTTCCCCAAATGATTATCTTTCAGACCTTTCCGGTCCGCTTCAGCTGCATCATGGTCATGACGACGCAGTTGTTCCGCTGGCTTGGTCCGAAATCCTGGCATGGCAGCTGAAAGCGAATCGGAAACCGTATGAGTTTTTTGTCTATGAAGATGACGACCATAATATTAATTTGCATTTTGCGCAGGCTATGGCGCGTACGATCAAGTTTTTTGACCGTTATGTGAAACACGCGCCTTAATAGTTAATAGATCTGTTTGAAAATTGCTTATCCTTACCGTATAATAGTCTGAGAAGAAATAATAACAAGGCGAGTTAGGGAGGAAAATGGAATGAAATTGGCGGAAGCGTTGATGATACGCGCCGACTTGCAAAAAAGAATCGCGCAATTAGGTGAACGGCTTAGTATGAACGCCAAAGTTCAAGAAGGCGATATGCCGTCTGAAAATCCCGAAGCGTTATTAAAAGAATTATCGGAGAATATTATTCAACTCGAAAATCTTGTGACGCGGATAAACTTGACGAATTGCCGCGAAATTCCTGGTGTTGGGACGATTACGGCGCTGATTTCGAAGCGCGACGCGCTGACGAAGAAGCTGTCGATTTTGCGCGAATTCCTGTTATCCGCGGCCGCAAAAGTCGATCGATATTCAAAAAATGAAATCCGCGTTATGAGTTCGGTCAATGTTGCGGAATTGCAGAAGTCCTTAGACGCCGAGGCGAAAGAATTACGAAGTTTAAACCTGAAAATTCAGGAGTTGAACTGGTTGACCGATTTAGAATAGAAAAACAGGTTGGTAGTTCTTCAGGGCGTGCGCGATCTCTTCCGGCTGAGAATGAGCCGGCCGGTCTGCTGACCATAAGCGGCGCGGAGCATCCGCAGCAAAATTATTTTCAGACAGTTGCTCAGCACGACGCACAACGGTAAATTTATTCTTTATTTTTACTACCGAAGCGCAAACTGATGAACGAGGGCGGGTATGGGGACGCCTGTTTGATTGGATTATCTTTCCGTATATTAACGAAACAACGACGCGTTTGTTCTGAACGATTCGTGCGGAATTCAGGCGGATGCGCGAAGGTCCGCGACGACGCGGTCGAACGACGGGATACCGATTGTGCTGCCGAGTTTTTGAACCGCGTAAGACGCGACGATATTCCCGATTTCCGCACACTCGAACGGATCGTAACCGTTCGCCCATCCGCTTAAAAACCCGGCGAAGAAAGAATCGCCCGCGCCCGTGGTGTCAACAACGTTCGGAACTGGAACCGCGGGAATTATTCTTTCATCGGAAAAGTCGGTGACATAACAGCCGGCTTTCCCTAGTTTGATCCCGAAAACTTTTAATCCGCTGCCTCGGATCGATTCAGCGATTTTGTAGGGATTCCGAATTCCGGTATAAATTTCCATCTCCGCAATACTCGGGAAAAAAATATCCGTCGCTTCGAGGACGGCCCGCAGCGATTTCATCCGGTCCGGCTCGAACTTCTGACCGTGAATCGCGGCGTCCATGGCGGTTAATTTCCCCGCCGATTTAACTCGTCTAAAGATTTCGGCGAGTCCGCCGTCGTCCAATTTTGGAAACGTTAACAGGCTTCCGAAATAGACGCCGTCCACGGATTCAATCATCTGTTCTCTGACCATCTCTGCGGAATAATTCGCGTAGATACGATTCTCGAACAGAAAGTGGCGTTCGCCGGAGGGATCGATCAGCGCGAAGCTGGTCGCGCTCGGGAATTCGTCATCTCGAATCAGGTAATCCGGCGAAATGTTGTTTTCTTCGCAGAATTTAATCAAAAACGCGCCGGTCGGGTCATTCGCGATTCGTCCGCAAACCGATGCCTGCTGACCCAGGCGGGTCAGACCGACGGCAACGTTCAGCGCGTCGCCGCCTCCGGAAAGTTTTAATCCTTGAATCGAAGCGCCGTTCCGCGACATGATATCCGTCGGAATTCCGGATATAAGGTAATCACAAACGACCATGCCGAAACATAAAAAATTCATCATATCTCCATCTCCGATCCAGATTTCGTTATGTCAAATTATATCCGTCGGGCGTTTTTTTGTGCGTTGTTCCGCAGATTTTTTCGGGGAAACACTGAAAATGATATTTGGATATAGCCTGGCTCGGAACTGAACTTATGAAAAAAGGCGGGAAAACCTATCCCGCCTTTCAAGCTGTAATTTTGGTCGATTACTTCAACAGCATCGGCAGGTTGAAGTTCGCGATAATCGGCGCGAAAGTCGAAGCGACGAGCGACATAACCGTAATCAGGGTGTTGATTGACGGACCGGCTGTATCCTTGAACGGATCGCCGACCGTATCGCCGATGACGCCGGCTTTATGGGCTTCGGAACCCTTACCGCCGCATTCGCCGGTTTCGATGAATTTCTTCGCATTATCCCAGAGCCCGCCGGAGTTCGACATGAACAGAGCGAAGATAACGCCGACAATAATCGCGCCGCCGAGGAAACCGGTCAGCCCGGTCGGGCCGAGGACGAAGCCGACGACCAGCGGAAGAACGATCGCGATAATCGCGGGCCAGATCAGGGAGGTCAGCGCGCCTTGGGCGGCTAAACCGATACAGCGGTTATAGTCCGGCTTGACGGTTCCTTCAAGGATTCCCGGTTCGGCGCGGAACTGAGCGCGGATTTCTTCGATCATTTTGAACGCGCCCTGCGTAACCGAGAGCATCAGCAGCGCGGAGAACAGCGGCGGACAGATACCGCCGATGAAGAGTCCGGCGAGGATCAACGGATCGACGATCGATAAATCGCTCATCGAGAAGGTGCCGACGCGCATGGCGACGGAAACTTCGCTGATGAACGCGGCGAAGAGCGCGAGAACGGTCAGCGCAGCAGCGGCGATCGAGAAACCTTTTGTAATAGCTTTCGCCGTATTACCGGCGGAGTCCAGCACGTCGCAGCGGTCGATAACTTCCTGATTCATCGAGGACATTTCCGCGATACCGCGAGCGTTGTCGACGATCGGGCCGTAAGCGTCGGCGGAAACGATCATACCGGAAACGGCGAGCATACCGACGGACGCGATCCCGACGCCGTAGATCCCGGCGTCAAAATTACCGTATCCTCCGGCAGCGAAGAACGCGACAATCATCGCGACGACGATCCCGACGATCGACGGAACGATCGAAACGAGACCGTAAGAAATACCGGCGATAATCGTAATCGCGGGACCCGATTTCGAATATTCAGCGGTCAGCTTAACCGGCGAGTATTCGTCGGAAGTAAAGAATTCGGTCGTCTGGCCGATAATAACGCCGACGGCGGTTCCGACGACAATCGCCCAGATAAAACCGTTCGCGATTCCCGGCGTCAGCAGGATCGCAACCGCCATAAGGACCGCGAAAATAGCGCAGGTTAAAATGGTGCCCAGATTGAGCGCTTTACTCGGTTTCCCGTCTTCTTCAACTTTGACGAAGTAGGAACCGATGATGGAGGCGAGAATTCCCAGCCCGCAGAGGAGCAGCGGCAGCGTCGTGTAGAACGGATCGCGCATGGCTGCGCCGAGGAGCATCGCGGCGACAGAAGCGGCAACGTAGCTGTCAAAGATATCGCCGCCCATGCCGGCGACGTCGCCGACGTTATCGCCGACGTTATCAGCGACGACGGCGGGGTTGCGCGGATCGTCTTCCGGAATTCCGACTTCGACTTTCCCGACCAGATCGGCGGCGATGTCAGCGGTCTTCGTATAGATTCCACCACCGGCTTTCGCGAGCAGCGCGAACGACGATGCGCCTAAGGAGTACGCGAGAACGAGCTGGGCGTCTTCCGTGATCAGGTAAATGATGCTCATCCCGATCGTAGCGATACCGACAACGGCGAAACCCATGACGGCGCCGCCGCGGAAAGCGACGTTGAAAGCTTTATTCAGGTTTGTCTGAGCGGCGACCGCGCTGCGAACGTTGGCTCGGACCGCGATTTCCATTCCCATATAACCAGCAGCGGCGGAGCAGATTGCGCCGATGATATAACAAATAGCCGTTTCAATTCCGCGGCCGTGTTCAAGGCTGTAGACGATCCAAAGGAAGACAGCCATAATCGCCGCAACGATGATCAGCGCCGTGTACAGCTTCTTCAGGTATGCCTGAGATCCTTCATGAATCCAACGGGCGACCTCACGGGATCGGTCTGTACCGTCGTCCTGTCTCGTGACCCAGTAAAACAGGTAGAAACCAAGACCCAATGATCCGATACCACAGATCAAGCTAAAAATTAACCATCCAGTCGTATTACCCATTCGTTACTCCTAGAAAAATAATGTGTTTGGGAGAGCGTGCAGCTCTTTCTTCATAAGGCAGGGTTCCGTACACGGAAGTATTGGAATCTCCAACCCATTTTTATAAGTAAACATTATACCACAGGAATAAATGTCGGACAAACACTTATTTTCAGTCGTCTGCGTTTTAAATATCCGGATTCAAGGCAAAAGAGGATAGAAGAATAGAAAGTATAGACAGTTTCAGAATTGACAACAAAAAAGGAAGTTCCTACAATGAGTTTGCCAAAACAAAAGGAGGAACTTCCTATGACAGCAGATGTCAACATCAGTATAACCTTATACGATCGGGAGTGAAAAGGGGAACAAGCTGTATTTCAAATCGTCTCCCAAGGTACCGGGAGACGATTTGAAATACATACAGCAAAGTCTGACAGCGGCGATCAGTTCAGCCATCCTCATGCATTTGGACGACCGGATCAAGGAAATGGAAATGAAAGGCATGAAAGTATTGGGGACGGAAAAGCGGACGGTTGTAACAGAAGTCGGTGCGATCGAAATCAATCGGCGCGTATATCGGACAGCAGGCGGAAAACAGGTGAAACCATTGGAT
>DAOUFC010000014.1:0-13922 GCA_034430295.1 Flexilinea sp.
GGCGAAAAATGCGCCCGCTACACATATGCTTTTGCTTTGGAAACGAAGATCGAACTCCCGATTACGATTGAAATCAGCAAATTATGGATGATCCCTTACGGTGGATATGACGCATGCAGGGAGATGAAGGAGCGGTTTGAGACGAATCCGCGCGCGCGGGGAGCCGGGATAACGATTCTTTGTGAGGATATTCCGACGGGGGTTCCGGATGGTATGGAGCCTCTTGCGACTGCTTCTGTTCAGTTGGACGGGTACGACCGCTCCAAGCTGACAAAGCAGGAAGCGCACGCGCTGATGCTGGAAATTCAATCGGGCGTGATCTATGGGCCTTGGATTTTTAAGATTCATCCGACAAATTAAATCGATTCGGATTCGGTCGAAAGAATTCATGTCAAGTCCGTAACTTGCCGGTATGAGCAGGTTACGGGCTGTTTTGTTTAAGGTTGATTCATGTGAATATCCGTTATGATTAAGTGTGTAAACGATTCTTTCGTCGATCTGCGTTCGAAAGGAGGGAAGCGATGAAACGAATTCATTTAATCTTTATAGTTGTGTCGGCAATGATCCTGTTCGGCGCGCTGCCCGGTTGTACGCATGGCGAAGAACCTGCGGCGAGCTATATGCCGACGCTCCCGGCGGATTTTCCCAAGCCGGGCGATACGGCGATTGCGGAAGAAAGAGCGAACGGCATCACAGTACGGCTCATCGCCGTTAAAAACTCGGTTGAACCGGTTCAGTTCTGGAATGAGAAAGAAAATAAGATCGGTTACGCCGATAAGCGCGTGATTACGCTTGACGTTTGTTACGAGACGCCCGATATTGGCGAATGGACGCTCTTCGGCGACGACGATATGCTGCGTTTTGGGGAAACGATATCGGGCGGTTACGCGATGAATTTTAATTGGCAGGACGAGATTCTTCCGGACGGAAAGCGCATGGGCGAGAAATGCGCGCAATATATGTTTACGTTTGATCCGGCGCTTGAGGTATCGCCGCCGCTGACGATTACGTTCGATCGGATGTTCGCGACGCCGCGCGAGGGATTGAGTCCCTGCGGCGAGCTGATCAAGCGCGTTGAAACGAATCCGCGCGCCCAGGAAGCCGGGTTGAAGATTCGCTGCGAGGACGTCCCGAACGCCCGCGACGATTTTGCGATTTCGGTTCAGGACGCGGCGCCGGTTTTAGCGGATTTCGACCCGTTCGTCGTGACGGAGGATCAGGCTCAAGCTTTGATGACCGAGATTCAATCCGCTGAAGTCCGCGGTTCATGGGTTTTTACGCTCGATGCGACGGATTCGGACGGCTTTTTGACAGGAAAAGGCGGGGAATAATGAAAACGAACTTGCTTAAGGCGTTTCTTCTGATCCTAATTTGTTTTTTGTTCGCG
Organism: Flexilinea sp.; assembly: GCA_034430295.1. Taxonomy (GTDB): domain Bacteria; phylum Chloroflexota; class Anaerolineae; order Anaerolineales; family Anaerolineaceae; genus Flexilinea. The sequence goes on from DAOUFC010000014.1 coordinate 1,388, forward strand.
CCGCCGCCGGACTCCTTAGCGCGGGACGGCGTCCCGGCGATCGCGGAAGCGACGGTTAACGGAATAACGGTGAAAATTGTCGGTATCAAGCAGTCGGTTGAAAAGCGGGAATTATGGTCTGATACGAAAAAGAAAATCTATTCCGCGGATAAAAAGGCGCTGACGTTCGACGTGTGCTTTTCGACGCCGGATTCCGGCGACTGGTCGCTTTGGGGTACGAAAGATATGCTGACTTTCGATCAGTTTCGTTCCTGGGTATGGGACCGGATGCCGAGTTTACGCGATAAAAAACCTGCCGACGGGAAAACGATGGGTGAGAAATGCGAGCGGTATACGTTTGATTTTGAGTTGGATATTGAAGTTGAACCGCCGTTTACGCTCCGGTTTGATCAGCTGTTTGCTGCCCGGAGTAAGGCGCTGCACCCATGTGTGGAATTGCTGAAACGGTTCGGGACGAATCCCCGCGCTGTCTTGGCGGGGTTGGACGTGGGCTGTGGTGAGACGGCGACCGGTAACCCGCCCGGTCTGGAATTCAAATATGACGCGTCCGTCTATCTGGATGGTTACGACGAATCCGTTCTGACGGGCCAGGAGGCGCATGTTCTGATGCTGGAAATCGAATCGGGCGTCATCTACGGACCCTGGGTCTTTACGATCGATTCGATGGACCCGGACGGATCTCTGCCGTGAAAGGAGCGATGGTGAAGTGAAGAATAAAGCGATATGGGCGTTTATCCCGATCTTGGTCTGTCTTCCGTTTGTACTGTCGTCGGACGTATTTGCGCAGGATGAAGATCCGTCGATATATTTCGAACCGACGGTTCCCCCGGATTTTCCGAAGACGGGCGATGCGGCGATTGCGGAAGAAACGGTTAACGGAATAACGGTAAAGATTATCGACGCTAAGCTGTCGACCGAAGAACGGAAATTATGGTCCGATACGGAAAAGAAAATCTATTCCGCGGATAATAAAGCGCTGACGTTCGACGTGTGCTTTTCGACGCCGGATTCCGGCGAATGGTCGCTTTTCGGCGGAAAGGAGACGGTAAAGTTCGGCCCCGTCGCAGCGTGGCAGTATCAGGGAATGTCGAACTGGTGGGATGAGAAGCTTGCGGATGAGCGTATGATGGGTGAAAAATGCACCCGATTTATATTTGATTTGGATGTTGAAATTGAATTGCCGCTGACGCTTACCTTTGAACAGGCGGTGGCGATCCCGCGCGAAAGGTTTCATCCCTGCGAAGAGATTCTGGAACGTTTCGCGTCAAATCAGCGCGCTGTCGCCGCCGGGTTAAACGTGAGCTGCAGCGAAACGCCGAACGGAAATCCGCCCGGTATCGGCTTCCCGTTCGAATCGTCCGTCCGTTTGGATCGGTTTGACGAGACGGTTCTGACGAAACAGGAGGCGCATGTTCTGATGTTGGAAATCGAATCGGGCGTCATTTATGGCCCATGGGTTTTTACGTTCGATTCGATTCGCGAAGAATAAGCGCGGGTAAAAACCTGAATAAAAAAGACGGGATAACCGTCTTTTTTATTTCAAAAACCGCGATTTTATTCCCGCAGGATCCGGTCGTAAACGACCGGGGCGTAGGTCTTTAAATCTTCGGCTTCGAGCGCGTTCTTTTTACAAATCGCGGCGTAAAAATCGACGCTCGGCCGTTTTTCGCGTTTTCCGCTTTCGACGTCGAGCCGCCACAGGCCGAAGCGCTGAGTCCAGCCGCGTTCCCATTCGAAATTATCGACCAGCGACCAATGGTAATACCCGAGGATCGGCAGCCCGGCGGAAATCGCGCGCCAGAGCTGATAAATCTGGTCGCCGAGGTACTCGCGCCGGAAGGTATCCTCGTCGTTTTCGACGCCGTTTTCCGTGACGATAACCGGTTTCCCGTAGGACGCGGCCCAGCGCAGCGCGTTGGCGAACGAGTCGGGCTCGTTGGCGAGGAAGCCGGTATCGCTTAAAGAAGCGCCGGGCGCGAAACTCATCGTCTTATCCAGATCGGTTGAAAAGCGGACTTGTTTCCCGGTGTAGTAATTCAGTCCGAAAAAGTCGAACGTGTTCCGCGCGGCTTTGCAGCGCAGCCGCATCGGACCGAAGGCGAAGCGGCCGTTCGCAAGGACGTCGACGAACGAACGGTTAAAAACGCTGTCGAAAAAGGCTGTCGTCAACCGGTCGGCGAGCGCCGGCGTGCGGCTGAGGAAATCCATGTAATTGATCGCGATCGAGACGGCGGCGTCCGGTTGGCTCGAATGAATGGCGCGGTAGGCGGCGGCGTGTCCTTCGATCATGTTCCGCAGGACGGTTAACGCCTCTCGAAACGCCGTTTTTTTACCGGGCGGAAAATCGCCGCTGATATATCCGTTATACGTGTAGACGTTCGGCTCGTTGATCGTGATCCATTCGTTTGTCAGCTCTCTCAGCGCCGGGACGATTTTTTTGACGTAGCGGGTAAAGAGTGCCGGGGCTTCGGGGCAGAGCCAGCCGCCGCGGTCGGTCAGCCAAAGCGGGTCGGTAAAGTGATGAAGCGTGACCATCGGGCGTAGTCCGCGGTCGATCATTCCGCGCATCATTTCCCGATAGAAGTCGATCGCGCTTTCGTCCCAGCTGTCGGGGGTCGGCTGGACCCGCGACCATTCGACCGAGAACCGGTGAGCGTTTTGTCCGGCGTCGGCGGCGCGGGTCAAATCTTCGCGCCAGCGTCCTCCCTCCCACCAGTCGCAGCCGGGCGTGCTGAGCGCGTTTTTCAGGATACGTCCCGGCTGACGTTCCCAACGCGCCCAGTTGTTGTTCGCGTTGTTGCCTTCGACCTGATGGGACGAGGTCGCCGTTCCCCAGGTAAATTTTTTTGGAAAGAGAAATTTGGCGTTGATCATTGTTTACTGTCTCCGATTATCGTTGGTTATTCGAAAATATAGCGGCTCAGGAGCGCGCGCACGTCATCCGGCAATTCGGGAATCCATTCGCTTCGTTCTACCGTCGTCACGGAACAGCTCGAAAGCGCGCGGTCGTCTTCATTTAATAGACACATCGTTTCCGAGCGCAGCAGCGCGCCGTTTTCGCGGTCGATCGCGTATTTCAGCCGGATCGTTTCTTTCAGGTTATCCGCGGACGGGTTTTCTAAGAGCGATTGGATAAAAGTGAAGCAGGCGGCGTCGCGATCCGCCGCGCGGCAGTCTTTGACGCTTTCCAGCCTCGAGGGCGAACCAGCCAGGGCTAAAAAATCTTGCGCATAGACGTAAGGGTAACTATACCCGCTGATCAGCGCGTTTCCGCTGTCGAGCCGGTAGCCGCGCGGGAGCGAAATCTGAAACTCGGCCGTCGTCCAGCTGCCGTTAATCAGCTTTCCGTTCGGATCCTGCTGAAGCGATACGGTCTCGACGACGTTTCCCGACGCGTCGACCTGATCATACACGATCGAGCGATAGGCGAACGGCTGAAGCTGCTGAACGGCGCGGTTGATGAGCGCCGGGAAGTTCGGGTTGGGGATTTCGTTTTGAATAAGGGATTCCTGAACGATCCAACCCGGCCGTTCGCGCAGCAAATATCCGCGGTTCAATACGGCGCGGACGGTTTCGTCCAACCGCGGATCGGTTTCCGCGAGGCCGGTCAGTTCGCTGAAATCATAATGAATCGGTCTGAATTCCTGCCGGATTGTATTTTTTTTCGTATAGCGGATGGGAGTCCATTCGATGTTCAGCTCCGGTTTGACGGTGTATTCGAATGAATAGGGGTAGAGGATCATGTCGTAATCGAGCGTCGTAAAAATCGGTACGTCGCAGGCGAAACGACCGTCGCTCGGATCGACGCCGCAGTCGGAGGCCAAGTTTAATTCGCCGGCGACGTCGCCGAAATGAATCGCGGTAACCGCCTCCGGGACGTCGAACCAGAGCCGGACGAATGCGTGCCGATGATTTTCGTCGGTCCGGCGCGCGGCGAAGACTTCATATTCCGTGATCCGTGCGTCGAAAGAGCCGAGCGGGAGCGGGATATTGAGTTCGCCTCTTCCGCCGACTTTCGTCGCCGAAGCCCAGGTTACCGGCTCTGACCCGTTGATCAGCCGTGTCACGTATACCTTGTCAAGTCCGATCGTCAGCGGTCCGGGGACGCGGTTAGCGTTAAAGTAGTAACAGTTGCGTAAGAAGTAACGTCCGTCGTTCGATAAATTGAACCCGTAACCGATATCGCGTTCGAGGACGACGCTGCGTCCGTCGGCGGCGGTCAGCGAAAACCAACCAATCCCGGAAAGGTACTCGCCCGGGCGGTCGACCGTGATCCCCGGTTGGAACATGGAAATATCCGGGGATTCGGCGACGTTGAGGAGCGACAGCGTGATCCCGTCCGCTGTGACGCTCATCGGATTCGCGATTGGGCTGCGCTGCTTGTTGTCGCCTTCGAGGAGGAATAACGGGAAAGACGCGCCTTCGGCGAGCGGCGCCAGATCGAATGGGATTTGGTTGAAGTTCAGGATCATAAAATCAGCTTTTTCGTCGGTCAGGAATTCCGCCAATCCGGCCACGACCAGATCGTCTTCGGTAACGGTCAGCGAATAACGCGAGGCGGTCGTCGGCGTTTCCCATTCACCGGAGGGCAGCCCCAATTCCATGACCGGCAGGTAATCTCCGCCGACGCGTTTCTGATCGGTAATTTTGACCGCCCATGCCGGCGAAATGCCATGCACAAAGAAACGGACGAGAACGCGCGTTTCTTCGACGATAACGTCAGCGATTTCGAGTTTGGCGACGACGTTTTCGGTTGTCGTGACTTCGGCGTTTAACGGATCGCCGAGAGAATAAAGCGCCTCGTTCGGTCCGATCAGCGTTACGTCTTCCGCGCCGGCGTTTGACGGAAGGAAGAGGGACGAAACGCTGATCAGCGCGAAAAGGCTCAGGAAAAACGCAATTCGTTTCATTCGGATCGGACTTGATAAATTTCCGGGTTTACGACGTTTAACCCGGACGGATCGGCAGGTTCGCGCAGCATTTTCCGCAGGACGCAGGCGATCGCGTCCGCCATCGCCCGGCGCGTTTCATGCGTGTTGGTGCCGACATGCGGCGTCAGAATAATATTCTCCAGTGTCTTTAGTTTTTCCGGGACGCTCGGCTCGTTCGGGAATACGTCGAGAGCGGCGGCGGCGATCCGTCCGTTTTTCAGCGCGTCGGCCAGCGCGTCAACGTCGACGATTGCGCCCCGTCCGCTGTTGATCAGGATTGCGTCGGGCTTCATCTTCGCCAAGGTCTCTCGGTTGAACCGGTTTCGGCTTTGATCGTTAAGCGGCGCGTGAATCGAGATGATATCCGACCGGGTTAATAATTCCGTGAAATCGACGTATTCCGCGCCGTTCATTTCCTCGGCGGAGAGGAGGCGCCGGTTATGGTATAAAATTGTCATGCCGAAAGCGCGCGCAAACCCGGCGAGCGTGCGTCCGATACGTCCCATGCCGAAAATGCCCAGCGTACGCCCGAAGAGGTCGTGTCCTTTGTTCCGTCCCATATCGAAAAGCGGCGCGGGATCCCGCTCGATGCGCATGCGGCGGTCGAGTTCGACGACACGCCGCGATGCCGCCAGGATCAGCGCAAACGCGTGTTCGGCGGTGGAACGGAAAGTGGTTTCGGGAATATTTATGACGGGAATTCTCCGTTCGGTCGCCGCCCGGATGTCGACGTTATCCGTTCCAGCGCCGTTGGCGACGATGATCTCCAATTTCCGCGCCGCCGCAAGACGCTTTTTATCAACGGCGACCATGGAAACGAAGGCGGATATTTCGGGAAGAACATCGTTGATTTCCGCGTCGGAAAAGACCCGACACGCTTCGGCGGGGCGGATCAGCTCAAATTCTGCCTCCAGGATCGAAAAATCGTGTCCCGGGACGTTCGCCGGGATTAATATTTTTTTCCGCGGCGTAAAAATCGGGTTCATTCAGTTATCCCTTCCCGATAGACAAGCGAACGGAGCCGTCTTTTTCGCGTTCGGCGATAAGGCAGAAATCAAAGCGGTCGATCGCCAAAGTAAAATCGAGATCGGACTTCGGAAAATCGGGCGAGTCCGGATCGGTAAAGCGCAGCCCGTTTTTTGAGGCGCGGATCCGCTCTGAAATTTTTTCGGGAGAAGGAACGGCCTCGCCGCAAATTTTCGCGCGCAGGATTTCGGCGCAGCAAACGTCTTCGTCGCCGCGGTCGTCAGGCGTGATCCCGGTGGCGATAAAGTGGACGGTTTGCGGAGAGAGCGAGCGGATATAGCGCGCTGTCGCGGATGCGGTGACGAGCGAGGCGGCGATCAGCCGCTCGGCGTTACGCGCCAGCGTCAGTCCCTGCGTCCCGGCGGTTGTCCGCTGAATCAGCGTTTTTCCGGATAAGTCGGCTTCGAGCAGCCGTGTCGGCGAATTATTTAAGTCAAATCCGGGAATCGCGTATCCGTCTATTTCGCCCATGACGAGGCTGTTTCCCGTCGCGCTTTTCAACGTCAGAGCTTCGTCTACCGCGCTGACGCAACGTATTTCTTTCGCGCCGAGACTGAACGCATAGGCGGCGGTCGTAAAGGCGCGCAGCACGTCGATCACAACGACCGTTCCGCGCGCTTCAGCGGCCGTTTCGAGAGAATGGATTTTAAATTGAATTGGGGTCATTCGCTCCCTTTCCGCGCCGAATTTTGATTCGGACGCTATCAAAATTATAATGATAAAATGAGCCGGATCGAAGAGATGAGCTTAAATTTGCCGAACGGTTGTCTGCTGCGGCTGGTTGCTTTGGGAGATACGCATTTAAAAAAGAACGAACGTATCGCGGCTGAAGCGTTGGCGGCGGTCCGTTCGCTTGAGCCGGACGCGATCCTGCATACCGGCGACGTATCGTGGCTCCCCGGTTTAGCCGATCTGGAGGCGATCGCGCCGTTTTACGCCGTCCGAGGAAATCGCGACATAGCGAATTGGCGGCGATTGCCGGCGATCCGTCGGTTTCAGATTGGGCGGCTGAGGCTGCTGCTGTTTCATGGGTATGGATCGATTTTCGGATATATGCGGATGAAACTGATTTCGCTGCGGCGCGATCCGGCGATTGCCGAATTGGATTTTAATTTCCCGCCTGAAGCGAGAGACGCCGATATGATCGTTTACGGTCATACGCATGTGGCGCGGGTTGCGGAAGACGGCGGCCGGATAATCGTAAATCCTGGCGCGCTGACTGAGAAGGCGAACGTTTACGGTCCCGGCAGTCCTAAGTTCGCCTTTATCGAGATTGATACCGCCGGGTCGATTCGGGTAGAGATTCGCGCAAAATCGACCGGATGGCATGAACCTTGCATAATTCATACTGCTAGCAACGGACGATTGGGAGGAAGCGAGATATGAACGGTGGTTGGGTTTTCGGATTTTTTATCGGAGTTTTAGGTATTATCGCGCATTTTACCTATATCCCGATGGCTTCGGAATATAATTACTGGCTGCTGCTGATCGGATTCTTTCTGGTTTGCCTGAATTCGCGTTTTTATCGTTATTAAGATGTTTTAGGGCGAATCCTCCTCAGTTTTTGAAACCAGACGCGCCTGGATGGAACCGGCGCGTATTTTTTATTTATGGCTCCGGGCGCGATTCCCTGCCTTACGGATTATAATAAACGCGGACGTCCGATATCCGAATTAAATCATTGACAGAAAGTTCAGAGATAACGATGGCAAATTGTACGAACTGCGGCGCCCCGAATCCTGATGGCTCGCGGAACTGTATTTATTGCGGTTCGGCGTTGCCGTACGTCCCTGATCCGCCGAAAATCATTGAACATCATTACCATTATACGATCATGCCGGAGGATCCGTCCTCGGCAGCGTCTACCGCGCCTCAACGGCGCGAATCCGGCGGCAGGGAGTCCTTCCTGCCGGGATTAGGCTGTTTCGGGAATTCCTGTTTGGGCTGCGGCGCGTTTCTGGCGATATTATTTTGTTTCCCGCTTGTCGTTACTTGGATCGCCGCTCTTCAGGAGAATAAAATCGCGCGGATTTTCTGGTGGAGTTTGGCGGCTGTTTCCTGGCCGGTTTGGATTATCTGGAAATCGGTTCAGCATGACGCCCAGCTGTTGGAGAAAACGCAGACGGCTCAGGCTCGGGCGACGATTCGCGCTGCCGCCGCGGCGCGTACCGCCGAATTTGGAGAGACGGTCCGGTCCTGGACGGCGACGCCGAGCGCGACCCTAACGCTGACGGAAACGGCGACGCAAACCGTAACGCCCACGCATACGATGACGCCGACGGTTCCGCCGGTTGATATTGAATTGATTATCGATCGTTTCAATCTTGTATCGGATTGTACGGCTCGGCTTTTGATCGTCGATCCGCCGGTGATCGACGACTCGGACTGTCCGGCTCGGATCCGCGTTTTCAAAACGGAAGATTCCAATTTTGTTGAAATTGAACGATTCGCGGCGTTGTTTAATGACGCGCTCCCGGTTATCCGCAGTTTTATAGAAGTATTGTCCGATCTCGATCCGAGCGAACATGAGCTGAATCGGTTTGAAGGAGCTTTTTTATCGAACAATCGGTGGCAATCGGATCGGATCGCGAGAGAAATCTTCAGCCTGCAAATTCAGCATTTCGCCTGCTTCCGGCAGGTCGGCGCTGTTTGCTGGGACATAACGCGAATTACAAAGTAGCTCCGAAAAAGGCGGCTTAATTTGGAACCCGTTGCGGGGAGGGATTTATTTTTGTTCGGCGAATTTAGCGAACGCGATGCTGAGGAAAAAGAGCGCGATGAGCGGCGCCATCAGCAGGATCATGTTGACCGGATCGACGGTCGGCGTAATGATCATGGCGAGGACGGCGATGACGACGATCGCGATCCGCCAATTCTTTCGCAGCATCGTCGAACTCAGGATATGCGCTTTGGTCAGGATGAAAACGGCGACGGGGAGTTCGAAAATGATCCCGATCCAGAACAGCAGCGACGTCGTAAACGCGAAATAGGAACCGGTTCGGAGGCGGGTCTCGATCCCCATGAAGGAAGTCAGGAACGGAATCGCCGTCGGAAGAAGCGCGGCGTAGGCGAAGGCGACGCCGAGGACGAAAAACAGCGCGCCCGCCGGCAGTAAAAAGCGTAAAAAGCGCCGTTCGTTTTCTTTTAATCCGGGAACGACGAACGCGCCGATTTGATAGGCGATCAGCGGAAAAGCTAAGATGACGCCGCCGAGAAGCGCGACATTAAACGACGCGGTCAGATTCTCCGCGACTTCGAGCGATTGCAGCGCGGAAAGGCCGCCGATCGGCCGCGCTAAAAGCTTCATCAGCGGTTCGGCGAGAATGAAGCCGACGACCGTCGTCAGGATCAGCGTTAAAAAGGAATAGATAACGCGGCGGCGCAGCTCGCGGAGATGGGGTTTGAAACCGCTGAAAAGCGAATCGTCCGATTTATTCGCCATCGTCCGTCTCTTTTCCGTCCGCGTCGGGCGCCAGGCGATAATCGGGCGAACCGTCCCGCGCGGCGGCGTCCGCCTCAAACGCGGCGATTTCCTTTTCGATTTCCTCGACCTGAACTTCTTTCATGACGCGTTGGGGCATGGTTCTGACGGTTCGGACGATTTCAGAGATATCCCGGTAAGTGTCCGAACGCGTGAATTTCCGGATCGTTCGCGCCAGCTTCGTCGCTTCTTCCGGGAGCCGTTCCGGTCCGTAAACGATGAGCAGGATTAAAGCGAGTAAGAGAAGTTCCGGAAACCCGATATTCAAAAAATTCATCGGTCCGATCCGTTAAGCGTCGTCGTCGGACGGGTCGTTATCCGATTCGCTTTTTTCGTCAGCGCGCGGCGAAAGGCCGTCTCGAAAGGCGGCGATACTTTTTCCGAGTTCTTTCGCGACGTTCGTAATCCTTTTCGGGCCGAAGAGGATGAGAATGATTAATAAAATAAGAAGGATTTCAAGAATCCCGTTGCTTCTGCCTAAAAACATAGTTCCGTTCCTTACAAGCTGTTTCTAATTCGCTGCGCCGCGGCGCTGCTACCCCCATTCGCTTAGGCATAGAAAACCCTCGCAACATCGTAAGTATTATATCAACAATCGCGCTTGGGCTTGTTTCCGGCCCGAGATATGACCGAAACGCGGTTTCAGGGCTTTCGTTTATAATACGCTATCGAAGGCGAACGGTTTCGTTTTTTCGCAAGCCGGGAATTTCGATATTCCAAAGCAATAGGCATCTCTTGCGGGATTTGCCGCGGAATTCGAATAGAAAGACTGACGGCTGCGGAACGTATCGCTTTCCTGGGAAAAATAACTTATTAAAGGACGCCGCATACTGTGACGAATCAAATAAACAATGTCGGATATGCCTGTATGAATTTGGATGCGTATCCGTCTTCTTTTCGTACATGCAGGCTCAAAAATCTCAGCGAGGATCTGCATCGGGAACTCGTCGCACATAATCTCAATGTACTGGAGGCGATGGTTGATTACAATATTTTGCATGATGTCAAACTGTACAGAGTATCTTCTTCATTGATTCCGTTCGCATCCTCCGAAGCTTCGGTTTTAGATTGGAAACAGTCGTTTCAGGGAAGGTTCGAGCAGATTGGGCAAAAAATAAGCTCTGCCGGAATGCGTATTTCGGTTCATCCCGGTCAGTACACGATTATAAATTCGCCTAGGCCGGAGGTCGTAACGGCGTCGATCCGGGAGCTGGAATATCATGCCGATATCCTGGCGTCTTTGCGGGCGGATGAATCCTGTAAAATAATCCTGCATATTGGGGGAATGTATCAGGATAAGGAAGCCGCAATCCGCCGGTTCGTACAAAATTATCATCGCCTGTCTTCTCGAGTCAGGGATCGTCTCGTCATTGAAAACGACGACAAAATATTCAATATGGAAGAGGTTCTCCGGATTTCCTCGATGACCGGCGCTCCTGTAATTTACGACAACCTTCATCATCTCTTACTGCCTTCGATGCAAAAATACAGTGAATACGAGATCCTCGAGAAAGTCATCTCGACATGGGGCGGCAAAGAACGGCCGAAGATGCATTACAGTCAGCAGGCTCCGGGAAAACCCGCGGGCGCGCATTCTTCGACGATCAATCTGGAAAAGTTTATTGCGGATTATCAAAATACTTATCAGCATTTTGATATCGATATCATGCTGGAAGTAAAGGATAAGAACCGTTCGTTCAAGAAAGTTGACGCCTGCCTGCGCCCGTCTGTAAAAAAGCTTCAGGATGAGTGGGATCGATATAGATTTTTGATTATGTCCAGATCCCATGAGGATTATTTGAATATCGACAAGATGTTTGAAAATCGGAATGTCCCGTCCGCAGCGGTTTTCTACCGCTGCGTTGACGCCGCTTTGGGGAAAGAGCCTTCCCCGGAGGAAGAGCTTCATGGTTTTGAATATCTGTGGGGATATTTGGAGCGAAAAGCCGAAACGAAAGAGAAATCGAGCTTTTTCAGGAAATTAGATCAGTTGAAATCCGGGCAAATCCGATCTGATGCTGTCAGAAAGGGATTGCGGAAGCTCGCTGAAAAGTATGCGGAAGGCTTGGTGTTATCTTCCTATTTCTGAAAATAGTATTTTTTTGTAGGCTCATCACGAAAAATTGTGGTGTAGGGGCTTTAAAGGCCTTTAACAAATTGCATAATGACGAATCAATTATGAAATAACGACCATTACAAATAGCGAAAGCATTTGCCCCCGTTTGCTGTTTCACAATAATCCTTGTGTCGGATATCAAAAGAGCATATTGTGAATGCTTCTTATCATCTGCGTATTTGCCACATGTAGCCATAGTCTATGACCAGTACCATGTTCAGACCCGATTCTGGTGGGAAGTTCTTGGTGTCGTCTGTATTGAAGAAGCTTGTTCCCATCGAGAAAAAGCCAAAACGCTTTCTGCGGACAAACCTTTCTCAAAGTCTTCCAAACACCTCGTTCGGGCAGAAAAGAAGCGCTGCGCAGAATTGAAAGCTGCTCACTGGCTCCTCTTATCCAATGGCGGTTCTCCTGATCCACATAAATGTGATTCCCGGGGTCGAATTCACAAAGACCACAAAAATCTCGCTCTCTGTTATGCGATGAAAGAGGAATTACGTCAAATCTTTGAACTCAAAGATCCTTTCGAGATCTGTCTTCGCCGGATGAACCGGTTCGATGGGGCTAAATAAAGTTAGATCTCTGCTTTGACTAAATTTGCGTTTAGAAAAGAGAAGCGCTTAGAAGGGCTTGTCGCCCGCGCTTCTCATAACATCCCTATAGGTCGTTTTGAAGGGTTTAATAACAAAATTAAAGTCGCCAAACGTCTTGAAACAGAACGCATTTAGATGATGTTAGAATCAGGCAATATGAACTTGATATTCGTACTCCAAAAGATGATGCCTTGGAAAATATATCTACTACTGCACTCCATGTAAATAAAGAGTACTTAAAAGAACCTGATTATCCCTACACGGAACAGGATTTGATGAGATTTTTATTTAAGCTCGATGACAGCATTGAAGTCAATATAAGACCTGTTATTATAAATAATGAAAAATACATAATGGACACTACAAAATTAAAGGTATCATCGGTATC
>DAOUFC010000015.1:0-166340 GCA_034430295.1 Flexilinea sp.
TGGCCCGCCGAACTGGTTGCCTATTGCATGGCCCAAGGTGTGTCTTTGCCCGGCTTGTTCAAAGTCCATCCCGATTGCCCGGACGTGCAGCAGCCGATGCAGAGCTTCGATCCCAATAACCCGTACGCGCAGCAGCCGACGCAGGGCTTCGATCCCAATAACCCGTACGCGCAGCAGCCGATGCAGGGATTTGATCCCAATAACCCGTACGCACAGCAACAGCCTGGCCAAGCGGCGATGCCGCAGCCGTTGAGCGGGATGAGCGCTTATCCGGGTTCTCAATTTTCGAGTCAACCTCAGCAGCCGATGCAGAGCTTCGATCCTAATAACCCGTACGCGCAGCAGCCGACGCAGGGATTTGATCCCAATAACCCGTACGCACAGCAGCAATCGGCTTCCGCCCCGGGGAATCCGTATGGCCAGCCGCAGATGAATCCTTACGGTCAGCAGCCGGGCCCGTACGGTTACGCTCAGCCACAGAATCCGTACGCTCAGCCGGGACCTTATGGTTACCCGGATCAAGGTTACGGCCAGCAGCCGGGATATGACGGTGCGGAAGCTCCGGTCAAATCGAAAAAACTTCTCTTTATAATTCTTGGGATCGTCTTGGCGGTTATCCTGATAATCGTCGTTTTAATCCTCTATGTAGACGCGAATTATTTGTGGTGCGACTGGTTCCCGTTCTTGTGGAGCGCTGAAGCCTGCCAAAATTATCCTCCGCTGCAATAACGTGTCAGCGGGCTTCCGGTCTATCCTTGCGTAATTTGATGATGCAGAAACGGAGAGAACTATGACTTCAAAGCAGAATTCCACTGAGATAATTGTCCGATCTGAAGATTATTTAGTTTTGAGAGCAAACGATGCGGAGGGCGAACCAGTCTATCATATTGATTTAGGACAATGTATTATACGTTATTTTGAGGAAGAATGGTTAGAGTTTAAGGAGTTCGCGTCCTTGGAATTCGACGATTCTAAAACGGATGAAAACGGTATTTTTGCTGAGACTGAAAATAACGCGATCTCCTACGTTCAGGAAGAGACCGGTCCGATTTATTACATCCTCGATATGGGGACAGTTTCCCTCTTCTTGACGGAAGAGGAATATGATGAATTGCTCAATTTATTTGATGAGATTAAGCGGCTCTGATTTGGTCTGAATTTAGCGCCGACCGGATCCGCGCGCTTTATCAAATAAAAGAAACGCTCTGTGAGATTACTAAGAGCGTTTCTTTTTTCGACGCTTGCGCTTTGAAAAGGCTTACATCATTTTGAATTGCCGAGCAGATATGCGAGAACCGCTTTTTGCGCGTGCAAGCGGTTATGCGCCTCGGGAAAGACGCGCGATCGCGGCCCATCCTGAACTTCATCGGTAATTTCCTGTCCGCGGTGGGACGGCAGGCAGTGCATGACGATACAGTTTTTCTCAGCCGCGTCAACCAGTTCTCGGTTAACCTGATATGGAAGGAAGATTTTTTCCCGCTCAGCCTTCTCGCTTTCCTGACCCATGCTGACCCAAGTATCGGTATAGATGACGTTCGCGCCTTTAACCGCTGTTAGCGGATCGCGCTCAAATCGCAGCCGGCTTCCCGATCCTTTCGCGAATGTTTGGGCTAACTTGACCGCTTCTTCCGGCATGTCGTAACCGGCAGGGTTGGCGATCGTGAAGTTCGCTCCCATTTTAACGGCGATATCCATCAGCGATACCGCGACATTATTTCCATCACCGACATAGGCGATATTGATCCCTTTCAAGGTTCCGAATTCTTCGAGAATTGTCAGCCCGTCGGCCATCGCCTGGCAGGGGTGGTTGAAATCGGAAAGGCCGTTGATAACCGGAATGCGAGCGTATTCCGCCAATTCGACGAGATGATCATGGCTAAAGACGCGCGCCATAATTCCGTCGACGTATCCGGCAAGAACCTGGGCGACATCTTTAATCGCTTCCCGTTTCCCGAGCCCGATTTCGTCCGGAGACAAGTAGAACGCGTATCCGCCCAATTGATGCATCCCGATTTCAAAACTGACGCGGGTTCGGAGCGAAGGCTTTTGAAAAATCATTGCCAGCGTCTTCCCGTTCAGGAGCGGAGTGGCTTGACCGGATTTCAGCTTTTTCTTAAGCTCGATCGCAAGATCGAAAAGATACGATAATTCGTCGGCTGCGTAATCGGTTATGGATAAAAACGAACTGTGTTTCATGAATTGTGGGTTCCTTTTTATAATAAGATCGCGATCCGAGCGGATCGGCAGGATTATATCAATTCGACGGCGATTAATGACCGCAGCTCTGGCAGTTTCCCCCGGCGCAGCCGGAACAGCCGCCGCCAACGTTTAATCCGGGACTAAAGAAATTTGAAACGATCCGTTTGGCGTCGGCGGATTGACAATCCGGGCAGACGGCGCGTTCATCGGCTTCGCGTATCGCGCGCAATAGCTCGAACGTTTTCCCGCAATCAGGACAGGTATACTCGTAAATCGGCATAGATGGATATCCTTTCCAGGCAGCTAACTCGCTTTGCTTTGCTTTTTGAGGAAATGAAAAATAATGTCGCAAACGTCCAAACTGGCGCGGGGATGACCGATTCTCCGTGCGTTTTCGCTCATCGCGTTTAGAAGTTTCCGCTCGTCTGTCATGATATGGAAGAACGCTTCCAGCAATTCTGTCGGCGATTTTGTCAAAATTCCGGCGCGGTTCGTCACGACCAGGTTGGCGTTTCCTTCTTCTTGCCCTGGAAGGACGTCGACGAGCAGCATCGGCAAACCCGCGGCGAGACATTCGCTTGTGATCAAGCCGCCGGCCTTTGTAATTGCGATGTCTGATCCTAACAGCATCAAAGGCATCTCGTTCGTGAAATTATAAATATATGTCGGATGATGCCACTCTGCGGCGCGCATATTTTTATACAGATGATCGTCGCCGCCGGCAACCATAACGAGTTGAAAATCAAAACCGGCATGATTAATCGCGTTCAGGTTTTCGATTAATTTTGAAACGCGTTTCGATCCGACAGCGATAACGGTCGTCAGGTTCGGATCCCAGCCTAAGGCGGATCGTATTTCGGCTTTCGAACGTTTTTCGGTCGCGAAAACCGGTTTAATCGGAATTCCGGTAACGAGAACACGATTTGGGTCGATTCCGTTTGATACGGCTAATTTTTTCGTTTCTTCGTTTGCGACGGTATAATAATCCGGCATCTTACTCATCCAAAATTGATGTATGGAAACGAAATCTGTCGTGACCGTAATGTAGGGTATATGTGGCCGGCGTTTGGATGACAGGAACTTAAAAATACCCGGATTTTCTTTTTCGATTTCGTCTTTAATAACGTTCAGATTTTGTTCAGATTCGTTTTCTTCGTTAAGAAAAGACCAGGTTTGCGCGGGCGCTTGAAAAAACGGATAAGTACTGACGATAACGTCGGGATTCAGCGTCTTAATCATCTCGTCATAAGCGTGATAAAGCGCGGCGGATAACCCGATTTTACCGAGGTTGGCGGGAATTGTTTTGTCGGATTGGGAATAACCGAATTCATAAATGCGCGGGATGGATTTGACGATTTTGTCATATTCGGTTTGCGTATATTTTAACGGTCCAGGCGCGCCCGGCGCTTCTAACAGGTTCACGATTTCAACCGATAGCGGCAAGTCTGCTGCCGCGGATAATAATCCGTCATAGATCGCGTTTGCGGCGCTGCGGTGACCGAAGCCCGCGTCGGCAGTTAATATAATAATTTTTTTCATTTTTAATCCTGATCCGCTTTCAGCCGAAATTTTTTCCGTCGTTAATTGTACACTGGATCGATTGAATCGTCGCTTTTTCCCGTGGGCTGTGATCATTTTGAATTAAGTTCGGCTCCGATCCGTGTCCGGAGCCGAACTTATCACGGATTTCGAAAAAAGTAAAAAAGATGGTTGGATAAAATATGTATAATAAACTGCCTATGAATAAAAAACCTGTCAAAACTTTCATTTCTCCCGCAGGTCAGCCGCCGAATATCGCAAGAACGGCGGTCCTGGTTATCGCGGCGTATATCGGCGTCCAGATGATTTCCGATATCGCGTCGCTCCAGGTCGTTACTTTTTTCGGTATGGCGTTAGACGCGGGGACGTTTATTTATCCGCTGTCGTTCACGCTGCGCGACGTCGCTCATCGTTTCCTGGGAAAAACGCGGGTACGTTGGGTTGTCATTTCCGCGGCGGCTGTCAATATCCTGATGGCGCTTTATTTCTACCTGATCTCGCTGTTCCCGATCAATCAGGAGGGCGGCGGATCTGCGGCCTGGGCGCAGGTTCTGACGCCGGTTTGGCGTATTACGGCCGCGTCGATTCTTGCGGAACTCATATCGGAGCTGATCGATACCGAGATTTATTCGCTTTACGTTAAAAAGTTTAAGGATCGAAATAAATGGGCCCGGGTTCTTCTCTCAAACGCGGTATCGATTCCGATCGATTCGTTTCTCTTCGCTTTTATCGCCTTCTTTGGGGCAATTCCGACGAATGCGGTTTGGGAGATTTTCCTGGGGAATGTTGTCATTAAATTTGTCGTAACCCTTTTCAGTATTCCGCTGATTTATTTTGGAAAGACTGAAGCGGCTGATTCGTAGAGTGAATAAAGAGAGAAACTCAATGGGGCTTAAAAAACGAACCGATTTGCGAAATATCGCGATTATCGCTCATGTCGATCACGGAAAAACGACGTTGGTCGACGCTATGTTAAAACAGGCGAAAGTATTCCGCGAAAATCAGCAAGTTGACGAGCGCGTTATGGATTCGAACGCGCTCGAACGCGAACGCGGGATCACGATCTTAGCCAAAAATACGGCGATATCGATCCCCGATCCGCGGACGAACGAACTCGTCAAAATTAATATCGTCGATACGCCGGGTCATGCCGATTTCGGCGGCGAAGTTGAACGCGTCATGAACATGGTCGACGGTGCAATCCTGCTTGTTGATGCGGCGGAAGGTCCGATGGCACAGACGCGCTTCGTGCTTAAAAAAGCGTTAAAACGCGGAATCAAGGTGATTGTCGTCATTAATAAAATGAACCGAAAAGACGCGGATCCGGAGCAGACATTAAATAAAACGTTCGACTTATTTATCGATTTAGGTGCGACGGAAGAGCAGGCGGATTTCCCGGTTATTTACGCCAATGGAATTGAGGGACGCGCCGGATTGACGCATGATCTTTCCGATTCGCTTCAACCGCTGTTTGAGACCATCCTGCGGAAGATCGATCCGCCGACGGTTGACGTTGAGGAACCGTTCCAGATGATGGTCACCAATCTTTTTTATGATGAGTATCGCGGACTGAGCGCGTTAGGAAAAATTAATCGCGGACGGGCCGTTTCAGGGATGGAATTGGCAAGGATAAAGTTCGACGGTACGGCTGTTTCGGAAAGAATCCGTTACCTGATGACGTACAACGGGTTAGGCCGCGCCGATATCGAATCGGCTGAAGCCGGCGAGATCGTTGCCATTATGGGGCTGGAAGAGGTTGCGATCGGCGAAACGCTGACCGATCCGACGGCGCCGGACGCGCTTCCGGTCATTCGCGTTGAGGAGCCGACGGTGAAGATGACGTTTGCGGTTAATTCGTCGCCGATGGGCGGACGGGAAGGAAAATTCAGTACATCCAGAAATCTGCGCGAACGTTTATACAACGAACTGCGTAATAATGTCGCGCTGCGCGTTGAAGATACCGATAGTTCGGACGCGTTTATCGTTGCGGGACGCGGCGAACTGCATCTGGCGATCTTGATTGAGACGATGCGTCGGGAAGGGTACGAGTTTCAGGTGTCCCGTCCTGAAGTGATTCTTGAAAACGGCGAAAACGGCGAAACGCTTGAACCGTTTGAAGAGGTTTACGTTGAGACGAGTCCGGAAACGGTCGGTACGATCGTTGAAATGCTGGGCACGCGCCGCGGACGGATGCAGGATATGTCGGACAATCCGGATGGATCGACACACTTGACTTACGTTATCCCGACCCGCGGACTGCTCGGTTTCCGTTATCAGTTCCTGACCGCGACGCACGGCATGGGGATTATCAATACCGCGTTTCTCGAATACGCTCCTTACGCCGGTCCGATTCAGTCGCGAACGACGAATTCGATCGTCGCATGGGAAAACGGCGTTACGACGACTTACGGGCTAAAAAACGCGGAAGAACGCGGCGTCTTATTCGTCGGACCGGGCGTTGAAGTTTATGAAGGTATGGTGATCGGCGAATCGATGCGCGTGACCGATTTGGCCGTGAATGTTTGTAAAAAGAAACATCTGACGAACATGCGCCAATCGAACAAAGATATCGAGGTCCGCCTTAACGCAATTCGCCAGATGAGCCTTGACGAAGCGATTGAATATCTGGCGGATGACGAGTTGCTCGAAGTGACGCCGAAAAATTTTCGGATCCGGAAAAAGATTCTCGATACCGAAGAGCGCGGAAAGGCGCAGCGGCGCGAACGCGAACGGTTAGAAAGCCTCTAATTCTGGCTCATCAAATCGGCGATTGCGTGTCCGGCGCGCATACCGGTCAGGAAAGCCCAACTCAGATTATAACCGCCGCATCGGCCGATACAGTCTAAAATTTCCCCGGCAAAATACAGACCGGGGATTTTTTTTGACCGCATGGTTAACGGATCGATTTCATTCAGGTCTACGCCGCCGAATCCGACCTGCGCGTCGCGGAACGGTTTTGTTCCTGCGATAAGGAAACGTAAATCGGATAATGATTTCAGATGCGCTTTGAATGCTGACGGTTCGACGCGTTCAACGGGAACGTCGAGCGGAAGATGCCAGCGCTCGAAGAATCGGATGCAAATTTTTTCGGGAAGCACAGCGTTGAATATTGCCAGGTAAGGCATTCGGTGAAATGCTGGGTTATGAAATATTTCGCGTAGATAGTCAGAGCTGTGGTTAGAAAGCAGATCAATCGAAAGTTCGGTTTTTTTATTAGCGGCGATCGGTTCATGGACGAGGTGACTTAGGTTCATTGCTGCTGGCCCGTTGACCCCGAAATCGGTAAAAATTAGGTTCCCGGCCTCGTATGCCAGCCGTTTTCTATCGGCGTATAAAGCCGCGCGGACGTCGAGGCGGTTCCCGGATAAGCGTTTATCCGCTTTTTCGAAAACAATTCCGGTCAGCGCCGGAACAAAATCGCGCGCCGCGATCCCCAACGCGCGTATTTCACGCAAGATTGAATCATCGGCGCCGAGCTGCGGATAGGCGCAGGATCCGCTCGCGACCAGCAACGCGGAAAACGATCCAAAGCGGCGCCCGTCTGAGGAGCTTATTTGAAAGGTGCCGTCCGGATTGACGGAAAGGCGGGTTATTTTTGTTTCGGAGACAATTTCAACCTGATGCGCTTGTAACTGCGCCCGCAGGATGGAGGCGACGTTTGCCGCCGAATTGGACGCCGGATAAACCCAACCGTCGTCGGTTTCGACGGTTGGGATTCCATATTCCCTGAGCCGGCGGCGGATGATGTCCGGGTCTGGGTACTGAAATCTTGAAAGGAGATGAGATTCGGACATGCTCCGATAACAACTCTCCTCCTGGGTAAGATTAGTCAGATTGCCGCGCCCGCTACCCGTGATTGCCAGCTTACGTCCCGGCAGCGGATTCAGATCGAACAGAACTGTCTCTATTCGCGTTTTTTGATTCAATTCCAGCGCTGATATGATTCCGGCTGCGCCTCCGCCTAAAATTGCTACCTTCATTTTGTTGCCTTACGAAAATAATTCGATTACAATGAGGGATGTCAGGTAATTGTAAAACATATGACACAGGCATAAAATGACATTCGTTAAATATATGAGGAATTTCAGACATGCAGTGTTATGAAAAGGGAGCGGAATAAGTTTATGAGTAAGCTACGAGTTCTTCTGGTTGACGATCATGAAGTCGTTCGGTTAGGGATCAGAGCGTTGTTGAATCAAAGCGAGAATTTTGAAGTTGTCGGCGAAGCTAGCAATGCGAAAGAATCGATCGAGATGACGGCTGAAATCCTCCCTGATATTGTCCTGATGGATATTCGCCTCCCAGGGATGTCCGGCATTGAAGCTTGTGAAGAGATTACGCAAAAAAACAAAGATATAAAGGTCGTCATGCTGACGTCCTATGCTGAAGATGAGATGCTGTTCGCGGCGATACGCGCCGGCGCATCCGGATATCTCTTAAAACAAATCAGCAGCGAGGACCTGATCCGCTCGTTGAACTCGGTAGCGTGCGGGGACGCGGCACTGTTGGATCCAATGGTAACCCAGCGCGTCTTCCAGGAAGTTCGCCGCGCCGTCAAAGAGGAGGAAGCCTCCGCGTTCGCCGTTCTCTCTCAACAAGAAAAACACGTCCTGATCTTGGTCTCTGAAGGAAAGACGAACCGCGAAATTGCGAAATCGCTTTTCTTAGGCGAAGGAACGGTTCGGAACTATGTCAGCAGTATCTTATCAAAATTAGGAACGAGCAACCGCGCTGAAGCCGCCGCCTACGCGGTCGAACATAATTTGAAAGATTACGTTTAACGGCGAATCTTCGAATCTGGCATTGAATGCAGTGCGCTTTTTCCCGTCGGAGTTGCGAGCGCCCGACGGAATTTCGTTTTTATTCAGTCGGGGCGGAAATGATGCGGTTCAGATTGAGCTACGTTGGGTTTTAATCGCCTTTGGAGTCTTTCCCGGATTCGATTAACGATCCAGATTCGGGTTGAAATAGTTGTAAACCGCGGTGGAAATCATGGCGAACAATCGGTTCCCTTTATCGAAAATCAAATTACTCGGATGCCAGGTGAAGACGCTGAGAATATAATCGCCGCCAGGAGAATAAATTATGGCAATGTTGCTCATCGTCCGCAGCAGGCCGTCGCTTTCCTCAATCCAGCCGTGTTTATGGGCAATCGGAACTAATTCCGGAATTCCGGCGGATATCAGCAACGGCAGTTTATTATTTTTTAGTAACTCGACCATTGTCCGACATTCCTGCTGCGTAATCTTATCCGGAAATGTTGCGGTCAGCAATCCGCTGCCGTCTTTTTCGCAATGATAAAGACCTTCCATCAGCGTCGCCATATCTGCGGCGGTCGTCTGGTTATACCGGTCAGGTTTCAAGTCGATATCCGCGCGCTGATTTGCGGGCGTTTCAACGTCACGCAGAAGCGGCGCACCCAGGTAGAAGTAGCCGGATAAAAAGGTATTTTCGAGGCCCAGCGTATGCATATCGTCGGTAACCGTGATTGGGGCAAGATTTCCGCCGACATGCGTTTCCATCATCCAATCGGTCTGATCATTTTTCGATTCCGTGATCATCAGCTCTAATTGGCGGATCGTAAACGGGTCCGGCTCAGAATCCATGCGCGCAAATGAAGATATCATGACCGGAACTTTAATCGTACTGGCGGCGGTAAACGAAATTTCCGGTTCAAGATCGTTGCGGTGACGGCGGGCAAGGTCAAACGTATTTCCGGTCTTCGGGTCTATCAGGACGACTTCAGTCAATTGGCCGGCGTCCTGATACTGGTCGATGACGGAGCGGATTTGAAGTTTCAAATTTTCGATATGCGGCGCTTCGGCTTCGACCGTTTCTACGCTGATTTTCACGATTCGTTGATCCGTTGAACAAAAAGCCGCGGCGATTTTTTCTGTTGCTTCGTCGATATCCATCTTCTTCCCATCGACCGCTTTATAAAATCCGATTCCGAGGGTATTCGGTTGAGCTGCGATGGGGAGGGTATCGTAGCGCGGACCGATCTCGGCGGTTAACCAGTCCCGGATTGCGTTCTCATCGACGCTGCAGGGAATCTCAACTTGGATCGGTTTTGACTTGGTTTTCCCAAATAGCATGCTTAGGAAAGCGTCTGAGCTGCATTGGGCGGCGGCACTGTCGCGTAGCGCCGACCGGATCATTTCGACATTGATGGGGTTCAGCCCGAACTGCCCGGCGCTGACTTGAATTAAATTTTCTTCATATTGGAGCTGAACTGGCGCGTTATAGATAGACAGCAGCGATTCGGCAATTTGGTCCGCAGACAAACCTTCGATTGGGAAGCCGTTGACGGTTGAACCGTCCGGAATCGCGGCGCAGTAACGGTTAAAACGCTGTCGTGCCAGAATGAATAATAATCCGGCGACAAAGATCATCGAGAAAGATAAGAAAAACAGCCCGAGTTTGGTTGATTTCGACATAGAATATTCCGCATTCAATTCTACCAAAATTCGTTCGGTCAGCCATAATTTCAGATCGGATTTTGGACAATCGCAGCGAATACAATATAATAAACTTCATCAAAATTAACAGGAGATTTGGATGAGCAGAGTTATCTCGACCGACAGCGTTCGTACCGAACGGACCCGCCTGAAGAAAGGGATCGTATTGGCGATTCGCGAGTTGATGCAGCAGCAGGAAGCGAACGAACTGTCGCGAGATTTGATCGCCTATATTTTAAGGTCTTTGGATCGGATTACTGAAACGATTGACATCTCGGTTGAGGCCTGGGAAAAGCGTGATTACTGGTTAAAAGCCGACCAGTTCCGACGCGAATGGCGTTGGGCAGCGGTGATTGCCGAACGGATTCGTCCGAAGGTTCTCGCGCTGGATTTTACGGCGCTTATCCCCGACCTGATCAGTTTAGGTCAGGCGCTTTCCGATACGACCGTTTCCGATAAACATCGTTTAGGCGCGCCCTGGATCGGGAGTTGGGACCTGCTGATCGCGGAGACGCGGGAATAAATTTGCGTCCATGGCAAAGAAACGGACGTCCGGATCTTTGAAGGAGCACGGTGCGCGGCGCTTGATACCGCTTGAGCGTGCCGAAGCTGAAATCGTCGTTGTCAACTCGCGCTTCATTGCGACGCTTGAACCGGTTCATTCGACCGAAGCAGCGCGGGCCTTTATCGTGGATATGCGCGAGCGTTACGCTGACGCGTCGCATAATGTTCCTGCGTATATTATCGGATTCGGGAATTCGACGATGGCTTACTGTTCCGATGACGGCGAACCTTCGGGATCGTCCGGCCGTCCGTTGCTGACCGTTCTTCAAGGCAGCGGTTTTGGAAATATCGCGATCGTTGTAACGCGCTATTTTGGCGGCACGAAATTAGGGGTTGGCGGGTTGGTCCGCGCTTACGGCGACGCTGGAAAAGCTGTTTTGAAGCGCGTCCGTCCAGCTGAGCTGAAATCGGCGACGTTGTTTTCGCTTCAAATTCCATACAGTTTTTACGATCAATTCGGCCTGTTGGCGGCGGAATTCGGCGTGTCGGTCCATGACGAATCGTTCGAGGGAGAAATAACCGTCCGCGGCCAGGTTATGACCGCGGACTACGACGAATTTGAAGCTGAAATTTTTAATCGGACAAACGGGCGGGCGCGACCTGAAGGGCTGTCAGTAAATCCTGACGCGGTTTTCCCGATCGCATAAGAAATAGAATATTATCGGCGCCAAGGTCGGATCCGTTTGTCGTTGGTTGGTGTTTCTCGTAAGCCGACATCTTCTCGATCCAGGGATCGAAGCTGAAACTGCTGAACGAAAGCGCGTCAATTTCAAACGTGCCGGGGGTATTTTTAAGGGCTTGACCTAAAACGGCGGATTCGCGAAAATCGGGTCGGAGCAGATAAGCGAAAGGCTTCTGCATGTTGACGATTTCGCTGTAGGTGCTGTATCCGGCTTTTCCGAAAAGAAAATCGGCGCTGTTGACGAGATCCGGATGGTAAATCTCGCTGCGGTGCGGAATGCGCAGGATATTATTCCGGCGGCTTATTTCAAGATAATCGCCGCTGAAAGCGAACACAATGTTCGGATCTGCGCTGTTGATTCGGTCTTTGAGTTTGTACGCGGTTGAGACGCCGCCCATCGCCACTAAAGCCAGTTTTTCGTTGGCGGCGAGTCCGAGTTTAGCTCGAATCGTTTCCGGAGCGGTTCGCGGGCAGCGGCTGACCGGAGGCAAGATAAAATCGCTGGTTTCGCTTGGCGCGCAGGGCGGCGAATATTGCCCGCGATACATCGCGCTATCATAGATCTGCGCCAGTTTGCGGTTGATTTCTTCGAAACCGGGGTAATTTCGTGCGAACGGTTGGTAGATCCAGTCCCAGGTAAAATTCTCGATCAGGAGCGACGGGATTCCGGCTTTTTCAGCGCCGACGATTGCTAACGGCGAAATATCGGCGATGACGAAATCGACTTTTTCATTGAGCAGCAAGTCGGCGATTCGAGTTGAATTCTCCGGTAAATCGGCTAAAAACCGGTTCAGTTTCGTAAGCGTGCCCGGAATATCCATCTCGATCGGCGTAATCTGGATCACGCCGACATCGGTTTGCGTTTTTCGGTAATAAAAAGGAACGGTCAACGATTCCTCGAAAAACCAACGCGGGGTTTCCGTGTAGATCGTAATTTTTACATCCGGATTTTTCGTTACCACCGATTGAATAATCGCCGCCGATCGCGAGGCGTGACCGAAACCATGTGAAGAAATAAAATAAGCGATATGAAATTGTTGCATTTTCGTCCCGTTTGGATCAATCATCGCTAACATTTTACCGAAACGACGTGTTAACGGCATGTTCTCATTATGATTTTGTGATTAATTCAGTTGCGCAATAAATTATATATAGGAATAGAATTAATCCAGCGGTTCGTTGAAGACATTTTGGATCAGCCGATCTTCAAATTGATCGTCCAATATCGCTTTACTGGCGCGCTGTTTCAATTTTCGAACGTTCTTCGGTTCGCCGGCTTTTCCGGGATGAACCGGCGCGAATCCCATCGCGCGCAGTTTAGATCGCAGGGCGAGAATATTCGGATCGGACGTTTCCCGATAGAGCGGGTGCCAGTCCGGCAGCGGGCGGTTTTCGGCGATCCGGCGATAAGCGCAGTGAGCCGGCATCCATTCGGACTGGCGCGCGATCGTTTCGGGCGCGATTTTTACGCAAGTCGGCATGAATCGGAACCGCTCCGCGTATACAGCGCATTTTTTTTTGTCGAGCAGGAGATATGGGCAGTAAACGGTCGTAAAAAATATTTCTTCGGTATCCTCGTCTTCGATTTTATAGAAGCAGCAGATTCCGCAGTTGTCGCATAGCATTTCCCATTCTTGATCGGTAAAGATTTCGCTCAGGTTCATGTGTCGGCGCCCAGATCTTCCTCCAAGAGGCGATTGCGGCGATCTTTGGAAGCGAGACGATTCAGCAGCGTTTCGAATTCCGCCGGATCTTTCGTCGTGATCAGTCGGCGGATATCGTCCTTTGCCGCGCCCAATTGCGTTAAGTATTTTTTCGCGAACTTCCGAAAGACGATACAGGCCCGCATCGGTTCGTAGCGTTTTTTTACCAGAGCGTAGTGATCCAAAATCGTCGTGTAAAAGAGCGCGAACGGAACGGTCGCCGGATCGTATCCGGCGAAGATCCATGGATTTTCCATTGCGGCCCGGCCGATCATGACACCGTCGCAGCCAGTTTCGGCTCTCATGCGCTCAGCTTCGGCGAAGGAATCGACATCGCCGTTTCCGAAAACCGGGATCGACAGCCGCGCTTTGAGCGCGGCGATCGCGTTCCAATCGGCTTCGCCTTTGAAAAGTTGTTCTCGGGTACGGGCGTGCAGCGTTACCATGGCGGCGCCATGATCTTCGCAAATTTGACCGATTTCGAGATAGTTAATAGAATCCGTGTCCCAGCCTAAACGGATTTTTGCGCTGACTGGGCAAGGGAGCGAATTTACCAATCCGCTGATGATTTGTTCGACCTTGTCCGGTCGGCGCAGCAATCCCGCGCCCGCTCCGCGGTTCGAAACGTGATTGACGGAACAGCCCATATTCACGTCGATCAGGTCGGGTTTGAACAGTTCGTAGACGCGGTTCCCGCCGGCGATCAGGCGGTCGACATTATCGTCGAAAATTTGAATCGCGACCGGCCGTTCTTCCGGTGTAAAACGGCAGCGGTCTTGATATTTCGTATTTTTCGACATCACCTCAATCGTGTTGATAAATTCGGTAAATGAGGCCCCGGAACCGAGCTGCCGCGTCAGTAACCGGAACGGATTATCGCTGTATCCGTCCATCGGCGCTAAAATGATCCGCGAGCCGAAGCGAACCGGTCCGATCTGAATCGAATCCCGAATTGAGGTCATAGCCTTGAGATCAGCCAATACATGTACATGTCCAACGCGCGCGTGTTTTTTGATTCAGGGCGCTCTAACGATCCGAGATCTTCGAGCGGCAAGATAAAATTGTGCCCGTCGACGGCGATCTCGGCGTAGATGTTCATGCGGTGATCGTAACTTGTAAAATCGGTCAGCGTCGCTCGCGTCTCGTTTTTCAGGAATATGTCGTTCGGATCGTCGTCCTCGATTTCGAACCGGATCTCGACCGCCATCGGTAGCCGGACGTTTTTTCTCAGGTAGCCGAGCATCATGTCGCCGGGAAAGCGAATCGTTTGACGGTCTGCCGATCTGAAAAGAGCGGCCAGTTTTCGTCCTTCGGGAGCTGAAGGCCAGAAAAATTCGGCTGCTTTGTCGTTAATCGCCCATTGTAACTCGCTTTCGTCTATATTTTTACCGACGATTTCGAGATATTCCAGCGGGACAACCGTTGCGGTCCAACTGAAATCGGAATCGGCGCAATATTCTGCGTATGTTGGGGAAATTGAACGGATTGTTTCCGCCGTCCAGCGGATTTGCGCGTGCGTCAGTCGGACCTGATCCGCATCTTCGGAATAGAGGTCGGTTACGATCCCTTCCATTCCGGTTAACGGGAAAGATTTTCCGATCGGAAATTCAAAGACGAAGTTCGTAAGGCGAACGACGTTCCCGACGGAAATAATTTTATCGAGATTGCTGGTATTGGGCATGAGCTGTTATCGTTTCCGCTATCGCCATGATCTTAAATCCAATTCATTATAACGAATTTGCGCGCCTGATTTCGCTCCGCTCCGCCGAAGTCAGGACAGGAAATGATAAAAGAAACCCGCGTCAGCCCAGACGCGGGTTTCCGTTTACGGCGAAAGAACTTAATTGACTTTAAAGGTCGGCTTGCCGGTTTTGAAGAAACTGCTGATTTGATTGGCGGCGGCGGTGCCGGCGTTGCTGTTCGCTTCGGCTGTCTGCGCGCCGCATTTCTTCGGCGTCGCGAACAGTCGGGCGCCAAATTTTTCTTTCAATTCGGCGCTCTTCGGCGCGACGTCCGTCAGATAACGGAGATCTTCCCGTTCTTCGAGCGCTTTTACTAATCCGGGTTCGTCGATAATTTCGACGCGCGCCGAGTTGACGATAACGCCGCCTTTAGGCATCATCATAATCCGATCGTAATTAACAAGGTGGCGCGTCAGGTCGTCGAGCGGCAAGTTGACTGAAAGATACTGGCATTCCTTGAACAACGCATCGTAGCTATCCAGATCTTTAACGTAGCTCTGTTCGGGGTCGATCGTAGCGAATACGCCGTCGCCGGTGAACGTGTAAACGTCCATTCCGAATCCGTAACCAAGCGCGGCGATCCGTTTGCCGACTGCGCCGAACCCGAGGATCCCGAGTTTCTTGCCGCGCAGCTCCGTACCGGACGTGCCGTTGAAGAAATTGCGCGCGTTGGCGACCATCATGCCGATAACCAATTCCGCAACCGCGTTGGAGTTCTGTCCGGGGGTATTTTCGACAACAATTCCTTTTTCCGCGGCGTACTTGATATCGATCGAATCGAAGCCGGCGCCGGCGCGAACGATAATTTCGAGATTCGGCGCGTGGTCGATGACCTCTTTATTGATAATATCGGATCGGACGATCAACGCGTTCGCGTCTTTGACCGCTTCGTATAGCTGTGCGGGTTCAGTATATTTTTCGAGTAATACCGGTTCATGCCCGTTTTCTTTCAAGATTTCCACGATAGCTTTCGAGGCTTCCTTGGAGAACGGTTTCTCGGTTGCGATGAGTACTTTTTTCATGATTAAACTTTCCTGAATTAATGAGCCGCTTCAAATTCTTTGATCAGCGCAACGAGCGCGTCGACGCTTTCCATCGGCAGCGCGTTATAGGTGGAAGCGCGGAAACCGCCGACGGAACGATGTCCAGGGAGACCGACGCAATCGCGTTCCTTACTCAGCGTCAGGAAGGCGTCGGCGAGTTCGGCATATTCCGGTTTCATCGCGAAAGTAATATTCATGCGCGAGCGATCCTTCGGATCCGGAATATTCGGAACGAACATCTTCGAATTTTCCAAGACCTCGTAAATGCGGTCAGCGCGGGCGATCGCGCGTTTTTCCATCGCTTTGACGCCGCCTTCAGCTTCAATCCATTCCATCGTCTTCAGCGCGGCGAAGATCGGGAATACCGGCGGCGTGTTGATCATCGAGTTTTTCTCGGCGAGCTTTTTGTAGTTGCTGAGCGTCGGGACCGGGCGGACAGATTTTTCCATGAACGAATCTTTGATGATAACCATCGTGACGCCGGCAGGAGCGAAGTTTTTCTGAGCGCCGGCGAAAATCATCGCGTATTTCGAGACATCGATCGGACGGCTGAAAATATCGCTGGACATGTCGGAGATCAACGGAACCGGCGAATCAAAATCTTCGAAAATTTCGGTTCCTTCGATCGTGTTGTTTGAACAGATTTCGAAATAATCGGCGTCGGCCGGGATTGTAAAGTTCTTTGGAATGTAGTTATATTTCTTATCCTTCGATGAAGCGACGACGTCGACTTCTCCCCAAAGTTTCGCTTCTCTAATCGCGCCGGACGGCCACGTCCCGGTATCGAGGTAGGCGCCCTTTTTTGCTAAAAAGTTGAAGGGAATGTTGTAGAATTGCGTCGTTGCGCCGCCGCCGACGAAAATAACCGAATATCCTTCCGGGATATCGAGTAATTTTTTCGTCATTTCGACCGCGCTGTTCATCACTTTATCAAAATCTTTTGATCGATGTGAAATGCAGAGCAGCGATAAACCGGTGCCGTTAAAATCGCGAATTGCCTCGATACTCTTCTCGATTGTATACTCCGGTAAAATCGCCGGCCCTGCATAGAAATTATGTTTCATATTTTATCCTCCATAGAATGATTTGATTTTAAAGAATGGCGATTGCGCGCATCCCTTTCATAAGGTTTAACTTAATTGTACGGAAAGCTTTGTCATCTAACAAGATACACCTGTAACCTTTTTTATATTGCATTTGTCCAACAACTTTAATTTTCCGCAATTAAGTTAGCCACCACGAATTGATTTCCGGGTTTTCACGATACTGCAGCAGTGTCGGCGGCTCGTTTTCTTCCAGCCAAAGGGCGGCGGGACGCGGCGCCAAATTATAATTTGACGCCATTGAGAGCTGGTAGGCGCCAGAAGCCGGGATTGCCAATAGCTGGCCGAACTGAGGCCGCGGGAGAGCGGTCGCCGCGATCAGCTGGTCCCCGCTTTCGCAGAATTTCCCGACGATTCGAACCGGTTCGGCGGCGTTTTCGCCGTTTGGGTTATCAACGATCGCGGCGCAGTATGCCGCCCCGTAGAGCGCGTGCCGCGGGTTATCGGCCATGCCGCCGTCAACCGCGGCGATTATCTCGCCGTCCAGTCCTTCTTTGACGGTTCCGATCGTGTAAAGCGCAACGCCGGCGCGTCCCGAAATGAATCGCCCCGATTCGAGCGAAAGTTTCGGCAGCGGTAATTTATGTTTCCGGCAGATGCCGACGATTGTATTCGCGACGGGCCGGATCCAGTTTCCAAGCGGATTTTTCGGCGTTTCTGGCGTGTAGCGGATCCCCCAGCCGCCGCCTGGCGATAATTCTTCGAGATGAATCCCGGTTTTCAAGACAAGCTTATATATTTCTTCGATCGCTGCAACGTAGACATCGGCGTCAAACAAAAGCGAGCCCAGGTGAAAGTGCAGCCCGGTTAAATTAAGATTCGGTTTTGTCTCAACCCGCCGGATCGCATTTTCGGCGTCCCCGTTAACGACATGAAACCCGAATTTACTCGTTCGCGCCGAAGTCTCCGTGTGCGGGTGGGTCTCGACGCGCATGTCGGGCGTTATCCGCAGCCAAACGCGCGCAGTTTTTCGTAAGCTTTCCGCGACTTCTCCGACCATCTCGATTTCGTCAAAGTTGTCAACGACGACAGCGTGAAAATCATTCTCGATCGCCAGCGTTAATTCTTCATAAGATTTATTGTTGCCGTGAATATGAATCCGTTCAGGGCGGAAGCCGTGGTTGAGCGCGATTTGGGCTTCGGCGAAAGATACGACGTCGAGTTCGACCGGTTCGGCCGATATTAATTCACAAAATTTTGTTGAAAAATAAGCTTTCGCCGCATAACTGATCGAAGCTTCTCCGGGGTAAAAATCGGCGAGCGCAGAATGGATTGATCGTATATTCTCTCGGACGGTTGCGGCGTCGTAGACGTAAAGCGGTGTTTTGAAATCTTTGGCTAATTTATGTAACGAATGTCCGGCGATCCGGATCGAACTGTCCGTGACGGTCGTTCGGATCGGGAAAATATCTTGTAACGGTAAAAAGGGCGTATCCATGGGGAAGTCCTCCTGAATCGAAGCGAGTATAATATCAGCGTTGATGAAATTATTTTATCGTAAAGATGAGAGAAGTCGAGAAACGCTATGAGTTCGATTCCGTTTAACGTCCCGCCGTATGTCGGTTCAGAGATGAAAAAAATTGAGGAAGCGGTCGCTTTGCGGAAGATTTCCGGCGACGGCGTGTTCTCGAAACGCTGCGCCGGATGGCTTGAGGACCGAACCGGGACGGGGAAGGCGCTGTTGACGACGTCCTGTTCCGACGCGCTGGAAATGGCTGCTTTATTGTGCGATATTCAACCCGGCGACGAAGTTATCTGCCCTTCGTTTACGTTTGTGTCTACCGCGAATGCGTTTGTTCTGCGCGGGGCGGCGATCGTTTTTGTCGATATCCGGCCCGATACGATGAATATCGACGAACGGAAAATCGAAGCCGCGGTTACAAAGCGGACGCGCGCGATCGTTCCGGTTCACTACGCCGGGGTTAGCTGCGAGATGGACGAAATCGTTCGGATCGCGGCGAAATACGGTTTGAAAATTGTTGAAGACGCGGCCCAGGGGATTTTTTCCGCCTATAAAAACCGGCCGTTGGGTACAATCGGCGATTTCGGCTGTCTGAGTTTTCATGAAACGAAAAACTTGAGTATGGGCGAGGGGGGGGCGATCCTGATCCGCGATCGGGATAACGGCGAACGGGCCGAAGTTTTACGGGAGAAAGGTACGAACCGCAGTCAATTCTGGCGCGGGCAGGTCGATAAATATACTTGGGTCTCAGTAGGTTCGTCGTTCCTTCCGAGCGATATCAACGCCGCCTATCTTTACGCCCAGTTCGAGAACGCGGACGCGATCCATTCCGATCGGATGAACAGCTGGAATTTATACCGGGAATTATTGTCGCCGTTAGCTGAGCGGGAGCGGATCGAGTTGCCGACGGTTCCGAACGACTGCGAGCATAACGCGCATATGTTCTATATTAAGACGAAGAATCTTGATGAGCGGACGCGTCTGATCCGATATTTGAAAGACCGGGGCGTTGAAGCTGTCTTTCACTATGTCCCGCTTCATTCGTCGCCGGCCGGAAAGCGGTTCGGGCGTTTTCACGGCGAAGACGCGTACACGACGCGAGAGAGCGACCGGCTGCTGCGGCTGCCGATGTTTTACGGATTGCGCCGGGACCAGGTCGCGACGGTCGTCGAAACGATCGAAGCCTTTTATCGGGAAAATTGAGCGCCATGGAGAAAAAAAACGGACTGACGGTCGCGGTTCTTCAGTCGAATTACGTTCCCTGGCGCGGTTATTTCGATATCATCCATGACGTCGATTTATTTATTTTTTACGATGAGGTTCAGTATACGAAGAACGACTGGCGCAACCGCAACCGGATTATGACGTCGAGCGGGGTAAAATGGCTGACGGTTCCGGTTTACGCTTCTATTGAGAAGCCGATTTCCGCGATTGAGATCGTTCCCGGACGCTGGGGCGAAAAACATTATCAGGCCCTATTGACGAATTATCGCAAAGCGCCTTTTTTCGACGCGTACCAGCCTTGGCTTGACGCGACGTATCATCGCGATTGGCGTTATCTTTCCGAACTGAATCAGGAACTGATTCAAACGATCAGCGCGGAATTTCTGGGTATTCAAACGCGGTTCGCGGACAGCAGAGATTATTTTTCGGAAGGGAAGCGCGGTGGAAAACTGCTGTCGTTGTTGCGCTCGGCGGGCGCGGCGCGCTACGTTTCAGGTCCGGCGGCGAAAGCGTACATGTCCGAGGCCGAGTTCCGCGCGGCCGGGATCGAGATCGTTTGGAAAGATTATTCCGCTTATCCGCCCTATCCGCAGCTGTCGGGACCATTTGATCCGGCGCTGTCGATTCTCGATTTATTATTCAACACAGGACCGAACGCGCCGCAGTATATCTGGGGTTTATCAGCGCAAGACTGAATCTTTTACGCCGGCCGTCTCGTTCGTTGATACGAATATCGGAACGGCGTTTCCGATAACGTAATCTTTTCGCGCTGAGATCGGTAGTCCTTTCAACGCAATCATAAACAATCCGATAAATGTTCCGTGCGAAACGAGAAGTACGTTTTGGTTTGGATGTTTCGCCGCGATTTGTTCGAACGCCTTCTGGGCGCGAATCCGGACGTCTTCGAGCGATTCTCCGCCGCCGCTGAATCTATGCGCGTACGGATTTTTGTCAATCAAATCGCGGACGACAGGATTCAGCATATCCCGCTGGTACGGCGTTCCTTCAAGGTCGCCGAAAGCGCGTTCGCGCAGGATTGGGTCGATTACAAGAGGCGTTTGTGCGTGGTAGCGAAGGACGGACTTCGCAGTTTCCAAAGCGCGCGACAAGTCCGAGCTATAAGCGGCGTCAATCTTTTCATACTTGAGCGCTTCGGCGGCTTCTCGCGCCTGTTCGATTCCGGTTTCGTTCAGCTTGATATCAGACTGACCTTGATAGAGTCGTTGAATGTTCCAATCAGTTTGTCCGTGACGGAGCAATATAAATCGCGTCATGAGCGCAAGCGTCCTTTCACTTCAGATCTGGATTCGGTTCAAATTGAACCGACGTTGGGATAAAGAAGCGGTCGTCTCGTAAGATCGGCGGTTCGATCCAGTTTCCACAGAATTGCGCGTAGCCTTCATAGTTTTCAATCATGCTCAACGGCGCGAAGACGAGCGCGTCACGGTAATTATTCAAATCGATCCCGCGGAAAATCGCGGTTTCTTCAACGATATGATCGGTTAGTTCGAAAATCTCGAGCGACGCGGTATTATGAAATTCCTGCCGGACGTAAGCCAATCTGAAATTTGGGTAATGCTCGCTTTTCAGATTCTCTTGATGGCGCATGTAAAAGTATGAGCCGTGATCGATCCGGGTAAATAAGCTGACTTCGTTTTCAAAGCATCGAATCGGTTCGACTTTCGGCGCTTTGATTGGGAATGCTTTAATGAAAAACGGTGCGGCGACGGCTAAGAGTCCCATGGCCGCGGAGACCAATACGGTCAACACTTCTGCGTTAGGCCGCTGCGAAACCGTCTTGGGGGCTGGATTTTCCCCGGCTTTCTTTTCAGCCGGCTTTTTCAGAAATCTTACGTAAGCAAATTCGATCGGAATTGCGACGAAGATCGCCGGGATGGAGATGATTCCCGCGTGGTAACGCATGCGGAAAGCGGCGAAAGGAGGAACGATAAACTGCGATAACAGGAATCCGAGAGACGCCGCCAGAAAGAAGGAGTATATCGGTTTCCGCCTTTTCCGCAAGGCGAGCAGTATCCCTGCCGTCCATAAAATCATCAGCGTCCAGCGCAGCGCCGCCGTCAGAACCGAAGCGCCGCCGTCAAAGTAAGAAAACGCGCCCCGAATCGGATCGAAGATCAGAACCTTGAAGATGTTGACCGTCGAAATCCCAAGGTTGTTCGGGTTTTCGGCCAGCGCGGCCCGGCAGAGGCCGATCAGGTCGGCGGCAGGCGTCGCGGAAGTGTCGAGCGCTACCATTTCGGGCATGAACATCGTTTCATAACCGGATTTCCCGCCTAAACACATCCCGTAAACGAATTCGGCGAATTGGCGGTTAACCAGTTTCGCGTTATCGGTAACGATGCGCGCGGTCAGTTCGTTGATCCCGAATCCCGCGACCATTGCGCACAACGCCAGGAACGCTGTCAGGAAGCGACGTTTTTCATATTTCAGGAAACGGAAATAGTACCAGATGCCAATCGTTGCCAGAATGACCATCGGCCCGGGCCGCGCATTTAACGCTAACGACAGCAGGAAACAGGCGAAGATAAAACAACCCTGATTCTTATCAAAAACGGCTTTCAAAAACAGATAAAGCGCAAGGTTCCCGAGGATAAACGCGTACGGTTCGGTCATAAACGTACCGATGTAGCGGCGGATAAAAAAGAAAGCGTTGCAGTATACGAAAATTGCTACGATGCCGCTGAAACTGGTTTCAATTTTCCGCACGGCTAAAACGACCGACAGCCCGATCAGGAAAGTGATTACGATGTGAACTGCATGCAAATTATTGTTCGTCAGATACAAAATCGCATCATAAAAAACGGCGGAGATCGGTCTAAGCGCGGTGGATTGTGCCATGACGCCGCCGTAAAGGAATCGAAGCGCGTTAAGATGATTTGTAAACGCGTCTGACCAGGGGATCGTTCCGCCAAAAACGTATTGATCGGAACTGCCGCTATTTAACAGCCCGGATAACGGCACGAAAAACAGACCGATTAAAAACGCGTAGCCGATCCGTTTCAGGAATGCCTGCCGGATCGAAAAGGTAAAAACGACCAGAATAAAGACAAAGGGCAGGATGTAAACCTGCTGACGGAAAATCAATCCGAATTGCCGCGGAATCGGCAGGCTTGTTAAAACGTAGACGATCCCGAATAGAATCATAAGCGCGAAGAATTGTGAGAGGAAAGTTAAAACGACCCGTTTGCCGGATGACGGTTTCAAGGCGCAGTCTCCTTTGTTCGATAAAGTGGACCGTTCGTCAATTTCATTCGGTTTATTGTACCCAATAAAAGCGTACCGCTGAGCGGCGGATATGTCGAAAAGGGACAAATACCCGAATTTACCGAAATGATTTATCATAAGAAAACTAAAAGCGGAGAATAAGAATTTATGAACGAAACGCTCGAAACGAGCCGATTCGACGCCGGATGCGCTCGGATAATGGTTGGTGACTTAATTGAAATTGTCGGCCGCGGTCATATTCATCAGATCGTTAAAGCCGAAGCCGGACGGACGATTCATACGCATAAAGGTACGCTGAACATGGACGATATGATTGGGAAACCTTTCGGATCGATCATTCAGTCGCACAACGGCAATCGTTTTTACCTGCTTCAGCCTTCGTTAACCGATCTGATCAAATTTATTCCGAGAAAGACGCAGATTTTGTATCCGAAAGATATCGGTTTTTTGTTGCTGAATCTGGCGGTTGCGCCTGGGAATCGCGTCCTTGAGGCGGGAAGCGGATCAGGCGCGATGACGATCGCGTTGGCTCACGCGGTCGGGCCGGACGGAAAAGTTTACTCTTACGAGAAACGCGAAGAATTTCAGCAAATTGCGATCAGGAACGTATCGCGAATCGGTTACGAGCCGCGCGTCGATTTTAAAGTCCGCGATATTGAGAACGGTTTCGACGAGCGGAACGTTGACGCGGTTTTTCTGGATGTCCCGAACGCTTATGATTATTTAACCCAAGTAAAAGCGGCATTAAAACCGGGCGGTTTTTTCGCTTCACTGCTGCCGACCGTAAATCAGGTTACGCTGCTTTTAAAGGCGCTTGAAGAAAACGTTTTCGGTTTTTTGGAAGTTTGCGAAGTTATGCTGCGTTATTATCGCGCGGACGCGGAAAAGTTTCGACCGTCCGACCGTATGGTCGGACATACGGGGTTCCTGATTTTCGGCAGGTCGTTGATTGAGGACGCTGCGGGAGCGGGACTGCGTCGGGAACTTTCCGAAGAATCCGAAGATTGAAGCATTTCACCGGACTAAACGAAATGAAAAAACCGGCCGCACGGCCGGTTTTTTGCTCTGTAATTCGACGGAATCGAAAGTTATTCTTCGTCTTCGGATTTCTTGCCTTTTTCGACGACTTCCGGTTCGGATTCCGAAGCTTCCGCTTCTTCTTCCGGTTCGGCGGCGATAGAAGCGCTGCTGATCGAGACGATAACTTCTTCGGGGTCGGCGAAAACCGTAATCGCGTCGCCAAGGTTTAATCCGGAAACGCGGATCGCGTCGCCGATATTCTCGAGCGATGAAAGATCGACCGTGATCCGTTCCGGCAAATCGGTCGGAAGCGCTTCAACTTCGATCCATTCGCGCTCATGCAGAACAATACCGCCGAAGTTCTTGACGGCCGGGGCGACGCCGGTCAGCGAAACCGTAATACGCGTGCGGATTTTTTCTTTTAATGAAACTTCCTGGAAGTCGACATGGATGACTTCGTTGCGGATAAAATTGCGCTGTAATTCGCGGATAAGCGCGGTATGGTTTTCCCCGTCGATCGAAACGGTCACGATACTTGAAGAGGTGACTTTCGTCAAAAAACGAGCCAGTTCCCGCGCATTCATCTGAATCGCGATCGGTTTGGCGTTATGGCCGTAGATAATTCCCGGGACGGAGCCCTGCCGGCGGAGAGCGCCGACCTTCTTGCCGAAGAGAGAGCGCTTTTCTGCGTTAATCAACATTTTTTCCATTTTTTTCTTCCTTCGGGCGCCTCTCACAGCGGCTGATTCCCCTGTTACCCTCGCCCTTATTAAGATGTTTTGCGTAAAGCGGATATAATTTTACTCGAATTCGGAAAATTCGCCGAAGGATCATGACTGGAAAGAACTTTGGCCGATCCTTTCGGGGATCAAGGGCGCGAGAAAAAGATGATTATCCAAACTGGAATGCGAACCGATATCCCCGCTTTTTATGCCGAGTGGTTTCGAAATCGTTTAGCGGCGGGATTTGTCTGCGTTCGGAATCCGTTCAATCCGCGGTCGGTAGCGCGTTACGACTTATCTCCGAACGCGGTCGATTTAATCGGCTTCTGTACGAAGAATCCTGCGCCGATGTTGCCGCATCTTCCATTGTTGAAACCATATGGCCAGCACTGGTTCGTAACGATTACCGGATACGGGAAAGAAATCGAGCCGAACGTACCCGCTAAAACGATTGTTTTACGCGATTTTCAACGGCTGTCAGAGGCCGTCGGGCCAAACGCGGTTGCCTGGCGTTATGATCCGATTTTTCTAAGTCCGCGTTATACGACCGAATTTCATTTTGAAACGTTTGAAAAATTCGCGGCGGCGTTGGCGGGGTATACGCGCGACGTCGTTATCAGTTTCATCGATCTTTATCAAAAGGTTAAACGAAATTTCCCGGAGGCTCGCGAGGTCGACCCGCTTCAGCGGCTTGCGATCGGAAAGGAACTGATCCGGATCGCGGCGGTTTACGGTATGACGGTCCGTCCCTGCGGTGAGGGCGATGAGTTGGCCGCGTTCGGGGCGGACTGCGGCGGCTGTATGACGGCCGCGACGTATGAATGCGTTTTGGGAAAGCGTCTGAATATTCCGAAATCTGACCGAAAGCGGATTCGCGCTGAGTGCGCCTGCCTGTTGGGCAACGATATTGGCGCGTACGACAGCTGCGCTCATTTTTGCCGATACTGTTATGCGAACGCGCGTATCGAAGCTGTGAAAGCGAATCGGAAGCTCCATGATCCGAATTCGCCGCTGTTGATCGGGCATATCCAACCTGACGATCGGGTTTATCAAGCGAAACAAACAAAATGGGCCGGCGCGCAGTTGGATTTCGGCCTTTTCTGATTTTGACGCCCGGATTTCGGAGCTCCAGCTCGGTTAATCCGCGGAATCAACTACAATAATAAAGGTAATGAAGACTGTACGAACGATTAGCGATCAGAATCGGGACATCGCAATTTGAAACGATTAATCAAAGGAGAAAACGAATGAAACTTAAAGTCGGAGATATCGCGCCGGATTTTAATTTACCGGATTCTACGGGAAAAATGCATCGGTTAACGGATTACCGCGGTCAAAAGACAGTCGTTTATTTTTATCCGAAGGACAATACGCCGGGTTGTACGCGTCAGGCCTGCGCATTTCGCGATTCGTTTGCCGCGCTGCAGGAACTGAACGCGGCCGTTTTCGGAATCAGCCGCGACGGCGGCGAGTCGCACCTGAAATTTGCCGAGAAATATAACCTGCCGTTTATTCTTCTTTCCGATCCCGAACTGAAAGCGGTCGAAGCGTACGGCGCTTGGCAGCAAAAGACCAGTTTCGGGAAGACTTATATGGGAATCGTTCGTTCGACGTTCGTTATCGGCGAGAACGGCGT
Organism: Flexilinea sp.; assembly: GCA_034430295.1. GTDB lineage: Bacteria > Chloroflexota > Anaerolineae > Anaerolineales > Anaerolineaceae > Flexilinea. The sequence goes on from DAOUFC010000015.1 coordinate 26,344, forward strand.
TATTATCAAGATATTCCCGAAGGCCAATCCGGATACGAACGCGGCGGATATTATTCAATTCCTGAAATCATCCGATTCGTAAGCCGAACGCCGAAAACGAACGGATCCCGGGAAATAAATTGACGGCTTCCCGGGATTTTTTATTGAGTCAGTCCGAAATCTTCACTTATCTTTCGATAAACACGGATTCGGAAAAGGGAGTTCGGTAAAATTAGAAGCGAATATCCTTAGTACTTCGCGGAAAACGTTAAACGCAGAGGAAATATATATAGATGATAAAGCTTACAGATCGACCGGTTATCGTAACCGGCGGAGAAAACGTTCAAAGCCCCGAATCTTTTTTATCGTGCGCGGAAGGACAACAATCCGCGAGATTTAGCGCAGATTTACGCTCGTTTCGGGACAACACGATCGCTTATCAAATTTTAAGAGCGCATAACCGGTCATCACGCCCCGGGAAACTCGAAATTGTCTTTGATTCGATCGCTTCCCACGATATTACCTATGTTGGGATCGTTCAGTCGGCGATTGCCAGTGGCTTGGATCGTTTCCCGATTCCGTACGTATTGACCAACTGCCATAACAGCCTGTGCGCAGTTGGCGGAACGATTAATGAGGATGATCACGTATTCGGACTGTCGGCGGCGCGAAAATTTGGTGGGATTTACGTTCCGGCGAATTTAGCGGTTATTCATCAATTCGAACGCGAAATGATGAGCGGCTGCGGACGGATGATCCTCGGTTCCGACAGCCATACCCGTTACGGCGCTTTGGGGACGATGGCGATCGGCGAAGGCGGCCCAGAATTGGTTAAGCAGCTTCTCTCTTCGACATACGATATCGACGAGCCGGAAGTCGTCCTCGTTTATCTGCGCGGGAAACCCGGCCATGGCGTCGGCCCGCAGGATGTGGCGCTTGCGTTGATCGGCGCGGTTTTTTCGTCCGGCTTTGTCAAAAATCGGATCCTGGAATTTGTCGGGCCGGGATTGTCGTCGCTTTCGATTGATTTTCGGAACGGAATCGACGTTATGACGACGGAAACGACCTGTCTGTCGTCGGTTTGGGCGACGGATGAACGCGTTCGCGAATATTTTGGGACGCATGGGCGGAGCGACGCATACCGCGAGCTGGCTCCGGGACCGGTCAGTTATTATGACCGCATGATCGAAGTCGATCTGTGTTCGATTGAGCCGATGGTCGCGCTTCCGTTCCATCCGAGCAATGTCGTTTCAATCCGGGCGTTGAACGAAAATCCGGGCGATATTCTGCGCGCGGTCGAGCGCGAATCGGAGACTTTATTCGGAGTGGGGAACGGTTTGCGGTTGACGGAAAAAGTCGTTAGCGGAAAAATTCGAATCGATCAGGGCGTTATCGCGGGGTGCGCCGGCGGAATGTTTGAGAATATTTGCGCCGCGGCGGATATATTGGATATGGGCGACGTCGGAGATGGATTTTTTAATCTGAGCGTCTATCCTTCGAGCCTGCCGGTTTACGCCGCGTTGGCGAAAAATCAGACGGTCTATCGGCTCCAGAGCGGCGGTGTGGTGACTAAATCGGCCTTTTGCGGTCCATGTTTCGGCGCGGGCGATATTGGGGCCGATAACTCGCTGAGCGTCCGCCATACAACGCGGAATTTCCCGAACCGGGACGGATCGAAACCGGATCAGGGACAGGCGACCGGGGTAGCGCTGATGGACGCGCGCTCGATCGCTGCGACTGCGGCGAACGGCGGAATCCTGACATCGGCGGCGGAGATCGATTATCCTGACCGCGGCTATCCGTACGAATTCGAAGCGACAATCTATCGGAAGCGCGTATATAACGGGTTTTCGCGTCCGATCGCGGACGAATTGCTGCGGATGGGCCCGAATATTACCCAATGGCCGAAGGTCGCGCCGTTGAGCGAAAATATCGTCGTGATTTTGGCGGCGGCGATTCATGACGCGGTGACGACGACCGACGAGTTGATCCCCTCCGGCGAAACGTCCTCGTATCGATCAAATCCGTTGAAACTCGCCGAGTTTACTTTATCGCGGCGCGTGCCGAGCTATGTCGGCGACGCGAAACGGATCGCGGAACTCGAGAATATCCGCCGTTCAGGCCGATATTCGGAATTGGAGCGGAGCCCGGAATTAGCGAAACTCAGGGACGCGAAAATTGACTGGACTCGAACGTCGATCGGTTCCGGCGTATTCGCGCGAAAACCGGGCGACGGTTCGGCGCGTGAACAAGCCGCTTCAAGTCAACGCGTCCTGGGCGGAAACGCGAATATCGCTTATGAATACGCGACGAAACGTTATCGAAGCAACTGCATCAATTGGGGACTTATCCCGTTTACGATCGCCCCGGATCAACGTTTCGATCTTTGCCCCGGGGATATTCTGGTTGTTGATAACGTTCGGGGAAAGATCGAAGCCGGCGATACGGATTTTTTAGCGCGGGTCTATCGCAGCGGCGGCACGGAAGAGATTACGGTGACGGTCGGACGCCTGACGGAAGATGAAAAAGAAATTCTGCTGGCGGGAAACTTGATGAATTATTACGCGAAGCGTTTGGCGAATCGCGCTTAGAAAAAGGACAAAACGGGTATGGAACGAATCCAAATGAAAAATCCTGTCGTCGAGATGGACGGCGACGAGATGACGCGCGTGTTATGGGCTTGGATCAAGGAAGATTTACTCGAACCTTTCGTCGAGTTGAAAACCGAATACTATGATTTAGGTTTGGTTCATCGCGACGAAACGGACGATCAAGTCACGATCGATGCCGGCGCCGCGATTAAAAAATGGCGCGTCGGCGTGAAATGCGCGACGATTACGCCGAATCAAAAACGGCTCGAAGAGTACGGCTTGAAACGGATTTGGAAAAGTCCGAACGGGACGATCCGGGCGATTTTAGACGGAACGGTTTTCCGCGCGCCGATCGTCGTCGAGCCGATTAAACCGGTCGTCCGAAATTGGGAAAAGCCGATTACGATCGCCCGTCACGCTTACGGCGACGTCTATAAAGGCAGCGAAATCCGCGTCCCCGGCGAGGGACGGGCGGAACTCGTCTTTACCGGCGCGGACGGGGAACGGAAATCGAAAATTATATATGATTTTGAAGGTCCGGGAATTCTTCAGGGAACGTTCAATAAGGACAGCTCGATCAAATCGTTTGCCCAAGCCTGTTTCGAATACGCTTTGTCGACACATCAGGACCTCTGGTTTTCGACGAAGGATACGATTTCGAAAACGTATGACGCGACGTTCCGGGAGATTTTCGAAAATCTTTACGAATCTGCGTATCGCGCCGCTTTTGAAGCACACGGTTTGCGCTATTTTTATACTCTGATAGACGATGCCGTCGCGCGCGTGATCCGCGCCAAAGGCGGGTTTGTTTGGGCTTGTAAAAATTATGACGGCGACGTCATGAGCGACATGATTTCAACGGCGTTCGGTTCGCTGGCGATGATGACGAGCGTGTTGGTCAGTCCGGACGGTAATTATGAATATGAAGCCGCGCACGGCACGGTCACACAGCATTATTACCGATACCTGGAAGGATGCGAAACGTCGACGAACCCGACGGCTACGATTTTTGCCTGGAGCGGCGCGCTGCGTAAACGCGGCGAGCTTGACGAAACGCCGGATCTGATCGATTTCGCGGATCGGTTGGAGGCCGCCGTGTTGGAAACGTTAACCGCCGGGATCTGTACGAAGGATTTAGCGGAATTGTATTCGTCCGGCGTTACCGTTCGGAGCGTGTCTTCAAAAGGGTTTCTCGCCGAGATTCGAAAACGATTGTGAGTTAACGGGAGGAAATTCACTATTATGAACCCGAAAACTGAATCTAAATCCCGGGATTGGCTGAAACGGTTTATTCGTAAAAATCTCGGCTTGGTGATAACGATTATCTTATTGTTATGGATGATTTTCGCGTCGGATGGTTTGCGAACCGTCTTTTTCCGTCCCAGTAACTTGCTTTCGGTTCTGCGTCAGCTTTCGATTTACATGCTCGTCAGCTGCGGTTTGACGTTCGTCGTCATTTCCGGAGGAATCGATATTTCGGTCGGTTCAATTTTGAGTTTCTCCGGTATGGTTGCGACCGCGGTTGGACTTCGTTCGTTACCGGTTGAAATTGGTCTGATTCTCGGCGCGTTCGCCGGTCTGGCGGTCGGCTTCTTAAACGGCATGATTATCAGTTTGGCGGCGATCCCGCCGTTTATCGTTACCCTCGCTACGTTCAGCATTTTTCGCGGCGCGGCGTACCTGATTTCGAACGGCACGACGATTCGGGTCGGCGCTGAGAATTGGAATCGGCTGGGAACGGGGACGCTCTTCGGTTTACCGCTTTCGTTTCTCCTGGCGCTGATCGTTTATGTTCCGGCTTGGCTTCTTCTCAATAAGGCAAAATTCGGGAAAGATATTTATTCGATCGGTGAAAATCCTCAGGCTGCCGATTTTTCCGGGATCCCGGTCGCGCGAATCCGCCGTATCGCCTATCTTTTATCCGGGTTTACGGCGGGGATTGCCGGCGCGGTATCGGCTTCGCGGTTGAATTCCGGCGTCCCTTCTGCGGGGTATGATTACGAGATTGACGCGTTGGCTGCAATAATCATTGGCGGCGCGTCAATGCGCGGCGGCGTCGGGCGTTTGGGCGGAACCGTTTTGGGCTGCGTTATTATTTCGGTCTTATCCAACGCGCTGAATATCCTGGGGATCAACAGCTATTGGCGTTTCGTTATCAAAGGCGTTATTATCCTCGTCGGCGTGTCGATCGAATATTACCGTTATCGGAAACAGACCGGTCATAAAAGCTGAACCGGTATTAAATTCCGATCAGCTCTTGGCGCAAACGCCCGTCGAAGCGCGGAGCGTCAACGGAGCGTCTAATTCGATATAACCTTCGCTATCTTCATAATCGCCGGTATTCATGCGGTAAATTGTGCGCATCGCTAAAGCTCCCATCTGTTTTTTCGGCGGGGAAATTGTCGTCAGCGGCGGATTGGCGTGCGACGCCATTTCGATATTATCAATCCCGATCAGGGATATATCTTCCGGGATCCGCAATCCGCGCGAACGAATCGCGCGCATAGCGCCAATCGCGATTAAATCGTTATAAGCGAGAACCGCGGTCGGCCGGTCATATTTCGGGCTCAGCAAAGAAGTCATCGCCTGGAACCCTCCTTCAATCGTCGGAAAACAGCGCGGGCAGTATTCTTCATTCAGTTCTAACCCTTCCTGCTGCATTGCGATTTTGATCCCATTCATGCGTATTCTTGACGATTCGCTGCTGGCAGGGCCGGCTAAGAAGCCGATTCGCTGATGACGAAGCGCTATCAGATGGGATGTGGCGTGGATCATGGCTTTTTCATAATCAATCAGAATTGAACAAATATTTGAATTTTTGATGTAGCGGTTCACTAGAACCATCGGAAGCTGCGTTTTCTGATAAAAATTCAGCAGGTGTGATCGGGAAAGCCGCGACGCGCACATGATCACGCCGTCTAAATTGAATTTCCCGATATTTTTAAACGTTTCCTCTTCAGAACGCGGATCTTCATATGTTTCGAAAACCTGGACCCCGTAATCGAGCAATTTCGCTTCGTCAACGACACCTTTCAAAATTTCCTGGAAATATGGATTGGCGAGATCTGTGAGCAGGATGCCTACGATATGACATCGCTCGTGAGTCTGATTGATATGGTTATGTTCCCGCGGGAGTTCGACCCCCAATTTCCGCGCGGCATTTTCGACTTTCTCGATTAGTTCCGGACTGACGTTCGTATTGCGATTGACGATTCGCGAAACGGTTGCCTGGGATACTCCCGCTTCCTGAGCGATTTTTTTTAAAGTAATTTTGATATTCATGTCCCGCACCTTCAGAAATGGATTAAAGCTGCATCGAGGATAGTATAGCCCAAAATCGCGTTTCACGGAATGTAATTTTTTCTGAAATCGGAGCGAAGATCAATAATAAAAAAAGACCGAGTTGTTCGGTCTGAGAAAATTTTTGATATGGATACGTTAGAAAAGGATAACGCGAAGGAGGACCAAGATCAGCAGCAGCGCAGCGAAAACGATCGTCATATTAAATAGGACTTTTTCAATCCCGCGCCGGGCGTTAAAGATTGTTGAGCCTGGTTCGTTCCCGCCCAAACTGCCGAGACCGACGCCGCGATTCTGTAACACCACGCAAATAATCGTCGCAATTGACGTTATAATCAGAGCAATATCAAAAAAGGTTTCCATCCATTTCCTCCAGATTGAATTAACAAGAAAATTATACTTGAAAACCGGGGATCGGGAGAAAGTCTGATGCGTGAGATTACTGTTAACATTCATAACCATTCTTTTTTTTCGAGCGGAGGACAAAAGTATCACGAGCTGGCGCAAGCGGGACTTTCAAGCAACGTAGACGTCCTTATTATTACCGATAATAACGTCTATGTCAGCGGCAAAGAGCAATATTACTACCGTGATGAGCGGAAAACGCTTGTTCTTACCGGAGAGGAAGTTTTTCGTACGTTTCCGAACGATCAAGGCCACCTGCTGATTTTGAACGGCAACCGCGAAATGGCGAGTTTGACGGATACGCCTCAGCAGCTGATCAACGTCTGCAATCAGATGGGCGCGATTACGATTATCGCGCATCCGTTTGATTTGCTTTCTCCGTTGGGATCCCCCTGGGTCGATTGGGAAGTTCGAAACTTCACCGGGATAGAAATATTGAATCTTCAAAGCGCGTATCATGAAATTGTTTCAAATTCGTCTCGTTCTTTTTCATGGTTTCCGCGGTTATCCAGCGGCGCTGAAGATATTGTCTATGCGTCGTTAGAGGCGATCCGGAAATGGGATGAATTGCTGACGGCTGGGAAACAGGTCGCGGCGTATTGCGGATCGGTCTGCGGGTCTGTCCGAAATACGCGTTCGAACGCCCCGACAAAAATTCATCAGCCAGAGCATTTGTTTGCGGCGGCGAATAATCATGTTTATGTGGATGATGATTTCGGAACGGATATCGAACGCGATCGCGAATCTGTTTATTGCGCGCTACGTTATGGAAAGAGTTATCTGGCGATGGATATTTTTCAATCGCCGGAGGGTTTCGTTTTCAAGGCCGACACGGCGAGCGGCGTCATTTATCCCGGCGATCGGGTCGCTTTGAAGAACGGCGCGACGGTCAAGATTGAAATCCCGGCGCGCGCGGTTTGCCGCTTGATTCATCAGGGGAAAATATATCGGGAATGGGAGAATATTCGTTCAATTCCGATTAATGTCAATCAGCCGGGATATTACCGCGTTGAAGTCTATCTTCCGTATAAATACCGGCTGCGCGGTTGGATATATACGAACCCGATCTATTTTTATTGAAACGAGCTTGCTTATGGTCAAAAATAACGTAACCAGGTTTCTGGCCGCGAAGAAGATAGCGTTCGAGGCGATCGAGAGCGACCCGGTCAAGCGCTCCGCGCTTGAATCAGCGGAAATTCTCGGCGTTGATCCGTTTGAGGTGTATAAATCGATCGTTGTTAAGCGCGCTGATCGTGGGAAGCCGATCGTTGTCGTTCTGCCCGGCCCCTGTACGGTTGATTTAAAAAAGGTCGCCTGCCTTATCGGCGAGAAAAAAATCATGCTGACGACACAGGCTGAAGCGGAAAAATTAACCGGATTGTTGACCGGCGGGATTTCGCCTCTCGCGCTGATCGCGAAAGGGTTTCAATTTGTGTTTGACGCGTCGATTCAGTTTCGCGAACGGATGATTCTTTCCGGCGGCCAGCGCGGTCTTTCGATCCGGATGAACGGGAATGATTTAATTTCCTTGCTGAGTCCGATCGTCGGGGATGTCGTTTCAGATAGAGATCGATGAAGTTACAGAAGATCGGAAAAATCATTCCAACCGTTTCGTTTGCTATTCTGTCGCTCGTCTTGATCGCTTGGATCATTTTTGGCGAACCGGGTTTTTTCGGCCATTTGAATACGGTCGGATTTGCCTTTTGCCACCAGATTCCGACGCGGACGCCGCTTTTCTATGGCTTTCGCTATCCGCTTTGTTATCGCTGCAGCGGTTTATTTTTCGGTGCTGCGAGCGGATTCCTGATTTTATTTCGTCAACGCTTATCGTTGCGCGATTTGGCGGATGTGCGCGTCCTGGGTTGGATATTATTCAGCTTTGCGTTTTACGCTCTGGACGGTCTAAAAACGTTCGGGCGCTTTCCGGCGTTGTTACGTTGGGTTCCAGACTTGGCTATTATCCGATATACGTCCGGAATTTGTTTCGGCTCGGCGCTTGCGCTGTTTTTAGCGCCGACGGTTCGGGAAGCCAGCGCGATGACGGTTTCGGCGCGCTCGATTCGGCGCGGGAGCGTCGTTTCTTTTATGATTTTTGCCGGGGCGGGCTGGATCCTTCTTGCCGTGCGAATCAGGTTTTTAATTCCGTTTCAAATTATTTTCAGCGTCGCAGCGGCGTTCGTTCCGGTGATTCTGGTTTCGCTTTTATTTTTCGTTCTGATATCCGCGGCCGATCGGATTCTTTATCAAGACCGGATCTGCATTCCGGTTCGAGAACGCCTGCTTTGCGGCGTCGCGATGGCGGCGTTATTAACCGTTGGGATGATCCTGGTTCGATTTCATCTGACCGGGGGCTGGGTACGCGCGATTTTCAGGTAAAGATAACGCTGATTTGATCCGAGTTGAACGGGATCGAAACCTTTTCCCCGATCGTTTTCGGCCGTTTTGCCCAGACTGAGAAAACCGCGTCGTCGCCGACCGAAATAATCGTTTCGTATCCGTACCCTTTAAATATGACGTTTTTAATGACGCCGTCCATGCGGTAGGCGCTGTCGGTCGGTTCATCTTCGATCGCCAATTCCCGGAAAAGCAGGTGAACTTTTTGACGAACAATCAGATCATGATCCAGTTGAATTTCGAGACGGCTTAATCGCGTCCCAAGTTTACATTCGACTTTATTCGCGCTGATTGCGACGGCGGGACAGATATTTTGATGGCCGAGGAAGCGAGCCGCCCAAACGGATTCCGGGTTCCGGTAGACTGATTCCGGCGATCCGGATTGGAGAATTTTTCCGTCTTTGAGGAGCGCGATACGGTCGCCGATTGAGAAACCTTCTTCCTGATCGTGCGTTACATAGATCGCCGGGATACCGTTTCGCCCGAGGATTTCGCGCAGTTCTGCTAATAATCCCTGCCGTAACGCGTGATCCAGCGCGCCTAATGGTTCGTCCAGCATCAGCAGATGCGGTTTCGGGGCGAGCGATCGCGCCAGCGCGACGCGCTGCTGTTCTCCGCCGGATAATTCGGTAACTTTCCTGTTGCGGAAGTTGCTCATTCCGATTTGATCCAACAGGACGGTTACGCGCTCCGAGATCTCCCTGACGCCGACGCCTTTTTTCATCTCCATCCCGAAGGCGATATTTTCCGCGACGGTACGATTTGGGAAAAGCGCGTAATCCTGGAACATCAAGCCGAAATTCCTTTTCTCAGGCGGGACGTTGTTGATCTTTACGCCGTTCCAGTAAATTTCGCCGCTTAACGGTTTTTCAAGTCCGGCGATAATCCGGAGCAGCGTGCTCTTCCCGCTCCCGCTTTCGCCGAGCAGGCACAGGACTTCATGGTTCGAAAGCGAGCAATTAAAATGATTCAGAAGCAGCTCGGCGTCGTAACGGTAGTTCAGGTTGGCGATGTTCAACATGTTGGAATTCCTTATTGTTCGCGCAGCTGGGCGGAAATTTCCTTATCGGTTTGATCTAACGCCCAGATACTTAGCAGGCACAGCGAAAGCAGAATCGTCGATAACGCCATCGCCTGGCCGAAATTTTTCGGACCCGGCTGACCGAGATAGCGATAGATCGCGATCGGCAGCGTCGGACGTTCCGGCGTCGTCAGGAACGAAGACGCGCCGAATTCCCCAAGCGAGATGGTCGTTGAAAAAATGAACGAATTCAGGATCCCGTTTTTCAGGAGCGGCAGCTCGACCGCGCGGAACGCCTTCAACGGGTTCGCGCCTAAAACGGCGGCGGATTGCCGAAGCGTCGGCGGTATGGCTGCGAAAGCCGGTTTGACCGATCGAATTGCGAAGGGCAGCGCGATTAAGGCATGAGCCGCGACGATCAAGGCCGGGCTGCGCAGCTGCGCCCGAAAGGTAACCAAGTAGCCTAAACCCAGCGTGACCGCGGACGTTCCGATCGACAGCATGAAGATCCATTCGAATTTTTTTGTCCATGCATGGCGGGTTTCCGCGAATACGATAAGTACGCTGACGAGCGAGGCGACGGAACCGGTCGCAATCCCGGTCAGAATCGAATTCCACAGCGCTTTCATCGGCGGTACGTAGAAAAAAGACCTGCGGTCGTTGATAAAAAGCTGCTTAAAAAAGGCCAGCGTCCAGCCTGATTCGATCCCGATCCGTTCCGCTTCCGCCGGGAAGACGTATAGCGAGCGGACGGCCAAGGCCAGGAGCGGAAAGCCCAGGAAAATTGTCAACAGGATTAAGTAGAGGCTGATCCAGATTCGCGCAGCGAAACCGCGGATGCGGCGCAGGTTCTCGCCTTGGACGCGCGGAATGCGCAGGCCGGAAATCGTCTTTCCTGTCCGCTGGTCCAGGAGCGTTATCCCAGCGGTTACGATCAATTGCAGGATGGATAGCGTTGACGCCATCGGCAGGTTCAGCAGCATCAAAGCTTGTTGAGCGATTTCGACTTCGACCGTTCGAAACGCGCCGCCGCCTAAGAGCAGGACGACGCCGTAGCTGGTGAAATCGAAGAGGAAGACGATAAGCGACGCGGACTGGATCGTCGGACGGAGAAGCGGGAAGATTACCGTTCGGAAGGAGCGAAATCCGGAAGCGCCTAAGACGCGCGCCGCTTCTTCGTAACGCGTATCGAGTCCTGACCAGGCGGTCCCGACCATCCGAATGACGACAGAGATGTTGTAAAAGACGTGGGCAACGATAATAACCTGAAGCGTATTCATAGCACGGATCGGCGGAACGGCTGCCCCGCTCGATTGCATCAGGATCTGGTTGACCCAGCCTTTCGGCCCGATCAACGCGTTGAACGCCGCGGCAGTGACGATCGTTGGCAAGATGAACGGAATCGAGAACAACGCGTTCAGGAAGCGTTTCCCGAAAAAGCGGTAACGGGCGAAAATATACGCCGCGGGAAGTCCGAAGAGAAGCGTCAGGACGGTCGAGAGAAAAGCCTGAAAAGCGGTGAATTGGAAAACGGATAAAATGCGCTGCCGGTCGATCGTGCCGCCGATGGAAAATTCGCCGAAGGAGACGCGGAAGATTTCGCTGAGCGGGTAATAATAAAATTGGAGAATGAATCCGAGCGGGATCGCGAGTAACGCGACGACCTGCAGCAGGCTCAGGGTCGATGACGTTTTTAAATTGCGCGGCTTGTTCATGTCGGAAATTATAGCTTGAATTGATTGAACGATCAGTAGGCAGCACGGAATCCTCAGCTTCCGAAACGATTAGCCGGCAAAAACGAACAAGTATAATATAGCCTGACGAATCAAATTTGGTGAAGGAGCGTCATTGTGCTTACTGAAACTGAGTGGTTTGCAGATAATCAAGCCAATTGGAATGACCGTGCCCGGACGCATATGTCCGGTAATTACTATGGGGCTAACGAGCTGATCACTAACCCTGAGTCGATTAGTGCCGAATTGGCGCAAGACATTCATCGGTTTGGGAATCTAAATGGAAAGAGCGTGATTCATTTACAGTGCCATCTTGGTACCGATACGATCGGTTTCGCTCGTCGGGGAGCTAAGCGAGTAGTCGGGCTTGACCTATCGGATACCTCGCTTGAATTCGCGAAAGATATCGCCGCTAAATCAGGCGTAACCGTCGAATTCGTGCACAGTAATGTCTACGATGCGCGCGAAAATGTCGAGGGAAGTTTTGATTTGGTCTACACCTCGCTTGGCGTATTGTGCTGGCTTCCGGATATTGAAAAGTGGGCGGAAACGATCGTATCTCTCATGGCTCCGGGAGGCTGCTTTTTCATCCGTGACGATCACCCAATGTTTATGACGATTGGTGATGACGTCTCAAATGGGCTAAAAATTGAGCAATCCTATTTTCAGCTTGACCAGCCGCTAACCTGGGAAGATGAAACCAGCTACATCTTGGACGACAACGCTCCAAAAATTAAAGCAAAGCGGAATCACCAATGGAACCATTCGATCGGCGAAATCATCACCGCGTTAATCCGAGCTGGACTCACTATCGATTCTGTTGAAGAAACTCCCTATTCTGCATGGTGCCCATGGCCTGAGCTTATGGTTAAGGAAGGGCATGTCTACCGGCTGAAAGACGCCCCGGAGAGGCTTCCATTACAGTTTGTTATTTGTGCGCACAAGTAATTCAGACTGTGTCATGCGCCGTGCTCCATATTCGTATCGGTGTGTAATAGACTATCATTCCTAAACCGGAATTGTAATCCGCTTTGGATAATTTAAGCGCCGAACAGCGCTTTCATTTCCTCATTGTGAAGTAAACCTGTTGAAAAAAAGCACCGATCTCGTACAGTTGAATCACGAAATCGGCGCTATTTTTGTGGAGATGGCGGGAGTCGAACCCGCGTCCGAAAGAATCGAACCTCGAATATCCTACGAGCGTATTTCCGTTTTAGTTTAGCCCTTTCTAAAGAAACGGAACGAACTTTATAAGAGCGATTCACTTAGACCCGAAAGTCCTCTTTTGAGCCGCGCCGTGAATTCGCGGTCAGCACCCTTGTCTTTATGTCGCCCGTTCCGCGATCGGACAGGGATCGATGCGGGCAGACGTGACCTGAAGAGGTCAAACCGTACGCTTCAGCTTAGGCAGCCAAAGGCATAGCGGCGTAGGAAGTGCGATTGTTGGCACTTAATTTTTTGAGCTGATTTTACGAGATCGGCACCTCTCGACTCGCAATCCGGATCCAGCCTCTCCCGTCGAGACCGGGGCATCCCCAGATTTAATGTAAGTAGTATACCAGCCCCGAAATGAAAACGCAACCGGGAAAATGACGTATCCGTCAAAATCCGGCAGCGGGCAATCTAAATAAGGCTATAATTTCCGGTATGCAACGGTTAGAGAATTATTTTGACTACGCCGCGACGACGCCGATTCTTCCGGAGGTCCGCGACGCGATGAATCCTTATTTCAATGAATTGTTTGGGAACCCGTCCGCTCCTTACGCGTTCGCGCAGCGCGCTTTTCACGCAGTCTATCAAGCGCGCGAATCGCTTAGAGTTCATTTTAACGCGTCGGCAGAGGATCGGATTGTGTTTACAGGCAGTTCAACCGAAGCCGCAAATCAGGTCATCTGGAGCTGCGTTCTCGACCATTGGCGGAAAACCGGAAAAGCGGGGACCGTCCTGATCTCCGCAACGGAACATTCCGCAGTACGCAATACTGTTTACGGCTTAACGAAGATGGGCTTTTGCGAAGCCGAGATCGTTCCGGTCGACGCGGACGCGACGGTTCGCTGCGATATTCTTGAAGAGAAAATTGCGGCCCGTCCGATTCTGGTATCTATTATCGGCGCGAATAATGAGTTGGGAACGATTCAACCGGTCGCCAGGATTGCGGAAATCTGCCGCACGGTTCAGATTCCGTTTCACTGTGACGCGACGCAATTAGCTGCGCATAGCTTAATTGATTTGCAGACGACGCCGATTGATTATTTGACGATCAGCGCGCATAAACTTTACGGGCCGAAAGGGATCGGCGCTATTGTCTCTCGTAACGGCGCGATTTTAAACCCGATGATCTTCGGAGGAAGTCAGGAATCCGGTTTCCGCGCCGGGACCGAAAACGTGGCGTATATCGTCGCGATGGCTGAGGCGTATCGGATTCTTAAGACCGATTTCGCCGCACGGTCGGCGCAAGAGCGGAAAATCCGTGATTGGATCATTTCGGACGTGCTTTCGGAAATTCCAGATTCCCGGCTGACCGGTCATTGGGAGGATCGTCTGAATCATCATGCGTCGTTTTCATTTAAAAACGTTGACAGTCTGTTGCTTCAAAGCGCTTTGGATCAACGCGGTTTTGCAGTTTCGATCGGTTCAGCCTGCCGATCGAATCAGATCCGCGGTCAACAGCAGTTAATTGAAATCGGGTTGAGCCCCGAATGGATCAACGGCGGGCTGCGGATAACGACCGGGCTATATTCGACTTTTGACAGCGCCGCAGCCTTGCTCGTGGCGCTTAAAGATATAGTCCGAACGTTAAGGAGCTTGACGGCGTGACCGTTGACGAACGGAAAGTTGTCGTCGGTATGAGCGGCGGCGTCGACAGTTCCGTCGCGGCGTACCTATTAAAAAAGGCCGGCTACGATGTTGTCGGGGTCATGTTGAAATTATGGGCCGAGGAAGGAAGCGGGCGAGATAACGCCTGTTGTTCTTTGGCGTCTGTTAATGACGCCCGTCAAGTTGCAGCAAAAATCGGGATTCCGTTTTATCTTTTAGACGCTGCTGACGATTTTTATCGGAAAGTTGTCGAGCCGTTTGTCGCGACGTATCTTGCGGGTGAAACGCCGAATCCATGTGCGGCATGTAATCCTGAGGTACGGTGGCGCTGGCTTTTGAACTATGCCGACCTGATCGGCGCGAAGTATATCGCGACGGGGCATTACGCGCGCGTCGCTCGACACGTGAACGGCCGCGTAATTCTATCGCGAGGCGTCGACGCGAATAAAGACCAATCGTACGTGCTGAGTCGGATCCCGGCGGAGAGTTTATTGAGAAATTTATTCCCGTTAGGGGAAATGACAAAACCGAAGGTTCGAGAAATCGCGCGCGCGGCCGCGCTTCCTTCTTCCGAAAAGCGCGAATCCCAGGATATCTGCTTTATTGCGGACGGCGATTATCGCGGATTTTTGCGCCGCCATGCAGGAGATCGGATTTTCCCGGGCATATTTACCGATCAATCCGGATCAGTCCTCGGCGCGCACGACGGTCTTCCGTTTTATACGATCGGACAGCGCAAAGGCATCCGTATTTCAGGAGCGGAACCCAGGTATGTTTTGCGTAAAAACGCGGCTGACGGTTCAATCGTTATCGGCGCGCGGGACGAAGGTTTTCAATCCGCGATCCGATTGAGCGAGGTAAACGTTTTGATCGGCGGCGAAAATACGGGCGAGCGCTACTTCGCTCAAACGCGTTATAAATCGTCCGCGGTCGAAGCTTCGGTCGAGCCGACGGCGGATAATTGCCTGATAATCCGGTTTGCCCGGCCGCAAACAGCGATTTCTCCCGGTCAAATTTGTACTTTGTACAATTCGGCGGATCAGGTCGTTCTTAGCGGTAAAATAAATTTAGTATAATGGGTCAATATGAGCCAACCGAGCATATTACTTAGTTTTTTAATTGCCGGCGTTTTTTCAAGCGCGTTCAGTATCGTTTTTTCGGAGAAGAAATCACATCTTTTTTTCTATCTCATCGCTGGAACGGCCGGTTTTTTTATCGGTATGACGATCGGGAATCTGATCGACCAGCGGTGGCTCCAGGTTGGCGAAGTGAATATTGCGGCAGGTTTGGTTGGTTCGATCGCGTTCTTGTGGTTCTGCCGGTTGGGAATCCAATCGGCAGCGTAAGAACGGTTTAGCAATGGAGCGTAACAATATGAATGAAGTAAAAACTGGCGTCGTGAAATGGTTTAACACATCAAAAGGATTTGGATTTATCTTGATGGATGACGGAACGGAAGTTTTTGTCCATTATCTGGATATTCAATCCGAAGGGTTTCGTAACTTGACAGAAGGACAAAAAGTATCGTTCGTTTTACAGAATACAGGCAAAGGATTGCGCGCGACGGAGGTT
Organism: Flexilinea sp.; assembly: GCA_034430295.1. Lineage (GTDB taxonomy): Bacteria > Chloroflexota > Anaerolineae > Anaerolineales > Anaerolineaceae > Flexilinea. Next base: position 42,156 of record DAOUFC010000015.1, read on the forward strand.
AAACCGCTCTAATCCGGGATCCAATACTGAGCGGTCGATTTTATTCGACGAAGCATCCGTTTAAAATAATTTTTTAGGCCGGATCGTTTTTGGCCTGCCGAGATTCCGGCTCGAGCCAGGAACTGTTCAGGTCATAACGGCGCAACGCGCGTTCAACGAATTGAGCGGCGCGTTCTTTTTTTGATCGTTTCGGATTTTCGAGCGGCGGCAGGATGCCGAAGTTCGCTTTAACCGGCTGGATATCGTCGCTGTCATTGCTGACGATGGCGCGAATCAGCGCGCCGATCATCGTTTCCTGCGGGGGATCAATTGGCGCTTGCCTGGAGATAAAACGAATTATGTTGCGCGCTGCGACATGGCCGAAGGCAATATTTCCCGCGTACCCTTCAACGCCGGCTAATTGGCCGGCGATAAAGACGTTCGGATAGCGTATCATCTGGAGTTGGCGATTCAGCGTCCCGTGCGCGGCGATGAATGTATTGCGGTGCATTTCGCCATAACGGACAAATTCTGCGCTTTCTAATCCGGGAATCATGCGAAAGACGCGCTTCTGTTCAGGATATTTTAAGTTTGTCTGGAAGCCGACGAGGTTATAAGCGTCGCCGAGCTGATTGTCGCGGCGCAGCTGTAAACATGCCCATGGACGCTTACCGGTTCGCGGGTCGGTTAGCCCGACCGGTCTTAACGGCCCGAACGCGAGCGCATCGGGACCACGTAAAGCGAGGATTTCTATCGGCAGGCATCCTTCGAAGAACGGCCCCCTGCCGACGCGTACGCCGGCGTTAATTGCCTCTTCAAACGATTTCAGCGGAATTCGTTCGGCGTTGGTTAAGGCTTCGATAAACGATTCGTATTCCGCTTTCGAAAACGGACAGTTGATATAGTCGCCGGCGCCCTCCTCGTCTCGTTCGTAACGCGAAGCGCGGAAAGCTTTTCCGAAATCGATCGATTTAAGCGTTACGACCGGCGCGATCGCATCGAAAAAAAACAGATTATCTTTTCCGGTTAATTTCGAGAGCGAGGAGGCCAGCGCCGGACTGGCTAACGGACCGGCGGCGACAATAACCGGGCGGTCGGCAGGGATTTCGCCGACTTCCGCGCGGATGAGCTTGATACGCGGATGACACGATATGAGCGCGGCGACATTTTCTGAAAAGCATTCGCGGTCAACCGCTAACGCTGCGCCGGCGGGAATCCGCGATTTCTCGGCTATTCGGATCAACGGCGAATTCAATCGGCGCAGCTCTTCTTTAAGCAATCCGGACGCGCGATCGGGCAGATCGGAACCGAACGAGTTTGAACAGACGAGCTCGGCGGGCATGTCCGTTCGGTGCGCTTCGGTTTGAACCAGCGGCCTCATTTCGTATAGATGTACATCTAATCCAGCTTCCGCCAGGACCAGCGACGCTTCCGATCCGGCTAAGCCGGCGCCGATAACCGTTACCGCGATGGACGGGATGGTGGGAGCGATCTGTTTCACGCCGTATATTGTATCGGATAAATTGTTCCGTTCGGATAATTCGGTTTTGATTAAATTATGGTATGATTTAATTGATTAAGGCATAATTATTGCACCCGGACGATAGCCTCGTCCAAGAGGAGGACGCGCATGCTTCAGACTCAAAAGACGCAGACCAAAACGATTACGACGGCTCATATCGCGCAAACAATGACATTCTTGAATATGTCGGCTGACGAGGTTAAAGAGCGCGTTGAATCGGAATTGGCGAATAATCCGGCGCTCGAGTATTTAGACGATCGGTTCTGCCCGTATTGCCATCGTCCCTTGGGACCAAGCGGAAGCTGCCAATCCTGCATTAACAAAAACAATATCCCCGATCAGAATATTTTTTTCGTAAGTCCGAGAGACGAACTGGCTGTTGAATATTATCAGAGCGGCGGGTTCGGCGGCGGAACAGAATCTGAACCGGATATCGACTCGGCTCAACCCGAAGACCTGGCGGCATATGTGCTGCGCCAGATTGGGGCTGATTTAGAAGAAGACGAAAAGCTGATCGCTGCTTACCTGCTGACAGATTTGGATAAAGATGGTTTTATTACTTCTTCGATTGGCGAGATCGCCGGTTATTATCATGTTCCGATAGCGAAGGTGGAGGACGTGATCGTGATGATCCAAAACGCTGACCCGCTTGGCGTCGGATCCTCCAATCCGCAGGAAGCGCTCCTGATCCAGCTGCGCCATTTGGCGAATATCATGACGATCCCGGAAGGGACGCGGGAGGTTATCGAACAATCCTACGAATTGCTTATTCGCCGCAAGACGCGGGAAATATTGAACGATCATCGGTTGTCCCCGAAACAATTTCAACATATCGAAAAATTCATTTCCGAAAACTTGAACCCCTATCCGGGACGTTCATTTTGGGGCGAGCGCGGCATGCCGACGCAGCCTGATCTCGAAGTTTTTCATTTCCCGGACGTTATCGTTTCTTATCAGAACGATGACCCGCGGAATCAGCTGGTGATCGAAATCGTTATGCCGATTCGCGGCTACTTGCGCGTCAATCCGATTTTTAAAAAAGAGGTTAAGAACGCGCCGGATGAAAAAGCGGAAGAGTGGAGGAAAGATTTGGATCGGGCGTCATTGTTGGTCAAGTCGCTTGACAACCGCAATAATACGATGGAACAGTTGATGCGGGCGATTATTCGCAGTCAGGAATCGTTTATCCGAAACGGCGAGAACGAGCTCGTTTCGATTACGCGGGCTGAAATCGCGAAAGAGTTGTCGGTCCATGAATCGACGATCAGCCGGGCGGTTGCGAATAAATCTGTGATGCTGCCGAATCGGAAAGTTGTACCGCTGTCGATTTTCTTTGACCGGAGCTTGAACGTTCGTTCCGTGATCCGCGATTTGATCCGGGATGAACCGAAACCGTTGACAGATGCGGGAATCGTGACGATCCTGCGGGGAATGGGCTATGATGTTGCGCGGCGAACGGTCGCGAAATACCGCGCGATGGAAGGGATTTTGCCGGCCCGTCTAAGAAAGGCTGCGAATGGAAAATAATTCGGTCGGAGCTCAGGCGTCCGTCATAGATACAAATATGATTTTCCCGATTGCGGATGCTTTTTTGAGCGGGATCGCAACGCCCGCGTTTCTTTGGGAAACGACCGCGGGAAAAATTATTAGGAAAAATGCGCTTGCCGAAGAGATGTTCCGGAGATTTAACCGTGAATCTGATTTTCTCGGCGATTTCCTTCAAAATTGGACGAAGGTTCGTTCGTTCGCCTATGATACGATGTGGTTCGAATTCGGATCGGCTGATGAAGCGCCGCTTCTCGTTCAGGTTCGAAACGCGCTGATAGACGCCGGGACGGATTTAATGCTGTCGATCGTCATCCATGCGCAATGGGCGGATCATCGCTTATCGGATCAATCGCTGGAGGGGCTGAACGGGTTGATTCGAACGGCTTCGGTAACCTTCCTGTCGCGTAAAGATTTTATCGATAACTTTGAAACGTTTCTTTATCGAACGACGATCACGCTTAGCCTTTCTTCCTTTAATTTTATTCCGGCGGAACGGATTCGCGAATACGGCTTGTTCGAGCCGGCTGAGAAATATGCTAAGAAAGGCCTGGCTTATCATGTTTACGCGCCGTTCGTCGATCAGTTCGGGCGGTTGAATCCCGGCGTTCTTTCAAATTTGCAGGATTTATCGGAGCGGGTTCCGGAGAATTTTCTGGTTTTCCCAGTCCCGGACGGAAACGACGCGATCGGTTGGTTCGTTCTCGTTTTATATGACAACCGTAATTATTCTTATGAGCTGCTGCAATCGATTATGGAGGTTTTTTCGACATTTTTCCAATCGCTGATCGATAAGATTATCATGACGAAATCGCTGTATCAAAGCGATTTTGAAAACCGTCTGAATATTCGGATTGTCGATAACGTCAGCGAAGGAATCGTTATTACAAATCAGCAGTTTCAGATCGTTTATCTTAACAAGATCGCGGCTAAAATATTCGGTTTTACGCCGAAGGATATTTTCGGGCATCAGCTTGAAGATCTGCTCGTGTCGAACGTTTCGATTCGAAATTATGTCAGCTCGAGCGCGGACAACGAAGAATCCTTTATTGAAACGCCTTCGGTCCAGTATCTGCACCGGCGCAGCGGGGAGCGTTTTCCCTGCCAGATCCGCTTTTCGAAAGTTCGGATGAACGATGAAAATCAGTATTTCATATTCGTTTTAAGCGATATTACCGAAACCGAGGAGAGTCGGCGAAAAACGGAACAGCTGACCCACCGCGCGATTTTAGGCGATTTCGCTTCGATGATGGCGCATGAAATCCGCAATCCGGTCAACAATATGAATACCTGGATTCAAGTTATTAAAAGTTCCGCGAAAAAAAACGACCCGATTTATAACGCCGCCAGCAAAATCGAAAATGACTGCCAGCGAGTCTCGGATATTATTTCAAATAGTCTGAATTTTTCGCGGCCGCTGAAACTGAACTTCGAATTGACCGATTTAGGCGCATTGATCGAAGTGATCCTTGAACGTTGGAAACGCGATTTCGCGAGTGAGAATATTCGTTGTTTCTTTCGTAAGTCGGAAGATTTTCCGAAATTATATCTGGACGTTAAATCGATCGATCAGGTTATAACCAATCTGATCCAAAACGCAGTCGATGCGATCGATCATGCCGGCGGGATACTTACGCTGAACCTTTCGACGCGTCCGTACGGGGTTTCCGGCCGCGATATCGCCGTTTTATCCGTGTCGAATACCGGCCCGGGTATCCCGGACGAGCTGATCGATCATATCTTTGAACCGTTTATCACGTCGAAGAAAAATGGAAACGGTTGGGGATTGGCGCTAACGAAGCGCATTATTGCGTCCCATAAAGGTACAATTCAGGTAAAATCATTGACTGAAGGCGTTGTATTTGAAATTTTCTTGCCGGTTTCGAACGGAGGATAACAGGGTGGATTTTACTTTACTGATCGTTGACGATGAAGATAATTTTCGCGAGGGGCTTAGAGCTTACTATGCGGATAAATATCAAATCCTGGACGCCGGAAATTTAACCGGAGCCCGAAAAATCCTTTCGTCAACGGCGGTTGATTTGATCCTGTTGGACGTTCAGATCGGGCAGGAATACGGTCCGGATTTGCTGTCCGAAATACGCCTGATGAACCCCATGCCGCGGACAATTTTACTAACGGCTTACGGGGAAGTCGAGATGGCTGTTGATGCGATGAAAAACGGGGCGTTCGATTTTCTTAGCAAGCCGGTTAATTTTCCGGTTCTGGACGCCGCGCTGGAGCGCGCGATTAAGGTCGTCGTCAGCGAACGGGAATTGGATTGCGACCGACCGCAAAAGTTCGGCAAGAACGATTTTATTATTGGCGATAACGAGAAAATCAGGAAAGCGTATTCGCTGGCGGAACGCGCCGCCAAAGCTCAGGCTTCGATTTTGATTACCGGAGAGACGGGCTCGGGTAAAGACGTCGTCGCGCGTTATATCCATCTTAGCGGCCCGCGTTCATCAAAACCTTTTCATCCGTTGAATTGTTCCGCGATTCAGCCGACAATGTTGGAGTCGGAGCTTTTCGGTCATGTCGCCGGCGCGTTTACCGGCGCGGATAAACTTCATAAAGGGTTGATTGAGGCCGCCAATGAAGGGATCCTGTTTCTGGACGAAATATCGTCGATGAGTACGGATATGCAGGCGAAATTGCTGCGCGCGTTGGAATCGAAAAAGATCCGCCGTGTTGGCGGAACGCAAGAAATTGATGTCGACGTTCAAATCGTCGCTGCGACGAATCATGATATTCCGGCTCTAATCGAAGAGGGAAAGTTTCGTTCCGATCTTTTTTATCGCCTGAACGTGATTCATATTGAACTCCCGCCATTGCGGGAACGAAAAGAAGATATTCCGAAATTTTGCGGCTTTTTTATTCGTAAACTGAGCATGGAACAAGGAAAGAACATATCGCATATCGATCCCGCGGTATTAACGATGTTAATGGATTATGACTGGCCGGGGAATATCCGCGAACTGCGAAACGCCTGTTTGCGCGCGGTTATTTTTTGTAACGGTGATACGATTCGGCTCAACGAGTTTTCAATTTGATCCGCGCTTTGCCGGATGAGGAGGGGTATGTCTGACCAATCGCTATTGGGATTAATTATCGCCGTCCTGACGGTCGGCGGCGTTATCGCGCTGTTATCCGGGATTTTAACGCTGATTGCGAACGTTTTTTCGTTCGAAGCGAAATCGGTCCAAAAGAACGCGACGAAGTTGGCGGAAAAAGGTTTCGGCGAAGATTTAAGCGGAGCACTCGGAAACGCCGGCTTTTTGATTAAGGAGTTAACCGCGTTAATTGAAACGAAACGAGGAATTGGCATGGCTCTTGTAATGATTGGGGGAGTGATGTTAATGGTTAGTATTTACTTCTTGACAAAATAATTCAGAAACCGAGACGATAAGCGAACGAGCCATGCCGATTCAGATGCCGCACCAAGATAAGATTTTTCGCCCGCAGTTTACAGAGCTTTCAAACGCCGCTTTCTGGCTGGAAAATTTCAGCTTGATGGAAAAGCTGCTGATTTGTTGGCTGCGCGAGTATCCGAACGATTTGTGGATGCGCTATCGGTTGGCGATCGTCTTATATAAGTCTGGAAGGACGAACGACGCGATCCGGCTTTCTGAGCTGATCGTTCGCTATGATCCCGAATTCGTTGAAGTTTGGGCGCTTTTATCGATTCTTTATCCGGAGGGTTCCGAAGATCGGAAGATCGCAAAATCGCGCTGTCAACGGTTAAAAATCCAGGCGTCTTCCGGCGTGGAATTCGGGAAAAACGAGTCGTTTTTCGGAAAACTGCTGCATCGGAAAGCGGACGAGCAGTCTCGAATGATTGAAGAAACCGACGATTTCGATATCCTTTCTGCCTTGCGAATCGCGAAAGACAGCGGTCAACAGGATGATCCGGCTTCATATGAACGCCTGCTCAGCATTTATATGCGTCGGTGGCCGCAGGTAATCCAATTCAAGTTACTTTTCGGGCAATTCCTGAATCGAAGTGGCGCGATCGATAAAGGCGCGAATTTGATTCACAGTACGATCGCGTCGGATTTGCTGGGGATGGTAGCCGAAAGGATGTGGGGGAGCGCGCATGATTTCAAGCGAATGTATTATTCTGGAGACGACTTGTCCGTCGATATATCCGCGATTGCCGTTCCGGAAAATGTCGCTGCGGCGGCCAAACTTGAAAACCTGACTTGCATTCGCATAGATGAGCATTTCGAACCGGATGTAAATCCTATGGCGAATGACGGCGAACGCGGCGATCAGATCGAAACGGAAAAACCGGCGGCTGTTCTCGACCTTGATTCGGAAAATGACGAGACGGCCGCGGAACCCGCCGCGGATACCGGCCACAGCCAAACGGATGCGGTTTTGATCGAACGCCCGTTCCCGATCGAGACGAAGCGGGCGGCGTTTCCGAGTCCGTTCTCCGCGCTTTTTAAAAAGACCGAACCCGAGAGATATTCGGATCTCAAAGAATACGTCTATAAACTTGACGTGACCAACTCTGACGAACGTTTCCCGATTTACGTCGTGTTATCGACGATCGGCGGATTGACGGCGAAATACGGAAAAAATAATAAGGATTTTATCGGCCGCGAGATGCAATCGGTCGCTGACGCGGTTGACAACCGCGAAGGTTGGAACTCGATGGTCTTTTATCCGGACGAATTTTCGACGAATGCGCGAGCGTACATGGATCCGATCCTGATTAAACAGGAGCTGGTTAAACTTGACCAGATCCTTTCTGAGAAAGGGTCGATGATCGGCGCGGTATTAATCGTCGGCGGACCGGAAGTCGTTCCTTTCTTTACCCTGAAAAATCCGGCGATGGACGACGACCCGTCGATTCCGAGCGACGCGCCGTACGCGACGTATGATGAAAAGCGCATCTTTGATCAGCAATGGCAGTTAGGTCGGGTTCCCGGCGACAATACTTCCGATCCCGGTTTACTCTTAAGTCAGCTGCGTCAAATCCAAAATTATCATATCGAAGCAGCGGAACGCGAGATCGAAAACCGGCGTCGGAATCGGAAAGCGGCGAAAAGAAGTTTTTGCGGCTTCAGTAAGGCAATCAAGGAATCCAAATCTTTCGGGTTATCCGCCCAGGCTTGGGAAAGACCGTCGGTCGCCGTATTTCGAAACGTATCGGCGACGGTCAACCTGCTGACGTCTCCGGGCGTTACCGCTGCAAATTTCCCTACTTCCCAGCTCGAAGCCGTCCAATACGCTTATTTTAATTTGCATGGAATTAAGGGTAATCCGAACTGGTACGGGCAAAAGGATCCGCGCGATCAATCGACGATGACGCTGCTGCCGCTGACGCTGCAGATGAATAATCTCGATCGGTTGCGAAAGGCTCCCGAAGTGATCTTTGCGGAAAACTGTTACGGAGCAGAGATAGACCGGCGAAATGAATCCAACGCGATCTCGCTTCACCTGATCGGTAAGGGAACGCGCGTTTTTATCGGTTCAACCGTCATCGCTTATGGCGCGGTGACGCTCCCGCTTACTGCCGCCGATTTACTGGCGCATCTGTTTTGGAATCATCTGCGCGCCGGCATATCTACCGGCGAGGCGTTCCGCCGCGCGAAGAAGAATTTTGCGTCTGAAACGGAGCGGACTTCGGGCGGACTGGACGGCGAAATACAGAAGACGATTCTATCGTTTGTTTTCTACGGCGATCCGTTGTTTGCGGTTGATCCGCAAGCGAGTATTACCGATCGGATGCAGCGCGCTAAGACGGCGAAGAATTACGAACTGGTCCGCGAACGTCTCGACAGTAAAGTTGCGATCGATCATCTTATGGCGAAACAGATTTATGAGAAAATCAAGGAAACCTGTAATCTTGAATCGTTCGAGACGGATTATTCAAGCTGCACGATTCAGAAGCAGTTCCGCAACGGAAAATCATCATCCTCGAACGGCGGTTCGGCGGTTGAAACCAATTATGTCCTGATTTATACGAAAGAAATTCGCCAGAATGACCTGACGGCGCGCTGGTTGACGCGCGTTACCGTTTCTCCGAACGGCGAAATTTTGAAAGTTTCTTTTTCACGCTGATTTCTTCGTAAAAAGAAATTGATGTACCGGCGAATTCATGGTATAAAATAAGTACCCTGAGGTGTCCGTGTAACCGCGTTATCGTTTTGGGCCAACACTTTTTGAAGGGGTTCCTTAATATCCGGAATAATGCGATAGGCTTCAGCCAAGGTTGCGTTTCGGAACAGGTTAACCCACCTGCTTATGCAGGTTCAAAACCGAGCGGCGAGCGGCACTGCGGGGTATTTTTTTTAGTGTTCTGTTCCGTTTTTCCTGTTTTTTTATGACATCCGTCATTATTCTTTCTGCCTAATTTGTTTGTATAAGAATGAATTCCTCTTGTATAATTAAGGCACGATACTCTTCAGAAAGTGAGGATTTTTTATGGCAAGTGTAACTTATAATCACGTATGGAAACGATATGGTGATGTCGAAGTCCTTAAGGACGTCCAACTGGAAATTAACGACAAGGAATTTCTGGTTTTGGTTGGGCCTTCCGGCTGCGGTAAGTCAACGGCATTGCGATGCTTGGCCGGTTTGGAAGAAATAAGCGAAGGTGAAATTTTGATCGGCGACCGCGTCGTTAACGACGTTTCGCCAAAGGACCGCGATATCGCGATGGTCTTCCAGTCCTACGCGCTGTATCCGCATATGACCGTCTTTGACAATATGGCGTTCGGTTTGAAACTTCGAAAGATGCCGAAGGCTGATATCGAAAAACGCGTCAACGAAGCGGCCGCTTCGTTAGGGCTTGAACGATTACTGCATCGTAAACCGCGTGAGTTGTCGGGTGGCCAACGCCAACGTGTAGCTTTAGGACGCGCGATCGTTCGGAATCCTCAGGTCTTCCTTTTGGATGAACCGCTTTCGAACCTTGACGCGAAACTCCGCGTCCAGACGCGCTCCGAAATCAGCAAGCTGCACCAACGGCTCCAGACCACATTCATCTACGTTACTCATGACCAGGTTGAAGCCATGACGATGGCGGATCGTATCGCCGTCATGTATAAAGGTATTGTGCAGCAATTGGATACGCCGCAGAACCTTTATAACAGTCCGAAGAACTTATTCGTCGCCGGTTTCATCGGTTCTCCGTCAATGAACTTCTTCAACGCAAAAATCCGCACGGACGGCGATAACGTATTCGTCGATCATCCGGCTTTCTCGGTCCAGATTCCGGACTCGCGCAAGGAAGTTTATCGTTCTATGAACGGAAAAGACGTCGTCTTCGGTATTCGCCCGGAAAATATTCATAACCCTGAATTCGCTCCTCCGGGAATCGTCAAAGCCGCGATCCAGGCGAAAGTTGACGTGACCGAGTTAATGGGTAATGAAATCTTTGTTTACTGTATCGCCGGAAATACGCAGTTCGTCGCCCGTGTCGATCCGCGCAGCCATTATACCGTCGGGCAGACGATTGATTTGGTATTCGACATGACGAATTTCCATATCTTCGATCTTTCAACCGACGCCGAAAATCCGGAAGCGGTCCGCTAAGATTTTCAAACGTAGAATTTAGACGCCGGGGACCTGAACCCCGGCTTTTTTTTGCGCATGAACCGTATTTAAGGCTTTTCAGTAAACAGGAAAATAACCTTATAATTAAAAAACGCGAGGGAATTCATCGGCTAAAAGGATAAGGGAGATCCGAATCGGCTATGGATAAAAAGGTATTTATTATTGGGGGGCACTACGGGAGCGGAAAGACGGAAGTCAGTCTCAATTTGGCCCTTGAAAACCGCGCCGACCGAACCAAGGTCGCGCTTATCGATCTCGATATTGCCAATCCTTACTTCCGCAGCCGTGAAAAAATAGAAGAATTTTCTAAATATGGGATCGATATTTTCGGGAATTTCTTTCGGGACGAAGTTACGCTGGAAATTCCAGCGTTAGCGGCGAACGTTCGCGCGCCGCTCGAGGATCCGGAAACAGTATCGATCGTCGATTTAGGCGGCGACGGCAGTGGGGCGAAAGTCCTCGTCCAGTTTATGCGCGCAATCGAAAATAGGGATTTCGAGTTTTACTGCGTAATTAACCGTAACCGTCCAGATACGGATTCGCCTGAAAAGGCGATTTCGATGATTTCCGAGATTGAAGCTGCGACCGGGTTGAAAATCAGCGGTCTCGTCAATAATTCTCATTTTCTTACGGAAACGACCGCTGACGATATCGTCGCCGGGGTCTTTTTTTGCCGTGAGATTGAAAAACGAAACGGAATACCGCTGCGGATAAATTGCTGCCCGGAACGATTGACGGATGATTTTTCGGCGAAATTATCTGGCGCGGATTGTTTGGTCCCGATCCTGCCGATTCGGATGATTATGCGCGATGCGTGGTTAGATCAAACTTTAACTTTGTAATGGGAGATAGAATGGCGAGAAAGTTCATGGTTAAATTTGATACGGTGCGATGTAAAAGCTGCGAGCTGTGCGTTTCGGTTTGTCCAAAAAAAATACTGACTCTTATGGAAAACGAGATGAACGCGAAAGGGTTTCATCCTGCGGGGATCCTCGATCAGGACGCCTGTATCGGCTGCGCGAATTGCGCGACGATTTGTCCCGATTCAGTCATCAGCATTTACGCGCTTGAAAACGATTCGGAAGGACGGGTATCATGACGCGGAAGGTTTTGATGAAAGGGAACGAAGCGTTTGGCGAGGCTGCGATCCGTGCCGGCTGCCGTTTTTACGTCGGGTATCCGATTACGCCTCAAAATGAATTGGTTGAATATATGTCGCGCGAGCTGCCTAAAAACGGCGGAACGTTTATCCAATCCGAGAGCGAATTAGCGACGATTAATATTGCCTACGGGATCGGCGTTGCCGGCGGGGACTGCTTTATTTCGTCTTCGTCGCCCGGGATCGCGCTGATGCAGGAGGGGTTCAGCTTCGCCTGCATGGCGGAAGTCCCGATCGTTATTTTGAACGTTTCGCGTTCAGGCCCTGGAATCGGCGGTATTCAGCCGGGACAATCGGACTATTTTCAGATGACGCGCGGCGGAGGGAACGGCGATTATCGTATCCCCGTGTTTACGCCGGCGACGATGCAGGAAGCCGTCAATACGATTTATAACAGCTTCGAAATCGCGAATCGTTACCGCAATCCGGTTTCGATCATGGTTGACGGTATGATGGGTCAAATGATGGAGCCGGTCGTTCTTCCGGAAGCGAGGGAGCCGTTAGCGAAAGAGCGGATCGCGGCTGAAAAACCGTGGGCGCTCGTCGGTCAGGGAACCAAACCGACGCGGAACGTTATCAAAGCGTATGCGCCTAATACGACGATTTTAGAAGCTCAGGTCCTGCGGCTGTTTAAGAAGTATGAATCGATGGAAGCGGAACTCCCGGAAGCGGTTCTGACGGATGTTGAGGATGCCGAAATGGTTTTTGTCGCTTACGGGTCGGCGGCGCGGATCGTCGCCGAGGTCATGACGATTCTTAAGGAAAGAGGAATCCGAACCGGCCTGATTCGCCCGAAGACGGTTTGGCCGTTCCCGATTGCCGCTTTTGACCGGATTGGCGAGCGGACGAAAATCATTGTCTCTGTCGAACTGAGCATGGGGCAGATGATCAACGATATTGAAAGAGCCGTCCGCGGCCGCTATCCGGTACGGCTGATAAACCGCGCCGGCGGAATTATCCCGACGTCAGAAGAAATTTCAAGGATCGCGGAAGAGATGATCGGAGCGTATCGATGAAACCCATCTATGAAAAAACGATTGGAATGACCGAGACCGAATTGAGCTATTGCCCGGGCTGCGGCCATGGTATCGCGCACAAGTTGATTATGGATGTGTTGGATAAGAAAGGATTGTTGGGCGACACGATCGGCGTCTCTCCGATCGGCTGCAGCGTAATTGCTCATCAATATATGAACGTCGAAATGTGCGAGGCGGCTCATGGCCGTGCTCCCGCCGTCGCAACGGGAATCAAACGCGTTCATCCGGATAAGTTTGTTTATACGTATCAAGGCGACGGCGATTTAGCGTCGATTGGAACGACGGAAATCGTTCATGCCGCTGTGCGGGCTGAGAATATTTGCGTCTTCTTTATTAATAACGCGATTTATGGGATGACCGGCGGCCAGATGGCGCCGACGACGCTGATTGGGCAGCGCGCCACGACTGCCGTGCTGGGCCGCGACGCGGTTCGGAACGGACGGCCGATTCATGTTTCAGAGATGTTGGCTACGATTGATGGCGCGGTGTATGTGGAACGCGTTTCGATCGATTCCCCCGCCGCGATTCGAAAAACGCGGAAAGCGGTCGAACGCGCCGTTGAGGTTCAACAACGTAAATTAGGTCTGGCGTTCCTGGAAATTTTATCGACCTGCCCGACGAACTGGGGCGTTACGGCGCCGGAGGCGATGAGCTGGCTGCGTGAAAATATGATTCCATATTATCCGCTCGGCGTGTTGAAAAAACCGGAGGATATTTGATGATTACGACATGGAAAACGATTGTCGCCGGTTTCGGCGGTCAAGGCGTCCTGACGATCGGACGCATGTTGGCGTATGCCGGCATGATTGAGGATAAGGAAGTTACTTTTATTCCTTCCTACGGCGCCGAAATGCGTGGCGGAACCGCTAACTGTACGACGATTGTATCAGATCATCCGATCAGCAGCCCGGTTATTAACAGCGCGAACCTCGTTGTGGCGATGAATCTGCAATCGCTCGTGAAATTTGAATCGATGGCTGATACAGGAATGTACCTTTTTTATAATTCATCGGTTATCAAAACGGAACCGGTGCGGACCGATTTGCAAATTTTTCCGATTCCGGCGAACGAACTTGCGTCGGAATTGGGCGCGCCGCGTTCGGCGAATATCGTCATGTTGGGCGCTGTCATTCGCAGGACGAATATGTTACAATTGGACTCTGTTGAATCAGCTTTGTCCAAAGAATTTTATGGCTCGAAAGCTTCCTTGTTATCGAAAAATATCGAAGCGTTATACGCGTTCGAGTAATAAACGAGAGGGAATCAATTATGCGGAAATATCAATTTGAGATCATCAAAAATCCGAACCCCAAACAAAAGCCGGATCTTACAGATGGAGCCAGGCTTGGTTTCGGAAAAATTTTTACCGATCATATGTTTGTCATGGATTACGCTGCTGGGAAAGGCTGGCATGACGGGCGCGTCGTTCCTTACGCGCCGTTCCTGATCGATCCGGCCGCGGCGGTTTTACATTACGCGATCGAGATGTTTGAAGGCATGAAAGCGTATAAGACGGCTGACGGACGCGTTCTCCTTTTCCGGCCGGATATGAATATCAAGCGGACGAACGCGACGAATGAACGCGTCTGTATCCCACAGCTTGATCCGGATTTGATGTTGGAAGCAATTAAGGCGGTCGTCGATATGGATCGTGATTGGATCCCGACCGGTAAGAATACATCGCTGTATATCCGTCCGTTTATTTTTGCCGACGAACCGTATCTCGGCGTCCGGCCGTCAAGTTCTTATAAATTTATGATTATTCTCAGTCCCGTCGGATCGTATTACAAATCTGAAGACGGAAATTTACCGGTGACGAAGATTTTCGTTGAGGACGAATACTCGCGCGCTATGCCCGGGGGGACCGGTTTCGCGAAAATCGGCGGGAATTACGCGATGAGCCTGAAGGCCCAGGAAAAAGCTGAGAAGGTCGGTTATAGTCAGGTTTTGTGGCTTGATTGCGTTGATAAAAAATATGTTCAGGAAATCGGGACTTCGAACGCGTTTTTCGTTATCGACGGCGAAGTGATTACCGCGCCGTTGGACGGCATGATTTTACCCGGAATTACCCGCGATACGATTTTAAACCTGTTGAAATACTGGAATATCCCGCATTCAGAGCGAAAGTTGACGATCGATGAAGTTTTTGAAGCGGCGAAGAAGGGCAGTCTGAACGAGTCGTTCGCGTCGGGTACGGCCGCGGTTATCTCGCCGGTCGGCGAATTGTGTTGGAAGGGCGAAAAGGTCTCCGTCAACGACGGAAAAACCGGCCCGATCGCGCAACGCTTATATCAGACGATTTTGGGAATCCAAACAGGAAGCCTGAAAGACGAATTCGGTTGGACGGTCGAAGTATAATCCGGCAGCGATATCAAATTAAGCAATGCCTCAATTTTGAGACATTGCTTTTGTTTTTGTGTTGTAATTGCGACAAACTTTATTCTTCAAAGCAGATAGAATGATCGATATCAAACAATAAAAAGAATAGAGGATTGACATGATGACGAAGAAAATGATTAAGAACTTTCCGGCAGCGACGCCGGTCACGTTTCGCGATGAAGTCGATTACGCCGAAGGACAAGTCGTCAGCAAAACGTTAGCTCAGACTCCGGCTGTTTCGGTAACGCTTTTCGCGTTCGATAAGGATGAAGAAATCAGTACGCACGCTTCGCACGGCGATGCTTTGGTTCAATGTTTAGAAGGGGTTGGACGGATCCGGATCGAAGATCAGGAATTTGTCGTCAAGGAAGGGGAATCGATCTTGATGCCGGCGGAAAAGGAACATTCGGTCTACGCGCTTGAACGGTTCAAGATGCTGCTGGTCGTTGTTTTCCCGTAGACGGTATTTTTGCTTCAATTGTTAATGTAAAAACGGTCGGGCGTTTCGCAAACTGTGCTCCTCCCGACCGTTTCAATTTCAATTTATTTCATTCGGTTAGTTTGTTAGATTAAAGCGTCGCGTACGCTAATCCGAAAGCGTTCGGCCCGCCATGACAGGAGACGACGCAGCCGACATCCGCGAGTAATATTTCCTCGAACGGGTAGAGCGACGCGGCGTAATCCCGCAAACGCTTTAGAAGTTCTTTGTCTCGGAGCGTATTCGGAATAATCAGCCGCGTTTTTTCCAAGTCGGCTCTGCCTTTCAAGTTGTTATCGATAAACGTTGTCAGGACTTTTTCAAGATTCCCGCGGTATTTTTTCCCGATCGTAATTTTTCCGTCTTGGACGGTAATTTCCGGCTTGATTTTTAATATCTCGACGCCGAGAGCGACCGTCGCCGATAAGCGTCCGCCGCGGCGTATATAATCGACCGTATCTAAAACACAACGGAAATGAATGCGGTTCACGTATTCTGTCAAGTTGCTGATAATCTGGTCGACCGTCTTGTCCTGATCGCGCAGCTCGACGGCGCGGTAAAGCGCGAGGCCTTGTCCTGCGCTGACGGTCGATGAATCGAAGACGCGGACATTTGAAAATTTTTCGGCGGCGATTCGCGCGTTGCTATTGCAGGCGGAAAAGTTACTTGCGACGCCGAGATGCAGAATCTCTACGTCCTGACCGTTGAATTCATGGAAGAGGTCTTCGTAATCGTGAATCGAGATGGCGGAGGTCGTCGCTTTCGTATGGCGGTCTTTCATCAGTTCGAAGAGTCCGCTCGGAGTTAACTCGGTTCCGTCGCGGTACGTTCGATCTTGGACGTTGATATAGGTTGATCGGACGCGGACGTCTAATCTTTCCAATTCGGACTGCGGCAGGTCGCAGTTTGATTCGCAGGTAATCACGACTTTTCGTGGCATAATTTTTCTCCAATTGATGATTTTTTATTGCTGACGGTGCTGCGGCGAGTTTTTCATTGTCTTAGACGAAATTTGGACGCGTTTCCCGAACAACCGAAACAAACTGTAGAACAAGATTGCGAGCGCGCCTGAAACGGCGCCAACGATAATAAACGCGTCGATCCAAAGTTGTTTCGGAAAGAGGCGGATCAGCGTATCGGACGGATGGAAAAGCCAGCTGCCCTCTGTGAAAAAAAGTTGATGAAATCGATAGAATAACGGCTCGAACGCGGTCAGCGCGATCACGGTAAACCCCAGGTATAACGCGAGCGCTATTAAGGACCCCGTTTTAAGCGTTGTGAAGGTAGCCTGAAGCGCGGCGGGCCGTCGCCACCCGAACGCGAAGGCCAGAATAATTATAGCGACTATAATCAGAAACCCCCAGCGCGCGGTTTGGAATACGCGGCGGACATCAGCCATGTGTGCGATTTCTGATTCCTGATAGATTGCGGCGCCGTCCCGATCGACGATTGCCTCTAATGACGACTCCGGCAGCGTTGTTATATAAATGATTGATCGCGCGCCGTAATCGAAGCGTTCGGAATCGCTGAAACCGTACAGGTCGGACGGGAAGTTTGAACGCCGGTATTCGAACGATAAAAACCATGGCTGAAAAACGAAGAGGATCACGCCGATCAGGTAAACGAAAGGCAATACGATTAAAATTATTTTATTCAGAATGGAAAAAGCGATTTTCATATGCGCTTATTTAACCGCGGATTCGAGAACAGCGCGGACCTTTTCTTTATGATCCGGATAGGTTTCGCCCGGGCGCGCCTCGTATATTTTGGCGGCGCCGATGAACATCGTCGGCACGTAATGAAAGTCATACCCGATCGTTTTTTCCGGGCTGCGCGTGATTTCAATCTGTTCAAATTCAACACTTCGAAATAACTCGTTTTCGGATTTCAGTTCCTCAATCGCCTTGAGTGCCTGACGGCAGTATGGACATGCGTCCATTAGGAAAAAGGTAACTTTGCGCATAGTCTTTTCTCCCGTTTCGACAGATCGCACTTTCAGCCGAAACTATTTTATTATTGGATGCTATACGATTTTATCCGATTTTTAAGGCGAATTACAAACGCCGAATTCGGTCGGTGAGAATAGGATGAGATCCCCTCCGGTTTTGATGAAAGCGAGGTCGAAAGGCTATAATTACAATTGGATATATTGCGGAGCCGGTATCGCTCGATCCGTCTCCATATGGCTTTATTGGGGGTGCGATGGAAATAGTTACCATTTCGGAAATGCGTCAGATCGAGACCGAAGGTTTCGAAGCCGGCACGAGTTACGCGGCAATGGTTTGCATGGTCGGACGCGCGATCGCGAAGCGAATTGCCGAAAAATTTCCCTCTCCCGACGTTACGGTTGTCGGACTGATCGGAAAAGGCAATAACGGCGCGGATACGATTGTCGCGCTGTCTGAGTTGAAAGCCGCCGGACGGAAGGTCGCTGCGATAATGACGGATGATCGTCACGAAGATATGTACTGCGAAATTTTGCGCGCGGAAGCGATCGAAACGGTTCCCTTTGATCCGACGTTGTCTTCGAATCGTTGCTTTGATTTGTTGCGGAAAGCGGACGTTATTCTTGACGGAATCTTTGGTATCGGGTTCCGTCCGCCGCTCCCGGACCGTTTCCGATCTTTTTTCAGACGCTTGAACGAGCGCAATTTCGCGGCTGAGATTGTTGCGGTTGACTGTGCTTCCGGAATTAATTGCGACACGGGCGAAGCGGACGAAGACGCTATAACTGCCGACGAGACGATAGCGATTCACGCCGTAAAAATCGGTCAGCTTTTCGGAAAAGCGGCGATCGTTTCGGGGAAGATCACGACTATTCGAATGGATTTAGCGCCGGGGCTACCAGTTTACAGCCGGATTCATCGCCGCTGGCTGACAGAATCGTTCATTCGGAAATTGATCCGGAGCCGCCCTGATATCTCACATAAGGGCGCGTTTGGGGTGACACGCATTTTTGGAGGCTGTGAAAATTATTTAGGCGCGGTCAGTTTATCGGCCGAAGCGGCGTACCGGATCGGAGCAGGACTGGTCGAAATTATTACGAGCGAAACGGTCCGAAACGCGGTCGGAGACCGTTTGCTTGAAGCAATTTGGGACGTTTATTCAGGAAATGAGAACGACGACCGGCGCTTACTCGAGAGCCGCCTTCCGGATAAAGATCGTTCGGCTTGGCTCGTCGGTCCCGGTTTGGGAACTGGCCGGGCGGCGACCGCGTTTCTCAATCAATTTTTCGCGCCGGAGATATTGGGGAAAATACGCTGTCCGGTGATTGACGCGGATGCGCTGAATTATTTAGCCGGACATACCGAGCTTTTAAAACGGTTGCCGCCGAATGCCATCCTGACGCCGCATCCGGGCGAAATGGCGCGGTTGTGCGGTTGCTCCATCGCTGCGGTTCAGACGAACCGAATCCGTTTAGCGGAGGAAAAAGCCCGCGAATGGAACGTGATCGTGGTTCTGAAGGGCGCTTATACTTGTATCGCGGCGCCCCGTGGGTTTACCTGCGCCGCTCCGTTCGCGAACGCCGTTTTAGCGAAAGCGGGGAGCGGCGATGTTCTGAGCGGGTCGATTGCCGGCTTGATCGCGCAGGGGTACGCTCCGCTTGACGCGGCTCTGGCGGCGGTCTGGTTCCATGGTCAGGCAGGGGATATTTTTCGCCGTAAATCTTCGGAAAACCGAACGATGATCGCAAGCGAAATCGCGCGTTATTATAGTCAAATTTTCGCAGCGTTTGAAGGCGAACCAAAACCTTCCGGATCCGGCATGCTTTTCTGAAGGCAATTTATAATGTACAATATCGAACGGATTTTTAGACTACCTTAATGGATGGAGCTGTTTAAAGAAATGATGGATAAACAACCTGCGCCGATCGAGGTCATTTGCGGTCCGATGTTTTGTGGAAAGACGGAAGAACTGATCCGCCGTTTACGACGAGCCGTTATCGCTAAAAACAAAGTTCAGGTTTTTAAACCAATTATCGACGACCGCTATGTCATGGAACGCGTTCATTCTCACGGCGGGATCGAGATTGACGCGCTTTCGATCGACAAAATCGGCGATCTTTATCAGTTCTTAGCTCAGGGAACGACCGTTATTGGTATTGACGAAGCGCAGTTTTTCGACGACTCTATCGTCGAGATTGTCGACCGTTTATCCGCCGATGGGATTCGCGTGATTCTGACCGGATTAGATATGGATTTCCGTGGTATCCCGTTTGGAGTTATGCCGACGTTGATTGCGAAAGCGGAACGGGTCGATAAATTGACCGCGATTTGTATGGTTTGCGGAAAGCCGGCGACGAGGACGCAGCGAATCGTAAACGGGAAGCCGGCGGATATGGACGATCCGGTTGTGATTGTCGGTGCGGATGAAATGTATGAGGCGCGTTGCCGGTTTCACCATGTCGTTATGCGTGGAGATGGACGAAAGGCGTAAATTTCGCGTAGATAATATTTATGTAAGGAGTCGGTCGTGTATTCGTATCAGGACGTCTTAGCCGAAGTATTAATCGATGAAGAAACGCTGCAAAAGCGGATTAAAGAATTAGGCGCCGAAATTTCGCGCGATTACGCCGGCGAAGAAATTGTGTTTGTTTGTATCCTGCGCGGAGGCGTTGTCTTTTTGATCGATTTGATGCGCGAAGTGACGGTTCCGAATAAGATTGAATTTATGGCGGTTTCTTCCTACGGAGCCGGCGTTCGGGAATCGTCAGGGAACGTTCGGATTACTTATGACCTGAATACCTCGATCTCAGGGCTTAATGTTATCATTGTAGAGGATATTATTGACAGCGGCCGAACGTTGAACGCGGTTATCAACGTCCTTTCGACGCGGAAACCGAAAAGTTTATGCGTTTGTACGATTTTGGATAAGCCGGACCGTCGCGAAGTTGAAATACCGGTCCGTTATTGCGGGTTTCATATTCCGGATAAATTTGTTTACGGGTATGGTTTAGATTTGGACGATTATTATCGTAACTTGCGGTTTATCGGCGTGGTCGATTTGAACAAATTGGAAGAAATCAAGCGAAAAGAAGAATGAGCGATTCTGAACACGGTTATTACGATTATCTGAATCGGATTTCGTCTGTCGTTCCGACGGGTGTGATGTTGTACCTTGTCGGCGGGGCGGTCCGCGATTTAATTCTGAATCGGCCGTTGCATGATTACGATTTTGTTTTGGAGGGATTCGTCCGTCAGGTCGCGAAGCGGGTTGCTGATGAATTCGGTGGGAAGTATTACGTGATGGACGAAGACCGGGATATCGCTCGCGTGATTGTTCAGCATCGGAAACGGTTTATCCATTTTGATTTTGCGAAAATTGTTGGCGAATCGCTCGAAGACGATTTGCGGAATCGTGATTTTACCGTTAATGCGATCGCTGTTGATTTCCGCGACAGACAATCGTTCATCGATCTGGTCGGCGGGATTGCGGATCTGCGGGAAAAAAGGCTGCGGATGTGTATGCCTGACAGTTTGCGGAAAGATCCGATCCGCGCGCTGCGTGGGCTGCGTTTTTCGCTCGAATATAATCTGACGTTGGACGACGAGCTGTTGCGGGAGATGGAAGCGATTCCCGTCTTCTTGGCGAATTGCTCTATGGAGCGTTACCGTGACGAATTGTTTAAGATTTTGAATCTGGGTAAGACCGTTTCCGCGATTCGATTGATGGAGCGGTTCGCGATATTGGATTTCCTTTTCCCGAACGATTCGCCGCTGACGACGGATGATTTGATCGACCGCATGCGCGGACTGGAACATCTGCTAACAATTTTGACGAGCGATTTCCATGAGGATGAATCGTCGAATCTGATTTCCGGATACGCGGTTTTAAAACTCGGCGCTTTTCGCGACGCTTTGCGGGATTATTTTGACGAAGAGCGGAATTATCTGCGCGCTCGGCGCTCGCTGGCTCGTTTCACACTTTTAGCCGGATTCTATAAAGTTGATCCGAAGACAGATCCGATCGCGAAAATTCTCAAATTTCGCAGTAAGAGAATTTGCCTCAGCGCTTGGGAGATCGAGACAATCGCAAAAGCTATTTCAGCAGCGGAAGCGCTTGCGTCGATTTTTCAGGCTCATAACGACGGAAGTTTCATCGGCAATGAAGACGTGATGATTTACCGATATTTTCGGAAAAATGACGGATCTGGTATTGAGGGAATTCTGTTGTTTTTAGTTCAGGCGTATCAAAAGGCAGTCAGGGAAAGCGATTCTGACGAATGGATGGCGGCGATTGATCGGGTTGTTCCGTTCCTTGACGCGCGCTTTAATCGGTATCAGAGCGTAATTCGTCCGACGCCGCTTCTAACGGGCGTGGAAATTATTCGCCTTCTGAATTTAGACGAGGGTCCGCAGGTTGGAATATATAAAGAAAAGTTGATCGAAGCACAAATCACCGGCGATATCCGTAACCGCGACGAAGCAATCGCGTTCCTGAGATTCTTGTAGCGCGTAACGCGATTGGATCAACTTTTCCGAACGGCTGTAATTACCGGTACAACCGTTCGTACATTTTTGCATTTTCGTAAACATGGCGGATATATCGGCGCGTCTCTTCAAACCGAATAACTTCCAGGAACAGATCGATATCGTTATCCGCCAGTTCGACCCACTTTAACGTGTTTCCGGCTCCGGCGTTGTACGCCGCCAACATCTGATACGGATTGTGGCCAAAATAAGCGTATTGCCCGAAAAGATATTTTCCGGCGAATCGAATCGATACAGCGGCGCGCAGGAGATCGTCTTGCTGATAATTTTTTGGCCATTTGAGCGCAGCTGCCATTTCCTGCCCGGTCGCGGGCATGAACTGCATCAAGCCCTGCGCTCCGGCAGCGGAGGACACCCACGGATCGTACATGCTTTCCTGCCGCATGATGCCGTACAGGATATATGGATGAATCTCGAATTCATCCCAACTTTCGAGGACTTCTTCAGCGTACCAGGCTCCGAAGCGGATCCGATTGAAATAGTTCGGCGCTGTGAGCGTTCGCGCGTCTTCGAGTAATCCGGCCAAGGTCAGAATATTGCGGCTGATAAAAACGGCCGGTCGGTAGATTTCTTTACGGACGAGCGTATTCAGGAGCTGGTATGACGCGATCGGATCGGCTTCAAACCGGAACCGCACCTCGTTATATTCATCCAGCGCATCCTGATACCGACCGAGACGATAGAGCTCTTCCGCGCGTTGGAATCCGCTGTCGCCGGAAAGAAGCGTCGGATAATCCAAATCAATCGACGGGCCGATCGCGAACGTCAGCCGCATCCACTGGTCGGCGATCATTCGCTCGTTGGAAATGTCGTCCGATAGCGCCGCATTCGGCGGCGCGAAATTAAGCGGTTCGACGGAATTTAATTTATCGGCAGCGCGTTCTGTATAGTAATCAGTCGGCGAGGATGATGCGGCCTCTTTGTAATATTTTTGTGCGAATTCAAGATCGCCTTTTTTCTCGTACGTTTTCCCGATCCAGAAATTGGCTTTCGCGAGATTTGCGTTACTGGTCGCGATCAATAAGGCGCGGTTGAACGTCGCTGTCGCCGCGTCATAGTTTCCGCTTCGATAACGCGCGATTCCGGCTAAATAAAGCGCTTCTTCGCTGCCTTCGTACGAAGGATATTCGTCGATCAGCCGTTCCCATTGCTCTGCGGCATCGGTTAATCTCCGGGCTGTTTCCAATACGCGCCCGGCCTGAAAAAGATAATCGGGCGCGGGCGGTTGATCCGGATGTTTGGCGACGTAGGCTAAAAGCGTATCTGCACCAAGCTGGTGATTCCCCATGTAATACCATTGGACGTAGGCTTTTTCTTCCCAGGCCGACGGATAAAAAGGGTCTTCCGGAAACTTTTCAATCAGGTTTTCGAAGGCGTCGATCGCTTCGGCATAGTTGCCGATGTACATTTGCGAAACGCCCAAATAGTAATACAGCGCGCCGTCATATCCCGCCCCGCTTTCAAGATAGCGGTAAAAAGCGGTTGAAGCCAGCTTATAATTCGCGCGGTAATAGTAAATTAATCCGGCTTGGAACTGATTGACTTCCTCTTCCGCGTCGTTCAGCGCTTGCAGCGCGGTTAACGAATTTACGGCACGCGGATAATTATTGACGCTATCCTGATAACGCGCGAAAGCCTGTTCCTGCGAGCCGATTATTTCGTACGTTTTCGCCATCAGGTTGTTGATCCGGGCGCGCAGTTCCTCATTCGTGTTCGTGTCGTAAATTTTGACCCAAATCAGCAGCGCGTTTGAATAATCGTTCTGAATAAAGAAGGTGTCGGCGACTTTCATCCAGATTTGACTTCCATTGATCAGATCGACTTTTTCTGCCAATCCTGAATAAATCGTCATTGCGGTCTCGTACTCCTGAATTTCGAAATAACGATCGCCAATCCGCTCCTGAATCTCGAAAGCCAAACGGCTATCCGGAACGGCTTTCAGGTATTCGGTCAGCGCGTTGATTTCTTCATGAACGAGCTTCAGCGCATGAACGCATTCGGCCATTTGGTACCACATCGGCCCTTTGATTTCGGACTCTTCCGTTTCGTTCAGCGCGTCAATCAATCGATTCTGGCAGGCTTCATGATTGCCCTCGGCTGCGTCAATACGGGCTAAGCCGAGTTGTGCCGCAGCGCGGTCTGTTTCGCTTGTCGTCGAATCTGCCATGAGCCGGAATTGGCGGCGCGCTTTATCGAGATCGCCGGCTAAGTAATAATGATCTGCCGGTTTGAGTTCCTCGAGCGGCTGCGGCGTCTCCGTCGGTCTGGGCGTCTCTGTCGGCGGAACGAAGACAGTTGCAGTCGCGGTCGGCGGAACGGGCGTATCGGTTTGGAAAAGTCCCAGGATGAGTTCGTTCCGCTTCGCGTCGCAGCCGGTTACCGCCAGCGCGGTGAAAAGGAATAAGAGCGCTATAAGCAGGATGGTTTTTCGATTTCGCATCATGGTTAACATTCTAAGCGATAATTTCGGATGAATCGATTATTTCTTCAGATTCGTCCCGGCACCCGTCTTATAATGAGTTTCGTGAAAAGGGCAATTTCCGTGACAGGTTCCTGATGATTTCATAAAACGCGCCTGCATTGGAACAATTCCATTAATAAATTAATTACAACTAATTTTGCAGAATCCGTTTTTCAATGTGATACAATTTTTTTTAACGTAAACAATTGTTTTTGTATTATTCTTGAGGAGAAAAAATGGAATTGAATTTTTTGTATTGCGAACATTGTAAAAAAATTGCTGTCGAAATCAGCAATCCGAAGCATGTCCCGACGATTTGCTGCGGTGAGCCGATGAAACCGATCGTCGCCAATACGGTTGACGCCGCGAAAGAAAAACACGTCCCGGCGGTTACCGTCAACGGAGATAAAATCGACGTCGTTATCGGTACAGTTGAGCATCCGATGCTCCCGGAACATTGGATTGAATTTATTGTTCTTGAGACGAAAAAAGGTTTTCAGATCAAGTATTTACATGCGGGCGACGCGCCGAAAGCCGTTTTTACGGTCGCCGACGATGAAGCGCTTGCGGTTTACGAATATTGTAATCTGCATGGGCTTTGGAAAACTGTCCTGTAATCCTTTTCGTCTCTTCAATATACCGAGACAAAAAATCGTGGGTTTTCAGCCCACGATTTTTATTCTTTAGTTTAGCCTCTGATTTCCGACTAAGCGGACTTGTTGCGCTCGGTTTCCCATATTTATGCCGCCGGTTGGTTTTCCCCATCCGAAGCTGGTTCGATCGCAGAATGAGGAAGGGATTTATTTCCGAGGAAACCCAACAGCAGCGATTTTACATCAACGCCGAGGCTGTCATTCAGCCCATCCGTTATTTGCGTTAGCGATTTCGTTATATCGCCGACCAATTTCGCGTTGTTTCCCTCGCCGTACATCGTAATTTTATCGACGTTGGTGAGCGGCGCCGCAATATTTTTTGATATTTCCGGTAAAGTTTTAAAGTACATTTCGAGTACGGCGGCTTCGCCGTATTTTTTCATCGCCTCCGCCTTCTTATCGATCGCTTCCGCTTCCGCAAGTCCTTTCGCCCGCAGCGCTTCGGCTTCGGCAATGCCGACTTGTCTTCTCGCGTCCGCCTCGGCTTGCGCTTTCAGTCTGATTGCTTCCGCCTCTTGTTCGGCTTTGATTTTGATTGCTTCCGCGATTTTTTGTTCTTCAAACAGTCTCGCCTCAGCGTCTTTCTGTCTTTGATACAGCTGAACGTCGGCCGCTTGCTTCTGCTCCGCGTCGAGCTTCGCCTTTTGAATTTCAATCTGTTTTTGTTCGCGGATGAGGTTTGCTTCCGCGGATTTTATTTCCTTATCTTTTCTTCGCTCTTCCGCCTGAATATCGTACGCCATGTCGGCTTCTGCTTGCTGTTTGTCCGCTTCCGCCTTTAATTGCGCTTTCTTAATTGCCAGTTCGTTCTGTTTTTCGGCGATAATTCGTTGCGATTCAACTTCGGCGTCGTTTGCTAATCTGTTCGCGTTTGCCTGCGCAACGATGACGTCCTTATCGGCGTTCGCTTTTGCAATCGAGGCCTCCTTTCGAATGCTCGAGATGTTTTCGATACCGAGGTTTTCGATGACTCCGTTTTCATCTTCGAACGACTGAATATTGAAAGAAACGATCTCAAGCCCCAGCTTTTCCAGATCGGGGACGGCGTTTTCCTGAACCTTTTCTCCGAACAGCTTCCGGTCCTGAACCATTGTCGGTAGGGTCAGTTGGCCGATAATTTCGCGCATATTCCCCTCGAGTACGTCTTTGACTTGAGCGATAATATAATCTTCCGTTTGGTTCAGGAAGTTCTGAGCGGCTTTTTCGATCATGGCGGGCGCGCTCGAAATTTTGATCTTGACAATTCCGTCGACTCTGACGTTAATATAATCATTCGTCGGCACGGCCGTTCCCGTTTTAACATCAACCGACATAACTTTCAGCGAAAGTTTATCTAGACGTTCAAAAAACGGAATCCGAACCGCGGCTTTTCCGACGACAACTTTACGCCGAAGACCGGAAATGATAAAAGCGCGATCCGGCGGCGCTTTAACATAACCGATCAACGCGATGATAATGACGGCGACCAATGTCAAAATTCCGGCTAATAATTTTACAATCATAATAATTTCTCCTGTTTGCGGATCATATTATAACGCTGAATCGGCATGCGTCCGGGGCGGTTTGTGCCTCTGATGAATGCCTTTCGCGGTTATAGCAACGTTTCAATTGCGGATAGTAATGCGTCTGCATCCGCGACCTTTGTTCTGCCGTGCGTACAGATCCGGATACAGCTTTCGGTTTCATTGATGCGCTGAATATAACTGACGGCAAAATTTTTCCGAAGCTCCGTAATCATCCGGTCGGTGAAAATCGGGAAGAGTTGATTGGTTGGCGAATCGACTAAAAACCTGACGCCCATCTCTTTGAGTCGGGTTCGGATCCGTTCGGCTACCGAGTTCGCATGGGCGCCGATTTCAAAAAACAGCCGGTCGCTGAAAAGCGCTTCGAATTGAACGCCTAAGAGCCGCCCTTTCGCGAGCAATCCGCCGTGCTGTTTTTGGATATAACGAAAATCGGGTTTAAGCAGCGGGTTCCGGAGGATAAGCGCTTCGCCGAAGAGTAAACCGGCTTTGGTTCCCCCGATATAAAACGCATCCGCAAGCCGCGTCAGCGTCGCTAAATTAATATCGTTCCGGCTTGATGTCAGCGCATAGCTCAGCCTGGCCCCATCTACGTATAAAATCAACCCATATCGATCGCAGACTTTGCGGATTTGCGTAAGTTCGGAAAAAGAATAGAGCGTTCCGTATTCGGTCGGCTGTGAGAGATAAATCAATTTCGGTTGAACGGAATGTTCGAATGATTCGTCGCGGTGATGATTTTCCAATTTTGCCGCGATGTCCGCCGCGCGGATTTTCCCGCTTTCTGTGGGAAGCGTTTCGCATTTATGCCCGGCGGCTTCGATTGCGCCGGTCTCGTGACTGAAGATATGGCCAGAATCGGCGGAGAGAACGCTTTGGTGCGGACGCAATGCTGCGGTAATTAGCGTCAGGTTTGTCTGCGTTCCGCCGGCAAGAAAATGGACGTCAACGCTCGGATCGGCGCACGCGTCCCGGATTAATTCCCGGGCACGTTCGCAATATTCATCCGCGCCATAGCCGTCGGTTTGAGCTTCGTTTGTCTCAATCAGGCGCTGGAGAATTTTTGGATGCGCGCCTTCGGTATAATCGCTGTTAAATCGGATCATGGGACCCTCCGCTGATATATTATATTGCGGTTCTTCTAAATAATTCAGTAAATGCTGATCAATCTGCGGTGTGTCCCCCAATCGTGATGGTCATCGTCATAATCTTCCGTCGCAAATCTTATCAGACGGTTTCCCTCGCCGTAAAAAAGACGAAAGGCTATTTAATAACAACTTGCGGAAAGCTGATTTTTGCAGCGCGTGATTGACGTTAATGGCTTTTTTTGTTTCGCCATGCGTCGGCAGTTATTTTTACAGCACCCTGAGCTGAAGCGTATTCTGACCACTTGACCGTAAATCTTGCGTTTATTATAATTTGTTAATTAAAAGGAGCATTAATCAAAGGAGAATAGCTATGAAAGAGTTGAAGGTTGCGCAGTTCGGTTGCGGCAAAATGAGCCATTATTTGATGCGTTATTTGATTGAAAAAGGCGCGAAGATCGTGGCCGCGTTTGACGTGAATCCGAAGGTTATCGGCAAGGACATCGGCGAGTTTATGGGAATGAAGACATACGGCGTTAAAATTTCCGACGCCAAAGACGCGGAGAAAATACTGAAAGAAGAAAAACCGGCCGCGTGTGTTGTCGCGACGATGAGCTTGCTGTCGGATATCAAGAACGCTTTTGTCGCTTGTGCGAAGAGCGGCGTCAACGCAATCAGTACCTGCGAAGAAGCGATATATCCCTGGAATTCGAATCCGGAATTGACGAAAGAATTGGACCGTCTCGCCAAAGACAACGGCGTCACTTTGGCAGGAAGCGGTTATCCGGATATGTATTGGGGTGTTTTAATCGATACGTTAGCGGGTTCGATCCAACGGATCGATAAAATCAAAGGGGTCAGCAGCTATAACGTTGAAGATTATGGAATTGCCCTGGCTCATGGCCACGGCGCTGGTTTAACGCAGGAAGAATTCCGGGACCAGATCGGTAAATATAACGATCTCTCTTCGGATGATCAGAAAAAATTGGTCGAATCCGGGGAATACGTTCCGAGTTATATGTGGAATCAGAATGGTTGGCTTTGCGAGCGTCTCGGCCTTACGCCCGTTTCTCAGGTGCAGAAATGCGTCGCGACGACACATAATGAAGACCTCGTAAGTTCTACGCTCGAAATGACGATTAAAGCGGGCGAGCCGACAGGTATGAACGCTATCGTGACGACAGAGACAAAAGAAGGCATTACGATTGAAACGGAGTGTATCGGCAAAGTTTACGGACCGGACGATTTTGACCGCAACGATTGGTCGTTTTACGGCGAACCGGAAGTCTCGATCCATGTCGACCGGCCGGCGACCGTGGAACTGACTTGCGCTAATCTGATCAATCGGATTCCGGCGCTGATCAAGAGCAAACCCGGATACGTTACGACGGATAAGCTTCCGAATAATCGCTACGTAGTGGGTAAACTCTCGGATTATTTAGATTAAGCCGCCCAATCGTGAAACTGTCTGAAGTGCCAGAATTGTAAAACCTTTTTGAAAATATCGTTAAAATTTCTTTTCTATGGAAGATCGAATGTGGTCGCAAGTCTTCCTTAGCGGGTGTAGGTAGGTGTCCGATGAGCCGGTTGATGTCAGGCGCTTTGAGTTGATCTGCCTGCCGGTTTTGAAATCAGGGTACGGGACTTCGCAGAAGTTGCTCTTGCGAAGTCCTTTTTGATTTTCTTGGGATTCGCGCCTGAAACACGTAAAGTTGATGGCGTCGGGTTTGGAATTCACGAAAGCAGGGAAATATCCTGGCAAAATTATTCACAGAGCCGGTGAAAAAGGTTAAAATTGAATTTAATCGTAGGCAAACCGCATCTTGAAAACCTAAATACAGGCAGGGCAGATTTATGAGAAAAATTCTGATTACCGGTTCAGGTGGTTTGATTGGCAGCGACTTATACGCAGCGCTTTGCGATCGTTATGGCGACGCAAATATCGTTTCGTCGGATGTCCGTCACCTGCATGACGTGCGTCAGTTTGAGTTTCTCGATATTCGTGACAAGGAACGTTTACGGACGCTTGTAGAAGCGTATGACGTCGGAACAATTTATCATTTGGCTGGTTTGCTGTCCGCCGGCGGTGAAAAGAACCCGGCTTTGGCTTGGGACGTAAATCTGAACGGTTTGATGCATGTTTTAGATACGGCCCGTGAGTTTAATATTAGAGTCTTCTGGCCGAGTTCAATTGCTGTATACGGACTGACGACTCCGAAGATCAATGTCCCGCAGCATACTTCATTCGAGCCGCATACCGTCTACGGGATAACGAAGTCGACCGGCGAATTGCTTTGTCAATACTATAGCCATAATTACGGCGTCGACGTTCGCTCGCTGCGTTTCCCGGGAATTAACGGCTGGAAAGGCGAGCCGGGCGACGGCACGACCGAATACGCGATGCATATTTTCTACGGCGCGTTACGCGAGCGGCGTTACGAATGCTTTTTGGCCCCGGATACGCGTTTGCCGATGATGTATATCGACGATGCGATTCGCGGAACGATTGAATTGATGGAAGCGCCGAGCGAAAAGTTAACCGTACGAACGTCCTATAATTTTTCGGCGATCAGCTTTACACCGGCGGAATTGGCCGCCGAATTGAAGAAGCTTCATCCTGATTTCGAAATTACGTATAAACCGGATATCCGGCAGGAAATTGCTGCGACCTGGGCGCAATCGATCGATGACAGTGTCGCCCGCCGCGATTGGGGATGGAAAGAAGAATATGATTTGGAAAAGATGACCCTCGCGCTTTATAACGGAATCAAAGGAAGGATTTATCATGAGTAAGCAGAATTTTTACCGGACGATCGCCGCCGAATTAGCTCGGATCGACGCCTCAAAAACTTCAAAACGTTTTGAACACCTTATCGATAGTTTTACGGCGGAAAAAAATCCAAAAGCAGTTATTAACGGGCGTCCTTATGCCATCTTTAACTCGAACGATTATATGGGTTTCCGTCATCATCCGAAAGTCAAGGAGGCCGAGCATGAAGCTGTCGAGAAGCTCGGAACAGGTCCGGGCGCGGTTCGGTTTATTTCCGGATCTTTCGCGAAACATCGCGAGCTTGAAAAAGCGTTAGCCGCGTTCCACCACAAGGAGGACGTGATTGTTTTGTCTTCGGCGTTCGCGGCCAATCTTGCCGCGTTATTCAGCCTTTCGAGAAAACAGGCGAAAGATTCGCTTCTGGGTATGAACGTCTGTATTATTTCCGATGAATTGAACCACCGCAGTATTATTGACGGTATCCGTATTGCCAATTTAGCTAAGGAAGATAAACGGATTTTTAAGCATCTTGACCCGGCCTCGCTCGAACAGGAAATTCGTTCCTGCGTCGGTAAATATGATCGGTTGATTGTGGTGACGGACGGTGTTTTCAGCATGTTGGGCGTTTTTCAGGATCTGCGCGCCGTACGTTCGATTCTTGATCGTTACGACGGCGAATTCCCTGAAGGGGTCCTGTTGATTGTAGACGATTGTCATGGCGTCGCTGCGTTCGGAAAATACGGGCGTGGAACGGAGGAAGTCTCCGGGGCCGATTCGGATGTCCTAATCGGGACGCTTGGAAAAGGATTCGGAGCGGATGGCGGCTACATCGCGGCGAATCAAATTGTCGTCGATTATTTGCGCGAAGCGGCGGCGACGTATATCTATTCAAACTCGATCGCGCCGGGGACGGCCGCGGCGGCGCTGGCGGCGGTAAATATCCTGACCTCGGCGGAGGGCGCGGAGATGTTGGCTAAATTGCGCAAGAATATTGAATTCTTCAAAACTGAACTCATGAAAGCCGGTTTCGAGCTGGCGGCCGATTCGAGTCATCCAATCCAACCGGTTCTGTTTGGGACGGCCGAGAAAACGAAAAATATGGTTCAAGGCATGTTTGACGCCGGCTTTCTTCTTTCGGCGATTAACTATCCTGTCGTTCCTCAAGGGCGCGACGAGATTCGGGTTCAGCTTTCCGCGGCGCAAACGCAGTCGGATATCGGCGAGTTTATTGCGGCGTTCCGAAAAACCGCCTTCGAGTTGGGTTATCTTGTGTAAATTGATCCCGGTTTTTAATGCGATTTTCCGATTTTTTGAATCGGTTTGATATCTTTTGTAATGTGTCGAGTCAGTATTATTTCGCATAGGATTGATGAACACCGGTTTTGATTTTTTCTTCATCATCTTTTACAATATTTTGGAGGGCGGGCGGTTTCCCGCGAACCATTCGAATCAGTGGGTTTCGGATTGGGGCCCGAACATCGCGTCATTATAATTCCTTCGGGTTTCCCCGGTCAGGAGCGATTATCGAAAATGGATCGAAATATCCCTAAACAGGCTTCGGAAGCGATTGATTTCTACGTTCGAACAATTTATTCCGTTTTAAAATCGAACTCAGAAACGCGGCTCAGCGGTTTTGAGGAAGCGCATTCCGCATTAAATTCCGTACTTCATCACCGCGCGCGCTCAAACGCGATCGATTTTAACGCGTTGGTTTACGCGATTCTGCGCCTGCCGGGTTGTATCAGGACGGTTTCGCGCGTCGTCATGGGACAGCACGAAATGATGTTTAAAGAGCAGGGATTTGCCAATATTGAGAATTGGACAACCGTTTCAGCCCGTGCGCGACGGCGTTATTGTTTGTATGATGGGGAAAGAACGTTAGCCTGCTTTATTACCAGCCGTTCGGATATTGACGATTTAATTCCGGTCTTAACCGCGTTTCAAATTGAATGGAACAAGCTTCACTACTTATTTGAAAATGTTTCACCGCTGCGCTTAAGCGATGTGTCGCTTCAAGACGACGCGACGCTGCGCCTGATCGCGGAAGAGATCCATTTAAATTATGAAGACTTTGCGCGATTATGTTCTATTTGGGGCGATGAAGCGGGGCTTTGGCTGAGGGAAATCAAGAAGCGTTCATCCGAAATCCGTGTGCGCTTGTTAGATAGTTCTCTGATTCAATACATGCGGTCTGCGAAGAAATGGTTATCCAATATTCTTGCCGAACAGCCTGAAATCCGGGACCGTCCGATCTTCTTTGTCTCAAGCAATACGCATAGCTTAACGAATATGATCTCCGGGTATGTGACTTATAAAGAAGCGGAACTCGTATCATTCATGGAGAATCAGTGCGATCAGAAACTGTATCTTGAGTGGAAACGGATCGAATCGGGAGAACTTTCGGCTTCGCGTGAGAATTTATTGTATTATGTCCTGAAAAAGTTCCAGGCGACGCCGGAAGGACGCTACAGTATCGAGGAGCAAACCGCGTACGAACAGCGGAGCGGCATTTCGCGGATCGCCAGTCTTCACGCTTTCGATATAGAGGCGCAGCTCATCGATTTATCGAAAATTAATCCGGGTAAAGTCGATCCGCGTATTCGTGTTCCTGAGATGGACCGGCTTATTCGTTCGCGCGCGTTTATTTTTAATATTGACTATCCGCTTGGGATGACGGCGTATAATATTCTTTCGAAAGTTTCCGAGGAGTTTGAGGACCTGCGCGGCGTTTATATTATGGGCAAGGCCGCGTCGCTGAACGGGATTTACGGCGATGTGATTATTCCGTCTGTGGTTCAGGACATGCATTCGCGTAATACCTATCTTGTTTCAAACGCATTTACCAGCGCCGATA
The DNA here is from genome assembly GCA_034430295.1 of Flexilinea sp. Lineage (GTDB taxonomy): Bacteria > Chloroflexota > Anaerolineae > Anaerolineales > Anaerolineaceae > Flexilinea. The sequence continues at coordinate 75,661 of DAOUFC010000015.1, forward strand.
TTGAACCCTGGCTGACCTACGGCTCAATCTTGGCGCATCAACGCGCCGTGACCGTTTTAGGAACTTTTCTCCAAAACCACACTTTTATTGAAGAGATGTATCGCGGCGGCTATACCGATATCGAGATGGAGGCCGGTCCGTTCCTGTCGGCCGTCAGCGAGATTTACCGCGCGAACCGTCATCCGGTCGATCAGATCGTCTCATTGAACAAGATGAAGCTCCCGATCGGAATTCTCCATTACGTTTCGGATACGCCGATGACGAAAGGCCGAAACTTAGGCGCGGGAACGTTATCCTATTTCGGTATGGATTCGACGTATGCAACGTCGATCGCGATTTTACGTAAGATTTTGTCGAATGAGATTGATGTTTTGACGAAACGTTGTGGAGAGAATTGCTATAATGAGTCAAACGGTTATTAAGTCGTCCGTATTCATCTCTGATACGGGCAAGATCTGGGAAAAGTTGCAGCAATTAACTACGCTGCAATATATTGCGGCGCCTCACGTAACGTTTGCGTTGGAGGATAAGTGTGCGAATCCGGTCTGGAAAAGCGGCGAAACGTATCGGTTTCGATTAAAGCTTTTCGGCGTGATCCCGCTTGGGGTGCACACCATCCGGATTCTTACGATAGATCAAAACAGGTTTGTAATAATCACGAGCGAAGATAATCCGTTTGTCCCTGTATGGAATCATAGGATCGAATTAAAGAAGATCGATGACCGTTGTACGCGCTATACGGATGAGGTCGAGATTGACGCGGGATGGAAAACGCCGATTGTCTACTTGTGGGCAAAAATGTTCTATGCCCATCGGCAAAAGCGATGGACGGATTTGCTGTAGTCAAAACGCCGCTATCATATCATATGGGATCGCGATATAATCGACGCCGAGGCTTTTCTCCGGTAAAAGATTGCGCCTGGCGTCGATCCATATTACGGCGTTCTGAAATTCTTGATTGCGTATATGCTTACTCGTTTCCGTATTCGATAACGGGTCTGTCGGTCGGAATGCGATTGATTTCTGGAATGCGATTAAAGAGTTTATTCAAATCTGCGATTCGCGCCGCTAAATCGGCGTTGATATCGGCTGGAATAAAGCGGTAGCCCCAGTTTCCGGTCGCGCGCCCGGGCAGGTTCATCCGTTTGGATCCGTCTTGCCCCAAGATATCCTGAAGCGGCGCGATCGCGTAGACCGCGACAGAAGACCAGACCTCGCGGATCATTTTCCATGCGACGTCATAACCGTTTGAATTAAGATAACGGCGGCAGAAATCGCGTTCATGCTCCGGCGCCGTCTGATACCAACCGACAGCGGTGTCATTATCATGCGTGCCGGTATAAGCGATGCAGTTCTGTACGTAATTGTGCGGCAGGAAGAGATCGCGCGAATCGCCCGAGAACGCGAATTGCAGAATTTTCATTCCGGGCAATCCGAACGCGTCGCGGATATCTATGACATCCTGAGTGATTTCACCTAAATCTTCTGCGATAATCGGAAGTTCTCCGAGCGCGTTTTCTAAAACGTTCAGCAATTCTGCACCGGGGCCTTTGACCCACCGCCCAAATTGCGCCGTCGGGTTCCCGGCGGGTATTTCCCAATAACCGCCGAATCCGCGGAAATGATCGAGGCGGATCAGGTCGGCGACGACTTTCGAAGCGCGGACGCGGCGGATCCACCATTCATAGCCACTACGCCGATGTTCCGACCATTTGTATAACGGGTTGCCCCAGAGCTGACCTGTTTCCGAGAAATAATCCGGAGGAACGCCGGCGACGACTGTCGGCCGGCACTGATCGTCAAGGAAGAATAGCTCAGGCCGACTCCAAACGTCGGCGGAATCCATCGCGACGAAGATCGGAATATCGCCGATGATAGTAATCCCTTTGGCTTTTGCGTAGTCTTTAACGTTTTCCCACTGGCGGAAAAAGAGGAACTGGTAAAATTTCTGTTCTTCAATACGATCTTTGTTTTCGGCCGAATATTTCTTGAGCGTTTTCGGATCGCGCTTTCGGAATTCCTCCGGCCAGTCAACCCAGCTTTTACCGTTATAAAGATCCTTGATCGCGCGGAAGAGGCAGTAATCGTCAAGCCAATCGGAATTCGTTTCGCAGAATTCGTCAAATTCAGCTTCGCAGCGCGCACGGTTTTCTTGAAAATTCCGATAAGCGCGCGCTAAAATCTTCAGTTTCCAGCTAATTGCGGCGCCGAAATCCACGATATCGTTCGGGAAGGTCGGCCGGTCAGCCAGATCCTCAGTCTTCAGCAAACCCTGATCGTGAAGGATTGCCGGATTGACAAGGTATGGGTTCCCTGCGAAGGCCGAAAAAGCCTGGTAGGGAGAATCGCCGTATCCGGTTGGGCCTAACGGGAGGATTTGCCAAATTGAGCATTTCGCCGCGACAAGAAAATCGATCCAGCGAAACGCTTCCGGCCCTAAATCGCCGATTCCGTCCGGCCCTGGGAAGCTCGACGGATGAAGCAGGATTCCTGATGAGCGTTCAAGGTTCATAAATCTGTTTCCAATCTGTCACTAGTTTAAGGCCCGATACATATCGAGATATTCGATTGCCTGTTTGTTCCAGGAAAAATCCTGATTCATGGCGCGCCGCTGCAGCTTGATCCATTCGGGTTTATTACGGAAGTAATCAACCGATCGGCGCAGCGCCCATTCGGTTCCGCCGACATCCGCGTTCCGATACAGAAAGCCCGTGTAAGTTTCGGGAAAATCAAACGGGTCTCGGATCGTATCGACCAGACCGCCGGTCGCATGCGCGACCGGGATACAGCCGTAACGCATACTGATCATTTGCGCAATTCCGCAAGGTTCGTAGCGAGACGGCATCAAAAAGATATCACCGGCGGCGTATAGGCGGCGCGCGAGCAACGCGTCGAAACGAATTTCAACACGGACGCGATCCGACATCATATCGGCTAACGCCCGGCTGTTGTTTTCGATCGGCGCTTCGCCTGTGCCTAAAATAACGGCCTGAAAATCGACGTCGCTCATCTGACGCAATGCCTGGATCACCAAATCAAAGCCTTTTTGGTAACTCATGCGGCCGACCATGGCGAACAACGGTACGTCAGCGCGAACCGGCAGATAGAGTTCCTCTTGCAGTCGGGTTTTATTGACGCCTCGTTCTTCTTCTAATCGATCCGCGGAATATCGTTGAGCGATTTTCGCATCTGTTGCCGGATCCCATTGATCCGGCATGATCCCGTTAACGATCCCGGTCAGACGGCCGCCTTGCTGCGCCAGATAATATTCGTACCCATGTCCGAATTCAGGCGTCGTAATTTCTTTCGCGTAGGTTTTGGAGACTGTGCTGATCTGATCGGCGGCGTCCAACCCGATCGCCATCGGCAGGTTCCGCAGCCAGCCGGGAATTCGTTCGTCATAAGCGGGGCGGATCCCATAATAACTAAGCGTTTCAGGGAAATCGCCTCCGGAATAAGGCAGGTTGTGGATTGTGTAGACGGATTTTGTACGGCTGAAAAACGGATCGATCGGACGCAGCTGCTTCAGATATTTGACTCCGAGGGCTGTGTGCCAATCATGAAAATGGATAACGTTGGGTTGGAATTGGATCGCCCGCGCCATCTCGACCGCGGCGACGGAGAAAAACGCGTACTTATTTAAATCCGTAAACGGGTTATCGCTATAAATACCCGTGTTGCGAATCGGATCGCCGTCGATCAGGTAAAGCGGGTATGGCGTGTTCAACGCTTTCGACAAGTAAACGTCGCGCGGCCCCCAGCGCGTTTCGACAGTATAGTTGCAGATCCATTCCGTCGGCCAATTCTTTCGCTTGATTTCTTCATGGTACGGGATAACGACGCGAACGTCGAGTTCCGCGCCGTCCGTCTCTTCCGGAGAAAGATTTCGTAAGGCGATCGGAAGCGTTCCGCCGATATCGCCGAGACCGCCGATCTTGATCAGCGGATCGGCTTCGGAAATCGCAAATAAAACGCTGAAAAGTTTTTGCATTCATTCCCTCCGAGTCTACTAAATCCAATCGAATCTATACTTCGTCGAGAACGGCCATACGCAGCGTTTCCAGAGCGATGAAGACGTAATATTCCTCTGAAAATAGATTCGGGTTAAAAATACGCGTAAGTTGCTTTGAAGTTTTCGACGTTGCACAGGTTAATTGTACTTTACAAAGCGAGTCTTCAACGCAATTAACCCAAACGTGCAAGAGGATTTGGTCAGCCGGCGCGAGCGCGGTTTCAGCGAATTTTGTCTCGTCCGGAACGGCAGCTTCATTTACGGTTGACGACGACTTCAATATGTCGATACCGAGATGCGAAGCGATCTGACCTTTCGTTCCGTATTCGTGAACGGCAACAAGGATGTTATTTTCCCGAACGACGCGATTGACGACTTCCGGTAGTGTTTCCGCGTCTACACCGTAGATATGCTTCCCGAGCCGGCTGCGAATTTTATGTTCCAAATCGTCAAGCTTTACCAAAGCGTCAATCCGACTCATCCCTTTAGCGGTCATACGCAGATCGGTAATTCCTTCCTTCGCGCATAATCCGAGCGTCGGATTTGCCCAGGTTTCGAAATCTGAAACGGCTTCGTCTACGACGGATTCGCCTAAACCGAACGTATGCAACGTCCTGACAGCGATCGTTTCCTCGCTTTGGAACTTCTTACGTAAAATTTCGATAACGAAATCGTCGACTAAATATTTCATCTCGATCGGGACGCCCGGTAGCGCGATCAGGATTTTATCATCCTTCTCAATATAAAATGCGGGCGCGGTGCCGATCGCGTTGTGAATCGGCGTAGCGGACATCGGCAAATATGCCTGACGTTTGTTGTTTTCGGACGGCTCGCGTTCCCGGTCATTGAAAAAACGGAGAATATCCTGCCATAATTCTTCGCGATAAATCAGTTCCGTGCCGAAAGCCGCGGCGACCGCTTCGCGCGTCGCGTCGTCGATTGTCGGGCCCAATCCGCCGGTTGTGATAACGATGTCGACTCTGGCGAGACTTTCGCGAATCGCGTTTGCGATACGCTGAACGTTATCGCCAATGATTTGCGTTCGATAGATATCGATCCCGATTTCACGTAATTTCTTAAGTATATGCGCTGTGTTTGTATCCTGGGTTTCGCCCAGTAAAAGTTCAGACCCGATTGCGATAATTTCTGACGACGCCATTTCTCGACTCCATGGTTTTAATTCTTATTGTTGATTGTACACTTGATTTGAGTGAATCGGAAAGCCGGGATAAACAATAATGAATCGTGTGAAATGCGCTTTCTGATTTGGTTTTATCTTAATAAGTTTTTGGAGATGAAGAAAGGAGCGAGTTTATTGATTCGCTCCTTTTATAACTAAAGCAGGTTTGCCTGTCTGTCGGCATTATGCGCTCAGCAATTATTATTTGCCGCCGTCTTTTTTACTCGGAACAGGATGGCATCCGGCGCAGCCGCCTGAGCAGCTGCCGCCGCAGCATTTTTCTTCGCGGTGATCCTTGACTATCTTCCAAATCGCGAGCAATACGATTAAGGCGACGATCCCACCGACGATAAAATTTCCTAAATTTCCCATCTTCTTGACGGCTCCTTTCTTGCTTATCGGGCTTTTAGACCGTTTTTGTTTTTACCGTCTTGTAGTCGTCGTTCGCGTTCGGGTTGGGCCGGAAAAGGAGGAAAAGTATAATAAGCGTGAAGACGATCGCAACAACGCTGACTCCTCCGAGGGCCCCGCCGTTGACAAGAGTGCCGATCTGAAAGACGATAAAAGAGACGATATAGGCGAAGACTGTCATGTAACCAACCGCAAATAGCGTCCATTTTCCGTTATTCATCTCGCGGCGGATAGCGCCGATCGCTGCAAAGCACGGGGCGCAGAGAAGATTGAAAATCAGGAAAGTCATGGCTGAAAGCGGCGTGAACCGATTGGAGATCGATCCGAGTTCTTCAAACTCTTCTTCCTCTACCATCTCTAACGCGTCTCCCTCAATTCCGATCAAGACGCCGAAGACGCCGACGACTTCCTCTTTAGCGACGAGTCCCATGATCGTCGCGACGGTTGCTTCCCAATTTCCAAATCCGAGCGGCTCAAAAACCGGCGCGACGGTCGCCCCGGCGACGCCTAGCATCGACTCATTCGTATTTTCGACTTCTCCGAACGCGCCGTCAGTGAACCCGTACGACGCTGTGAACCAGATGACAATACTCGCCACCAGGATAACGGTACCGGCACGGACAATAAAACTTGAGGCGCGTTCCCATGTGCTGCGCAGAATATTCGCGACGGACGGAAGATGGTAGGGCGGGAGCTCCATAACGAACGGAGCCGGGTCGCCGGAGAACATTTTCGTTTTCTTGAGGATAATTCCGGAAACGATAATCGCCGCGACGCCGATAAAGTAACAGATCGGAGCCAGCCACCAGGCACCTCCAAATACCGCGCCACCGATCAGAGCGATAATTGGCAGCTTCGCCCCGCAGGGAATAAACGAAGTCGTCATAATTGTCATTCGGCGATCGCGTTCGTTCTCGATTGTCCGGCTTGACATGATCGCCGGGACAGAACAGCCCGAACCGATCAGCATCGGAATAAAACCTTTACCGGATAAGCCGAATTTGCGGAAAATACGATCCATAATGAACGCAACGCGTGCCATATACCCGATATCTTCCAGAAAGGCTAAGAGCAGGAATAAAACGACCATCTGAGGAACGAAGCCGAGAACCGCTCCGACGCCGCCGATAATTCCCTCAACGACAAGACCTGAAAGCCAGGGCGTGACGCTTAGGCTTTCCATGAACGATTCTGCGGCCGGAATGATCCATTCGCCGAAAATCACATCGTTTGTATAATCGGTTACAATTGTCCCAACGCTGTAAACCGCAATGTAATACAGGACAAACATCACGACCGCAAAGATGGGCAGCGCCAAGATACGGTTCGTTACGACCAGGTCGATCTTATCGGACGTGTTAAGCTTTTTCCCGGCTTTCGATTTTCTAACTGAATTCCGGACAATCCTTGTGACGTAGGCATAGCGCTGGTTCGTAATAATACTTTCGGCGTCGTCGTCCATCTCTTTTTCACAAGCTGCAATATGCTCTTCAAGATGAAGGAGGAGGTCTTTTTTGATGTTGATCTGGTCGAGGATTTTTTCGTCTCGTTCAAAAACTTTAATCGCGAACCACCGAAGTGTCTGCGCCGGAACGAGCGTCTGAAGGGATTCTTCGATATGCGCGATTGCGTGTTCAACAGATCCTTCGAATACGGCCGGGAGTTCTCGTTGGCCCTTGGTCTTGGCTAATTCGATCGCCCGTTCGGCGACTTCTTTGACGCCGATATGTTTCAACGCTGAGGTTTCCATGACTTCGCAGCCGAGCGCATTCGATAATTTCTTTAGATCGATAGCGTCGCCGGCTTTGTGAACGACGTCGATCATGTTGACTGCAACGACTATCGGGATCCCCAGTTCTAACAGCTGCGTCGTCAGGAAGAGGTTTCGTTCGATATTCGTTCCGTCAACAATATTGATAATCGCGTCTGGCCGTTCGTTGACTAAATAGTTGCGCGCAATAACTTCTTCCAACGTATAGGGAGAAAGGGAGTAGATACCGGGAAGATCCTGAATGACAACGCCGGAATGGCCTCTGAGTTTTCCTTCTTTCTTTTCAACTGTGACGCCCGGCCAGTTCCCAACATACTGTGACATGCCGGTTAAATCGTTGAACATTGTGGTTTTGCCGCTGTTGGGATTGCCGGCTAACGCAATTCGTATTTCGCTCATATTTACACCTTCCAATTATGCACTGAAAATGATTATTCGACTTCGATTTTTTCGGCGTCGAATTTTCGAATCGACAATTCATAACCGCGAACAGTCAACTCAAGCGGATCACCCAACGGCGCGACCTTGCGGACATAAATTTCCGTTCCTTTGGTTACGCCCATGTCCATGATGCGGCGACGAACGGCTCCTTCGCCATGCAGTCTGACAACCTTTACGGTTTCGCCGGTTTTTACTTCCTTCAACGTTTTCATCCCTATCAGATCCCTTCTATTTGAATTCTGTTTGCTAAATCCTTGCCGATCGCGATCCGGCTCTCTTTAACTCTGAGAATCACGTTTCCACCGATTTGAGAAATGACGGTTACCGTTTCGCCGACGACGAAACCCATCTCGGCCAAATGCAACCGAATATCGTCCCTCCCGGTGATTTTTCGGATGACGACTTCTTTGCCTATGTCCGCGACGGTAATTGGTATCATGCTGTTCCTCCCACGACAAAGTTGTTAGCAATTTCTAACAAGGGAAAGTTTATCATTCTTCCAGTTAGTTGTCAATAATTTTTATGCATTCAATAGAACTGCGCGGGGATCTGGACTTCAGTATGAAAGTTGCAGCTGAAACGCGATCGAGCAGACCTGTGTAAAAATATGATTCTGCTATAAAAGGTATGTTTGTGATTCCGGATCGCTTATTTCCGCTCGACGACGGTAACGAAGACGCTGTCGCCGGGCTGTTTCCCGATTTCAACGCGAATATTTTTCCGAATTCCGAGGATATAGCAAACGCTCCCGTCCGGATTCTTGATTCCCATGTTGACGATCGATCCCTCGTAAGGAACGCCGTCGAAAGTAGCGCGAATCTTTACCCGGCCTCTTCCAAATTCGGCGCGCAAATCATGCGGAAATACGACATATGCTCCGTCAAGATCGGGTACTTTTTCGATGACGGCAGTAAATTCGTATGATTTCATGATGGACAAACCTTTCATGATTCAAAAAAAAGCGCCTCCAACTGGATTCGAACCAGCAACCTACGGTTTAGAAGACCGCCGCTCTGTCCGTTGAGCTATGGAGGCGTGAAGCAAAAGCGCAATTCCTGAAAAGCGCCCCGACTATTATAACAAAAATTATTCGACTTCGATTAAATCGTATGCTTGACGGCCGACGCCGATCTTTTCGGCATGTTCGACGCAAGATCGCCAGTCGGTATCGTGATGTGCGTTGACGAAATGATCGCCGCAGACCTTTTCGCTTTCGTCAAGCCAGCTCCCGGGCATAATGGGCATCCGGTTTACCGCGTCGGCGCAGGCGACATCCAACGCGACAGGATCGAATGATGCGAAGAATCCAATGTCAGGAACAATAGCTAAGTCGTTTTCGGAATGACAATCGCAATTCGGCGAAACGTCGATAACCAGGCTGATATGAAAATTCGGGCGGTTCTGAACAACGGCCAGCGAATATTCAGCGATCTTCTTGTTCAGAAGCAGGTTTGAGCTTGGATCGCTGGGTTCGATCGCATCAGCCGGACAGACGGCCAAGCAACGACCGCAGCCGACGCAGCGGATATGATCGATATGCGCCTTTCTGTTTTGAATGACTGGCGCCGCATGCGCGCAAATTTGATAACATTTTCCGCAGCCGATACATTTTTCCGTGACAACGTAGGGCTTGCCTCCGTTATGCATTTCCATTTTCCCGGCGCGTGAACCGGAACCCATCCCCAAGTTTTTCAGCGTTCCGCCGAATCCGGTCATCTCGTGTCCTTTAAAATGCGTCAGCGATACGATGATGTCGGCGTCCATGATCGCGGTCCCGATTTTCGCGGAGGATAAAAGTTCGCCTTTAATCGGTACGTCGACCGCGTTCGTTCCGGTTAGTCCGTCGCCAATCAGGATATGGCAGCCGGTGCTGAACGGCGAGAATCCGTTTTCGTACGCGGCCTCGAGATGATCGAGCGCGTCTTTCCGCCGGCCTACGTAAAGCGTATTCGAGTCGGTCAAAAAAGGTTTCCCGCCAAGATCCTTGATAACGTCGGCGACGGCTTTCGCATAATTCGGACGCAAGTAAGATAAATTGCCCGGTTCGCCGAAATGAATTTTGATCGCTACGAATTTTCGTTTGAAATCGATCTTATCGATACCCGCCTCTCGAATTAGCTTCTGCAGCTTCATCGGTAGGTTATTGACCATCGCCTTGGTACGCAAATTCGTAAAATAAACTTTCGAACGTTCGGCTATCATAGAATCTCCCTTTTCTAAATGTCGCGTTACGAGTTGGGTTTAATCATAATCGATTCAGAACCGGACAACCCGGTTCTGAATCGATTATATAGGCTGAGTTTGCGGTTAGAAAGGCTTGATTCCGCGATAAATTCGCGGCCCGGAAAGCGTTTTTAAGATCGTCTCCGGCGCTTTCCCGGTCAGTTCGCTCAATTCGCGGCAGGAAAGCGGCTTGTTCCCATTTGCCAGAAAAACGCGAAATACAGAATCTGTCAGCGGCCCGTTCGGCTGGATAAACGTTTCTTGCTTGGCGCAGTGGGTTATCAGGATGTCCTGGAGCGTATCGCACTGGCTGACTTCGCCGCTTTCAGGATCGACGATGTCGACGAGCGAGCCGGTCTCGCTTTCGTTCAGGAAGAAATCGCGGTGCTCGTCACACATACAGCGGATCAGCGCGCTGCGCCAGCCTAAATCGCTCGATTGCCACCAGTCGAAGTCGATATGGAATTGGGTGTCGATTGAAGGTTTGAAAAATACGTTTTTAGGCGTTTTGCGTTCGTTCATGCCGCCTCCCCGTCGGATTCATTTTGGTTCATCTTAAAATACAGGTTGGATAAAGAGGTAAAATCCTCAATATTGGTCAAGGCCGCAAGCAGCTCTTTCGGGGCGCAGCGGCGGAACATGTTGATGCCGGCGTAAAGTTCCGAAAAGTGGACAATTCCCTGCGGATTCTCGCGCGTCAGTTCACGGAAAATCGATTTCAGGAAACGTTCGAAATTTAGATCGGGTTTGTTGTGATTTTCCCAAACCAGATCAAGATTCGGCGAGTTTTCGACTGAAATCGCCAGCCGTTCATCGAATGCCGCCGCGATCTGCTGCTGCCGCGTTTCAAATGACAGCCGGCCTTTTGCGTCAAAGAGCGCGGTTCGGATCCAATCTTTCGAGGATCTGGCCGGAATTTTCGACAGGATAACTTCTGAATCACATTCGCCCGGACGGACGCGAATAAAATTGCCGGGGATGATTTTATTGGATCTGAACCAAGATTTTAGCCCAGCGATATAGTTTCCGTCACGGACGATCCAGCCCATAATTTTTTCGCCGGAAGCTTCATCGACGAAATCAAAAATGAAGTGGTTTGCTTCCATGGCTGTCGGAAAAATTTCAAGAGCGGCGCCCAAAAGGGGGAGCGTCCCGGCTTTCCAGTGCGGATAAGTCAGGCAGAAGTCGAAATGATCCGGCGCGTTATATGGCTGTTCGAGGCTATCTTGATCCAATTCATCGTGAATTGAAAGGTCAAGCGGATCTAAATCGACCGAGCCGGATTTTTTCGCATAGCCAGTTGGCCTGTAACGCAGCGTCAGCGGGACCTTTCGGACATCTTCTGGTTCGAGCGAATTCAGCGTCCAGAGAATTTTTCCAAGCGGACCGACCTCGTCGAAGCGTTCGTCATTTTTCAGCGCGAAGTTGAACGAAAACTCTGTCAGCGCTGCGTTGCTGTCGGACGGATATTCGATCATTTCAAGAATTTTGGCGGTCGGGACCGGAACGCCGTTTTCCATCTCCATGACAGCTTCGGCTAAATTCAAAAAGCCGAGGTTCACGTCGGCTAACAGCGCGGATGGGAACCAGTAATCCGAGATGCAAACCAAATCTTCGGATTCGGTTAAGTCACGCCGGATCGATTTCAGGATCGGCTTTCCGAATTTCTTCATCGTATCGCTGAGGTCGGTAAAATCGGGATAGAGCGCGCTGAGCGGATCAAGGTCATTCAGCGCATGGTCCGATAACGCGGTCGCAAATTCCTTTTCGTCGCCATTTTCGAACGCGAATTTCGTTACGGAAAAGTCTGCAATGTCCGGATTATGCCCCTCGCGAATCGAAACGACCGTTGCGGTCCGGTTTCCGTTTTGGGTAAAGGCAACCGATTCGCCGATTTCATATGTATCAGACGGACGGTAGATTTTTCCGAGCCGCGCTAATTCCTTTTTCAGATCGGATTTGAGGATCCGGATTCGCTCACTGATAACAGCTTCGGCGATCGAGCGCGTCGAAAGCGGAGTTTCCTTTTCCAGTAAATAGTTATGAATAAAATCAAAATCAGACGGGCTTAATTCGAAATTTTTCCAATCTGTTTTTTTAATTGTGCGCGATTCCATCATCATACTCCTAACCGTTGCTCAGAATCCGTTTTACGGAAAATCTTTATTTAACCAAGTCCGCGGGTCGACGTAAATCCCGTTGATACGTATTTCCCAATGCAGATGAGGCCCGGCGGAACGGCCGGTATTTCCGATCAGCCCGATCGTATCGCCGCGTTTGACCTCTTGTCCCGGGGTTACGAATGACTGGGATTGATGCGAATAAGTTGAGTAGACTCCCCAGCCGTGATCAATAATTGTGTGCAGCCCGTGAATCGGGAGTTCGGAAGAGAAAAGGACGATCCCGTCTGCGGATGCGTAAATGTTGATATTGTTCGCGGTCCAAACGCCGAAATCAAGTCCGCTGTGATAGTTGCGGTAGTCAGTGTTATTGTAGGTGCGGCGGTTGCCGAATCCGGACGCGATATACGGTTCGTCAACAGGATATGACATGCGTGAACCCCAGAGGCGCTGCGACGATGTTTCCGTTACTCCTTCGAGCGCCTGCCGGTCAATATCGTTGCTGTGATCCTCAAGCGTCTCGGCGTCCACGCCGGTTACGATTTCATACGTAAAGAGGCCGGGCTCGATTAGAATCTTCTGACTCAGAGTGAACGATTCGCCGTCGTCTGCCGTCGCCTGCAGATTGAAATCCGTCAGGCCCGTCGTCTGATCGGCCTTGATCCCGATCATGGCAATTTTCCGGTTCGTATTCTCCGGATCATCAAAGAAACGGAACGACTGGCCCGCGAGCGATCCGGCTAAAGCGGAAAGGTTCCTTGCCTGATCGATTTCGAGAACGTATGTTTCGCCTTGGACGAGCGGCAAGCTGCGCAATTCAAGGTTGGCGAATAAGGGGCTGATACTTTTCCCTGCCGGCGATGCGCCGTCTAATTTTCGGAAAACGAGTTGCCGATAGGTATGGTCCCAGTTTCCGTCGAGTTGGTTGATTTTTCGCAGCTCTGCCGGGTTGACATTCTGCTGCACAGCCTTTTCGAGAACCGTCTCGCCTTGATTGAAAGAAGAGACCGGTGCGAAAGGCGATATTGTCTCAGGCTGAACGAGAATAATCGTGTTCCCGACGTAGAGCTCGGAACGGCTGGATATGCGGTTGATCTTAAGAATGTCCTCCGGGCTCATTCCCGAACGGATCGCGATACTTGAAAGCGTATCGCCGATTTGAACCGCGTCGGTAACCAGTTTTCCGGAAAGCCCCTTCAGCGACGGAATTTTAATCAGGTCTCCGATTGAAATTGTGTCGGCGTTGGGGATATTGTTGACCGCTATAATCTCGTCGACCGTCGTTCCGAAACGAATCGCGACCAGCGAAAGGAAATCGCCGGATTCGATTTGATATACGGGGTAAACCTCGTCTTTCTGAGCAAAAACGGCACCAACGGTCAAGAGGAAGGCCAAAATGAAAACGTATAAAAAAATAAGTCGCCGCGCTTGTTTTCCGCACATAAATCGCCTACATTGTAACATAGAACAGAATCGTTCCGGACCGCGAATGGCGGAGCACTTACAGCCGTTTCGAGTCCTGCCCGAAAATCGCGTCGTAGGTGTCGTCGAGTTCTTCATTCGCAAGATGAGAGTACCGCTGCGTAACGGCTATATTGGTATGACGGGCGAATTCTTGTGCGATTTTGAGGTTGCCGGTTGCCTGCAGAACGGTTGTCACAAAGAAATGGCGGAAGGAGTGAGGCGTAATCGTTCCGACGGCTTCGTCGCCGAGGCACTCGACGACGCGTTCCGAGACGATCATCCTGCCGGTTTTGGTGGATATCGGCAGCGTTTTTCCGCCGGCGCCTTTATCGTGACGCGCGAAAAGCGGCAACGCAGTCCGGGAAAAATTATATTTTTCGCCGATCTCAGATCGAAGCGACAGGTAGCTTCGCATAGCCATAATTGACCGATTGGAAAAACGAATAACCGCTTCTTTATTTCCTTTCCCAATAATGACGGCTTTCTTGGTTTTCCAGTTAATATCGCCCAACCGCAGCGCGCAAATCTCATGAATCCGCAGCCCTGTATCCGCAAGCGTAATCAAAAATGCGCTGTCACGGAAATTAATCAGCCGTTCAGAATCCGTTTCGCATAGTTTGGAGGGGAGGGATGCGGCATGGTCTAAGACAGCGCGAATATCTTCTTCCGGAAACTGCGGTAAACGAATACCGGGTTTGCGTGTCCGTCGTTTGATCAGCATTTTCACGCGGTTCAGATTTAAATTTAAGATATTTTCCGCGGCTAAAAATTCAAGGAAGTTTTTCAGCACATTGATATACAATGTTTCGGTAGTTGGGGAATACAGTTTCAGATACTGGGAGAAATCATTTACGCAAGTTTCATCGAATTGACGGATCAGAATTTTATCGAGGTCCGAAGGTTCAATGTTTTTCTGTTCCCTGATCATTTCCAGAAAAACGTTCATACCGTTTTTATAAGTTTTCGCCGTATTTTTACTGCGCGAAGCTTCAATCTGGCTGACGAATTTTTGAATAGCGCAAACAAGCGTCGTTTCTTCAGGATTCATCGTTTTACGCTCCTCTCATGCGTATGATAATAATTCTTATCGCACCCATAATCATATCAAAAGACACTCGACTGTCAAGCACAATTTTTTTTGGATACTCCTCCGCAATTAATGTGCGAATGTGTGTATATTCTCGCCGCGCAATTCTGATCTCATCGTTTCGTTATTCCTAAATTCACAGTAAGCAGGTAAGAAAACTGTGCGGACGTAATCACTTTCGGCAGTTTGTTTGAAATGATGTTTGGTTTTCTATTTTTCCGCGACACGCGCGATCAAATTCACTTTTTCGTTTATACTATCTAAAGCTAATCTTGAGGAAGAAACAAGATTTAAAGCGAATAAGAACGGGAAAGGCCGAAATTTATGAACGACCAAACGCAAAAAACATCCGGTATTACGACGATTGCTTCAGCTGTTATTGAAACGATTATTATTCAAACCGCGGCCGAGACGAACGGCGTCAGTCGTGTATCGGTTCACTCCTCCCATCCGGGAGTTAAATTGAGAATTGAAGGAAAGACGGTTAACGCCGACGTTTTTGTCGTTTTGAAAGCGAAAGAAAACACGAACAGCGTCGGCGCCGAACTCCAAAAGAATATTGCGCGCGCGATTGTTGAAACGGTCGGAATGGAAGCCGGTAAGATCAATATTCACGTCGATAATTTTGATTGCGATGAGTCGGAAAAAATAAACTGAGTTCAGGCGGCGGCATGAAACTTCATTTTTTAGACGACGCCGAACTGAATCCGCCGGACGATCTTAACGACGAAAGTAAATACGAATCGATTGAGATCGAAAATGTGCCGCTTGACGACCGGACCCAGGCTCGCGGCGTGGCGCTTCAAATACTATACGAAAAAGATTTGTCGGACCATCCGCTCAACCTGATTATTAAGGATCGCCTCGAAAACGTAGATTTAGAGCCGGAGTTATCAGAATTCGTCATCAGGATCGTCGCAGGGACAGTTCCGAATATCGAATTGATCGATTCGTTTACAGTTAAATACGCGCCGGAATGGCCGATTGACCAGATTGCCGTTATCGACCGCAACATCATCCGCATTGCGGTATGGGAATTTGCGATTGCCCAGATAACGCCGCTTAAAGTTGTCATTAACGAATCAATCGAGTTGGCGAAATATTTCGGTTCGCTTAGTTCAAAGCGATTTGTCCATGGCGTTTTAGGCAGCCTGTCGGAACATATCGACGAAATCCGCGCAATCGCAAAACCAGAAAAATAGAACCGAACCCGCTCCTCTCCCTACCGCGCAAAATTTTCGGAAGCGGGCTTCGGTCGCGATCGTACAACCCCTCGGTTTCATCGGCGGCAAGATCGGATATTTTTAAGAAACAAGCGCATGAATAAAAACAATCTAAAGACTATCCTGATTGCGGCTTCCGCCTGCTTTATATTCGGAACCGGCGCCGGCATTCGCGCCAATTACGGCGTTATGTTGGGCGCGATTGTCAACTTGAGCCGCCTGCCATATGAAACCGTTAGTTTTGTGATCGCGGTCGCTCAACTGATGGTCGGGATTGTTCAGCCGGCGGTCGGCGCATTGGCGCTAAAGAAATCGAATGCTTTTGTCCTGTCGTTAGGCGCGAAATTAATTCTGGTCGGATTAATCGGGGTTCCTTTCTGCCGATCCGCTTGGTCGCTGTTGATATTCCTGGGGATTGTTCTTGCCTGCGGGTTTGGCGCTTTAGCGTTCGCGACGGTTATGGGCGCGATTACGCTTATTCTCGGCACGAAAAAAGCAGTGGTGATTTCCGGTTTTGTCAGCGCCAGTTTTGGTCTGGGCGGCATGGTTCTCTCGCCGCTAATACAATATTTGATTGAGTCTTTCGGATTGCAGACGGCGCTTTTGACGCTATGCATTCCAATCGGCATAATTATTTTGTTAACCTTCTGGATTTCCAAAGAGGAATCAGCGCGCGAACTCGAACTTCAGCTCAGCGATCCGAACGCTTCAAACGATACTTCTTTTGCAAAGCTGTTATCCGATACGATCCGCGACGGCAACTACATCCGAATCATTCTCGCGTATTTTACCTGTGGATTTTATATGGCGCTGATTGAGACGCATCTTTTTTCGCAATATATATCCTACGGTTTTGCTGAAAGGCTCGTTGCTTTCGCGTTTTCCGTTCATGGAATCGGCGCGATGTCGGGTTGTATTTTGAGCGGATTTATATGCAGATTTTCCGACAACAAGCGGGTCCTTGGCGGCGTCTACGCCGCCCGCGTCTTGATTATTCTTTCGCTTATCCTTTTACCGAAGGCCCCGATTTATGTTTATCTGACAGCTTTTTTATTCGGGTTATTCGGCCCGGCGACAATCCCGCCGACTTCCGGATTGATTACGAAGCTTTTCGGTCCAAAAAAGCTGGCGGCGCTCTTCGGAATCGCGTATTTAGTTCATCAGGTCGGGATGTTCACATCCAGCTGGCTCGGCGGAATATCCGCCAAATTTACCGGCGGTTACACATTAGTCTGGTGTCTTAGTCTGACCTTGAGCGCCGGCGCCGCCTTGCTTTGCTTCGGTATTCGAAACTCGAACCGGCAGACAGCGTATCGAAATAAAGTAATTCCAGATCAGAACTAAGTTGTCATACGTCTTTGCATTTTGACTTGGGTTTTGATCCGAAAGCTTTTTTTCAGTTTATAATACTAACTGATTGGAATTCTTTTACGGGTAAGTTTACCTGCGTTATATCCACGATGGGTTTTTCCAAAAACGAAATACCAATCGCACCATACAATTTATACAAAGGAGCTGTAATATGGAAAATATTGGCGTTCCCGGAAAATACGGGTTAGAAAATTATGGGATTAAAAATCCCGGTCGCGTTTACTGGAATCCTGTTCCGTCTGTTTTAGTGAATGAAGCTATTGCCCGCGGCGAAGGCGTCCTCTCTCCTGACGGCGCTTTGATGGTTGATACCGGAAAATATACCGGCCGCTCCCCTAACGACCGTTTTGTCGTCGATAACGGAACCGAAGAAGAGAAACGAATTGACTGGGGTAAAGTCAACGTCAAAATCAGTCCTGAAAAATTCGATAAACTCTATAATAAAATGCTTGGCTACGTTCAGGGCCGTGACCTTTTCGTTTCCGACCTAGCCGTTGGCGCCGATCCGGATTATCGCCTTTCCGTCCGCGCTATCACGGAATTTGCCTGGTCTAACTTGTTTGTTTCAAACATGTTCCTTCGCCCGGCTTTGGAAGACCGCATTGAACAGATTCCTGAATTTACGCTTATTTGTGTTCCGGGGCTTCTGGGCGGTAAGGAAGACGGCTTAAATTCCGAAGCGTTCATCCTTGTGAACTTTGCGAAGAAAATCGTTTTAATCGGCGGGTCGCGCTACGGCGGCGAAATGAAGAAATCGATCTTCAGCGTTATGAACTTTATTCTGCCGCTGAAGGGTATCATGACGATGCACTGCTCTGCGAACGTTGACAAAGTCAACGGCGACACGGCTCTTTTCTTCGGTCTTTCCGGCACGGGAAAAACGACGCTTTCTTCCGATCCGAACCGGCTCCTTATCGGTGATGACGAACATGGTTGGAGCGAAAACGGAACCTTCAATTTTGAGGGCGGATGCTATGCGAAAATGATCCGCTTGAGCCAGGAGCACGAACCGTTGATCTGGAATGCGGTTCATCGCTTCGGCGCTATTCTTGAAAACGTCGATTACGAGCCGTCAACACGCGTTATCGATTTTGACAGCGACCGCTTGACGGAAAACACGCGCGGCAGCTATCCGATTCATTTTATCGACGGCATCGTTGAAAACGGACAGGGTGCGCATCCGAACAATATCTTTATGTTGACGGCGGACGCTTCCGGCGTTCTCCCGCCGATTTCGAAACTTGACAAGAATCAGGCGATGTATTACTTCATGTCCGGTTATACGTCGAAACTTGCCGGTACGGAACGCGGGATTACCGAACCGCAGCCGAACTTCTCAGCCTGTTTCGGATCGCCTTTCCTGCCGCTCCACCCGTCGGTTTACGCCGACCTCCTCGGCAAGAAAATTGCTGAATTCGACGCCAACGTCTGGCTCCTTAACACCGGTTGGTCCGGCGGTCCGTACGGCGTCGGGTCCCGCTTCTCGCTCCCCTATACCCGCGCGTTCGTCACGGCCGCGTTGGACGGCACGCTGAACAAAGCCGAGTTCGTTAAAGAACCGTTCTTCGGTCTTTCGATCCCGACCAGCTGTCCGGGCGTTCCGGCTGAACTTCTGAACCCGCGCAATACATGGGCCGATAAAGCCGCGTATGACGAAGCCGCGAAGAAGCTCGCCGCGTCGTTTGAACAGAACTTCAAAAAATACGCCGATAAGACCGCGAAAGAAATCGTTGAAGCCGGTCCGAAAGCCTGATCATTTGTGTGAAAATAAGAAAAGCTCCGCGTTGCGGAGCTTTTCTTATTTTATGGAAGTCTGTTGTTATTATTCTGGCTATGCGAATAAAAAATTAGACGAAAAGCAAATTGAAACACACGATAGCGGCATGTGCCAGACAGATAAAAGGCACGAGCGGAATCGTTCCTGTTGTTTTCAGACGGTCCCGAGCGAAGACAGCAAACAGACCCGCCAAGACCAAACCTGATCCGAAAGACGCAATTCCGGCAACGAAACCGAATATGCTGCTGTACGCGGAACAAAAAAGCATATCGCCGGCAGCGAAAATATCCCGCCCGGCAAATCGCCCGCAAAGCATCGATACGCCGCTCAGAAAAGCGGCGGTAACGGCAAAAGAAATTACGCTTAGCGCGGGCAAGGTCAGGAAAATCGGATAAAGAAAAGCGACGCCGAGTATCGTCAGAATCAACTCGAACGGAATTACCTCGATCCAAATATCGAGACTCAACGCAATCTGGATCAGAATCAGCAGGACCAGGCCGACAAGACTCGCCGGGATATTAAAAACTTCACGCATACAACCGACATAGACGGCGGACGCGCCGATTGCGGCCGCGACACGCGCAGTAGACAAAGTCGTCGGGAATCCGAGCGGAACGGATCGTTTCAGAACTTTGATGCGAAAAAATATTGTCATTTTCAGCCAAGCCCACGAGCATAATTGTCCTGCGAGCAAAACCGGGAATACGGATAAAAATCGGATCAGGAAAAGCCTTATCATTTCCTACACGCCTTCCAAACGAAGCTGCAGCGTACCATTCGCGTAATCGCACAGATCCTTCTGCCGAATCCCGAACGGCCAGAGAATCGAACTGACCGCGCGCGCCAGCAGCTCGCGATATTTAGCGCGATCAATCGGCTCAGGCGGATAACAATCAAGCGGCTGGTCCCAATTATAAACGCCAGACTCGCTCTCAACGAAGAGAAACCGAACTTTCTGGCCCGGAACAGTACAAATTCCGGTCCGCTCCTGAAGTTGGATCGCGGCGCGAACGGCGGCCGTCGACGTCTTATAAGCGCCCGGATCCCGGCTGATCCGAATCGTCAGCAACAGATCCTCAATCGCTACGTCGCCGGCGTTTAAACGCCGCAGCTCGTCAACGAAGATTCGGAATACTTTCGGAAGCAAGTCAGCGAACTGACGCACATCCCAAGCGCCGGAGAGAACGTCTAAAATCCGCCGCTGGATCGCGGACACCCAAGGCGGGCTGTCATGACGGCGCAGCTCCAAGCCGCGAACTTTCAGGCGTCCATCCTGAAAACAGCCGAAGTAGCGATTTGGAACGGGAAGGTTATCGTTTGCGCGCGATGGAAGGAAGACGATCCAACGGTAAATTCCGTCAAGAGAGATCATGAGCTTCGTCCGACGCGATATCGCGTCCAGAACACTGCTGAAATCAGCGGCCGTTCGGCAGCCCGGTTTGGAGATCCACAGCGCGTCGACAAACATATGCAGAACGCGGAAACCCATCGATTCGCAGATCTGCTTCGCAGTCAACAGGATTTCGCGGCCCCCGGCCGTTACAGCTTCATGCGCTTCGATACGCCCGAAACGTGCGTTTTTATAACCGAGAAAACCGAAGCAGACGACCAGAAGCCATTTCAACGCTGAGGCGCGCGCCGCGTACCGCTTCGCCATAACAGCGTTCGGATCTGGAAGCATCATTAATTTTTTTCGGAACTCGACGCGTTTTAAGTATAACGGTTTCAACGTCGCCGGCACAACGCCGAGTTCATCCGACGCCGGTTCAAGTCCGTCAGGAAGCGGAACTTCGGGAGAGATATTACCCTTAATAATAATTGCCGGATACATTGACGTAAAATCAATTTGCGCGACATCCGTATGGAATCCGGTAATCGGCTGATAGATCAGACCGCCGCGATCAGCGCGAATCAGCTCGTCCCCGGTTTTAATCATTTCAACTTGCTGCTTCTGCTCCGGGACGAGAATATCGCGCTCCAACGCAGTCAGCATCTGCATCACCGAAATACCTGAACCGGGCGATACGCGCGCCGCCTGCGCAATGGGCAGCGCCGTAACGCGCGCCATTTCCAACGTCCCATCCAATCCGTAATCATTCCACATTAATGCATTCCGAATATCCAAATGACAGCGTCCAAAAAGATGCGCTTCACGGCCGCGATAAATAATCTGACCGTATGAGAAATAGCTGACTTCTCTTTTCCAACGAATCTTCCGATCCGAATCGCGATTAAAAGCCAACCGTTCCGTAAAAGCGGCGGAGGCTTCTTCAGCGCATCGATCCTTCTCGAGATCGAGCAGGAACGGAAAGAGCCAATCGTCGCCGTTTTTCGTCTTAATCAGGTCCGGATCATAATCGGCCACGATGCGATTCAGCGTCGGGATAATTTTATTCCGATCGACGAGGCTGATACGAAACGGACGACGCCCGTCCGCCTCAACACGCAGAGCGCGCGGCGTTTCGCGCGGCGGAACGCGGTCCGGTTCAATCGAAAGCGTTCGCAGCGCAGGCAGGATCGGGGCGACATCCCAGCGCGAATTAAGAATTTCAATCGTGTCCAATTCGAAGCTGTCCGCGTTATAAGCAATCCGGCAATACGCCATCGGGAACGTGCCGTAACGGGCGGCATGACGTGTCTGAATCGAGAGATCGGCGTTATAGAACGTCAGATCCGCGAAACTCTTTTTCAGGCGACGGAAAATCCGCGCCTGACGAACGGGATTATCGATCAAGATTTCTAACGCGCAAACCGGATCAGGCTTAAAAACGTCCTGTTTAATGACGCGGCTCTGCTTGACAATGCCGGTCATGCCGCGCAGTTCGAGACAGCATTGATGAAGCCGCTCTTTTCGCCCGGCGGCATAAAAAGCGACCTGGAACTGCTGGCGGACCATCCGGCGCGTCCCGTCTTCCAGTATGAACCAGAGCCGAACGCCGTCGTTTTCATCTTCATACAGATCGAGAAGCCATCCGCATACCGACACGTTCATGAGTTTCCTCAATCCAACGGTTCGTCAAGCGACGCGATCAGACTCAAAATATCCGTAACGGCGGGAAATTCACGTTCCGGAGGCGCTTCAATTCCCAAACGCGAGCAAAGTTCAGCGACCGTCGTTTCCGCTTTACGCAGTTTTTTATACGTTTCGAGCAGCATACTGACCAGGAAGATATCCATCGGATACAGATTGGAAGCGTAGGACGCTTCGGCTATATGCAGCCTGGAGAGATCGATTAATTCGGCCAAATAACGCTGATCTTCACGGCGCAGCGCGCGCGAAAAACGCGACAAAGCTTTTTCCTCCTCATGCCAGGTTTGCGTCGCGGATCGAATCGTTCTCCCCATAATTTACCTCCCCAAAAATTGAAATTACAATAGACTTAGCTGGTCAGCAGTTTCAGCGATCAGCGCCTCCGGCTCGTTCAGCCGAACAAAATCGTCGGAGAGCCGCATCAATTCGGTCAGGAGATCAACGCGTTTACTGATAACGTCAGCCAACGGTTTCACGCCGACCATAACGATATTCCTGCCGCTCAGGCGGCGAAGATGCGCGACGCTGTCATGGAAAAGGCGCTGAACTTCATCATCCGAAACGCTCTCGTCCATAAACGTCGACAAAAAATCCAAAACGAGAACCGGGATATGCTCCAATGCGTCGCAGCAGGACAAAAGCGTTTCAACCTGATAGCATGTGAAAGCGCGGGACAAGCGAATATTCCTCATTGCGGGAATCGGATCAGCCGTCAGCGGACGCAGCGTTCGAGCGATCAAATACATATCGGCGCGATTACCGCAGTCAAAGATCCGAACAGTCCCACCTAGCGACAGATGCGCGCCGAGCTGCAGCAACGGGTCGCTGGCAGCATGGCGATCACTGACAACGTATAATCCGCGTTGCCGCAGCTGGACAGCCGTCAGTCTCGAAAATTTCAATCGGGATGCGAGAATCGGTTTCATATGACATATTATAGAATGAACTTTCTATATCTGTCAAGATATTCCCGGGTTTTTAGGCTTTCAGATTTCCACAGATTTGTCATTGAAAACCGGCCGTTTCTTAGATTTTGATTTTTTGTCATATCCTTATTATTAGCCTTGACAAACGAAGTGTTTAAGTTATAATTATTACAAATTAGAAATTATTTCGTCATGCTGTCCAGGAAACGCAAAGACAGCAAAAAAATTTTGAACTATCAACAGGAGAAATCATGGAAAACGTTGAGAATAATGTTGTTTCAATGCCGCGCATCGGCGATCAGGCCCCGTCGTTCACCGCAGTTACCACGCAGGGCAATATTAATTTCCCCGCCGACTACAGCGGAAGCTGGGTCATCCTCTTCAGCCATCCGGCGGATTTTACGCCCGTCTGCACCTCTGAATTTATGACCTTCGCGTCGTTGGAAGAAAAATTCGCGAAAGTCAACACCAAATTAGTCGGACTTTCGGTCGACGGTCTTTACAGCCATATCGCCTGGCTGCGAACGATCCATGAAAAGATCGAATACAAAGGCATGAAAAACGTTGAAGTTAAATTCCCGCTGATCGAAGATATCACGATGGAAGTCGCTTCGAAATATGGAATGATTCAGCCGGGCGAAAGTAATACGAAAGCCGTCCGCGCCGTCTTCTTTATCGATCCGAAAGGCGTTATTCGAACGATTATCTACTATCCGCTCAGTCTCGGTCGTAATTTCGACGAATTATACCGCGTCGTCGTCGCGCTTCAGACCGCCGACAATTTCGGCGTCGCGCTGCCGGCAGATTGGCGCCCGGGTGACGACGTTATCGTTCCGCCTGCCGGTTCCTGCGGCGTCGCGAAGGATCGTATGGGTTCGAAATCCGACGATATGACCTGCTACGACTGGTTCTTCTGCACGAAGAAATTGGATCGGGCGACGGTTGAACGCGAATTATTCAAGAAATAAACCGCTATTCAAGCGGTTTTGAAACAGTCAGTATTCCGCCCTCGTCAAGGGCGGAATATTTTTATCCAGGCGAGCGGGCTTTTTACTGTTTTTTAAAGTCAGAGCGGTATCTTACCGCTCACGAAGGAGGAAAATTTTTATCGCGGTATGCTAAAATATTCGGTATGGGTGAAAAAACGGTCGCAACCAATCGCAAAGCGCGATTCGAATATTTTATTTTAGAGACGTACGAGGCTGGACTGTCGCTGCAAGGGACGGAAATCAAATCGATTCGCGCCGGGCAGGTCAGTATCGCCGAAGCTTACGTGCAAATTAAAAACGGGCGTGAAGCATGGCTTGTCAACTGCCATGTATCCCCGTACGAACCGGCGAGCCGCTTCAATCACAACCCGCTGCGCGAACGACGTTTGCTCCTAAACAAAAAAGAGATCCGCGAGCTTTGGGACCAGGTGCGGATGAAAGGACTGACGATCGTCCCGCTGCGAATTTATTTCGTTCGCGGCTACGCGAAAATCGAAATCGGCGTCGCCCGCGGTAAAAAGAACTACGATAAACGTCAGGATATCGCGAAGCGAGATTTTGAGCGCGAAACGTCGCGCCGAGGGAAAAATGAATAGAAAGATAAACCTGTCGCGCAGAGATTTTTTAAAAACGGCTTTAGCGACCGGGGGGCTTTTGCTGCTTCCGCAAACAGCTTCGGCGACCTACGCGGCGAACCAATTTGACGCATTCCCAGATGCGGAATTTTTGGGACGCAACTGTCAAATGGGCATCCTGAATTTCCGCGTACGTCCCAGCGCCACTGCTGAAATTAATAAGATTGCCTATGAAGACGCGCTCTTTCCGGTTTACCGCGAAGTCGTTGGCGAAGACGTCAGCGGGACCTACACCTCAACCTGGTTCGAGACGCCGTACGGCTACGTGTTCGCGCCGGGCGTTCAGCTCGTCAAGGTTCAGCTCAACGAGCCGGAAACGGAGCTACCGCCATCCAGCGCAGGTCCGGGCTTCTGGGCGGAAGTAACCGTCCCATACGTAGGAATCATCTATGGCTCGGAACCGATTTCAGCCTGGTATCAGGAAATCCAGCACCATAACCCGCGTCTTTATTTCGGCCAGATATTCTGGATTGACGAGATCCGGCAATCGGCCGACGGGACGACGCTCTATCGCGCCAATGAGAAAATCGGTTCGTTCGGCGATGTTATCTATGCCGATGCGCGCGCGTTCCGACGGATTACGCCGGAAGAAGTCGCGCCGATTTCGCCGGAAGTCGAGAATAAGCGGATCCTCGTCAACGTCAGTTATCAGACGCTGACCGCGTATGAGAACGAACAGGAGGTCTTTTTCTGCCGCACATCGACAGGAACGCTGTATACAGTCGACGGCGTTATTACAGATAATTATTCAACGCCCGTCGGACGCCATCACCCTTGGAGGAAATCAATTTCGCTTCATATGGCCGGATCGCTGACAGGCAGCGGATGGGACACGCCTGGCGTACCATGGAACGTCATTTTTGCAACCGGCGGAGCCGCCGTTCACGGCGCATTCTGGCATAACGCTTACGGAACTCCGCGTTCACACGGCTGCGTCAATGTAAAACCCGACGATGCGAAATGGGTTTGGCGCTGGACAACGCCGATTGTCGATTACGATCCTGGAGATATTACCGTGTCCGGTCCGATCGGAACGCTGATTGAAGTGGTGAATTAGCCTTGTCCGTTCTGCCAAAAAAAACGGCCGCGCTGAAGCGTTTTCATGGCATTTTTCGCCATTATCCTTGGATCTTTATGATTTCGGTTCTTCTGATCCTGGGCGGGACGCTGATCCCGCCACTGCTGGCGAAAAGCGGTTACCACGGCGCGGCGAGCGTCGGTTATTGGCTCTACCGTCCGCTCTGTCATGAAAAAGGTTACCGATCCTTTTTTATTTTCGGCGAAGCGCCGGTTTATCCGCTAGCGCTGGCCGGGGTTCCGAATCAAATTGATTACGAAGCCGTTCTGGAAAGCGGCGAACCGGTATACCGCGCCGCCGGCGAATTTATCGGAAACGATCGCTTCGGGTACAAAATCGCGCTCTGCCAACGCGATATAGCGATTTTGGTATCGATTGCGCTGTTCTGCGCTGTGTTCCTGATTTCAGGGCGGCGGATTCGCCCGATCCCGATCTGGGTTTGGATCGTGATCGGCTGCTTGCCGATGGTGCTTGACGGCGCGACCCAGATGATTCCGGCGACGCTCGTTTCATTCGGCTCGCGCTGGCGCGAATCGATCTGGCAGCTGCGCATTTTGACCGGCGCATTATTCGGATTTTGCACAGCTTGGCTGGCGCTGCCTTATCTTGAAAAAAAGGTAACGGAATGACGGTAATTGAACGAAACGCGAACGGCTTAAAATACTATCAATTTACCGCTTTCAGCGAATTGGGGCTCCCGCATGGTTTTTTCACACGGCATGGCGGCGTCAGTCCAAAACCGTTCAATTCGTTGAATATGGCGACAACTGTCGGCGACTCAAACGAAAACGTTCTTGAAAATCTGGCGCGAATGTTCGCTGTTTTCGATTTGGACCTGGCGACTCGCTATGACGGCTGGCAGGTCCATTCCGGTACGGTTACCTGCGTCACAAAGCCACGCGACGTTCGCGCGCGCGCCATGCGGACGGACGCGTTAATTACCGATCGCCCGGACGTGACGCTTGTGATGCGTTTCGGCGATTGCGTTCCCGTTTTGATCGCCGATCCGGTCCGCCGCGTCGTCGCCGTTTATCATGCCGGATGGCCGGGGACAGTCAAAGAAATCGGCGCGAATGTTGTCAAAACGATGAAAACGGTCTACGGATCCGATCCTGAAAATCTGATCGCTGCGATCGGGCCGTCGATCGGCCCGGATCATTTCGAAGTCAAAGAAGACGTTGCCGGACAGCTGCGCGCTGCATTTCCGAGCAATCGGAAACAAATCGAGCGTATCGACGATTCCGGCCGGATCCTGTTCGATCTTTGGAACGCGAATCGATTGACGTTGGAAAATTGCGGCGTTAACCCGAAGCGAATCGATGTCGCCGGAATCTGTACCGTCTGCCGAAAGGACGATTGGTTTTCGCACCGCGGCGATCGCGGGAAAACAGGAAGATTCGGCGTATTAATCTCGTTGGACGGCATGAAATGAATGAGACTGCCTCGCGCTGCTCCGAACGTCTGAATTTGATCCAAGCGTCGATTCGATCCGCCGCTCAGCGCAGCGGACGGTCGGGAAGCGACGTAAAGCTGATGGCGGTTACGAAAACGAAGCCTGAAGAAGTGATCCGATCGCTGATCGAGATCGGCGTCCGTTATTTCGGCGAAAACTATCCGGACGAAACGCTAAGGAAACTTTCAGTCTTTGAATCGGCGCCATCCGAAACGCGGCTGTGCATGATCGGGCATCTTCAAAGCCGTAAAGCGAAAATCATTCTCGACCATTTTGACGAGTTACACTCGCTCGACAGCCTGAAAACGGCCGAACGAATTAGCCGCGGTTTGGATGAACGCGGGCGATCGATGAGAACGTTATTGGAGATCAATACTGGCGGCGAAACTTCGAAACATGGCTGGAACGTCACCGAATCAACGGACTGCCTTTACCACGATCTTGATTCGATCCTGAAGATGCCGGGACTGACGCTTGCCGGCCTCATGACGCTCCCGCCATATGCGGCGGACGCCGAATCAAACCGCGTTTATTTCGCCCGGATGCGCGAATTGGCAGAACGGATCAACCGAGAGTTCGGCTTATCGTTGCGTGAGTTGTCAATGGGGACAAGCGACGATTTCGAAGTCGCGATCGAGGAAGGCGCAACGATCGTTCGGATCGGGACAAAGCTCGTCGGCGCCAGGGAAAGGGTCGAAAAAGCTCAGGGAGGCTGAAAACGTGGCTCAATCGGCTAGATACCTTATCAATTTCATTGTTAACATCATTTATCTTTCGCTGATCATTTACGTCGTTATGGGTTATATCGGGAAACGCGACAACCCGATATATCAAACGATCGCGGCGGTTATAGAACCGGTTTTAAAACGTATCCGTACAATCTTCCCGCCGGTCAATCAACTCGATTTTTCGCCGATGATCTTATATTTACTGATCTGGTTCCTGCATCGACTGATTTTGTGGATTTTTTAATCGAGGCTCCAATGAATTCGTTTTTAGGCGTTTTTATTAATACATTCGTCAACGTTATGGAGGCGCTGCTGATCGTTTATGTCGTCATGCCCTTTTTCGTTCCGCCGACGAATCGCTTTCGCGGGTTCGTAGACAGTATCGTCAACGCGTTCCTGGATCCGATCCGCCGTGTCATCCCGCAAACCGGACCGTTCGATTTGGCGTTCATGGCGCTTTGGGGGTTGCTGATCTTCCTTCAGGCGGTCGCAGCCTCGCTTTAGCAAGCGACAGTTCAAGCGCAAGGCCGCCGCTAGCTATAATCATATCTATACGCAATACTAAGACCGTCCCAAAAGTCGAAATTTCAAAATATGCGTAGGCATATTGTCAAAGCATTTCTTTCTGATTCAGAATGCATGATGCTGCTTTTGTGCATGACCTGAATAAAATAATTCAAAGCCGGCGCCTTGAGCAACGCTCATTTCAGCTCATTTCAGCCGAGGAAGCACCCCGAATCAAGGCTTGGTTTTCAGCAGTTCCGCCAATGCCTGTTCCCGTTTTTCGATGTCGTCCGTCTCAAAACGAATCTCGCTTTGAATTTCCCCGTCCCTCATGACCAGGACCCGCTGCGCCGCGGCAGCGACTTTAATATCGTGCGTCACTAAAAGAATCGCGATCCCTTCGCGATGCAGCGACGTCATCAGCTTCATCACTTCAACGCCAGATTTCGAATCGAGCGCGCCCGTCGGCTCGTCGGCAAAAATAATTTTCGGATGATTCAACACCGCGCGGCAGATACCGGCCCGCTGCAGCTGACCGCCGGAAACTTCCGTAATTCCGCGCTCTTCCAGACCCTCGAGGCCGGTCTTCGCCATCAGTTCCAGAGCCCTTTCGGCGAGAGCCTTCCGGTCGCGCTGATCGTTCGCGGCCGGGAGGATTATATTATCCAACAGGTTTAAATTCTTGAGCATCGTCGGCTGCTGAAAGACAAAGCCGAATTCTTTTCGGCGCAAGTCGGCCAGCTCACGTTCGTTCAGTTTCGAGATTTCAATTCCGTCAAAGAGGACCTGGCCTTCATCCGCAGTTTCGATACTCGAAAGAATATACAATAGAGTAGATTTTCCCGATCCCGACGCGCCCATCAGCGCCACAAATTCGCCCTCATCGACAGCGATATCAACGCCTTTAAGGACTTTCGTCGTTTTGTCTTTACCGAAGCTCATGGTAATATTGCTTCCGGATAACAGTTTCTTCATGGTTACTCCTTAATCAGTTCCGAAATTTTAAGCTGAACGATGCCGCGGACGCCGAGGACCGTCCCGAGCGCGACGCTGATCCCGATTGAAAGCGGCGCGACGAAATAACGAATCACCGCGCTGCTGAGGAGGCGAACGCCGCTGATATTGAAAATTGAAAAGATCAACGTCCCAAGCGAACGCCCAACCGTTCGCGTACAGGCAATTCCGATCAGCAGGCTAAGCGCAAGGATAATCATCGCCTTTATGACGTACTGAAGATTGATATCGGCGTTTCGAAAACCAATGGCTTTCAATACCGCGATCTGATTCCTGTCCTTAAAATACAGCATGCGCATAAACAGCAGGGTAAGCGTAAACGCGATAACGAGCGCCATCAGCGACGAGATAAGCACAACTTTTCGGATCGCGTCTTTCGTTCCGCCGAACGTCTGATCGATATAACCGCTTACATCGGAGATTTTAACATCGCCGAACCGCGCGCGATATACCGAAAGTTTTTCTTCAGGAAGAACGCCGTCCGTCAACCGGATCACAATAACCGCCCAAAGAACCACGCCGCCTTCGCTCTCGAACGCGGCTTTCGCAGTCTTCCCGCCATTGGTGATATCAGAATACAACCCGCTGACAATAAAAGATCGATATCCGCCGTCGACAATCACGCCGATACGGTCCCCAAGCTTCTTTTCCAGGTCTTGCGCGTTAAGTTCTGAAAGCGCGATTTCATTTTCAGCGGTCGGCGCTGCGCCCTGCGTATAATTTACCGGGATCAGCTCATGATCGCCGAGCTCAATTTTAATTTTTCGCGCCGCGCCAGAATCGAGCGGGGCGTCAAAAATTTTACTGATCAGCAGGTTCGCCGACGCGATACCCGGATCGGCGTCAAGCTCGCCCATAATTTCTTCAGCGCGTTCAACAATACCGTCCATCTGCGCAATATCGATGCGCAGATCGTAATCGCCCAAGCCAAGGTACCCGATAAAGCTTCGATCCGCAAACGTATGATGCATATCGGCAGGCAGCGTCACGATGAAGACGCAGACAACGAGCACAGCGAGCATCGTCATGTAAACACGCTTCGAGCCGATCAGCTCCTGGACGCTTAGGAATATGTTCCCGGGAAGCGATGAAAGCGTCAATCGGAATTTACCCAGTCGGCTGTCCTTATTGTCCGGCACGCCGAAACGCAGCGCATCCGCAGTGGAGATTCTATCAAAGCTATCGACAATACCGTTTGCGTACGCATAAATCATAAAGAAAACGATCAACGACGTTGCGACGCCGAACAGTCCGGGAACAGCGCCGGCATCGCTTTTTCCCATATACAATTCGATATTTTGAATGAGAAAAGATTGGAGAAGCTGCGCCGCCAAAAAACCGAAGACGCAGGCGATTCCCGCTAGGAACAGATATTTCGCGAGATAAAGCCGGCGGATATTCCGCTGCGGAATCCCGACGGCTTTCAAAATTCCGATTTCCTTGTATTCATCCTCAATTTTCGCGAGCAGGGTGAAACGTACGCAGAGGAACGATATCAGAATGACCAACAATCCGACAATCGCCAAAACGGCGATCATCATCGCGTCCGCGATCATGTTAATCAGCCGAAACAACGCGTACGTAATCGCGGACGGCCCGTTGCTCTCCAAGCCCCGATTAATATAATCCGATTCAAGCTGCGCGGTTTGAGATAAATCGCTTAAGCGAAATTCGATCAAATACTCCGGGACGCCGACCGGTTCCAGCGACTGCAAATCCGTCTCATGTACGACGAAACGTTTCGATGAAACCAACCCGGCGTTCATTTGCGAATCGCGTACGAAACCGGCGACCGTAAATTCTCTCCCGGCTATTTTCGCCTTATCACCGACGCTGAGCCCGAGCAACTTCATATAATAAATCGGGATGTAGATTTCTCCCGGCAGCGCGACGATCGGGCGATTTTCCAGATCAAGCAGGAAGTCGAACGATTCGTTTTGAACGACAAAACCGTTATCCTGAACCGAATCCGCGAGCGACCGGCCGTCGAACTGAATTTGCGCGCCTTCGATATTGAGGAATTCCGATACCAGATATGCCTCGATCTCCGGATGATCCCGGACGAACCTGCCGAGGCGCAAGCGGTCAATTTTCCCGGCATGCATCTGCATATAGTGCGGCGTTTTCGCCTGCTCAAACAAGTTGTCGATCGATGATACCAAACGCACGCCGATACCGGCGGCGGCAGCCATCAACATCGACGCCGCGAAGATGAAAACGACGACAGTCGCCGATATCAGCCTGCTGTTTTTTATATCGTTCGCGATCAATTTGAAATACATTGTTTCTCCAATTTTCGAACCGAATCATTCCGATAAAGGAAAATTGCCGTTACGCTCAACAGAAGCCCGGATAAAATAATCAACAGTCCGAACCCGCGGCTCTCTCCCGTCCCGATAACCAGTCCGAACGTTTCTGACAGCGCGCTGCCGGTTCTGAACAACGGGACGAACAGACGGTCGGCAATCTGCCCAATCACAGCGTATGCGGCGACATAACCGAGCTGCGAAATAATCCCGATCAATCCCCAAACGCGCCCTTGAACGATGTCGGCAATATTTGTTCGCACAAGATAATCCAACGCCATATTGCAAAGCGGCAGCATGGAGAAAAACAAAAATCCGAAAATGCAGATCAGAACTTTGTTCTCGCGCAGCCCGAACCCAGCCATAAAAATACCAGCGGAAAACAGGGATGCGCCCAGAATTCGATAAAAATAATTTTTGACGGGAATAATGCTAAGCACAAAACTCACCGCCAAAATACCGCTTGCCGAAATACTCAACGCCATACCGAGAAATTCCGAATCGGAAAAAGACAAAATCAACGGAGTCGATAACGTCTGAATCACGCCGAGGAAAAGTGACATGATCGAAGTCGTCAGGACTAAAATCCAGATTCCTCGGTTCTCGTAAATGACGCAGAAACCTTCCATGAAATCTTCTAAAAGTGATGATTCTTTAACGTGAGCCGACGACGAGATGCCTTTCCGAACGATATATGTTGCCGCAACCGTCACCAAAATCGTCAAAATATCAAACAAAAGCAGCGCCGAAATATTCCAAATCCGCAGCAAAACACCGGCCAGCAGCGGCGAAATCAAAAATCTTGCGCCATTGGTCAGTTGAACCAGGCCGCTCGCTTTGGAATATTCGTCTTTATCCAATAAATCTGTGACCGTCGACTGAAACGCCGGCTCGGTGAGCGATGAGAACGCTGAGCTGACGGCAACCCCGGCGAGGATCGTGTTGATCCCGGCGCTGCCGTTCATGAGCGCCGCAAAGATATATATCAAACCGAACGCCGAAAAACCGTCGCCGATAATCATCAGCCAACGGCGGTCAAACCGATCCGCCAACACTCCCGCAAAAGGACTCAGCAGAAGTCCGGGTAAAAATCCCGCCAACAAGATTAGACCGGTCGTTGAAGCCCGTCCTGTTTCTTCAAAAACGTATACGCCGAGTCCGAATGAGGTCATTCCGGATCCGACCGTTGAAATCAGGCTTGCCGCCCAAAGCAGCATAAATTTCCGATACCCGTTACTCAATGTCACCTCTTAAGTAGTGATTTGATTTCATCGAACGTGCCAGCTTTCGCGCCGAGCAATCGTTCGAGGTTATAGATGATCGCTTCTGAACGGCTTTTTTTCTCTGCGTCCGAAAGGGGAAGAAAGCTGTCGTCAAAAACCAATACCGCGTAAGCGACCAGCATTTCAACCGTTTCATAAGGAAAGTCTGTCTGAAAAATCCCTTCGGCTATGCCGTCCCGGATAATCTCCGTCAACAGCGGCGGAATCATTTGAAGCTGTATCCGGTTCGCCTTTTCGCGCATCAATGCGTTCTGCGGACGATTCACATAGTCGACGATATTTTCGCCGCCTATATCGTTCATATTCAGAGAATTAATCGTCGCGAAAAATCGAACCAGAACAGGGATGCTTTTATCCGTCGCAATGGTTTCCGCCTTTGTCATCACTGCCTGCGAATAACGGTCAATCAGCGCATCCATGATTTCTTCCTTCGACTTGAAATGATAATAAAGCGTCCCGCGCGCGATCTTAGTCTCGTTCAGAATATCCGCAATCGACGTTTGATCAAACCCTTTCAATTTAAACAGTTTGTCCGCGATATCCAGGATTTCAGCTTTCCTCTCCTGCGCGTCTTTCACAATTCGCGTCATACTTCATTTCCTTTCCGGACAGTTTCTCACCCTCATGCTATTGACCGACTGTCGGTCTATAATATATCATCAGGAAAAAGGGAAGTCAAGCGCAGGAATTCAAAATTATGCATTCGGCCATTATTTGAGCAGGAACAGCCAAAAAAATCCCCATCCTTAAATGATTCGGACAGGGATTTTATATGTTTGGCGGCTCGGTCTAATTCTCCGGAATTTGCGTAAAGGTCGGAACCGGCGTCGGCGTCGGCGTCACTAAATTCACCGGGATCAGCAGAATCTGACCGGCGCGAAGCGAAACGTTCTCGTCTTCAAGGTTGTTCAGCTTCACGATTTCCTCAAACGTCGAATTAAAACTCGAAACAATTTCCCGCAGAGAGTCGTTCAGCTTCACTTCGTATTCAATCTGTTGACCCGGACTGTACTGACTGAGCGTAATCGGCGTAGACGTCGGCAGCTTGGCGTCCGGACCCGGAATAATAATTTCCTGTCCCGGCGAAACGGAACAGTTCAGCATCGTAAAACCGTTAATCGCCAGGAAAATATCCATCGGAACCTTGAACTTTTCCGTCGCAATATACCAGCAGTTATCGCCTTCTTCGACAACGTAAATTTGCGGCCCTTCCGGCGTCGGCGTCAGCGTTACCGTCGGCGTTACGGTTTCGGTCGGCGTAATCGTCGGCGTCGAAGTCGGGACAGTCGGCGTCATCGTCGGCGTTTCCGTCGGCGTCGGCGTTGCGGAAGCGAAAAGATTACTGATCATCTGAATCGGATTAAAACTGAAGCCGCCCCCTTCTCCGCCCGTTTCCGCCGCAACCGGTTGCGGCGCGTCGCTTTCGGAGAACCAAAAATAAATCAACAGAACCCCGCTGGCAAAGATAATCGCGGCAAGCCCCCAAATCAAAAAGGGAACCAATCTTCGTTTTTTCTTGTAAGACTTGATTACATATTGAGGGTTTGTTCGTCTTGCCATCGTAAATTTTCCTTTCCTTTGCGCGGAAACGCTCGTTCCGAATTTTGAAATTTCGTTACTACTATTTTACACAATTGCAATTAGTTTGCCAACATAACAAATCTAATCTTTTTGTTTCATGAGCGTTCGCGTCTTTTCCAACGTTTCACGCAGATAAAAACCGGTATAAGATTCGCGGACCGACGCAACCTGATCCGGCGTCCCGACCGCAACGATCTGACCGCCGCGTTCGCCGCCTTCCGGTCCTAAATCGATAATATAATCGGCGACTTTAATAATATCCAGATTATGCTCGATGATCAACACGGAATTTCCGGCGTCAACAAGCTGATTCAACACATCGACGAGCCGGTGAACGTCGGCGGCATGAAGCCCGACGGAAGGTTCGTCCAGAACGTACAGCGTCCGCCCCGTCGCGCGTTTGGATAATTCCTTCGCTAATTTGACGCGCTGCGCCTCGCCGCCGGATAAAGTTGTTCCGGATTGACCGATGCGAATATATCCCAGTCCAACCTCCTGCAGCACGGCCAGTTTATTTCGGATCGGCGGGAAAGCTTCGAAAAATTCAATTGCTTCGTCGATGGTCATGTTCAAAACTTCGGCGATGTTCTTACCTTTATATTTGACTTGCAGCGTTTCATTGTTAAAACGTTTCCCATGACAAACGTCGCATTCGACGAAAACGTCCGGCAGGAAATGCATCTCGATTTTGGTCATGCCCTGACCTTCGCAGGCTTCGCACCGACCGCCATGAACATTGAACGAAAAACGTCCGGCCGTATAACCGCGCAGATTGCTTTCCGGCAGTCCCGCAAACAGTTTCCGAATTTCATCAAAAACGCCGGTATACGTTCCGGGATTGGAGCGCGGCGTCCGTCCGATCGGAGACTGATCGATGTTAATGACTTTATCGAGATGTTCAACGCCCTGGATTTTCTTAAATTTTCCCGGAATCGTCTTCGCCCGGTTCAGGTCGCGCGCTAAAACGTTATATAAAATATCGTTCATCAACGTCGACTTACCGCTCCCGGAAGATCCCGTTATGCAAACCAGTTTTCCCAACGGGATCTCGACATTGATATTTTTCAGATTATTTTCCGTCGCCCCGATAATCTTCAGCGACTTCCCATTTCCGCATCGCGTTCGCTCCGGGATCGGAACGATCTTCCGCCCGGTAATATAATCCGCGGTGAGAGAATGATCTGATTTTAAGATCGTCGCGAGCGGTCCGGCCGCGACGATTTCGCCGCCATGAACGCCGGCCCTCGGACCGATGTCAACGATCCAATCGGCGGCTTCGATTGTATCCGTATCATGCTCAACGACCAGAACAGTATTTCCCTGATCGCGAAGGTGTTTCAATGTTTGCAGCAGTTTATCATTGTCGCGCGGATGAAGGCCTATCGACGGCTCGTCTAAAACGTAGAGAACGCCCATCAGCTGTGAGCCAATCTGCGTTGCCAGGCGAATCCGCTGCGCCTCACCGCCGGAAAGCGACGCGGCGGAACGGTCGAGCGTCAAATAATCCAAACCGACGTTGATAAGGAACTCGAGCCGGCTACGGATTTCTTTGAAAATCTTATCCGCGATTCTATGCGCGCGTTCGCTCAGCAGATCTTTACATTCCTGCGTCGCAACGATCCAATGGTAGGCATCCGAGATATTAAGTTCGGTCGCCTCGATAATATTTTTATCCTGAATCGTAACCGCTAACGATTCAGCGCGAAGCCGCTTCCCGCCGCAATGAGGACATGGACGAACCGCCATAAAATCGGAAATTCGGGTCCGAATAAAATCGGAATTCGTTTCGCGGAATCGCCGCTCCAAGTTCGGGATAATCCCTTCAAAAGGCGCTTCAATCGACGAGACGCGGTTATTCCGTCCTTGAAATTCCATCTTGATCTTCCGCGTTTTCGAACCGTAAAGGACGGCGTTCTGCTGTTCCTTCGTCAATTCGCCGAACGGCGTATCGAGATCGAAAGCGTAGGCGGCCGCGACAGCCTTCATTTCCTGCCAAGTATAGGAATTGAAATCACGGTCGCCATGCCATTCCAGCACGTTAATCGCGCCGTCCCTGAGCGAAATTCGGCGGTCCGGAACGATCAGATCGGGATCGATTTCCTGTTTAAAACCCAGCCCTTGGCACTCCGGGCAAGCGCCGTTCGGCGTATTGAACGAGAATGAACTCGGTTCAATCTCAGGAATCGAAATACCATGAACCGGGCAGGCTAAAAATTCGGAGAAAGCGTGATCGACGGGCGGATCCTCGCTCAAGTCGCAGACAGTCACATATCCTTCGCCGACTTTCAACGCTGTCTCAACCGAATCCGCCAGGCGGGTTCGATTCTGCGCCGCTTCTTCCTCGTTCTCAGCCTTATGAATCACGATTCGGTCAACGACGGCTTCGATCGTATGTTTTTTGTAGCGATCAAGCGTGATTTCGTCATCCAACGAATAAATCGTCCCGTCGATCCGAACGCGGACGAATCCGCCTTTGCGTATTTCGTCCAGAACGACCTGATAGGTTCCTTTCCGCGCGCGGACGATCGGCGCCAGAATGAGCAATCTGGCGCCTTTAGGGAACCGTTCAATCTGGTCAATGATCTCGTCAGATGTTTGCTTATGGACTTCGCGCTTACAGACAGGACAATGCGGAATTCCGATCCGCGCATACA
Organism: Flexilinea sp.; assembly: GCA_034430295.1. GTDB lineage: Bacteria > Chloroflexota > Anaerolineae > Anaerolineales > Anaerolineaceae > Flexilinea. Next base: position 112,923 of record DAOUFC010000015.1, read on the forward strand.
GCAAACGCAGGTAATCGTAAATTTCGGTGATTGTCCCGACGGTTGAACGCGGATTTTTATTCGTCCCTTTTTGGTCGATTGAGACCGCCGGCGAAAGTCCCTCGATCGCGTCGACATCCGGTTTATCCATCTGGCCGAGAAATTGCCTGGCGTACGAAGAAAGCGATTCGACATAACGGCGCTGACCTTCGGCGAAGATCGTATCGAACGCCAACGACGATTTTCCCGAACCCGAAAGTCCGGTAATAACTACCAGTTTTTCACGCGGGATTTCCACGGTTATGTTTTTTAAATTATGGGTTCGCGCCCCGATGACGCGAATCGAATTTTTCTCATTCATAAATTTTACATAAATCCGACTTAAAAATTTGCTGAATATCTTGCCTTAACTGAATGACTGGAGCGCGGCGCGTATCTTGTCCTCAACCGTATCGGGAGTATCTTTCGGGATTGATTGAACCGCGGTTTGAGCCTGGACCAGGCTGTATCCCAACGCCGTCAAGGCTTCAACGACTTCGAAATCTACCGCGTTCGCAGCTACCTTCGCCGACAGAATACCGCTTTCGTCCGAAACTTTTCCTTGCAGGTGCAGGATAATTTTTTGAGCCGTTTTCTTCCCGACGCCGGGAACGCGCGAAAGCAAGTCCGCGTCATCTCCGACAACTGCGCGTCGGATCATATCGGGATTGACCGTCGAAAGAATCGTCAGCGCTAACTTCGGCCCGACGCCGTTCGTGCCGATCAATAAATCAAAATAACTCAGTTCTTCTTCGCTTCGGAATCCGAAAAGCGCCATATAATCCTGCCGGAAGATAAAAGCGGTAAATAAAAAAATTTCCTTCCCGATTTCTGAACTCGAAATAACTTCCGGCGAAACGTAGACGAGAAAGCCGACGCCCTGAATTGAAACGACGAGCGCGTCTTTTCGTTTTTGCTGAACTGTACCCTGAATACTCGCGATCATGTTATTTCCTCAATCGATAACCGCGCTGCATATTATATGCTTGATAGATCATGACGCCGGTCGCGACCGCTAAATTTAACGAATCGCTGCTGCGCAGCATTGGGATCCGTGCGACATCGTCGCAATCGGCCATTTGCCGTTCGGTTAAACCTTCCCGCTCCGATCCCATCATGATAATCACAGGATTCGGAATTTCAATCTCGAGGTAATCTTTTTCAGCGCTGTCCGATGTCCCGATCAGCTTGATATCATAGCGGTTCCGCCAGTTTAGAAATTCGCCATAAGATGACTTGACAATCTTTTCCGAAAAAATTGCGCCCATCGACGCGCGGACCGCGTTCGGATCATATGGATTCGCCGAATCGCCGATTAAAATAATCCCGCAGCAATCAACCGCATCGGCAGTGCGGATTATCGTTCCCAAATTTCCGGGATCGGCGACCGCGTTCAACGCCAGGAAAATACCTCTGTCCGCATTCAAATCCGCAAACTCATACGTCCGCTTTCGACCCAGCGCCGCAATTCCCTGCGGATGATCTTTAATTGAAATGGATTCAAAGGCCGACGCGCTCAATTCCCAGATTTCGATATTCGCGCGTTGCGCATCAGCGATCAGTTGGCGCGCAAAGTCGTTTCGAATCAATTCCGGCGCGGCGACCAGCGTCTCGATCACGTTTCCGCAGGCGATCGCCTCGCCGACGATCCGTGACCCTTCCATATAAAAAAGCGGCGAATTCTTAGCGTTTTTTCGATCGCGCAGCTTACGGACTTCTTTGATGCGCGCATTACTTGCGCTTTGAATAAACGTTTTAACCATGCGTCAGCTCTAAATAGCGATAACTATGCGCACAGCAAATCGCCAGCGCCAATGCGTCGGCGGCGTCATCCGGTTTCGGCAACGCCTCCAAGTTCAGAATCGCTTTGACCATCTGCTGAACCTGACGCTTATCCGCACCGCCGTACCCGACGACGGATTGTTTGACCTCCATCGGCGTAAACTCGGCTAACTGAAGCTCCGCCTTGGCAAAACTTAGCAAGATCACGCCGCGCGCCTGACCTACGGAAATAGCCGTCGTTACATTGCGGCGAAAAAACAACTTCTCCACCGCACCGCACTGCGGTTGATGGAGAAGGATTTTTTTCAATAATTCGTCGTATAGCGTCGACAGCCGGTTTTCCATTTTATCATTCGCGGCAGTCGCAATAACGCCGTAATCAATCGCGCTAAGACTCCCGTCCGCGCTTTGCCGAACGAATCCGAATCCGGTTAACGCCGTCCCGGGATCAATTCCCAGAAAAATCATTCCAATTAGTCTTCAGCGTCCAATGCGGCAAGCGTCTCGTCGGAAATATTCAGGTTATGATAAACCGTCTGGACGTCGTCCATCTCTTCCAGCGCGTCAACGCAGCGAAGAACTTGAAGCGTATCTTCGACCGAAAGATCGACCGGCTGATTGGGGATCATCTTGAGCGACGCATCTTCCATATGCAGATTTGCCGCAAACAGCGCGTCGGAAATAACCTTGAAATTTTCGACCGGCGCAAGAATTTCGATACCATCGTCCGATTCTTCAACTTCGTCGCCGCCGTTTTCGAGCGCCAGCTCAAAGACCTGATCAAAATCGAGATTTTCGCCCGTGATCAGGAAGTACGCCCGCTGCGTAAACTGCCAGGCGACCGAGCCTGATTCGCCGAGAGTACCGCCGGAACGGGAAAGCTGATGGCGAACATCGGCGACCGTCCGGTTCTTATTCTCGGTCACACACTCAATAATCAACGCAGAACCCTTTGGGCCATAACCTTCGTATACTGTATTGGTGAAATCGGCGCCTTCTTTCGATTCGCCGGTACCGCGCTTAATCGCCCGGTCGATACTGTCTTTCGGCATGTTGTTCGAGCGCGCCTTATCGATACTCAAGCGCAGCTTGAAATTCGTATTGACGTCGCCGCCACCGTCCCGCGCCGCCAGCGTAATTTCCTTCGCCAGCTTCGTAAAAAGCTGACCGCGTTTCGCGTCGCCTGCGCCTTTCTTTCGCTTAATCGTTGCCCAATGGGAATGTCCTGACATAATCAACCCTCTCAAATTTTAAGAATTATATTTATACTTTGCCAACCGATTCCGCCCGAACTCATTTTCTAAGAAATCGGCGCTATTATTATACTAAAGAAACGGTCCGGATCGTCAAACTCCCGCCAAAAAGAATTTGGCGCCTGCCTTCGGCTATTCCGTTTGATACGATACGACCGGATTGACAAGACGGCCGATTCCGTCAATCGAAACTTCGATACTGTTGCCGATTTCAAGCTTCGACGTCCCCGCCGGCGTCCCGGTCAGGATCACGTCGCCCGGCTCGAGCGTCATAATCGACGAAACGTAAGCGATTATAGACGTTACCGGGAAAATCATGTCGCGCGTCGACGCCATCTGACGGATACTCGAATTCACGCTGCAGCTCAGCATCGCGTCGGAGGGTTCAAACTCGGTCTCGATCCAGGGGCCCAACGGACAGAACGTATCGAAGCCTTTCGCGCGCGCCCAAGTATCGTCTTTGCGTTGGAGATCGCGCGCGGTAATATCGTTCCCGATCGTATACCCGAAAATATATGTCTTCGCCGTTTCAGGCAGAACATTTTTCGCCCGCCGTCCGATAACGACCGCCAGTTCACCTTCATGCTCAACCTGATCCGATATCGGCGGCAGGACGATTCCATCTCCCGAGCCGATAACAGCGCTCGTCGATTTAAGAAAAACGGTCGGGACTTCCGGAAGGGGACGGTCGAGTTCTTTCGCATGGTCAACGTAATTCCAACCGATTCCGACGATCTTTCCCGGCTTCACGGGCGCGAGCAGCTTTACGTTTTCAAGCGGCGTCTTCGCTTCCAAACGGCGATATTCAGTGAACATATCGCCCTGAATCTCGCCGACCCATTGTTCATGAATCCAACCCGTTTTAATGACGGCTTCTTTTCGATCAAAAAAACGAATAAAACGCATCGCAATCTCCGCAGCCCTAAATCTAAAACCAATCTTTCCGATAGAAAATAACGACGACGGCCAAAGTAATAGCCAGCGTCACAACCGCGAGAATCGTCGGCATATTCGGATTATGCTGAATGATCGGCGCGAAATTAACGTTCATTCCGAAAAAGCCGGAAATAATATTTGGGATACTCATGATAATCGTCACCGATGCCAACAGCTTCATCACCACGTTCAGGTTATTCGAGATAACCGAAGCGTAGGCGTCCATCAGGTTCGCTAAAATTGATGAAGAAATATTCGTCATGTCAATCGCCTGCGTATTTTCGACGAGAATATCCTCGAGCAGTTCGACGTCCTCATCAAAACGCCTGATTTTCTCGTATTTCGACAGGCGGTAAAGCGTCAGTTCATTCTGTTTCAACGCTTGCGCAAAGTAAACGTAACATTTCTGATACTGCAGCAGCGCCAACAGCTCGGTATTACGCATCGACTGGTACAGTTTATTTTCCAAGTCGTCCAAAATTTTCGTCATCTCGCGGACGTCGTCCAAAAAGCTGACCGTCGCGCGCATCAGGATCCGCAGCGCAAAACGGTTCCGTTTCGTCGTCGAGATTTTCGCTGCCTGACCACGTTCGAAAATGGTTACAACTTCACATTCGGTCGCGCTGATTGTGACGATATATTTATCGATAATAATGATTCCCAGCGGAATCGTGATATACGGAACCGATTCTTCGGAACCGACGTAGTGCGGAACGCGGATAACGATCAGCAGCGTTCCATCGTCCTCTTCCTCTACCCGCGACCGTTCGTCAGCGTCCAGTGCATAGGTAATATAATCGAGCGGAATTCCCAACCCAACTAAAAACTTCTTCTCGTCAGGGGTAGGCGCCACCGCGTTAATCCAACAGTTCGCAACCGGTTCATCGATTTTTTCGAGAACAAATTCGTTATTTTTGTAATAACTGAGCATTTCACCCCCTTATACGTATGAAGTGTCGACAACAGGGTAATTTTACTTGACGAAGGCTCGTTTTGCAACGGACGAATGATGAGAGTATGCGGACATGACATTGCGACTGTCAGAAAATACCTCTGTTCCGCTGCAACAACATTGACAGTTGTCCTGGCGAACCACCGACATATCAGAAAAATCTAAAAAATAACGCGGGAATCATGGTATGGTTAATTCGCGTTATTTTTATCATTTCAACAAATGAGATTTTCACCGATAGAAAGAACCCGCATAAAAATTTATCAAGCATAAAACCGGAGGCCAACCATGCTCGGAGCAATCATCGGCGACATCGTCGGATCGCGATTCGAATTTCACAACCATCGCAGCAAAGATTTTAAATTATTTGATCGGAACTGTTCGATCACGGACGACAGCATCATGACGCTGGCAGTCGCGGACGCGCTGCTAAAATGCAAAGACGACCGTTCAAAGTTAAGTAAGGAGACCGTCCGCGCAATGCAAAAATACGGACGGCGTTATCCGAACGGCGGATACGGCGGCATGTTTATCCGTTGGATTTTCACCGATCATCCGCAGCCGTACAACAGTTTCGGCAACGGTGCGGCGATGCGCGTTTCGCCTTGCGCCTGGGCCGCGGAAACGGAAGCCGAAGCAAAAGAATTATCGAAACTCGTCACCGAAATCACACACAACCATCCCGAAGGAATCAAAGGCGCTGAGGCAACGACGATAGCGATTTTCATGGCTCGCAGCGGCGCGGATAAAGAGGCGATCCGCGCGCGGATCGAAAAAGAATACTACGAGTTGAATTTCACGATCGATGAAATTCGCCCGACGTATCGATTCAACGAAACCTGCCAGGAAACCGTTCCGCAGGCAATCGTCGCATTTTTAGAGTCGGAATCGTTCGAAGACTGTATCCGAACCGCGATCAGCGTCGGCGGCGACAGCGACACGCTGGCGGCAATCGCCGCATCAATTGCGGAAGCATTCTACGGCGTTCCCGATAAGATCCGCGAGAAAGCGCTGACATACCTTCCCGCGGGCTTAAAAGATATTTTCGACAAATGGGAAACGAAAATCCAGGGGCGTAAAGTTTCGGACCATTCAGAGTAATTCTTCAATAAAACGGGCAAATTTCTCAGGCTGCAGCAGCGCCATACCGCCATGTCCGACATCGGACAGCACCTTGAAAGCAGCGTCGGGGAACATCTCGCGGACGTATTCAATATCGTCGCGGCGGTCTTTCTCTTCGCTCGCCGCGTACCAGTATTGAATCCGGGTCGGAATACGCAACGGCTCCGCGGGCATTTTATAATTGTTGCAGGATTCGAAAGTCCGCCAAATCGTTCGATAACTAAGCGATTCTAAAACGCCCGCGGCATACTCCAAATCCGAATCGGAATATTCGTCGCTCGTAAAGAATCGACTTAACAATTTCACGCCGGCCCACTTCCCAATCGAAACCATCAGAAAGTCGCGGACCGCGATCAGACGCGTCACGATCCAAGGCAGCCGGTACGGCGTAATTCCGCCGTCAATCACCGCGTTTCCGACCGTTATTTCCCCGTTCGCGAGCATCCGCATCACGACGCTCCCGCCCATCGAACAGCCATACAGAACGTCGATCGAATCGATTCCGGTATCGCGCAGCCAACACGCTAACGCTTCAGCGATCTCTTCTACGCTTGTAAAATCCCTGCGATCCGACTCGTCGTATCCCGGCAGCGCCGGAACGATTATCCGAGCCGAATTTTTCAATAATGGGATCACAGATTCGAAATAATCCCAACGCACAATCGACGGATGAATCAATACGATTATTTTAGGCCGGTCTTTTCCAAATTCATGAATCGTCATCATATTGGCCTCCGTTTTCGCCAATCCAGTAAAAAACGCTTCTATACGATGACATTCTACCTCAGAAACGGTGACAAATCAGACACTTAATTTTATTGAACAATGATATACTGATAGTACTTGTAAACGTTTACAAGGCAATAGAAAACAGTTTATATTCATTTTATTAAAGGAGCGCATCCCTCATGAATAAAATCAAAATCGGTATTATCGGCGCAGGACGCATCGGTCGCGTCCATGCCAACGCGTTAACCAACAGCATTCCGCAAGCCGAAGTTGTCGCGATCTCCGACACTTTCGTCCAAAGCGCCGAAAAAGCGGCCGCCGATTTCGGAATCCCTAAATTTTTCGCCGATTATCATGAAATTTTGAACGATCCGACTGTCGATGCTGTCCTCGTCTGCTCCCCGACGAATACGCACGCGCAAATTACGATCGAAGCCGCCAATGCCGGAAAACATATTTTCTGTGAAAAACCGGTCGACCTGACAATCGAACGCATCTTAGAAGCCAAGGCAGCTGCTGAGAAGGCCGGCGTCAAGCTTCAAATCGGCTTCAACCGCCGTTTCGATCACAATTTCAACCGTATTCACCGACTGGCGAAAGACGGAAAACTGGGCGATCTTCAAATCCTTCGGATCACTTCGCGCGACCCGGAACCGCCGTCCGCCGAATATGCGAAGAATTCCGGCGGGATGTTCCTTGACATGACAATTCACGATTTCGATATGGCGTATTTTCTGGCGGATTCGGAAGTTGAAGAAGTTTTCGCCGCGACCGCCGTCACGGTTGACCCGGCGATCGGCGCAGCCGGGGATATCGATACCGCCGTCATCACGCTTCGCTTCAAAAATGGAGCGATCGGTGTGATCGACAACTGCCGCAAAGCCGCTTACGGCTACGATCAGCGCGTCGAATATTTCGGGACGAAAGGAGCCGCGATCGCCGAAAATGACCGCGAAACGAACGTGACCGTCGCCGACGCCGACGCCGTCCGAAGCGATAAACCGCTCTACTTTTTCCTCGAACGATATATGCAGTCCTTCCGCGAAGAACTTTGCCAATTTATCGACGCGATTCTGAACGATAAACCGGTTCCGGTCAATATTGAAGACGGTCTGCGCCCGATTCGGATCGCACTGGCGGCGAAAAAATCGGCGCTGGAGAACCGTCCTGTCCGCTTATGTGAAATCAGCTAACATACGGTGAAAGAAAAGGAGTTACAAGTGAGTCGAAACCTGATTCCGGCGCGAAAATTCAGCGACGGATATAACGAAATCGTCCGCCGCGGCGACGATCCTGATATGCTGATGGATTTCGGGATTATTCAGCTGCAGAAAGGGCAAACCTATACAAATAATGAAGCGCTCGAACGGGTCTTCCTCCTGGTTCGAGGCGCGGTTAAGCTCGCGTACGACGGAAAGGAAACAGCGGTCGAACGTGAAAACTGTTTCGATTTCGGTCCCTGGGTTTTAAGCCTTCCCGCCGGCGTCGAAGTCACGATCAGCGCAACCGCCGACGATACCGAGCTGACGTATAACGCGACGCCAAACGATCGAGCGTTCCCCGCGAAGCTCTTCGCGCCGGAAGATTCGCCGAACGAATACCGCGGCGCGGGTATGATGAAAGAAGCGTCAACCCGAATCGTCCGCACGACGTTTAATCATAGCAACGCGCCGTATTCCAACCTGGTTATCGGCGAAGTCGTCGGCTATCCCGGCAAATGGAGCTCTTACCCGCCCCATCATCATCCGCAACCGGAAATCTATTATTATAAGACGCTGCCGGAAGGCGGGCGCGCTTACGCCGAGCTGGGCGAAGACGTTTATAAACTGCGTGAGAACGATACGCTCCTGATCGAGGAAGGCCTGACGCATTCGCACGTCACATATCCGGGCTACGCGCTTTGGTACCTGTGGGTTATCCGCCATCTGGACGGGAATCCGTATATCACCCCGACCTTTGTCCCCGAATTCAAATGGGTCGAGCGTCCGGACGCGGTCATCTGGCCGGATCGAGCGGAAGGTTAATTATGACAAAACGAATCCGATTAACCATGGCGCAGGCTTTGGTTAAGTTTTTAGATCAGCAATATGTCTCTCTCGACGGCGTCGAGGAAAAATTCGTCGAAGGAATAATCGGCATTTTCGGGCATGGCTGCGTCGTCGGCGTCGGGCAGGCGCTCGAACAGGGCGGTCATAACATCCGTTTTTATCAGGGTCACAACGAACAGGGCATGGCGCATTTAGCGATGGGATTCGCAAAACAACTGAACCGCCGCCGGATCATCCCCTGCCTGACCTCGATCGGTCCCGGCGCGATGAATATGGTAACCGCCTGCGGGACGGCGACGGCAAATCGTATTCCGCTCCTTGTCCTCCCCGGCGACACATTCGCAACCCGCCAACCGGATCCCGTTCTTCAGCAGGTTGAACATCCGCATTCATTCGCAATTACGTCCAACGACGCGTTCAAAGCCGTTTGCAAGTATTGGGATCGCGTTAACCGCCCTGAACAGCTGATGACCGCCATGCTGAACGCAATGCGTGTTCTGACCGATCCGGCCGAAACCGGCGCCGTCTGTGTCGCGCTGCCGCAAGACGTTGAAGGCGAAGCGTATGATTATCCGGAATATTTCTTTGAGAAACGCGTCTGGTATCTCGATCGCCGTCCGATCAGCGCCGCACAATTGGAACGCGCTGTCGCGCGGGTTCTCACGGCGAAAAAACCGCTGCTGATCTGCGGTGGCGGCGTCCGCTATTCCGAAGCCGGCGACGAGCTGATCCGTTTCGCAGAAGCGTTTAATATCCCGATCAGCGAAACGCAGGCCGGAAAATCGGTCGTTCCCTGGACTCATCCGCTCAACGTCGGCGGCGTCGGCGTCACCGGCGGAAAAGCCGCCAACGTCCTCGCGAAAGACGCCGATTTAATAATCGCCGTCGGAACGCGGCTGACCGATTTCACGACCGCTTCAAAATCAGCGTTCAAACATCCTGATGTCAAGATGTTGTCGATCAACGTTTCGCCGTTTGACGCGTTCAAAATGGACGCGCTGGCGATAATCGCCGACGCGCGCGAATCTTTAACGGCGCTGACCAGCGCGCTGGAGAAAAAAGGCTACCGTTCCGCGTATCAGGATGAAATCAGCGCCGCACGGGACGAATGGAACGCGATCGTCGACACGTTTTACGCTCAGCCGGACAACGAAAAAGGCCTGAGCCAAACGCGCGCGCTGGGAATTATCAACGAGCATATGAAAGCCGGGGATATCGCCGTCGGTTCCGCCGGTTCGCTTCCCGGCGACATGCAGCGATTATTCCGCCCGGGCGACCGCGATACCTATCACATGGAGTACGGTTACTCCTGTATGGGGTATGAAGTCAACGCCGCTGTCGGTGTGAAGATGGCGCGGCCCGACGCGGAGGTTTATACGTTCCTCGGCGACGGTTCCTTTATCATGGCGCACAGCGAACTTTATACTGCGGTCCAGGAAGGCTTGAAAGTCAATTTCATGGTAATGGACAATGCCGGATGGGGCTGTATTGAAAATCTGCAGAACAGCCAGGGAACGAAAACCTTCGGAACCGTTTTTAAGGCCCGAAACAGAGAAACCGATCGTCTTGACGGCGCGCCTCTTCCAATCGATTTCGCGAAAATCGCCGAGGGTTACGGACTGAAAGCCTATCGCGCCAGAACGAGCGAAGAGTTAAAACAGGCGTTGGCGGACGCCGATCGTCAATCGGGCCCCTGCCTGTTCGATATTAAGGTTATTCCGGGATCGATGACGCCGGGCTTCGAAAGTTGGTGGCGCGTCGGAACCGCCGAAGTTTCGACCGACCCAAATGTGCGGCTCGCTTATGAAGCCATGCGCGGTCAGATCAAAAACGCGCGCGATTATTAAAATCAGATATTGAAAAACGTAAACGGAGAATCAATCATGCTATCAGCGGAAAAAGTACGCTTAGGAATTGCGCCGATCGGCTGGACGAACGACGATCTTCCCGATCTTGGAGCGGAGAACACTTTTGAACAATGCGTCAGCGAAATGGCGCTGGCAGGATTCAAAGGATGTGAAATCGGAAATAAATACCCGAAAGATTGGACGGAACTCAAACACAAACTCGAGGTCCGCGGGCTTCAGGTCTGCAATGCCTGGTTCTCAACGCTCTTCACCTCGCGCCCGTATGAAGAAACGATCGCCGCGTTCATCGAACATCGTGATAAACTGAACTTCCTCGGCGCGAAAGTCATCGGCATCTCGGAACAGGGAAATTCAATTCAGGGAAAACCGCTGCCGATTCTGGAGAACAAACCGGTCTATACCGACGCGGAATGGGAAGTTGTCTGCCGCGGGTTTAACGAACTGGGGCGATTAGCCAAAGAAAAAGGGATGATGCTGACCGTTCATCATCACATGGGGACCGGCGTTCAGACCGCCGAAGAGATCGATTATCTGATGGATCATACCGATCCGGATCTGGTTTACCTGCTTTTCGATTCAGGTCACCTCAGTTTCGCGGGAATCGATCCGCTCCCGGTTCTGAAGAAGTACGTCGGCCGAACAAAACACGTTCATTTGAAAGATCTGCGCCTGAAAGTCTGGGAGGAAGTCAAAGCGCAGAAGATGAGCTTCCTTGACGCGGTTCGTGCCGGCGTCTTTACCGTTCCCGGCGACGGGGACGTCGACTTCCTGCCGATTTTCGAAGAATTGGCAAAAGCCGATTATCAGGGATGGGTCGTCGTCGAAGCCGAACAGGATCCCGCCAAAGCGAATCCGTTCGAATACGCCAAGAAAGCGCGCGCGTATATCCGCCGGACCGCTGGATTATAGCGGCAGGTTTATAAAAGCAGTTACAAGAACAGGAGAAAAAAATCATGGTAAAAGTTGGTGTTTGCGGTTACGGCGTAATCGGTCAGCGTTTGGCTGACGGTGTCGCGCTTCAGAAAGATATGGAACTGGTCGGCGTCGCGGATGTCGCGCCGACGCTGGCGATCCGCGCTTTGAAAGAAAAAGGGATGCCGTATCATCTTTATCTCGCAATCGAAGACAATCGCGCCAAATTTGAAGAACTCGGGATCCCCGTCAGCGGGACGCTCGAAGATCTGATTCAAAAATGCGATATTATCCTCGATGCGACGAGCGCGGGAATCGGTGCGAAAAATAAGCAGCTGTACGAAAAATACGGCAAGAAAGCCGTCTTCCAAGGCGGTGAGAAAAACAGCGTCGCGGATGTCTTCTTCCATGGCTACGCGAATTTTGAACAAGGCGTCGGCAAACAATTCCTGAAACTGACCTCCTGCAACACGACAGGGCTGATTCGCGCCGTCGACGCGCTCGACCGCGATTACGGGATCGAAAAAGTCGCGATCACGATCATCCGCCGCGTCGCCGACCCCGGCGATTATCACCGCGGACTGACCAACGCGCTCCAGATGGACAAAGCGCCGAGCCATCAGGCAGTCGATTTGATGACGATCCTGCCGCATATTGAAGCCACCGGGATCCTCGTTCATACGCCGGTTACGCACGGGCATATCATCACTGTCCTCGCGACCGGAAAGAAGAAAATCACACGCGAAATGGCGCTTGAGACATTCAAGAATCACGACCGCATCCGCGTCGTCAAGATTGAAGACGGTTTCCTCGGAAACGCTTCCTTCTTCCGCTACGCGCGCGATCTCGGCAACCCGCGCGGCGATATGTATGAGATCGGCTTATGGGAAGATTCGATCGTGGAATCCGGCGACGATATCATGTTCGCGATCAACATCCCGCAGGAATCCGTCACAATTCCCGAAACGATCGACGCCGTCCGCGCCGCGCTCGGAATTCAGACTGACCGCGCTTCGGGTACGTCGGCGACGAACGCTAATTTAGGAATGGGAAAATGGAAGTAAGGATGACCTCCCTGGACGGGATGGATCTGCGCGGAAAAAAAGTTCTTCTCCGCCCGGATATCAACGCGCCGCTCGATTCGAAAACGCGCGCGATCGTCAGCGACGACCGGATCGTCAAGACGATTCCCGTCATCCAATCACTGCTGGACGGCGGCGCAGCGGTCGCGATTATCGCCCATCAGGGCGATACGCTCGACTATCAGAACCTGACCGACCTCTCGGCTCACGCCGAACGAATCGCCGAACTGATCGGGCGTCCGGTCGAATATATCGACGACGTCTGCGGGCCGACGGCTGTCGCGCGCGTCAAAGCGCTTAAACCCGGCGAAATCGTAATCCTCGGGAATCTGCGCTACCTGACCGAAGAGGTTTCAACGTTTGAAAAAGACGTCAAGCTCACCGCGCGGCAGTATACCGAAACGCGCCTGGTTCAGCGTCTTGCGCCGCTTTTCGATTTGTATGTCAACGAAGCTTTTTCGGCCGCGCATCGCAATTCCGCCAGTATGGTCGCGTTTCAGGAACTGTTGCCGACCGCGGCGGGACCGCTGCTCTTCCGGGAATACAGCGAATTGTTCAAAGTTTTGAACAGCGCCGAAAAACCGGTCGCGTTCGTCCTCGGGGGGGCTAAAATATCCGACGCGTTCGGCATGATGAAGCCCGTCCTCGAAAACGGAACCGCCGACAAGATCCTGACGACCGGCGTTACCGGAATCGTCTTTCTCGCCGCCGCCGGCGTCGCGATCGGCGAAAAGGAAACTGAATTCCTGCGCGGCAAGGACCTGCTCGTCTTTGTTGAAGAGGCGAAAACTTATCTGCGTGATTACGCCGATAAGTTCCTGCTGCCGATTGATTTGGCGTACGAAAAAGACGGGAAGCGCGCCGAAGTCGACGCAGCGAACCTTCCCAACGATGTGCTCTTCCTTGATATCGGCGAGAAAACGATCGCCGTATACGCGAACGTCCTTGCCAACGCAAAAACGATTTTCGCGAACGGTCCGGCCGGTATGTATGAAGATGAGCGCTTCGCCGCCGGAACGAATGGCATCTGGCAGGCGATCGCCGATTCAAACGGCCACTCCGTCATCGGCGGCGGCGATACCGTCAGTTCCGCGTCTAAATTCATCGATCTGTCGAAGATCGGTTACGTTTCGACCGCCGGCGGCGCGATGGTTCGCTTCATGTCCGGGAAGAAACTGCCGCTGATCGTCGCGATGGAAAAAGCCTTCGAACGCGACCGCGGGTAATCGGAATTTTCGAATTAGCATTATAAAAAAATTTCGGGGACGGCTGATTGAACCGTCCCCGATCGTATTTTAGGATTCAATTTCGCAGCCTGGTTTCCGTTCCGCATGGAATCAGCATTCGGCCATACTTCCGGCAGGAAAGTATAATAAAGACCAATAAGAACGGTACCTGAATCGATAGGCGAAATATGAAGAAGTTAATAACGAAAAATATTCGATTCATTACGATTACGGTCGCCGCCGGGCTGCTGAATTCAGCGGCCGTTTTAACAGTCCCGATTTATATCTATCGCGAACTAACCGTAACGGAAGATTTCAAGATTCTTCAGGGCGCGATTATTTTAAGTTTGATGGTATTTTCCATCTTTTTGCAGCTAACGCTGATCGTCATCCGAGAAAATTACGCCGTTAAGTTCAATATCCTCAATTTCAAATCATTGCTGATCAAACTGTTCCGCATGAGCTACGACGAAACGATCAAAAAGGAACCGACGTCGATTATCGACCGAATCGGCATGTCAACAAACGCAATTTACATGTTTATCGTCAATACGTTCGGCGGACTGGCGGGCAACGTAATTATCCTATTGTCTTCTTTTATTTTTGTCTTTTTGATCGACGCGCGTGTCGCGATACTCATGGCGTCGGCGCTTCCATTGAATGTTCTCGGCTTCCGGAAAATCAACCAGAAATTAACGGAAAAATGTTTGGAGCTGCAGGCAACGACGTCTAACAGTTATAAAGAAATTTTCGCGATTTGGCGAAATACAGATTTTGTTAAACAATTTCCCTCGCCGCATCCGCTGACGCTCAAATCCGATTTAGCCCTGACGGCAATGTACGAAAGTATGGCGCGCGTCAATAAGTTTGCGCAAGCATCCTCGGCGTCGTTGCAATTCGGCAATATGCTGATTCAAAATATTTCTTTATTGATCATAGGACTGAACGTACTTACCGACCACCAATCGTTTGCAACGGTCGTTGCAGTCAGTATGATTCTTCCATTATTCTTTTCCGCGCTCAACGCGATCATTTCCGCGAACCTTGAAATCAGCGAGCTAAACTCGACGTTAAAATTCATTGAAGAATTGGATTCAAGTAAAGAATTGGATTCGGCTGGGGAATCCAATTCGAATTGGAACTCAAGCGTAAAAATCGAAACGATCGAATTCGATATCTGCCAGCTGCCGTTCGGCGAAATGATCAAACCGGTGAAAATCACCAGCCGAATATGCCGGGGGGATGTCGTAAAAATTACCGGTCGTTCGGGGGCGGGAAAGTCATCCTTCGTCAGGCTGCTCTTAAAATTCAGAACCTGCGAAAAAATAACGGTCAACGGAATTGATATTCGTCAGATTCCGAACGAATTAATCCGAGCGAGAGTGAAATACATTCCGCAGGAACCGGTCGTCTTTCCGTTCAGCATCGCGGAAAATATCGCGCTCGGGACCGACTGCAGCTTGAATTTGAACAGACTCTCTCACGACGAAATTTTAGCCCCCGTTCTGATCGAAAAAACGCTCGATACAATCATCCTTGAGAACGGTGCAAATCTCTCCAGTGGCGAGAAACAGCGGATATCGATCTGCCGGGCAGTTCAGGGAGATTTTGACGTTTTGATTCTTGATGAAATTACGAGCAATTTAGATCGCGAATCGGCTCAAGCGCTTTACGACGACATTTTCGCTCAATTCTCCGACAAGATTATCTTCGTTATCACGCATGACGACAGCGTTTATATTCCAGCGACAAAACGCCTTACCATTGACGGATAGCATCATGCCTGACTCGAAATTGAGAAATCACATTTGTCCATTCCGATCAATACGGGCGATTCTTCCGAGTAAGTGCGTTATAATTTGAAAAGGATCGGATCAAAACTTTAACGCAATGAAATAACAAAATTTTACGCATAAGAAAGGAAAAATCTATGTCGAAACTGAAAGCATTTGCAAGGGATATCCGTATCCAGCAGATGAAAGAATTTAAAGCGCGCGGCTTTGGCCATTTAGGCGGATCGCTGTCGATTACCGATTGTCTCGCCGCGCTCTACGGCGAAATCATGAACATCGATCCCAAAAATCCCAATTGGGAGGACCGCGACCGGCTGGTCATGTCGAAAGGTCACGCCGGACCGGCGCTTTACGCGACGCTGGCGCTCAAAGACTATTTTCCGCTCGACGTTCTTTTGACCTTGAATCAGAACGGAACGAACCTGCCGAGCCACTGTGATAAGAACCTGACGACCGGGATCGACATGACGACCGGATCGCTCGGGCAAGGCGCATCAACCGCCGCAGGAATCGCCTTAGGATTAAAGCACTCCGGCAAAAAAGCGCGCGTCTATCTTGTCGTCGGCGACGGCGAAGCGCAGGAGGGGCAAGTCTGGGAGATGGCGCTTTTCGCGGCGCAGAAAAAGCTCTCGAATTTGATCCTATTCCTTGATTTCAACAAACGGCAGCTGGACGGCCGGACGCATGAGATTTGCGATCTGGAAGACCCGGCTGAAAAATTCAAAGCGTTCGGATGGCATACGGTTCGTATCCCCGGGAATGATCCCGACTTGATCGCCGCCACGATCCGCGAAGTCCAGGCCGCGCAGGGCGACAAACCTGGCGCGATTATCCTCGATACCGAAAAAGGCGCCGGCGTTCCGCAAATCATTGAGATTGAGTTGAATCATCATATCACTTGCAGCCCGGAATTAGCCGACCGGATTATCGAAGAACTCGAAGCCCAGAAGAAAGGATAATCGCCATGTATAAAGTTATCTATAACGGCGAGATGGAAAAGGTCGCCGGGAAAGCCGTTTTTGGCGAAACGATGAAAGCGCTTCTCGCCGAAGATAAGGACGTCGTTTATCTCGACGCCGACCTGATGAACTCGGTCGGAACCGCCGGGCTGGAAGTTCAATTCCCAGATCAGGCATTTGACGTCGGTATCCAGGAAGCCAACATGGCGGGTGTCGCCGGCGGTTTATCCGCGGTCGGGAAAAAGCCGTATATTCATTCGTTCGGCTGTTTCGCCTCTCGCCGTATGTTCGATCAGGCGTTCATTTCAATCGCCTATGCGCAGTTGAGTGCCCGAATTATCGGAACCGATCCCGGCGTGACCGCGGCTTACAACGGCGGCACGCACATGCCGTTCGAAGACATCTGCCTCTACCGCGCGGTTCCCGGCTCAACCGTCATCGAAACGACCGACAGCGCGATGGCAAGCGCGATTTTACGCCAAACCAAGGACCGCAAAGGCTTAACGTATATCCGCTTATCGAGGAAAAACCTGCCCGCCGTTTATGAACCGGGTTCCACGTTTGAGATCGGAAAAGGGATCGTCCTACGAGACGGGAAAGACGTCGCGTTTATCGCCGCCGGGCTGATGGTCGCCGAAGCGCTCAAAGCGGCCGGCGAGCTCGAAAAGGAAGGAATATCCGCGACCGTTATCGACATGTTCACCATCAAGCCGCTCGACGAAGCTTTGACGCTCGAATACGCGAAGAAAACCGGCGCGATCGTTACCGGAGAAAACGGCAACATTGTCGGCGGACTCGGCGCAGCCGTCGCGTCGTTCCTAAGCGAAAACTGCCCGGTCCCGGTCGTCCGAACCGGCGTTCATGATCGCTTCGGACAGGTCGGATCTCAGGATTACCTTCAGGAGCAGTACGGATTGACCGCCGCCGTCCTCGTCGAAAACGCGAAAAAAGCGATCGCGCTGAAAAGCTAAACGGCGCCGTCCGCGATTTTTATATGAACGGGTAAAAACGCAGCGCGGCATTTATAAAAGACGCCGCGGCTGCGTTTTTACCTGAACGATTCATAGATTCGAGAGGCTCGCAAATAAAAATATGGCAAATGTCACGATCAAAGATATCGCCGATGTCTGCGGCGTCTCTTACGCGACCGTATCCCGGACGCTGAACCGCCGCAGCGGCGTTGATCCAAAAACGCGTGAAAAGGTTCAGCGTGTTGCCGATCGGCTCGGCTATTCCCCAAACCTTCATGCGCGCAGCCTCAAGACGAATCAAACCGGGATTATCGGACTGATCCTCCCGGATATTTCCAATCCTTTTTTCGCCGATATCGCCTCAGCCGTCAACAAAGTCATCTATGCGCAAGGATATAACTCAATTCTATGCACAACCGGATGGGACGTTGAAATCGAAGAAAAACAGCTTTCGGTCCTATTGGATCACCGCGTTGATGGGATTATTTTCAAGCCGTCGCCGGAATTAACTGAACGGTACGCGAATCTCCCGATCGCAAAAGTCATGATTTCCAACGCGCAGGACCGGCGCTTTAATTTCGTTGAAATCGACAACCGCGAGGGCGGGCGCATCGCCGCCGATCATCTTTCAGACTGCGGATATCAGGCGCCGGCCTTTATCGGCGGAGACGAAGATTCGCGCTCAAACCGCGACCGGCTCTGGGGCTTCCGCGAACGGCTGAAAGAACGCCGAATCGAGTTATCCGATAAGATGGTTCGATTCGGCGGTTTTTCAATCGAAAGCGGTTACCAATCTGTATCCACGCTGCTGAATCAATCTGACCGACCAGATTGTTTCTTCTGCGGGAACGATTTAATCGCGCTGGGCGTCCTGCAATTTCTCTCGGAAAATCGCTATCCCGTTCCCAACTCTGCCGGCATCGTCGGCTTCGACGACGTCTATTTTTCGTCGCTGCCCCAGATTCAGCTGACGACAATCCGCCAGCCGCGCCATGAAATCGGAGCCTACGCCGCTCAGGCGCTCATCGCCGCGCTCGAAAACGACGATCCGCGGCCAACGACACATATAACCCTACAACCGCAACTGATCGCCCGAAATACGACGATCCGTCAATCCTCAAAGCAGTCACAGGAGACCCCATGATCCAGGAATTTAATTTCGCAAAATCAAACGTCTCTCTCTCAATTTCGGAAAGAAATCTGATAAAGATCCTGAACGCGAAACCGGTTCCCGTCCCGAACGATCAGACCGCGCCCGTCCGGGACGCGATTCAGCGCCCGATCGGAACGCGGAAACTACGCGATATCGTAAAACCGGGCGAAAAAATCGTCATCGTTACCAGCGACATTACCCGGCCCATGCCCTCGAAAACCGTTCTGCCGCCGGTTCTCGAAGAATTGGAAAGCGCCGGAATTCCCGCCGCCGATATTACGATCGTCTTTGCCCTCGGGATTCACCGTCCGCACACGGAAACCGAAAAAGAAACGCTCGTTGGAAGCGAAATTTACCGTAAATATCGCTGTATTGACTCGGTCGGCGAATTCACATATCTCGGCAAAGGGAAAAATAATACGCCGTACGAAGTGTTCAAACCGGTCGTTGACTCGGACCGCCGTATTTGCCTCGGGAATATCGAATTCCACTACTTCGCCGGATTCAGCGGCGGCGTCAAGGCGATCATTCCCGGCGTCGCAACCAAAGCGACGATCCAGGTCAACCACAGCCACATGATTGATCCGAACGCCGCAGCCGGGAAAATCGGCGGGAATCCCGTCCGAGCCGATATTGACGAAGTCCTTGACTTCCTGTCGGTTGATTTTATCGTTAACGTCGTCCTGGACGAGAAAAAGCGGATCGTTCATGCGGTCGCCGGTCACGCGATCGAAGCACACCGTGAAGGATGCCGGTTGCTTGAAGAGATGTACCGGATCGAAATTCCGAAAAAAGCCGATATCGTCGTCGTTTCGCCGGGCGGTTTTCCGAAAGATATTAACCTCTATCAGGCTCAGAAAGCGCTCGACAACGCCAAACACGCGATCAAGAAAGGCGGTTCGATCCTCTGGATCGCCTCGGCCGCGGAAGG
The DNA here is from genome assembly GCA_034430295.1 of Flexilinea sp. Classification (GTDB taxonomy): domain Bacteria; phylum Chloroflexota; class Anaerolineae; order Anaerolineales; family Anaerolineaceae; genus Flexilinea. The sequence continues at coordinate 132,658 of DAOUFC010000015.1, forward strand.
ATTGGGCGAAGATTCATTCGAGGAATGGATGCTGGGGCATGAAAAGTTGTCCGACATGATTCCGCATATCCGCCGGGAATTCGTATTGGGCGGCCATAAAGCCGCCGCGATTGCGCTCGTTGCGGAAATTGCCGACATCTACCTTTATTCCGATCTGCCGGAAGAATTCGTCCGCAGGCTGCATTTCAATCCGGTTTCAGATTTACAGGCAACCTTCGACAGCTTACTTGCAAAATACGGAGCTGACGCAAGCGTGATCGCGATGCCGTTCGGCGGAGCGACGCTCCCGTACGCAAGCGGAAATTGAATCCGCAAAGAAATCGCCGTTTTTAGCCGCTTGATTCGGCTATAATTTTATTAACAACACCGTTCGAGGAGGGTTTCTACAATGAAATATTATGGAGCTATTGAAGCCGGCGGAACAAAATTCGTTTGCTCTGTAATTGCCGACCCGGATAATTATTTTGAGGAAGAGCGGTTTCCGACGACGACGCCGGAAGAAACGATCGCTCGGACAATCGATTTTTTTAAGCTGCGCCAGAAAAAATATAAGCTGGAATCGATTGGGATCAGCTGCTTCGGGCCGATCGATTTAAACGAATCGTCCCCGACCTACGGCTATATAACCAGTACGCCGAAACCCGGTTGGAAAAATACCGATATCGTCGGCGCGTTAAAAAAAGCGTTCGGGCTTGAAATCGGCTTTGATACGGACGTGAACGGCGCGGCGCTGGCCGAATACGAATGGGGCAACCCGGAAAGCGTCAAGTCCCTCGTCTACTATACGATCGGAACAGGCGTCGGCGGCGGCGTCATCATCAACGGCGACCCGGTTCACGGACTGGTTCATCCGGAGGCCGGGCATATCCTGATCCGACAGGATCATGAAAACGACCCTTATCCCGGCCATTGTCCGTTTCATCGGAACTGTCTGGAAGGATTATGCTGCGGGCCGTCAGTCCAGGACCGTTTCGGTAAACCGGGCTACGAACTCGGAGAGGATCACCCATTCTGGAACACGTTCGCGAATTACGTCGCTCAGGCCTGCGTCAGCCAGATTCTGCAAATTTCGCCTGAAAAAATTGTTCTCGGGGGCGGCGTCATGGACCAGGGGCATCTTTTCCCAAAGATCCGCGCCGAAGTCCGGCGGCTCCTGAACGGCTACGTCATTCATCCGATGATCCTTGAAAAAATTGACGAATATATCGTTCCGCCGGTTCTTGGGAACCGGGCCGGCGCGTGCGGAGCGATGGCTTTAGCGCGCCGTGCCGCGAAACGGAAATAAAAACATAATCGTAAAGAAAACGGACGCCTGAAGTCAGCGTCCGTTTTTAGCTTATTTGTCGGCGTTTACTTACAGATAATCACAGGAACGGTCGTCTTCGATAAGATAGCCTCGACCGTACTCGATTGGAAAAGCCGCCGAACAAACGGGTTCGAATATCCGCCCATCAGGATCAGATCGGCGTTGACGTCTTCCGTCGCTTTCAGCACAGTTTCTCCCGGCAAACCGCCGCTATTAATATAATTCACACGCAGCGGTTTATCCGCGAAAAACCGATTCGCTTCGGATAACGCCTGGTCCCGTTTCTGAACGCTTTTGCCCGATATAACGACGGTAATTCCGGCGTTCGAAACCTTCGCCATCGCTTCGGCAAAATACATCGCCTCGCGCGCTTTCGAGCTCGTCGAGAAAGCCAGAACAATCTGGTAAACGTTCAGCGGGAGCCGTTCCGGGACGATACAAATCAACCCGGGCAAGTTCGTAATCACGTCGTTCCAATTATGCGAATCCATCTCTGGACGATAATGCATCTTAAAAAATGACATATCGCTCCAAAAAGCGCGTTCCGAGAGAATCCGAATCAGCTTCCCGCACAACACAAAAAACTTGCCGCGGACGTTCGACGCCGCCAGAATTCGGTCGACCGCTTCCCGATAAGCTTCGATCTTTGGGGATTCGAGCTCTTTTTGGTTCGCGACGACATGCACAACGCCCGTCCATGCGTCGTAAATCTTTGAAAAATGGAGCGCGGATTCGAGAAACGCTTGATCTTCTTCGAGATTCGAAACCGCGATCATGACGCGTTCGATATAGTCCTCCGCGCCGCTAAGGATTTCCTTTCTCCAATCGCCGGTTTTAACGCCCCAATCGGACAGGTCCGACGTGAAGAACATGAAAATTTGCCGAGCGAACCGATAGAGCCATCCTTTCTTTCCTTTCCCGAAATCGTCGTCGAGCTTCCAGGCCAACGCCGTATTTCGAACGCTTCCGCCATATTCTTCGCTCAGCGCCGCTTTATTATTTTCAAGCCAAAGATATAGCTCCGTTTCCGTTTTCCCGCTGAATTGATCGAGCAAACGCAGCTGACGGATCGTTCGCACAATCGGCAAATACACTTCGTCGTACCAATGAACGACCGCTTCATCGTCAGAAATATCGCGCTTGAAATCGATCCCCATAAAATATTTATGCGCCTGGATATGATCGTAAAGTTGCGGGTACTGACCGGCTAAATTGAGATTAATCTGATGGTCAGGGATGAGTTCGTTAATCCGCGTCCGATCCAGGAAAGATTGCCGTTCGGTTTTGACAATAATTTCATCCGGCGAATCGGTCGGCTTCAACGGCACTTCGGTATTGATAATTCGAACGTTCGCCTGGATATACTCGGCGTTGATGCTTTTCATCACCGAAACACGATGATGACCGTCAAGAACAAAATAAATTTCACCGATCTGATAAACGTCGATGGGGGGGACGCCCTGCTGCGACTCGTTCGCCATCTTGACATTTACCCAGCGGGATTCGTCCTGAACCAACTTCGGTAAAAACGTACGGGTAAAATCCTGGTTCCGCGAAACGGTCCCAACAATGGAAGAAATGGGGATCTCCTTACTGACAGTGATATTGTATGCGTTTGAAAGACGTTTTCGAACCTCGGTATAATCGACCAAGTCGTAATTCTTTCCGGTCAGCAATCCGAAAAGCCGTTCCCATGCCGCTTTTGTTCGGGCTTGATTAAATTCATTTTGAGCTTGATGTAACGAATTCATTCTCTCGAAATACACTCCCGCGCACAATTTGCGTCCAAATTATTTTACCGCAATGAAGCCCAAGAATCCGTAACGGCTAACATTTCTTTCCCCGCGTCAATTCGATTCAGGTAATTTCCCGTCAATCGCAAAAAATTTAAAATAAAAATCCCCGTCCAGGCTGAACGGGGATTTCGGGATCATTTATTTACGTTCTTGTAAGAACTTATCCGCCGCAGCGCCGAAAACGAGATGCAGCAACAAATCTTTATGAGAATGAACAAACGGCAGATCGTAAGTATCTTCCAACACTGGCATCAGATAAGATGCCGGGCGATATTTCGTAAACTCAACGTCGTCGCCCAAGATTTCCTCAACGACCTTCGGATTACAGGGAGCCGGAGTTTTCCCGAATTCGCCTTTTAAGATCATCTGGAATTCGTTTGAAGTAAACGAATAGCGAGAACCGGTCATGACGTTATACGCCGCCTGAACGCCGACGATCTGAGAGGTCGGCGTAACCAGCGGAACATAGCCGGCATCGGCGCGAACGGCCGGAATCTCCAGCATAACGTCGTTCAGACGGTCTTCCGGGACGCCCATTCCTTTCAGCTGGTTCTGGAGATTGGATATCATACCGCCGGGAATCTGGGATTCGAAAATTCGATCGTCATATTTCGGATAACCCAAATCCGCCAGAATTTCACGACTGATCGAGATCGCACCGTCGATATCTTCCTTGTCCTTCATGATCGCTTCGATCAGTTTATCGACTTTTTCAACCGGAACGTCGTCAAAGTGAACGGGGTTATGCCAGGCTTTTCCGTACGACGGCGTCGAATCCTTCAACTCGTCGAGAATACCGCGCAGCACGCCCTGAGCCTTCGTGATCGCCGCTTTGTCTAATCCGTGATCGTAGCCCATGCGTTCCGCGATAACCGCCATAATTTCAACCGGCGTATGCGACGAACCGCCGGCGAACGGCGTGATACAGGTATCGATCTGATCGATACCGTACTTGATCGCCAGCGCCAGGTTAACAATCGAAACGCCCGTCGTCGCATGAGTATGCAGCACGATCGGGATGTTAATTTCTTTTCGAAGCGCCGGAAGCAAAACAACGGCGTTTTTCGGATGGAGCAGTCCCGCCATATCTTTAATCGCGATACGGTCGACGCCTTCCGCAAGCAGCCGCTTTCCGTAATCGACAAAATACTCGGTCGTATGAACCGGGCTGGTCGTGTACGACATCGCAGCTTCGACTTTACCGCCGTAAGCCTTCGTCGCCAAAATCGCCATGCGCAGGTTGCGAATATCGTTCAGCGCGTCGAAAATACGCATGTTGTGAGAACCGCTTTCGATACTCTGACGAATGAAAGCGGTTAAAAGATCGTCCGGATACGGATTGTAGGCGAAAAGATTCTGTCCGCGCAGGAGCGACTGGATCCGTTCGCCGCCGCCCAGGCAGTCGCGGAATTTTTCAAGCCGTTCCCACGGATCGTCTTTCGTGAAACGGATCGCGGCGTCGAGCGTCGCCCCGCCCCATAGCTCAAAATTGTTATAGCCCGCGTCCTTGATAATCGGCAGCACGCGCATACACTGTTCCGTCGTCATGCGCGTCGCAGATAAACTTTGATGACCGTCTCGCAGCGTTAAATCATTAAATAAAATCTTTTTCCCCATTATTGTTATAGACCTTTCTGAAACAGAATGATTTCGGTTTGTTGCTAATATTCCGCAACAATATTTTTTTCCATGGTCACAATTGTAACATACACAAATTGGAATACGATCCGATTTACGCTTGATTCGACAGGGACATCTTCTAAAATTCGGCTTTTTACGAAATCGCGACAACAACCGATTGTAAAAAATTTGTTTTTCCAATAATTTGGCAGATTTTTTTAAATATCCCACAATTTTGTCGCGCTTCTATGATACTCCGTATAATTAAGACCGCTGACTTCTGAATAGGAGGAAGATTCCGAACTGTTTTCCAATTCTTGATTATTCGCGAAATTTACAAACGCTCTTATGAAAACGCAGGCATCTCGATCCAAACTTGCGTAATTCAGAAAGGATTTCATCATGAAAAAAGGGAACGTTTTAGTTATCGGAAATTCCGGCGTCGGAAAATCAACATTAATCAACGCGATATTCAAGGAGAATATCGCGATCACAGGCTGGGGATTGAAAGGAAACACTCAAGAATTAACGATCCACGAAAGCGAAACGCTTCCGTTTCGGATTATTGATTCAAAAGGATTTGAACCGGCATCCCCAATGGAGCTTCTTACTGGGAATAAAGCCGTTAAAGCGGTCAAAAAATGGAGCGAGGAATGTGCGAAATTAGAGAAAGATGACCATGGAATCAATATTATCTGGTTTTGCGTCGACGGCGGAACGAGTAAACTCTTCCCAAAGTATATTGAGGATTTCTGTAAAGCGACTTCGATTTGGAAAAGCGTTCCCGTTATCGCCGTAATTACAAAGTCGACTGTCGAATCGCAAATTCAAGACAACATCCAAATGATCAGAGACGCTTTCGCGAAAGTTAAAAAAGATAGAAGAAGCTTAGCGAAAATAATACCCGTCGTCGCCAAGCCTTTTATCTATAACGAGAACGCAATCGTACCTGAATTCGGACTCGAAGAGCTGATTGAAGCGACGAATCAGCTGATGCCCAAAGGGTTAGAAGCGGCCCAAAAAGATATCGCCAGCTTTACCTTAAATCTAAAGCGAATTCATGCCCGATCCCTTACCATGATAGCGACGGCCTCCGCCGTAACGGTAGGCGCCGTTCCGCTCCCGATTCCCGATAACGGAGTATTGATTGGGATCGAGACTTTAATGGTCAACCAAATTGCTAAAATTTATGAAGTCTCAAACAAAGACAAGGAAAATAGCATTACAAAAACAATTATCGAGGCTGGAACCGTCGGCGTGATCGCGAAAACGGCAATCAAAGCGATTAAGGCAATTCCAGGTATTGCAATCGCCGCAAGTGTCTTAGACGCGATTGTTGCCGGCGTAATCGTCGCTTCGCTTGGCGGCGTAACGGCGCATATTTATGAAAAAGTCTATCTGGGAGAAATCAGGAAAGACGATACTGACTTTGTGAAGAAAATTTTAGAAAACCAATCAAGCGCAAAAATTTTCGAAGCAGTCAATCGCATTGTCGACAAGCTGTCTAAAGGCTCGGCTATCAAAGAACTGCCAAGTTTGATTATCGAAGCGATATACAACCTTTGGGAAAAAAGCAGTTGAAATAAGATTTATCAATGATTTAAGTTTAATTTCTAACAAAAGATTCGCCAAAGTTTTCCTTAAGCAGGCAAAAAAAAGATCTTCGCTTAAGCAGCGGTATACTTTTTAAGGAACAGGCATCCCCTGTGAAATTAGACATAAGAAAAGGGAGTGACAAATTACATGAGTTTCAATAAAGTAGCGATTATTGGCGGCGGCGTTCTTGGCGCGCAGATCGGATTAATGTGCGCTTATACCGGACACGATACGACGTTCTGGCTCAGGAGCGAAAGCTCAATCGGCCGCACAAAACCGAAAATCGAACGTTATGCGGCAATGATGCTGAGCGCCTTAGAAAAATCGAAAGCGTTGATCGGCAATCCGATGGGTGCCTATTTATATCCGAAAGGCCTGATCCGGAACTGGGGTCAGATTAACCCCGACCAGATCGACGAGCTGGTCAGCATGGCGAAGAAAAACTTTTCCGAACTGATTCATATTGAACTCGATATGGCGAAAGCTGTCGCCGACGCGGATATTGTGATTGAAACGATGTCGGAAGATCCGAAAGCCAAGATCGAAGTGTATACGGCCTTAAAAGACTTGCTGCCTGAAAAGGCGATCCTCTGCACAAATTCATCGACCATGGTGCCAAGCGCGTTTGAGAAATATACCGGCCGGCCGGAAAAATATTTAGCGCTTCATTTTGCCAACACGATTTGGAAAAACAACACGGCCGAAATCATGGGACACCCGGGGACGGATCCTGAAATTTTCAAACAGGTCGTATCGTTCGCGGAAGAAATTAACATGGTGCCGCTCGAGCTGCATAAAGAGCAACCCGGCTACATCCTAAATACGATGCTCGTTCCGTTCCTCGGCGCGGCACAGGCGCTTTGGGCGAACGAAGTCGCGGATCCTGAAACGATCGATAAAACCTGGACGCTGGCGACCGGCGCGCCCGTCGGTCCGTTCCGAATTTTGGACGTTGTCGGACTTGACACCGCGTACAACATTTCAAGGATGAAACCCGACGTCAACGACGAATCATCGCTCAGTTACAAAATCAGCAAGCTCCTGAAAGAAAAGATCGACAAAGGCGAAACAGGCATCAACGCAGGGAAGGGGTTCTACAATTACTAAGAAGCAAATCCGAAATTTCCGAAATATCGGGGAGCTTGATTATCGAAATCTGAAAAGCAAAAAATAAAACAAAGAATAAGGCGCCGAAATGAACCAGCGCCTTATTCTTATCGCTCTGTCTTATCCGAGCCGCAGGTAAACCGCGCTCGTCGCGCCGATTTCGATTCGATTCATGCCGGCGATTCGAATGTCTCCGACGCTGAAAAGAACCTCCCCGAGCGGAAGCGGGGAGTCGAACGTCCGCGATTCTCCGATCGGGTTCAGCACGATCAAAATCGATCCTGCCGTCCCTTTCCGAATATAACTGAGCGGGAACTCGCCTTCTTCCGGAAGGATAAATTCGATCTCTCCGTTCGTCTGGAGAGGTTCGTTTTCTTTCCGAATCCGAATTAAGTTCCGCACGAAGTTCAGAAAAGATTCAGGGTCGGATTCCTGCGCAGCGACGGTCGGGCGAGCAGGATCCGGATCAATCTGAATATAAAGATCTTCCCTCGGCGCGCTGGAAAAACCGGCGTTCGGCTTCGAATTCCATTGCATCGGGGTGCGCGCGCCGGTACGGACAAAACCGCCTTCGACCGAACGGATCCGCGGCAGATAACGCATGCCAATTTCATCGCCGTAATAAATAAACGGCGCACCCGGAAGCGAAAGCAGGAACGCGAATGCGACCCTGCGCGCATCTTCATTCAGATGATGCGCGATGCGCGTCATATCATGATTCCCCGACGGAACGCAGATCAAACCCTGATTCAAAACATCCCGATAGTAACGCCGGTACGTCTCGACGAAATCGCGGGCCGAGCCTTTCCCATCCGAACGGAAATACGGCTTCTCCGCGCGGAACAGATCCGTATAATGCGAATCGCCAAAATGAAGCAGGAAGTCCATATGAAAACCGGCTTTGAGCGCTTCGCCGGGATTGCCCCATTCCGAGATCATCACCGCGTCCGGATATTCCGCGTCCAGCATTGAGCGGAACTCCCGCCACAGGCGAATCGTCGCCTCATGACCCGGATCGGACTTAACTAAAGAGAACGCCATATCGACGCGAAAACCGTCGCAGCCCATTTCCAACCAAAAACGCATGACGTCTTTCATTGCGGCGACCGTCGCGCGCGGGCCCGGCGCATCGACCGGCTGCTGCCAACGCGCCGTCGGATTCGCGTACCCATAGTTCAGCGCCGGCTGCGATGAAAAGAAATTTACGGCTACCGCGCCATCGCGATCGGAAATTCCGCGAAGCCAACCGCGAATTTGGGGATCGGGGCTGGCAACCATATCTTCAAGAACATCCTCCGTCCAGATATAGCGGTCGCTGAATTCGTTTCGCTCCGGTCGAATCGACGCCTGAAACCATGGATGCGCGGCAGATGTATGACCCGGAACGAGATCCAACAGGATTCGCATTCCGCGCCGATGAACTTCTTCAAAAAGCGTTTTCAGATCCTCGTTCGTTCCGTAACGCGGCGCGGCGCGGTAAAAATTCGCGATATCGTATCCGGCATCGTTGAACGGCGAATCAAAACAGGGGTTCATCCAAATCGCGGTGCAACCCAACGACTGGATATAATCCAGACGGGAAAGGATCCCCTTGAAATCGCCGACCCCGTCGCCGTTTGAATCTTGAAACGTCTGCGGATAAATTTCGTAAAAAACCGCGTTGTCCAACCAATGGCGCGTTTTGGTATTCATTAAAATAAACCCCAGTCAAAATCCATCCCATCTTCCATCATCGCCGGATCCCATGGATCGAAACAGAGATCAACAAAAACCGGATCGACGCTTACATCGGTCACTGCTGTACGAACGTCTTCGATCATCTCCCCCGCATAGGGGCAGAATGGCGTTGTCAGGATCATCGTCACGACAATTCGCCCATCGCTCCTTGTTACGTTCCGAATCAGTCCCAATTCGATGACGTTATAACCCAGTTCAGGGTCTTCCACCACCCGCAACGCTTCTTTAATCCGGTTCGATAGGTCCGGATTCTGTGACGACAATTCCCAAACGGCTTGTTTTGAAGCCTTATCACCTGATTCGCTTTGCATCTTTCACTACCTTTCAACATTCCATGCCGATTGCCTTGAAGCAGATTCGGCGTCATCAGCGAGCGTCAGCTCCAACAGTACGCCGAGTTCCGCTAATTTCCGTCGAACCGCGTTAATACCCTTCGGCTTAATCATGATCGTCGTCGGATTCAAGCGCTGGATGATCCATGGCGCGCAGTCGCGGGAATCGATCAGCGCGCTGATTCGATTCGGCTCGCTGTCGCTGACCAGAATCGCGTTAAAGGCCGTCGCTTCCGTTTCGTTTCGATCCCAATTTTCAATCGCCGAAAGGAGCGCCGGCGGCAGCGCGTTTCCAAAAGCACGGCGCATTAACGCCGTCAATCCGACTATTTTCAAGCCGCAGTTTTTCGCTGCCCGCAAAGAAACGGGCGAAATTCGAAACGTCCAGCGATCTGAACGAATTTCTTCCCAATCGCAGTAACGCGCCAGATGATAACGAATCGTCATCGGCGTCTTCGGCGTTAAACGAATCAATCCATCGGCTCCAATCGAAGGAAGTTCATACCGCTTCCGCGCCGCGGCGTTTATTTCGCCGCGCAGCGCCGCCAACCAACGTTTTCCAAACGACGTGACGCGAACGGCGCTCAGCGTTTCAAGATTTTCATCTTCGAACGCTAAATCGATAAAACCGAAATCATGCAGCGGACCCTGAAAAAAAAGACGGAGGACTTCGCCCTCGATCGCGTCCCAGCTCGCGCGATCTTTCCGCGCCGGATTCTCGATCATCCATCCCGGCGTCCGCAGCGGATCACGGATCAGATCGCTTTCCAGAGAGCGCAGAATTGCGACAAAATAGCGGAAACTTATCCATTCGGACGATTCGACCCGGCCTAAAATCGACAAAATTCGCGTTCGCAATTTCGTTAAATCCGCTTTAAACGTCGGATCAATTCGGAAAATTTCGGATTCCCCGATTTCATCTGTCAATGAATCGTTTACCCAAGCGCGGATAAGAGCGACGAGACCGACTTGCGCCGGTTGGGAAATAAAACTTTGAATAACGTCGCCGTCCGATGCTTCATTCGATTTTAAAATTTCAGCGTTCACCAATACACGTCGGCATAAATCGACCCTCGAAGGCGAATACGCCTGCCGGATCATTTCGACCGGTTTTGCGATCCGATCTGCCGCGATGACAAGACAGGCCAAATCATAAAAATCGGATTTCGCCGCGACCCGAAAAGCCGTTTCAGACTGCGCAGCCGGGCGGACGATCAACCTGGCGTCACTACGCGAATCGTATAAAACCGGCGTTTCAAAAAAAGGGATCAAATCTTTAGGGACCAAATAAAATTCGTCGATCCCGAACGCAACGTCTGCGTACCCCGGAAAAATCAGGCCGTGATATAACAGCCATTCGGTCACAGATTCGGGGGCTCGCCACGGGGCGGCGTTTAAAAAGTTTTCGCTGCCGTATGCTTGAACCGTTCCGAACTCGGCGCTAAAATAGCTTTTCGGAAGTTTTCCGCCCGCTCGAAGAAGCGCCGATAACGCCCTGTCAACGCCGTTCGGTCCGTTCGTCAGTTTCGCGCGTAAAGAATCCGAATTGAGGATCGCCGGAACGATCAGGTCGCAAAGCTGCGTCGCCGTCATCGTACCGGCCGTATCGATAACGCCCCAATTTTCGCCGATCGCGCGCAGCATGAGCAGGTCGCTTCGGCGTAAGGCTTCGCGCAGCATCCGATCGCTCATTCCCGTTCTCCGTGCCTCTCCAACTCGGCAAACAACTGTGCGGATTCAAAATGGAACGCCTGCGGCGTATTTTGATCTTCCGAATCGATTGTCATAACCGCGAAATAATCGTCAATCGGCCGTCCCAAGATCTTCACACGAACCGGATCGGGAAGTCCGCCCAAGACTTCGCGGCAAGTCAGCGGCAGCGCGGCGGTTAGAACGCGCTGATCGTCGGTCAGAACCATCCAAACCAAACGGGGAAAATCGGCGCTGCGCTTAATCGATGAAACGCCGTCGGCGTCGCCGTCCCGAGCCAGATAAACGCGCGGGTAGATCGCAAGGCCGCTGACAAATTCGAGCTCGCCTCGGTCAACGCGTTCGCCAACCGCCATGACCTCGTCCAGCAGCGCGTATTCTGCTCGCAACGCGCGCCAATCTTGAAACAATTCTGCCTGCACCGGAAGAATTTTCGGACGCGTTCCGGCGCTATCCATGACCGGCAATAACCCGGCGATAAATAAACAAAATCCCAACGCCCATACCGCGCCGACCCGCTCGTCAAAACGCGCGGGCGGACGAATTTCTATCCGCAGCGTCGAATCGGTGCGATAAACCACGCCGGACAAAAACTTGAAAACCGTTTCAAATCCCAGCGCGAACAAAAACAGCGCGAACCAATCGACGGGAAGAATAAAGCGGAATCCGGAATTTAACGCAAACGCACAACCGACGACATACGCTCCGTAAAGCGCGCAGGGGACCAGAACCGCATACCCGCCGCGCACAACGCCGCCGGAAAAACCGATCGCGAAAATCGCAGCGACCAGGAGCCACAAAGTCGGGCAGCGTTCAAGAACCGGTCGGGACGACGCGCGGTACCAGAAATTACCGCGATCAAAAAACCATTGGTCCGGATCGGATACTTCTTCCGTCCGCAGCGGCAGCACGAGAATCGTCGAGAGCAAGTTGTTCGTCAGATGCGCGCCGATTTCCGCGCCGATCGCAGCGGGGTTTTCACGAATAAGATTAACGACGGATGACGCGGATCCGTCTTCCGGGACTCCCGCCGCACGGGCATATAATCGATTCAGATAGGCCCCCTCGCCCGCTCCGTCCCGAACCGTCGGATTCGGAAGAAGGCGATTATAAAACGTCCAAGGAAGAATGATAAAAGCGGTCAGCGAAAAAAAAGCGATCAGCTGTTTCGTCCGCAACGAGGTCTGAACTTGCCGTTTTTTCTGAAATAAACCAAAAGCGCCGATCACGATTACAACAGCCGGAATCAGGACGATCGACTGCGTACGAATCAGCGCGCCCATTCCGCAGGCCGTCGCCGCAAGGACGACCGTCGCCCAACGCGCGAAACCCCGCGCGGATAATTCGCGCAGCCAATCGACCGACAGATTCGCAATCCACAAGAGAATCAGCATCATCGGCAGTTCGCTCATCAGTAAGCGGCTGTTTGAGACCTGGACCAGCGGCGTCAGACGGATCGCGTACGCCTCGCGCGCGACAACCCATACCGCAGCCAAAATACCCGCCCAGGGTGAACGCAGCCGAGCGCCCAACCGAAATATCAGCGCCGGAATCAGCGCCAGAACGATGATCTGTAATGTCGTTAAATCAAGATAGTCGGTTCCGACAAATTGATGTAAAACGGCTAAAAAGACGACATACAGCGGACGTACGACCGTCATACCGTTCCGGAACCCATTTCCATTAAATAGATTCAACGCCAGCAAATCGTAATTTTCCGCATCAGAAGACGGGTAAAAATTAAAATTCGGCGGACGCTGCGCCGGAAGGAAGTAACTTCGCCCCTCGAACGGGACGTTCGCCCAGACGATTGCGGCGATCAGCCATACGGCGAAAAACAGCGCGCGAAACAGAAGCGTCAGATTCCCGTCCAAAACCGTCCGGATCCTTGAACGAGCCGAAAGTTCTCCGGCAAGGATCATCAACAGCGCGACGATCAAAAGCGGGAGAATCAGCGGACCTTCTAAAATTGAAACGCCCTGACGGTAAAAGGTGCCTGAAACCGCTTCCAATCCGAAACCGGTTTTCAACGCGAAAAAACGCAACCCCGTAATGAGCAGAAAAACAAAAACCGCAGCGATCGACGGAATTCGTGATCTTCTCCTATCAACGATCGTCCTGGAGGAACCGGGCGCGCTGAAGACGAGCGCCTGAACCGCAAAAACGGACGCGAACAGCAACAGCGGCAAAATTCGGATAAAGACCGCCTCAAAATTGACGCCGCGCGCATACGGAGATTTAAAAAACGTCCAAGCAGTCAACGACACCCATCCGGCCCACAGACCAACCTTTCCGACCACGGAACGCTCGAAACGGGACGTGCCGGATCGGATTCGGAATCCGGCAAACGCAACGATAAGCAGGAATAAAAAAACCAGCCCCAAACGTGCGGCCGATATTCCGAAAAGCGCCGCGCTGCTGGAGGAAGCTACGCGAAATATTCCATAGATTCCCGCAACACACTCGGTCGCCGTCAGTACCCAAAAAATTTTCCAAACCCGTTCCACGACTTGAATTATAGCCGACGCCGTCAATTTCCCTCATAAAGAATGTATCTTTCGATTCACTGACTGCGGTAATTTTTCATCGCAACGTTTTATAATAGGCTCATGTTTAACAATAACTTTAGAAGAAAAAGCGTTAAGTTTGCCGCCATTACACTGATTTTAAGCGTCATCCTGATTTCGAGAAATATCGCGTCCGCGCGGGAAGCCGCGCAGACGCTCTACGTATTGGCGGCGCCGTTCACGACCCTCAGCGACAGCATCAACCGCGAAGACTTACTGACGCTCGATCCGCTCGTATTTCCTGACGGAAAGCTGATCGCCGGACTCGACGAAACGATCGCGGATAAGGATCAATTTTTAGACGCGATCGGTTTATCGAAGCAATCGATAAGCGTCGTTCGCTATCGACCGATTCATGAGGCGATCTCCGCTTCTGTCCGAACCGGACGCTGGATTATCCTCCCTTTCGATCAACTCGATCCGCGATTAAAGGTAATCGCGATCGACGGCGCAAGTCCGATTCAGAAAGATTTTGACCCGTACAGCTGGCCGCTTACCGTCCGCAAGTCCGATGCGGCGGAAATCGATTGGGGAACGATCCCTTTTACGAATTATGACGCGGGAAAAATAAGCGACGTTATGCTGACCGGGGTCACGGCGCTGGTTCGCGCGGTTGCGAATTACATGGACGGGTTCGGGGCTGACTTTCCGGCGGTTTATACGGGCGACTACCTGCGTTCTGCCGATATTCTGCATATCAATAATGAAGTTCCTTTCGCCCGTATCTGTCAACAGAACGCCGAGCAGCTCAATAATCTTGTTTTTTGTTCAAAAGAACGCTATCTCGATCTGCTGCTGAACTTGGAAACGACGGTCGTAGAAATCGACGGAGATCATTTCCAAGACTTCGGGGACGACGCGGTTTATTATACGCTCGAGTTATACGAAAAAGCCGGGCTTCCGTATTACGGCGGCGGTCGAAACTTAGCGGAAGCGCAGAAACCGTTCCTCGTCGAACATAACGGCAACAAATTCGCTTTCCTCGGCTGCAACGGGAAAGAAGCGGGCTATGCGGCGGCATCCGAGACCCGTCCCGGAGCCGGACTTTGCGATTATCCGCTGATGGAAAAACGGATCCGGGAGTTACGCGCGGACGGATACTTGCCGATTGTGACGCTTCAGCATATCGAATACTACCGGATCACCCCAAATGATCAGATGGCGTCGGAATACGGCCGTCTCGCCGACGCCGGCGCGATTATTGTCAGCGGCAGCCAGTCGCACTTGCCGATGGCGTTCGATATTACACCGGACCGGGTCATCCACTACGGCTTGGGGAATCTCTTTTTTGACCAGGCGTATTATCTGCCCGAAACGGCTGAAGCGACGATAGACCGATATATTTTTTACGATAACCGGCTGATCAGCCTTGACGTCGCGACGATTAAATTTATTAATTTAGCGCAAAACGATTGGATGACGCCGGAAGAACGCGCAGGGTTGCTTGCCCGGCTTTTTGCCGAATCAATCGTCAGAAATACGCCGAATGAGTGAAATAAGCGAAGCAAAAAATTACGGACGAGCTAAGATCAGCGATGTTCGGGAATGGGCGGAAGCGAAAAAAGACACTCCGGAATCGCTCGAAATAGCCGGACAAATCCTGGACGACATCGTCCGAGGGGAAGATGTCTTTAAAGCGATCCGCAATCATCCGATCCCGCGCCGCGGTCATATTTCGAAATCGACGTTGATCAAGGTCTACCGCGCCCGTGTCGCGGCCGGAAAGATGACCGAGGACACCGGACTTTTCGCAAAATTACGGATGAAACCGACGCGGACGTTAAGCGGCGTAACAACCGTCACCGTATTAACTAAACCATTCCCATGTCCGGGAAAATGTATCTTCTGCCCGAACGATTCCCGCATGCCGAAATCGTATCTTCCCGACGAGCCGGGGGCGGCGCGCGCTTATCAAAATGAATTCGACCCCTTCCGTCAGGTCCAATCGCGTATCCTGGCTTACGAAGCCGTCGGTCATCCGACAGATAAAATTGAATTGCTCGTTTTGGGCGGATCCTGGACAAGTTACGCGCCGGAATATCGCGAATGGTTTATCCGCCGCTGTTTCGACGCTTTGAACGGAATTGGCGGATCGGACGGAGCCGAATCCGATTCGCTTGAAACGGCTCAGCGGCGCAACGAATCCGCGAGCCATCGCAACGTCGGTTTGGTCGTCGAAACGCGTCCCGACGAGTTGAATTCGGATACGCTGAAAGAGCTGCGCCGTTTGGGGATCACGAAAATTCAGCTCGGAATCCAAAGCCTGGACGATCAGCTTTTAACGCTTAACCGCCGCGGCCATTCGGTTCAAGATGCGCTGAACGCGGTTGCGCTCTGCCGCGCGGCCGGATTCAAAATCGTCCTGCACTGGATGCCGAATCTTCTCGGCGCGACGCCAGAATCCGATCGCGAGGATTTCGCGCGCCTTTGGTCCGCGGATCGAGGCGGGCTCGGATTTTGTCCCGACGAAATAAAAATTTATCCGACGCAACTTGTCGAAAACGCGAATCTGTATCAGGAATGGGTCGAAGGACGTTACCATCCCTACGATACAGAAACCCTAATCGAACTGATCGCCGCTATTAAGCCGACGATTCCGCCTTACTGCCGCGTGAACCGCGTCATCCGCGACATTCCGTCTCATCATGTCGTAGCCGGGAATACCCGAACCAGCCTGCGGATGGATATTCAGAAGCGAGTCCGGGAAAACGGTCAGCGCTGCGGCTGTATCCGCTGCCGCGAGGTAAAAGGAGAAGCGGTCGCGCGGGAGCGCTTAACGCTTGTCGATACCGTTTATGAGGCTGTTCAAGCGGAAGAGCATTTCCTGCAATTCGTAACCGCCGATGATAAGCTCGCCGGATATTTACGGTTGTCGTTAGCGAAGCCCAATCACCCCGACACGGGAATCGAAGAGCTTAGCGGCGCGTCGATTATCCGGGAAATTCATATTTACGGACAGAGTCTCGCCGTAGGGGAAGAAGCGGAAGGCGCAGCTCAGCATATCGGCTTAGGCAGATTACTGATTGAAAGAGCGGTTGAAATTACGCGCGAAAACGGCCTTGAAAAAATTGCCGTTATCGCCGCGGTCGGAACGCGCGGCTATTATCGGAACCGCGGATTCAGTCAAGGACAATATTACATGATCCGGAACGTTTCATCGAAATAAGACGTATTAATTCTGCGTTACAATTAATTAACCTTTTTATCTGGACTTCAAAAGGAGAAAACAATGAACAGACGAACGATTCTAATCCTTCTTGCGCTACTGCTGATTCTTAGCGTTACGGCCGTTTCAGCGCAAAACGGTAAAGTTGAATGTAGCAACGGAAAAGTCACGATCGGATTCAGCGCGCCGGTGAATTTGGACGCATTCACCTGTCTGACAGCGCCGGACGGCGAACGCGCCGCCGATAATCAGCCGATAACGACCGCGAAGCTCGAATCCGCGACAATCGTCTTTGACCAACTCCGTACCGCGAACAGCGTTCCGCCGGAGATGACAGTTTTTCCGGTTAATGGACTGAGCCAGTTAAACCCGGAAATTTATCAAAAAGCTGTCGATCTGACAAGCCTGCTGAATACGGTAAACACGGAAGGATTGGCGGCGGTCAAAGGCGATATTCCAGTGCTGCCGCCGCATGAAAAACCGCAGTTGATGAGCGCCGACGCAAAAATCCTCCAGGCGCAGGGAATCGTCGGACTGCGCTTCCTGACCGCGTTTGATGACGCCGCGGCCGGAGTCGCAAACAACAACCTTCTTTACGCGTTTCAGGGAATTTCGACTGACGGGAGGAATATTATCAGCGTCCTGTTCCCGATTCAGCACAGCGCGGTGACCGCGCCGGCGACCAGCCCGAAAGAGTATAACTGGAGCGCTTTGCCGGAAGACGGATGGACGCCGCGAATCACGGAATTGGATCGAATTATCGAATCAATTTACGTACGTTGATCCGGAAAATTTATAGATTCGGATTAAATCAGGAATCGGGAATTTTTTTCCGATTCCTTTTCGCTTTATTTTTGCTTGCCGCCGCGGCGATCGTCTTCATAGAAAAGGATGGCGGACAGATTCTTATTCATACCGTTCCGCTCGAGATCACAGAATACCGTTTCGTCAACGCGCGGATCAGTCGTCCGCTCAACGCGCAGTCGCTCGACAAGAGAACGGCAGTCGCCGTTATCAGCGACCGCGCTATTTCCCGCATGGACGCAGCAGATAGCGCCGCATGGTTCGGGAATCTTGGGCTGGTCACGCTTACAATGGATAGCTATACGCAAGGAGACCGGCAGGACTGGATCACGGCGGGAATCGGCAAAACGACAGTTCAGGAACTGATTCAGTCCGCGATCGATTTCCTGCGCGGGCAGCCGTTCGTTTTCGATGACGGCGTTATGATCCTGTTTGACGGATTTTCCTGCGGCGATTTGCTTGATTTCCATCCGGCCGTCTCAGACACCGCCGCCGTCTTATGGCTGCCCGCGTCGGCTCCGTCAGAAAGCGAGCGTTCATCGCTGGCGGATCGATTTGGAAACAGGCTGACAGTTCTTCCGCCGGACGCTTCCATGAGCGAAAAAGCTGATTTCTTTCTGGAAGCCTTAACGCGGACAAGTCATCCGCTGTACGATAAGACAATCCCAAATTTGATCGCGTTCGGTTCCGGTTTACTGACATTCATTCACGCCATTTCTTTTGCCGCTTTTTTAACGCTGCTTCCGATCCGTCATTCGGAAAAGGAATCTCCCGCAAATCGCCGATCTTCAAAATTGGGGCAAACAATTATCGCGTTGATAATCCCGCTCGTATACGGCGCCATATATGCGTATCTGCCGAAATTGCTGAACCGACCGCGCTTTCTTTCGGATACGATGATCCTAATTTTCGCGATTGCAGCTATTGCGCTTCGCGGTTGGACTCAATTTTCCGGACGCGGATCAGCGTTGTACCCCAGCCGCGGATCGTTGCCGTCTGCGCGTTTTATCCCGGCCGCAGCGTGGATAGCGGTAGTACCAACAGCGCTTTTCATTTTAACCGGGAACGCGTTCCGAACTGCCGGGATCGGGCTGACAGCGATTGATTCCAGACAACTATATACGGTCCTTGTCTATTTGCCCGTTTTATTCCTTTTCGGGCGCGCGATTCAAGAATTCGGCATAAATCAAAACGGCGGGCCGTTATATCTTTCGATCGCCGCCACGTTAATCCTGATCCCGACAGCAGGCTGTCTCGTCGCGTCGCATCTGCCGCTGCTATCCGTCTTAAAAATCAGCATCGGCGCTTTAATATGGATCCTCGCCATAAAACTCCCGGCCGTTCGGGATGGGGGAGAAAAAGCGCTGTTTCTGCTGGCGTTGAACGCGGCGTCCGCGCTGAGTTCAGGTATAATGATCTCGAACTGAAGCCAAGCATTTCAATAACTTCGTTTTTTTCGGGAGGAAGTATCCATGACAGAAAACCGCTCGCAGCCAATTCTCTTTTTTATTAGCGCAACGATCGTATACGCCATCGGTTTCGGATTCCTGATCCTCCGTATAATCCGAAACGATCAGGCAGGACTTTACAGCGGTTCGTTCACTCTTCCGGCTTTTTTCCCATCTCAAACGCATCTCGAAGCGTTTTCTTTGGTTGCGTTGATCGCGCTTGCGATTTCGAACGGGTTCGTCCTATCGAATCAGGTTCAGATCAACCGGCGCAAAAATGTCGTTATTAACAGCCTGATCGTCGCCGGAATGATTTTCGCCTGGTACTTCTTACTTATTCAATCAGGCAATTTAGTCGGCGCGCTCGTCATGGTTTGCGCGGACTTCCTTGTCAGCCTGATCGTAATCAGTATGCTCTACCTGGTCGAACACCGCGCCGGATATTATTTCATCCCGACGCTGCTTTGGTCGGCAGCGCGGATCATTTTGAGTATTTTTCTGGTCGTTCTGAATTAAAAATTTCGATCCAATAGGCGATTTCCCGGTCAGATAAAGACGATTCTGACTCTATCCGCAGCGTTGAGATCGTTTTGCTTTTTCGTTTGGGCGGGTTCATGAAAACAGCGTGCATCTCGTCGGCGAATTTTTCGGCGCCGACAATTCTTGCGCCGAGATTTTTGACTTGGAATTGAACGTGGCGGTCGGATGACACGACTGTAATTTCATGTGGGCGTTTCTCTTTCAGGACGCGGTCGATCAACGCTTCATCGGCTTTCGTACGGGCGCTGACAAAATGAACCTTGATTGTCCCGATCTTCTTTTCATGTGCGAAGCCGTTGGCGCCGCGATCAAAAAAGACTTCAAGATTTCGTCCGGTCAAACGAGCGTATTCGACCAACTGCTCGAGCAACGCCGCCTCGTCCTCTTCGCTGCGCAGCGAAATTCCTAATTTTGGAATCAGGTTATGTCCGTCGATCAGCCATTTCATATGGGTCTATTTTACCCGCGACAGTCACGGCAGATCTTCGTAGCTGTGAAAGTACATATTCTGCCCGAATCCGGCAAGTTGAACTCGCTCGGAATTCGGGTAGAATAAAATCATGAAATCCGCAGCAAAAATCCTTGTCCTGATTATTATCAACATTATTGTCAGCGTCTTGGCTACGCTCGCGACGCTTTACTGGTGGGAAAATATCCGTCAACAGGAAATCCCCTTTTCGGTTAACGATCTATTATCGACCGGCGGAATCGCCGCAACTATAAGCCCGACTCAAAACGGAACTTTCCTGCTTGTTATCGACCCCGACCCTAGCGACAGCGTCATCGCGCTGCCGACCGAAGTCGTTGAGTCGGTTGCGCTCGCCGACCTGTTATCTGCCCATACGCCGACGCCCGAAGCTTTTATTCCGGCGACTCGAGACCGGCTCGTATCTATCGTCCTCGTCGTAGGCATGGGCGACCTCAACAGCGAAACAATCCGGATTCAGTCGAACGCGGACGAAGTCGTCACGCTGGAAGGATGGACGATTGAAGACGCCGACAAGAATATTTTTACCTTCCCGAATATCCAACTGATTCAAAAAGGCGTTTTTATCGAATTGTACACGCGCGGCGGTCATACCACCCCATTCGAGCTGTATTGGGATCAGCCGGAAGCCCGCTGGCAGAGCGGCGAGACGGTCGTATTACGCGATCAGACCGGACAGATTCAAGCGACCTACCGCATTCCGTAATCGAGTTAAAGAATTATCTTCGGTATGATTGAGGGTTATAATTTGAAGCGGAATTTCTATTACGAATAACGGAACCCGCCGTCGCGTTCGAAAATAACGGGGAAGGAGAAAACCGGAATGGCCGTTCAAGCGTTATACCGTCGCTGGCGTCCGCAGCACTGGGAAGATTTCGTCGGACAGGAGCATATTGTTCGCGTCATGCGCAACGCGATCAAATCGAACCGTCTCTCTCATGCCTACCTTTTTTCCGGCCCGCGCGGTACAGGAAAGACAACAATGGCGCGCATGATCGGCCGTGCAGTCAACTGTACCAATCCTGACCCGGCGAAGCATCCCTGCGATGAATGCGAAACCTGTCAGGCGGCGCTGAACGATCGTTTTCTCGATATTATCGAAATTGACGCCGCGTCGAATACTGGCGTTGACGATATCCGCGATCTGCGCGATAAGATCAATTTCGCGCCCGGTCAGGGGAAGATGAAAGTCTATATCATCGACGAAGTTCATATGCTCTCGACCGCGGCGTTTAACGCGCTGCTAAAAACGTTGGAAGAACCGCCGTCACACTCAATGTTTATCCTGGCGACGACAGAGCTGCAAAAAATTCCCGCTACCGTTCTGTCGCGCTGTCAGCATCATGAATTCCGTCGTTTCCCAACCAAAGAGATCGCGGCGTATTTGGAAAAAATCTGCGACACGGAACAATATAATTTCGAGCCGGAAGCTTTAACGCTGATCGCGCGACAATCGACCGGCGCGATGCGCGACGCGCTCTCATTACTGGACCAGCTCGCCTCAACTGGCGACGATATTACCCTCTCAATGACGCAGGCGATTCTCGGCGTCGCAACCAGTCAGTCGGTCGTCGAACTGATTGACGCCATCGCTGAAAAAAACACCGCCGCTGGGTTAGAAATTTTACATACCGCAATGGACAGCGGAACAGAACCGCGCCAAATCGCAAAACAATGCGTCGAATATTTGCGCTGGATGCTGAATCTTCGCATGGGATCACGGGAAACAGCGGAACTTCCGCAGGAAGCGCGCGCGAAAATATCCGAACAATCCCAGAAATTCAGCGTCGAAAAACTCGTCGGCCTGATCCAAATCTTCAATCAGGCCGTCGTCGACAGCCGCACGGGCTGGAATCCGGGATTAGATCTGGAAATCGCCCTGGCCCAAAGCTGCGAGAAAGAAAAAACGCCTATCCAAACGACCGTTCAACAAATTCAGCCGCAAGCTGCGGCGCCCGCAATCCGCGTCGTCGATCGTCCGCCGCAGCCGAAAACAGAGAGCCTGCCTACGCCTGACGAGCTGGAAAGCGAGGGAATGGACGAAATTGCGGTTACAAGCAAGGTTTATATCCGCAAAGGGCATCAGCCTGATCCAAGCGTCACGAAACAGGAAATCGTGCAGAACTGGGACGCGATCCGCGCAATCATCCGTGAACATGATAAAGTTTTGGACGCACTGCTTTCACATGCGAAAGTTATGGATGTTAAGGATGGAATTTTAACGCTGTCCTACGCTCACGACACCGCCGTCAATAATATTACCAGCAACAGCAAACTGCTCCTTTGGACAAGCGCTGCGATCACCAAAGTTATTGAGAAGGACGTCGGCGTTCGCAGCACGACCGTCAAGCGCGGATCCGGAAAGAGCGAAAAGTCATCGCTTGTCAGCGCCGCGCTTGAACTCGGTGGTAAACTTGTCGACGATCGTAAGTAAACCGAACGTAAATAAATCGAAATCCGGATTGTTTCGATCATATTTTAGCTTCTGAAGGAAAGAGAGAGAATTTTCATGGCAAAAGGTTACGGACGAATGGGCGCCGCTCCGCGCGGTGGCGGTAACATGAAAGCGCAGGTTCAGGCGCTTCAAAAACAGATGGAAGAACAGCAGGCGAAAATCGCTCAAATAGAAACGACCGCAACCGTCGGCGGCGGCGCGATCAAGATCACCATGACCGGCGATCAGGTCTGCAAATCGGTTGAAATCGATCCCGAATTCATTAAGGATACCGATGCGGAGATGCTCCAGGATATGCTCCTGAGCGGGATCAATATGGCGATCGAACAGAGTAAAAAAATCGCCGACGAAAACATGGGCTTTTTAGGAAATACATTATCTTCGCTCGGGCTCGGTTTTTAATCCATGGCGCTCATTCCTGAATCGGTTCAGGCGTTGATCGACGCTTTTTCGCGCTTGCCCGGTATCGGGCCGCGGACCGCGTCCCGGCTGACGTTTTTTCTTCTGAAAAACGAAAGCGACGCAGGGGAGACCTTGGCCGAAGCGTTGACGAAGTTAAAGAGCGAAACCGCGTTTTGCCCTGAATGTTTTAATATCATGAGCGCGGGAAAAGAACGCTGCGATATCTGCGATTCAAACGGACGCGATAACGACGTGATCTGCGTCGTAGAATCGCCGATGGACGTTATCGTATTGGAACAGTCGGGCGGTTATTTCGGAAAGTATCATGTCCTGCACGGCGCGCTATCGCCGATCGAAGGAATTAACCCCGAAGATTTGCGCATGAAAGAACTTTTTGAACGGGTTGAAAAAGGCGGATTCACAGAGATAATCGTCGCGACAAACCCGTCAATGGAAGGCGACGCGACCGCGCTGTATATCCGCCGGAAATTGGACCGACTTCCGATCCAGTTCAGCCGTTTAGCGCGCGGGCTGCCGGTCGGCGGAGAGCTCGAATACGCCGATCCGAATACGCTGCTGCGCGCGCTTTCAGGCCGTCAAAAGTTCTAAAACTCAAAAACCGGCCTTCAGAAATACAAAGAAAATGAGGCTGCCCAGCGTTACTTAACAGCCTCATTTTAAAGGAGTGCCGCCTTGCGTTTAGGCGGCATTTTTTTTCAGAATACCCAACCGGGATGACGCGCGATCGTTATTTCTCCGCCTTTATTTATGCGGAACATAGATATACACCGAAAACGGGCAGAACAAGCGCGAATACGTTTCCTCGATATTATTATTGAAAACGCCATGAACTAAATAATACGTCGAGAAATATTTCCCATTCTCGCTTGACTGATCTTTCGGCGCTTCCATCCGGATCTTCCAACGAATCGACTGGCCGGGGTAAACGATCCGCGCCGAATCGTAGTCTTTATCGATGTCGTACGTATAGCGGTGTTCGATTTCCATTCGCCAACCGGTATACTGCTGAACGTCGACATCTGTCGACCAAGGCTGCGTCCCAGTATTCGTAAACGTCACGTCAAAATCAAAGTCATCGCCGGGAGCGAACTGCTGATAGAAATATGGTTTATTAACGTTAACAGCGCAATCGTACGCTTTCTTCTGAACCAGCACGTCAGGTTCAACACCGTACGTCGGCACTGTTCCCGGCGTAGCGGTGACAACGATATAATACGGCGTCTGCGTCGGCATCGGGATCGAGGGGACGACAGTCGCGTTCCGAAGCCGGAGCCCGTTCCGCGTACGCTGGAAACGATCGCGAAGTTGAATTGGACTCATTGTCGCGGCCGCTTCCGGCGCCGGCGTTTCTTGAACCGTCTGCATCGCCGAAGCGGTCTCCGGCAGGATCAATACAGCTAACAGCAGCAATAATCCGAGACGCAACGCCGTTCGTAGTTGAATTCGTTTTTTCATAAGTCTGGCCCTTTCACACTGCGTAAATTAATCCACTATAATATCTTAATCCACAAAGCGGGGATCGAGCAAATCAACCCGCATTCATCTTAATAACGACATGAGCAAGCAAAAAGTTCCCGATTTAGAATTTCCGATACGAAAATGCATCTCAGTGGTTGCGCCCGCAGCGATGGCACAATTCAAATGTGCCGCCGATCAATGCGAGTGGACCTGTTGCCAGGGTTGGCGCGTCCCGGTCAATCAGACACACGCCGAAATATTCCTAAAGCTGAATCAAAGCGGCGAAACGAACACAGTCGAGGGTTTTCTAAAAAAGGTCCGTTCCTCGCGGCGCGGAAAATCCAAAACAAATTATTACTTCGATTTACCGGGAACAGAAGACCGCTCTTGCCTGTTTTTAAATGAGAATCGTCGTTGTAAGCTTCAGGAACGTTATGGGGAAGACGCGCTCTGCGATACCTGTTTGCTGTTTCCGCGGCGCTTGATCCAATTCGATAGATCGGTACAAATGACCGTGTCCTTAGCCTGCCCGGAAACGATCCGGCGTTTGATCCTGACTGAAGAGAGATTGCGGCTGACAACGCTTAGCTGCGCGCCGGATCCTGACGCGGACTGGCTCGACAGCGACCAGATACCGAACGACGCGCTGCGCGGGCTGATACGGAAGCGCGCAACTTTATTAGAAAATTGGACCCAGTTGATATATGACGATTCACGATGTTTCGCTTCCCGCATCCGATCCCTATGCGAAAAGATTGCACGTAACGACCCTGAGCGAAAAGAAATTTCAATCGTCAGCAGCCCGAATGAGGAAACGATCGGAAAGACGATCCTTTCGATTCAGGAAAGCTTCTATCCAAAAGCAAGCGGATTCCCATTAGACGTTTCAAACGCCATAGCAGGACTCTTAGGCGGCGAACCGGCCCTCAACAGGCTTATCGGATCAGGGTTCGCGCAGGCTGACCGCGAATTCCTGATCCCTTTTTTAGGGTTCCGTTCGCGCTGGCTCGAAAATTACGTCGCGCTTACGCTTTATTCGGACGCGCTGACCGAATTCGACGCTTATATGCGTCCTGACATGTCCCTGGCCTCAACGGTGCGCTTTACGCTGACGCGCCTCGCGCTGACACTGAACCTGCTGATGCTGCGGCTCGCCGCCGCGGCGAAAAAAGAAAACGGAATCCGCGATGAAACGTTCATGCGCGTCATCTATGATATCGATCGGAATTTCTATCAATCGCCGGTCATTGTCGAGGGTGTGATCCGTCGTCTGATACAAAATACGGACACTGACCCAATCGTCTGGATAAGCGGTTTTTTATCCGGCACGAACGGATAATTGCCGAAAACGAAAGTTATTCAACGGCAAACCGATAGCGCTTCCATAATTCGATAAATCTTCCCGCTTTTACGCCGATTCAGCCAGGAAAGCTTCAAGCGACTCATTCACAGACGGGACGAGTTTCGCTCCTGCCCGTTCAAGCAGCTTTGATTTTGCGTCCGTCGTTTTTACGCCGAACGGATAAAAGCAGACGTCATATCCGACCGAGCGCAGCCGCGCGACGGCAGCATCCGCGGCAACAATCCCGGCAGCGGAATCTTCAACAACCGCTACAGCCAGCGGATCCGTTTTCGGGATAATCCGTTCCGCTAAAGCCGAATCCTGGTCAGTATAGAGCGCCTCGGCCGCTTCAAGCGCCGTAAACGTCTCGCAGCCGGCCGATCTGAAAAGCGCCGCTAACGCATGAAACGCGCTTGGCTTCAGATACGCGTCTCGCCGCCGCCCAAGCCAGTCTTCAAACGTGTTAAGCGTGCCGACCCCTAGAATAGGGATAAACCCGTCCCATCCCAAAGCGCCGAAAGCGCACTGCGCTTCCGGAATATTCGAAAACGCCCGCGTCAGACGCGCCGGAACCGAACCGCTGACCTGATCCGGACGCGCCGTCATCCCGACAGCAGTCAGCGATTTGCCATGTTCCAAACGCAGGCAATCGCGATTTTCAGCCGTAATCAACGGGCGATCAAGTTCAATCAAACACGAAGGGACGTTCTCTAAGCAAGGCGTACCGAACGATTCCCGATACAAATCGCTTCCCAAGACAAACGTCTCCAACACGCGCAGCGGAACCGATCGGCGCATATCTAACGCGTCAGATAAAATCGCCGCGCAGAGATTCTCATAGCGGCGGATCTGCGGAAGCAGCCGGTCCGAGTATTCGCCGCGCCGCAGGGTGTTAAGTACCGATTCAGTCGGATAATCGTCTCGGCTCCATGCCGCGGCGATCACGCCGACCATCCCATCAAAATAGTCCGCAAAACCAGACGCCGTACCAACTTTCGTAACGAGCGGCTTAAGATTTGAGAGATCTGCGGGCGGCGAGACGGTCGGATCGAGCGAAAGCAGGTAATCAAAAAACATCGCCAATATGAACGGCGTCATATACCATTCCGCCAAAATTTCGACATCTTCGAAACGCTCGGCGAACCAGTCGCTTTCAAGACGCAGCCGCGTTAAACCGAGGCGATCCAAAAAGAAATTAACCGCTCGACGAAAAGAAGCCCGATAACCGGCGGGATGAACTAAAACTCCGTCGATATCCAACAGGAGAATTTTCTTACGTTTCCGGCTCATCCCAATCATCCGTCAATGAAAACATCCGGATTGGTTCTAAGTTGAAGCTGGGCAAGGAAAACGGTTTTCAGCCGTGCGTCGTCGCGAAAAACTCCCGATGATTCGATTGTAATCATTTTTGATTGTTCCTTTCGTACGCCGCGCATCGCCGCGCAAAGATGACGCCCTTCCAAGCGCACGATCGCACCCTTCGGACTGACGACTGAATCCAACGCTTTTAAAATCTGAAGCGTCAGCCGCTCTTGCAGCTGCAGCCTGCGAGAATACATCTCAACGATCCGCGGTATTTTTGATAAACCGATCACCCTGCCGTCAGGAATATAGGCGACGGAAACGCGACCAAAGAACGGCAGCAGATGATGTTCGCACAAGCTGTAAAAAGAAACGTCGTCAACGACGACCATGCCTTCACCGGAAGATTCAAAAATTGCGCCATTGACAATTTCTCCCAAATCTTTCGTATACCCTTTGCAAAGTTCACGCATCATGCGCTCCACGCGCGCCGGCGTCGCACAAAGCCCCTCGCGGTTTGGGTCTTCTCCAATCTGTTTCAAGATCGCTTCAACGGATTGCGCGATCGTCGGCGCCGAATCATCCAGCATCAGCGGTCTCGCGTCATCAAGAATTCAATCAGCTCAATCAACGCTACCCGATCGGTCTCGATCCCGGCTGCAGAACCGTCCGAACCGAAAAGCTCCGACAGGATCGTCCGTGCAGCTCCGGATTCTTCCTGGACCCGCGTCCGGGTCGCCTCGCGCGCGCCAAGCGCCTCAAGCCGATCGCGAATTTCGCCGACCTTTTTTTCAGATCCGTCGTAAGTTTGCCAAAATTCGCTGAATTCCGCTGATTTTCCAAGCGCGAAAATAATCGGGAAAGTCGTTTTCTTGCCGGTTATATCTGTTGAAACCGATTTTCCGAATCGATCCGCTTCGCCCCAAATTCCAAGATAATCATCCTGAAGCTGAAAAGCGATCCCGGCTTTTTTCCCCGCGTCTCGAATCCGCTGGATCGAAGCGGCGTCAACCCCGGCTGCTGCCGCGCCCAACTGCATCGCGCCGCGCAGCAACGCGACCGTTTTGCCGCTGATCATGCCTAAATAATCGTCGGTCGTCAAATCAAGTCGGTTTTCAAAAGACATATCGAGATGCTGGCCGAAAGTCACTTTCTTATACATCTCATCAAATAAGTCGATAAAAACAGGCAGATCTTCAGTCCGGGCGGCGGCATGGACAGAGCGAAAGCAAAGCCCTATCAAATAATCGCCGCCATTGATCGCCAACGCCTGACCAAAGCGTTTCCAAACCGTCGGGCGGCCGTGACGCAAATCGGAACAATCCTCAATATCGTCATGAATCAAGGTAAAGTTATGCAGCAGCTCCAAAGCGGCAGCAGCGGGCAAAACGCGGTCGATATCACCCCCGAACGCTCCGCAGGTCAAACACGCCAGCGTCGGACGAATCCGTTTTCCACTATTCGGAATAATCTTTCCGTCGCGCTCAAAACCCAGTGCGTCAAAGATCATCGTGCCTAAACCTTTATCCGCGCGCAATCCCCAATCCGTATTTAATAGTGAGAAAATCGCCTGATTAATTTTCGATAAATAAATTTCGCTCATGAAATTCCGCCTTAAAACCTAGACAGTCAACCTGAAATTCAAATCATTTCAATTCCGGACGAAACGAAACAGGCGCTGCGGTACTGAACCGCCAGCCGGTCGATCAACGCGCAAACCGCGTCGGGACTCTCCAGCGCCGGCGCTAAAAATGGAAGCGCTACGCCTGAAAGCCGTGCACCGAGCAGCTCCGCCTTGCGTATTTCAACGCCGTCACGAATACCGCCCGACGCGATCAGCGGCAGCGTCGGGAACGCCTCATGAATCGCCGCGACGCAATCAGCCGTCGGCAAACCGAAACTGCCGAACGGCGCATAAACGCTGTCCTGCGGATCGTCCCCTCGCGCAAACATCTCAACTTTCGCCCAAGAGGTTCCGCCCGCACCGGCAACGTCAACCCAATCAAAACCGACATCAATCAGTTTTCGGACCGTTTCGACCGAAAAGCCGAAGCCGACTTCCTTCGCGATCAACGGAACCGGAATTCGTTCACGAATTTTTGCCAATTTTGCGAATATATTCCGGAAATCCCGATCTCCCCCCGTCTGGATCAACTCCTGCAACGGATTGAAATGGAAAATCAATCCGTCCGCTCTGATCGAATTGATCAGAGCCAAAATATCCTCAATTTTCATACCCGCGTTCAGCTGAACCGCGCCGATATTCGCCAAAATCGGAACAGTCGGAGCAGCACGGCGGATTTCGGATAACGAGCGCAAATCGTTCATTTCAGCGTAAACGCGCAGCGATCCCAAAGCCAAACCGACACGCCGCGCCTCAGCGGCGATACAGAGATGGCGATTGATGAGCGCGCCGCGCGCCGTTCCGCCTGTCATCGAAGAAATCAGCAACGGAAACGAAATCTCCCGACCTAAAAAAGTTCGCGGCGAGGGGAATATCGAAAAATCTGCCTCCGGCGCGGCGTTCGGGATCAGCCGATAACGCTCAAATCCGTTTGATAGGTCCGACTGAACGTCCGACTCCAGGCAAATATGCAGGTGGCGGTCTTTTCGCTGTTTAATATCCGAAGAAAATACGGCTCCGTTTGTCATTATGACTGAATTTTACTATAAAACCGTCGCGTCGCCCTCTCCGCGGAGGATAAAACTTCTCTCTCAGAATTTCGTAAATGGAAAACATCAGCGATTTTTTTCGATTGATGATAAAATGATCCGGATGGAAAATCCTAAATGACGCTTCGAATTCGATCAATCCTCCAAAATCTTTCCAACAGCAACTATTTCCGAATCGCTTTAACCGTTTTCACAGCGATCATCCTGGTAATCCCGTTCTGCATCTACGATTACGATACGATTCGCGGTTTCGTCGGGAATAACCAAATTTCCGGTGCATTGGTCGCGATATTCCTGTACGTCGTGATCGGCTTATTTTTGGTCCCGACCGATGGACTAACCCTATTCATCTTAGCGACGATGGGGTTCGGTCCGGCTTTTTTCCTGGATATTCTTGGAAATTCGCTTGTTTCCTATATTGAATATTTTATCGGAACCGGGATCCAGGATTTAACCCAATTCGAGAAGAGAAATAAAAAACTGCCCGGGTTTCTCGAGACTTATCCGATCGCGGATCCGAAATACCAAATCCTCGGGAGAATGCTCCCCGCGTTCGGATCAAAAGCGATTAATATCCTTTGCGGGTTCCGACGGACTTCGCTGCGCGTGTTTACCTGGACGACGTTATTCTCGACCGCGTTTGGCGCTTTCCTCGTCACCGTCGGCTACTATTGGGGCGCAAAGCTGTTAATTCATCTTGATCTTTTCGGCTTAGCGTCTAATTTCACCTTTTTACAAACATTCGTCGCGCAGTACCATTACGGATTATAGTTCGGCAAACCGATCCAAAGGCGGCGGAAGTTTCGGTATAATTTAATTCAGAGAGAAAAACACTGCGTATAAAGATGGAGGCGCCGCCCCAATGGAATTCAAATTACCGGAATATCGCCGGCCCGATTTTTCAAGGCAAAAATTTATCAACGCTCCGAACGTCAAGCATCGAGCCGTGCAAAAAGACGGCGTCGCGCCGGAAAATTATCACGCCACATCAATCTTTCCCGAATATTATAAAATCGACGGCGAATGGGTACTTGCCGGCGAAACGCGGATGGACTGCGTCGCCGTAATCCGCGGCGCGAAGAAGTTGGAAGTCGTTGAGTTTCGGAACTTGAAAGTCGGCGATGAAGTTATATTAGGCCGGACGGAAAATTGCGAAGACGGAATTTTCCTTCATTCGACCGGTTTTGACGAAACCGATTCCGGCAACAAGGATGTCTTCGCTTTCCGCAGCGGACGTTCGCGCGAAACAGCATTCTCAAAAGATTACGATTCTTTGTACCATATGCTGCTGCATGAACGCGCGCATGGGAATATCCTGTGGGTCATGGGGCCGGCGTTCGCTTTTGACGCTGACGCGCGCGCGGCCATGGCGGAGCTGATCGAGATGGGCTTCGTTAACGGTATTCTTGCGGGGAACGCTTTGGCTACTCATGATCTCGAAGCCGCTTATGTCGGCACTGCGTTAGGACAGGATATCTATACGCAAGTATCGCGTCCCAACGGACATTATAACCACTTGGATACGATCAACGCCGTAAAACGCAGCGGCTCCATCCCGCAATTTATTGAGAATAACGTCATCGACAACGGCATCATTTACACAATGGTCAAGAAAGGGATTCCTTTCGTCCTGACCGGATCGATTCGTGACGACGGACCGCTCCCGGAAGTTTATCGCGATAACTATCAGGGGCAAGACGCCATGCGCGCGCTCGTTCGGAAAGCGACGACCGTGATCTGCCTGGCGACGCAGCTCCACACCATTGCCACCGGGAATATGACGCCGTGCTTCCGCATGGTTGGCGGGAAAATCCGCCCGTTATACATTTATTCCGTGGATATTTCAGAATTCGCATTGAATAAATTGTCCGATCGCGGTTCTTTAACCGCGACATCGATCGTCACGAACGTTCAGGACTTTATCGTCATGGTCCGAAACGGCGTCAAACGATTAGAGGCTGAGGCGGCGCAAAACGTCTGAAGCCGACTGTTTTTTGGCGCAAGCGAGTTGAGAAAGAAAACTTTTCCCCTAAATCCGGCATTTCATGCAGAGAACGCGCGAGCATTCGACTCGCGCGTTTTTTAGCTGCGATAACCTAACGCGCCGCTCGTCCCGTCATTTTAGCAGAATAGTCGTCATTTCTGACCGGCTGTCGGGAAAAGATTGAAATTGAATTCATATGTTCTTAAACTGCTATTATCACTACGATAAAGAAAGGAGAATCAATGAAAATCGAAATTGATTTAGACGCAAAATACAGCGAAACAACGATTCTCATCCGCTCAAAAGAGATGACGCCGGAATTGAACGAAGTTATAAAAGCTATCAACGCGCTGCCGAATCCCGGAATTCTGCTTGGGCACCTTGGCGATCAGACGCATCTGATTCAGCCGACAAGCTTGGTTCGGATTTACTCGGACAATAAAAAAGTGTTTGCCGAAACGGATGATACGACATATCAATTACGCCAGCGTCTGTATGAAATTGAGGAACGCGTTTCGCAGCCGTTTCTAATTCGGATTTCGAATTCTGAAATTGTCAATTTCAATAAAGTCATGAGGCTTGATTTCAGCCTCAACGGTACGATCTGTATCATCTTTCAAAACGGAGCACGGTCGTTCGTATCGCGTCGTTACATGCAGTCAATCAAACAATATCTGAATCTTTGAAAAGAAGGACAGGACATCATGAGAGAAAAAATTATCGAACGGTCAATCCTCGGAATCCTTATTGCGCACGCAACCAATTTTATTATCAGCCTGGTTATTAGTATTTTCGTCGTAAAAGACGGCAATTTTCACTTCGCGCGCCCGATCCTAATCGAACAATTGGGCGGAGAAATCCCGGCGGTGATCCTTCAGGCCATCCTGCTCACAATCTTCGGGGCGATCTTCGGAGGGGCCGGATTGATCTATGAACGCGATGATTGGGGATTGACAAAACAAACGGTCGTCCATTTCGCGGTCCTCGTCAGTTCTTTTCTCCTTTTCGGTGGGATACTTCGTTGGTACCCGTTCAACTTCGTAAACCTCATCGGAAACGTTATCATTTTCTCAATTTTCTACTTTTTGATCTGGGTCGCGTTGTACATGAAGATCAAGAACGATATTGAACGCGTAAATCGGAAGATCGGCGAATAAAACGCCGCCCATCCGTCGTTCTTACAATAAGAAAGCTCCGAATTCGGAGCTTTCTTATTGTGCAAATATATTCGCTTAGATGTTTTTGTCGACCGTCAGTTTCCGCGCGGCCGGATGCGGCGTGGCGATCTTGGCCTTCGCGGCGGCGAGGCGGGCGATCGGGACGCGGAACGGCGAGCAGCTGACGTAGTCGTTTCCAATCAGATGGCACCATTCGATTGAGCTCGGATCTCCGCCATGTTCGCCGCAGATACCGACTTTCAGTTCCGGTCGGACAGCGCGGCCGTCTTCGATCGCAATCCGCATCAGCTTCCCGACTCCGTCGCGGTCCAGTTCCTGGAACGGATTGGTCGGAAGGATACCTTTTTCAACGTACGGGATCAAGAACGAATGTTCTGCGTCGTCGCGGCTGTACCCGAACGTCATCTGGGTCAGGTCATTCGTCCCGAACGAGAAGAACTGGGCGACCCCGGCGATCTCTCCGGCGGTCATCGCGGCGCGCGGGATCTCGATCATTGTACCGAACAGGTACTCGACTTCGACGCCCTGTTCCTTCATGACTTCTTTGGCGATCGATTCAAGCTTCGGCTGGATCGTCTTGAGCTCGTTAACATGCCCGGTCAGCGGGATCATGATTTCCGGCTTGGGTTCGAATCCGCGTTTCTTAACGTCG
>DAOUFC010000016.1:0-4908 GCA_034430295.1 Flexilinea sp.
AAGGAACAACATTTATGAAACGGTTCATTAAACACATCATATTGCTCAGCTTAACAGCTCCTGCCTTAACCGCCTGCCTAGAAGAAGCGTACCCTGGACAGGGTTTCACGCAAGAACAATTGTTTGAAACCGATAATACGGTAGCAGCTTTAAGCAAAGCCATCCCTGGTGCAATGCTGCGCATGGGCAATGGAAACGGCCATTACGGATATGCAGGCTTATTTATGGACAGAGAAGCTATGTGCGCCGAGATATTTTCGTCCGGGATCAGGATCATGATCACGTCCCCGGCCTTCGCCGCTTCTCCCGCGGTCATAACTTTTAAGCCTTCCCGCTCGGCGGCGGCGCGGCTCTTCGACCCTTCCGGCAGCCCGACAATAACCTTCATGCCGCTGTCGCGCAGGTTCAGCGCATGCGCATGTCCCTGGCTTCCATAACCGATAACCGCCAGCGTTTTCCCCTGCAAGTTCGTCAAATCGCAATCTTTCTCGTAATATAATTTCGCCATTTTTCTTTCTCCTTAATCTTCACTATGAATCGTTAATTTTCCGCGTTCGATCGTCACAATTCCGGATCGAACCAACTCTAAAATCCCGAACGGCGTCATCAGGCGGATAAAAGCCTCAATTTTATCCGGGGCGCCGGTCACGGAAACCGTCAGGCAGTCGAGGCTGATATCAATAATATTGGCGCGGAAGATATTCGAAATCTGAATAATTTCATCGCGCTTTTCCTTCGTATCCCCATCAACTTTAACAATAACCATCGAACGCTGAATAGCGTCCGCCGGATTCAGAAGTTTCGCCGAAATGACCGAAATTTGCTTGCGCAGCTGAAAGAGGATCTGCTGAGCCGCCTCAAGGTCGCCGTCGGCGATGATCGTAATCCGCGTCTCGTCCGGACGTTCGATCGTGTCGGCCGCGATACTCTGGATATTATAGCCGCGCCGCGAAAACAAACGCGTAATCTGCGACAAGACACCGGCATAATTTTCAACCAAAATCGAAATCGTAAATGTATTCCCATTCGCCATGATGGATATATCCTCTCTTAATCGATCAGGAAGTCGTTGAGGTGTTTCCCGCCAGGGACCATCGGAACTACCTTCTCGTCCATATCGATGATACAATCGATGACCGCTGCTTTTCCGCTCTTCAGCGCCGCGTCCAACGCCGCGCGGAATCCTTCCAGATCCGACGCGCGGTAGCCGGCGACGCCGAACGCTTCCGCCGTTTTAACAAAATCCGGCCCGCGGTCGAGCGTCGTTTCCGAATAACGCGATTTGTATAAAAGCGTTTGCCACTGGCGAACCATTCCCAATGTCCCATTATTGAATATAATCGTAATCACAGGGATATCGTAATATTCGACCGTCGACAGCTCGTTCAGATTCATCCGAAAACAGCCGTCGCCCGTGATTTCGATCACGGGTACGTCCGGGCAGCCGACTTTCGCGCCCATCGCTGCGCCCAAACCGAACCCCATTGTCCCGAAACCGGCCGATGTGATAAACTGACGCGGGCGGGAAAATTTAAAATGCAGCGCCGTCCACATCTGATGTTGACCGACGTCGGTCACGATAATCGCGCTATCCCCGATCCGCTCATGCAGCGCGCGCAAAATTTCGTCCGGTTTCAACAGGTTCGAGTCATGCCGATAGGCGCTCTTTCGCGTCTCGGGAAGAAGCGGCGCGACCCAATTCGATTTCTTTTCAAAATCCGATCCGAGCGCTTCAGTCAACATCTCAAGAGCTCTTCCCGCATCGCCGACAATCCCGAGATCGACGCGAACATTTTTATTGATCTCCGACGCATCGATATCGATATGGACGATTTTTTTCCGATCGCGGAATTTTCCCGGATTGAGCGCGACGCGATCGGTAAAACGCGTTCCGACCGCGATAATCAGATCGGCTTCAACGAAAGCCAAATTCGATAACTTCGTTCCATGCATCCCAATCGGACCGGTAAACATCGGGTCATCATACCGAAAAACGCCTTGGCCCAAAATTGTCGCCGCCACAGGCGCGTTTACCAATTCGACGACACGCCGCATGGACGGAGCCGCTCCAGAAGAGACGACGCCGCCGCCAATCAGAAACATCGGCCGTTCCGAAGCCCGCAGCCATGCCGCGACCGTTCGGATCGCTTCGCGATCCGGCTCAGGATAGGCAATAATATTGGTTTTCCGCTGGAGCAGGCGCGCCATATGCGAATCTTTGGCATGGTTCGCTTTCGGAATAAATTCGTAATCGGCCGTCAGCGCCGTAACGTCTTTCATAATATCGATCAGAACCGGTCCCTGACGCCCCGAAGACGCGACGGCGAACGCCTCGCGGATCACGTCCGCGAGTTTCGTCACATCGCGAACCTGGTAATTGCTTTTCGTCACCGGCATCGTTACGCCGGTAATATCGATCTCCTGGAACGAATCGCGCCCGATCAGGTTCGAGGCAACGTTGCAGGTAATAAAGACGACCGGCGACGAATCCATATAAGCCGTCGCGACGCCGGTCACAAGATTCGTCGCGCCGGGACCCGACGTCGAGAAACAGACGCCAACTTTTCCCGTCGCGCGCGCGTAGCCGTCGGCGGCATGGGACGCCCCTTGTTCGTGTGCTGTCAGAATATGGTTTATCTTGTCCCGATAATCATACAGAGCGTCATACAGGTTTAGAATCGTGCCGCCGGGATAGCCGAAAACAACTTTAACATCCTGTTCCAACAAACATTCCATGACAATCTGCGCGCCGGTTAATTTCATGCAAACCTCCCGCCTTCCAACATTTTCGATCGGAAGTTTTTTCGGATTAATTAAATAAAAAACTTCGCCTGATTAGGGCGAAGAATCTCTTCGCGGTACCACCTAACTTTATACAGCTCCTTCCAAAACCGTACCTCAGTTCCGAAAAGCTATTTCGGAGACCCGGTAACGGGGGTAAATCGTGATCGCCTACGAAAGCCGTTCGCTTCTTTCGACGGTCAGGCTCTTGGATGATTTTCGGTCCGCCGCGGTAAGAATTCGCACCCGTCAATTCTCTCTCTGAAACCGGAGGACGTCCCTACTCTTCCCGTCATTGCCGTATCAAAATGGTATAGTCTGTATGATACCAAAGAAAGAGGCCGGACCGGCGAAAATATGACAGGGAAGAAATATCAGCGAACGGACTTACAACAGCGTTTGAACGTTTTCGGATGAAAAACGAGCGCATGCGCCGCTCCTCTTTGCGCCTTTCCGCGCAAATTTCTTGATCTCCTCATGATAAAAAAAGTTCACAATCACCGGCGGGGCGTTAAAAGGCTGGGTCATGCTGTCATCGTTACGGACATATTCCAGTCCGTTCCTCTCCGCCCAGGCACGCATCGTCACGTCCAGCGTTTCCCAGTACAGGCGGCTGCCATGCTTGTAAATCTCTTCGTAGAGGCCGAGAAGCTCCGAATGCTTTTCCCGGATATAGTCCATGATAACCGTTCGGTAACTGCCGCGGAGATTCAGATTTTCAAGCCATATCAGGTTGCATTGTTCCTTGACCCTGTCGATAATCGCCGGTACATCCGTGATACCGGGGAAGATAGGAGAAATAAAACAGGTGGTGCGGATACCCGCGTCGTACAGCTGCTTCATCGCGGAAAGTTTGCGCTCGATGCTGGCGGCTTTATCCATATCGTTTTTGAAGGATTCGTCCAGCGTGTTAATGCTGAACCCGACCCTTGCGCCGGGGAATGTCCTGATCAGGTCAATATCGCGCAGAACCAAGTCGGATTTCGTCTGAATACTCAGTTTGATACCGCTTCCTTGCAACTGTTCTAAGATTGCCCTCGTTCGCCGATAGGTTTCCTCCTGCGGAAGATACGGATCAGTTACAGAACCGAAGAACATATCCTTGCCGCTGTACTTTCGCGGATTTTTAATCTCCGGCCAGTATTTTACATCCAGAAAATCGCCCCACGGCTCCGAATGGTTCGTAAAGCGTTTCATAAAACTGGCATAGCAATACTTGCAGGCATGAGTACAGCCCACATAGGGATTTACCGAATAATCGCTGACAGGAAGATTCGATTTTGTCAGAACGCTTTTCGCCAGAATTTCGTTTATAACCATGGCAGATAACACTCCTGCTCACATCATCATTGACATCAAACA
Organism: Flexilinea sp.; assembly: GCA_034430295.1. Taxonomy (GTDB): domain Bacteria; phylum Chloroflexota; class Anaerolineae; order Anaerolineales; family Anaerolineaceae; genus Flexilinea. The sequence goes on from DAOUFC010000016.1 coordinate 4,144, forward strand.
AACCTTATTTCAACCGTTGTTGCTGCCTGGCTGAGGATTTCCAAACTAAGAACAGACAGTCCGGCATGACCCAGATAGGCGACATAGCGCCGCACTTACCGTTTCGACCATCATCATCGGTAAAGACAATGCGAATACTCATCCCGACAAAAAACAGAGCGGCGCTGACGCGCCGCTCCGCTCTTGGTTACATCTACACCTGAACCCCTATCAGGTTCCCGGCGCTTACGCTTCTTTCGATCCGACCTTATAGTTGATTTCAGCCAACTGCGAATACAGCAGCCAGCGGCGTTCCGCTTCCGTTTCCGCGGCTTTCATCAGGCGTTCGGCGCGTTCCTCGTCCGCCTTCAGCAGCATCTTATAACGGTTTTCATTGTACGCGTACTCGGCAATCGAAATAGAAGGCTTCTTCGAATCCATCGTCAACGGGTTAACGCCTTCTTCGATCTTCTTCGGATCGTAGCGGAAGAGCGGCCAGTGGCCGGATTCAACCGCTTTCTTCTGCTGTTCAAGACCATTGCGCATATTGATGCCATGATTGATACAGTGCGAGTAAGCGATAATCAGCGACGGACCGTCATGAGCTTCCGCCTCAAGCATGGCTTTAACAACCTGAGCGTCATTCGCGCCCATCGCGACTTTCGCGACATAAATATAACCGTAGGTCATCGCGATATAAGCCAGGTCTTTCTTCGGAACGTCTTTACCCTTCGCGGCGAATTTCGCGACCGCGCCGGTCGGCGTCGCTTTTGACGCCTGGCCGCC
>DAOUFC010000017.1:0-12493 GCA_034430295.1 Flexilinea sp.
AAATGGAAATGAAACAGGAAGGTGTTCGATGAATTCACGGCGACGTATCATGGGTACCGTAACGAGCGATAAGATGGATAAAACGGTCGTCGTTGAAATTAAGCGATCCTACCGCCATCCGCTTCTGGGTAAAGTTGTCCATGACTTAAAACGCGTCAAGGCTCATGACGAGACCAACGCGTGCAAGATCGGCGATAAAGTCATGTTGGTCGAGACGCGGCCGATTTCCCGCGAAAAACGCTGGGCGGTCGAGTCGATCGTCAGGCCCAACGAAAAAGTCGAAGCCGGACAGGGAGCGTAAAGCATGATTCAGAAAGAGTCACGTTTAAAGATCGCCGACAATACGGGGGCGAAGGAAATCCTTGTTATTCATATTATCGGCGGTTCGGTCCGCCGTTACGCCTCGGTCGGCGACGTCGTAATCGGGACGGTCAAGTCGGCGAATCCGAACGGCTCCGTCAAGAAGAGCGACGTCGTGAAGTGCGTTATTGTGCGCTGTGCGAAAGAATGGCGCCGCGAAGACGGCTCGTCGATTCGATTCGACGATAACGCCGCGGTCGTCCTCGACGCGAACGGAACCGATCCGAAGGGGACGCGTATTTTCGGGCCTGTTGCTCGCGAGCTTCGCGAGAAGGGTTTTACGAAAATCGTCTCTTTAGCGCCGGAAACGATTTAAGACCGGAGAGATGGAGCACGAATGAAATTAAAGATTCGCAAGGGCGATACCGTTGAGGTTATCAGCGGTCGCGCTGAAGATAAACGAAAACGCGGCGAGATCCTTCGCGTTGACCTAACGGCGGGACGCGTCGTCGTTCAGGGCGTCAATATCCGCTCACGCCATCAGGGACAGACGCAGACCGGACGCCGCCAGATTGACGCCGGGATCGTGAAGTTTGAGGCCCCGATCCATAATTCAAACGTTATGCTTGTCTGCCCGAAATGCAGCAAGGCGACGCGCGTCGGATTAAAACGCGTTGACGGAAAAGCGGTTCGCGTTTGTAAAAAATGCGGCGCGGATATTGACGGCGAATAAGCGGGAGTAAATCATGAACCACTTACGAGAAAAGTATACGAACGAAGTAGTTCCCGCGATGAAAAGCGCGTTGAATTTGAAAAACGTCATGCAGTATCCCCGGATTGAAAAAGTTGTCGTCAATATCGGTTTAGGCGAAGCCATGGATAATCCGAAGGCGATGGAAGCCGCTGTCGGCGACCTGCGCGCGATTACCGGCCAGAAGCCGCAGGTTACGAAAGCGCGCGTATCGATCGCGAACTTTAAGCTGCGCGAAGGCCGGGAGATCGGCGCGAAAGTTACGCTGCGCGGCGATAAAATGTGGTCGTTTTTGGATCGCGTTATGAATATCGTTTTGCCGCGCGTTCGCGACTTCCGCGGGATCTCCGCGGACGCTTTCGACGGACGCGGAAACTATACGCTCGGCCTCAAGGAACAGACCTTGTTCCCGGAAATCGATTATGAAAAAGTCGATAAGCTGCGCGGGATGGAAATTACGATTGTAACGACGGCTGAGACCGATGATCAGGCGCGGACGATGTTAGCGCTGCTCGGAATGCCTTTCAGGAAGGGTTAATATGGCGAAGAAATGTATGGCTTATCGTGAATTACGGCGCGAATATCCGAATCAGGTTCGGAACCGCTGTAAAATCTGCGGCCGGTCGCGCGGTTATATACGACGATTCGGTTTATGCCGAATTTGCTTCCGAGAATTAGCGCTGAACGGCCAGATCCCCGGCGTTACCAAGTCATCCTGGTAATCAGGAAGCGAAGGAGAACAAACAAGATGGTTAATGATCCTATTGCCGATATGTTGACTCGGATTCGCAACGCCATGATGGTCGGTCAGAGCGCGGTTGCGATGCCTAGTTCGAAAATTAAAGCGGAAATTGCGCGGATTCTGTTGGAAGAGGGTTTTATCGATTCCTACGAAGTCGTCGAAGGCGAAAAGCCGGCGCAGTTGACGCTTAAGATTAAAATCAAGTACGCCGGCGAACGCCGCGAACGCCGACCGGTCATGAGCGGAATCGTCCGCGTCAGCCGTCCGGGACGACGCGTCTATTCGCGCCGGAGCGAAATTCCCTGGATTCTTTCCGGGTTGGGGATTACGATTATGTCCACGCCGAAGGGGATTATGACCGGTCAGCGCGCTCGTACCGAGGGCGTCGGCGGCGAAATCCTCTGCAAGGTTTGGTAGGAAAGGAAGTTTAGGCAATGTCTCGAATTGGACGATTACCGATTACTATTCCCGCCGGTGTTAATGTGGACATTAATGGGAGTGAAGTCAAAGTTAAGGGGCCGAAAGGCGAAATGAAACGCCTTTTCTCGCCCGTCGTCAAAATAGAAAAAGAAGCCGATACGATTACGATTACGCGCGCGTCGGACGAAGCGACTGTCCGCGCGCTGCATGGAACGACACGCGCTCTTTTGAACAACATGGTCGTCGGCGTATCGGCCGGGTTCACGATCGTATTGGAAATCGACGGCGTCGGTTACCGCGCTGAGATGAACGGGAAGAATCTCGTTTTATACGTCGGATATTCCTCCCCGGTTACGGTCGTTCCGGTTGAAGGGATCTCTTTCGACGTCGATACGAAAACGCGTCAGGTGAAGATCATGGGTCACGACCGGGAAGTCGTCGGCCAGGTCGCTTCCGAAATCCGCGGCGTTCGTCCCCCGGAACCGTATAAGGGTAAAGGGATCCATTACTTGGGCGAAAAGATCCGCCGCAAGGCCGGTAAATCCGGAAAAGCTAAAAAATAGGGGTGAGGAATGGCAAAATATTCTCGCAGAGAAGCTCGTATTCGACGTCATATCCGCGTTCGGAAGAAGCTCGCCGGTACGGCGGAATGCCCTCGGCTGGACGTGTATCGGAGCCTTGACAACATCTACGCTCAGGTTATTGACGACGATAAGGGTGAGACGCTCGTTTCGGCGTCGAATATCGATAAGAAGCTCCGTTCCGGAATGGACGGAAAGACAAAATCGGAACAAGCGGCGCTCGTCGGTAAAGCGGTCGCCGAACGCGCTCTCGAAGCTGGGATTACGACGGTCGTTTTTGACCGCGGCGGTTTCCAGTACGTCGGACGCGTCAAAGCGCTCGCCGAAGCGGCGCGCGAAGCCGGGCTGAAGTTTTAATGGGAAGGGAAAATTCAAGAACCATGGAACAGAACGATTATTCACAGGAAGTTCAGCTCGACGAACGTACGATTGAAATCGCCCGCGTTGCGAAAACGGTCAAAGGCGGCCGGCGCATGCAGTACCGCGTTACCGTCGTCGTCGGCGATAATAACGGAAAGATCGGCTTGGGTATCGGAAAAGCTTTGGCCGTTCCGGACGCGATGAAAAAAGCGTCGGACCGCGCGCGTAAGAACATGCACAACGTTAATCTTTACAAAACCACGATTCCGCACGAAGTCCTTTCGACGGTTTCGGGCGCGAAAGTTTTACTTCGCCCGGCCGCGGAGGGTACCGGTGTTATCGCTGGAAGCGGCGTCCGCGCCGTTCTCGAAGTCGCGGGTATCAACGATATCCTGACGAAATCGTTAGGAAGCGCCAACTTGTTGAACATCGTTAAAGCGACGTTCGACGCGCTTGATTCTTTAAAAGATATTGATGCGGAAGCGGCGCTGCGCGGAAAGACGCGCGACGAACTGCTCCCGTTCTGGGATCGAGGAAGATAATCATGGCAGCCGAAACGACCCATAAAAAATTGCAAATTACCTGGTTCAAAAGCGCGATCGGGTATTCGAAACGGCAGAAAGACACGATCCGTGCCTTGGGTTTACGTAAATTAAACCAGACCGTCGAGAAAGAAGACAATCCGGTTACGCGCGGCATGATTCACAAGGTAAGCCACTTAGTTAAAGTTGTTGAGTTAGGGGATTAAGGATGAGATTAGACGAATTAAAACCCAACGAAGGCGCGAAGAAGCGCAAAGCGCGCGTCGGCCGCGGTCACGCCGCCGGTCAGGGTAAAACCGCCGGTAAAGGTACGAAAGGCCAGGCCGTCCGCCAAGGCGCCGGCGGCGCGCTCTATCGTCAGGGCGGCAACCTGCCGTTTTATCGCCGTCTGCCGTTCATGCGCGGGGAAGGGTTTACGCCCCCGAATCAGGTCGAGTACAACGAGGTCAACCTTAGCTCGCTCGAGCGGTTTGACGGTTCGGTTGAAATTACGCCGGAAGTCTTGCATGAAGCCAACCTGCTCAGCAAGAAAAATAATCCCGTCGTCATCTTGGGCAACGGCGAAGTCGACCGCGCTTTGAAATTAAAAGTGCATCGAATTACAAAAGGGGCTCGCGCGAAAATCGAAGCCGCCGGCGGAAGCGTCGAACTGATCGCGTAAGCGCGCTCGACGCATGAAGCGAAAGGAGAACTAAATCATGAAACGCTCTCCATGGCGTTACGTCTGGACCTCTAAAGGCATCCGCGATCGGCTGCTGATTACGCTGGGTATTCTCGTAATCTACCGGTTCGTCGCGAATATTCCGGTTCCCGGCTTCAACCCCGAAGTCCTCCAAGCGTTCAAAAACAGTCAATCGGCAGCAGGAGACCTGCTGTCGATTCTGAACATTTTATCCGGCGGCACGCTCTCGAACTTCTCGATTTTAGCGATGGGCGTCTATCCGTACATTACGGCGTCGATTATTCTCCAGCTCCTCGGCCCGATTATCCCGGCGATCGAGGAAAAGATGAAGAATAATCCGCGCGAAGGCCGCCAGTGGATGGAAAAATGGACGATGTACCTGACGATCCCGATGGCTTTCGTTTCCGCTCTCGGGCAGGTCGGTTTATTTAATCAGATCGTTCCGGGGATGACCGTCCTGAAAGATTACGGTTGGTCCGGTTCGAATCTGGTTCCGACGCTCTCGAATATTTTGACGATGATGGGCGGAACGATGATCGCGATCTGGCTCGGGAATATTATCTCGGAGTACGGGATTCAGCAGCAAGGCTTGTCGCTGATTATCTTCTCGGGTATCGTCTCCCAGGTCCCGTCCAATCTGGTTCGGATCCTGGCCGACATGTCCTCGGGTTGGTACATTTTGATCATCTCGGTGATCGTCCTCCTGGTCGCGGTTTTCGCGATTGTCTATATCCAGCAGGGGACGCGCTATGTCAAACTGATGATCCCCGGTCAGCGAATCGGCTATCGCAATATTAAGTCGGGCGGATCGACCACGCTCCCGCTGCGGGTTAACAGCGTCGGCATGATTCCGCTTATTTTCGCGCAGTCGCTGATCACGTTCCCGGCGCTTATCGCCAGTTTCTTCGTCAATTCGGAAACGGTTTGGATTCAATCGGCGGCGAAGTGGGTTCAGAACAACTTCAGTGGCTCGACGATCCTGTACTTAATTCTGTATTTCCTGCTCGTCGTCGCGTTTACCTATTTCTATACCAGCGTGACGTTCATGAACAACGACTACGGTTCCAGCCTGAAAAAGCAGGGCGCGATCGTCCCCGGACGTGCGCCTGGAGCCGAAACGCAGAATTATCTGGCGAAGATTCAGAACCGGATCACGCTTCCGGGCGCGGTTTTCCTGGGTCTGATCGCGATCCTGCCGAATATTCTCGGCTTAATTCTGGGCCGGAGCGCGAACGCTACAATGTTGATGTCGTCGTCTGGGATGCTGATCGTCGTCGGCGTCGTTCGGGATATTCTCGACTACGTTCAAAGCGAATTGAGCCAGCACGGGTATGACGAGAAGTTGATCCGCTGAAGCGGAAAAGTTTAAGTTATCAAAAAGAAGGAGGTCGTTATGGCGAATTATTATGTGTTGTTGGGGCCGCCGGGAGCTGGTAAAGGAACTCAGGCGAAGCTCATTTCCGAAAAAATCGGTGTTGCGCATATCAGCACCGGCGATCTTCTTCGCGAAAATGTCAAAAATCAGACAGTCTTGGGACTCGAGGCGCAGGGATACATGAACTCCGGGCGTCTCGTCCCTGACGATCTGATTATCTCGATGGTACGAGAGCGGATCGCGTTGCCCGACTGTTCCAAAGGGGCGCTGATGGACGGGTTCCCGCGGACAGTCGCGCAAGCGGAAGCCTTCGATAAAATGCTTCAAGACGCTTTTAACGCGAAAATCGCCTGCGTTCCATGTATCGAAGTTCCGGCTGTGCTGCTGATTGAACGGTTAAGCGGTCGGACGATGTGTCCGAACGGTCACGTTTTTCATCAGGTCTTTAATCCGCCGGCTGTGGAGGGCGTTTGCGACGAATGCGGCGCGGCGCTTTACCAGCGCGACGATGATAAAGTCGAAACTGTCACGAAGCGGATCGAGGTCTATGAGAACCAGACGGCGCCGTTGATCGCCTACTATGATCAGGCCGGGATCCTGGCGCGCGTCGACGGGACACAACAGATCGACTCGGTCACCGCGCAGATTTTCAGCGCCCTCGGGATCGACGGAGCCTGAAAAAACAGCGGCATCCGCGGACGAAAAGGTAACGGGAGAAGATCGAACGATGAGTTGGGATCGCCAGATATCGATTAAATCGAAAGACGAGCTGAATTTGATGCGCGACGCCGGGATTATCAATGCGGAAGCGTTGAAAGCTGCGGCGGAAGCCTGCGTTCCCGGCGCGACGACGTATGACGTCAACGCGGCGGCGGAGGACGTCCATCATCGGTACGGCGTGACCTCGCCGTTCCGCGGCGTCCCCGGTCCGATTCCCTTTCCGGCGAATACCTGTACAAGCGTGAATCATATTCTCGTTCATGGAATCCCTTCGAAGAAGCATGTCTTAAAAGAAGGCGATATTATTTCGGTTGATTGCGGAACGACGCTGAAAGGGTATGTTGCCGATTCGGCGTTTACGATCGGCGTCGGAAAAATATCCGACGCGGCCCGGAAGCTGCTCGAGGTTACCGAAAATTCGCTGTATGAAGGGATCCAGCGCATGCGCGTCGGGTACCATACCGGCGACGTTTCGGCCGCGATTCAGGCTTACGCAGAAGGCCGCGGTTATTTCCTGACGAAGCAGTATACCGGTCATGGCGTCGGCCGCAAAATGTGGGAAGCGCCGCAGGTTCCGAATTACGGGATCGCCGGTCAAGGCGTCAGGTTGAAGGCCGGGATCGTGATCGCGATTGAGCCGATGGTTCTAATTGGGACGGAAAAGACAAAAGTTCTGGGCGACGGTTGGGCGGTCGCGGCGGCTGACAACAGTTTAACGGCGCACTATGAGCATACGATCGCCGTGACGGAAGACGGACCGCGCGTGCTGACGCTTCTTTCCGACGGAAATCCGCCGGTCTCCGTAATCGGCATGAGCGGCGATCGGCTGTCACAGGAACTTGCGAAAGGTCTTTGACCCGTTCGGTTAAAGCGATTATAATTAGAAGGCTTTTAGTTAATAATTCGGATGATCTATCCGAAGGGGAGTTAGAAAGATGAAAGTTACGTCATCCATAGGAAAACGATGTGCAAAATGCAAAATCGTGAAACGATCGGGCCGATTGTACGTCATTTGTGAAAATCCGAAGCATAAACAACGACAGGGGTAAGAACGAAGTATGGCTCGTATTGAAGGTGTTGATCTTCCGCGGAATAAGCGGATCGAAATTGCGTTAACCTATATTTACGGGATCGGTTTGACCCGTGCGCAGCGAATTTTAGCGGAAACGGGCGTCAACCCGGATACGCGCGTTCGCGAACTGTCGGATAACGACGAGAATCTCCTCCGCGAATATATCGCGAAAAACTTCACGGTCGAAGGCGACCTTCGCCGCGAAGTTCAGATGAATATCAAACGGCTGGTGGAAATCGGCTGTTACCGCGGTCAGCGTCACCGACGCAATCTGCCTTGCCGCGGTCAACGAACGCGGACCAACGCGCGAACGGCGAAAGGTCCGAAGAAGACGGTCGCCGGCCGCGGACGACGCCGCGGCGCAACGAAGAAATAGAGCCGTTTTTTTACAGTAGTTTTGTTACAGGTTTGGGTATCCTTTCAACCCGCGGCTGCCTGTAGCAAAACTTTACTGTTTGAGAACAGCTATTTCAAAAGAAAGTTAAGACAAGAGGAATTATGGCTCAAAATGTACGCTCTGCGCGTCGTGCCGCATCGGTACGAAAAGTGAAGCGCACGCTGGGTGCGGCCCAGGTGCACATTTTTGCTTCCTTTAACAACACCATCATCACGGTGACGGATGCCATGGGCAATCCGGTCTGCTGGGCCAGCGGCGGCACCGCCGGTTATAAGGGCTCGCGGAAATCGACGCCGTTCGCGGCTCGTCTCGCCGCCGAACAGGTCATCAAGACGGCCCAAACGATGGGAGTTCAGGAAGTCGATTTGATTGTAAAGGGTCCTGGCCCGGGTCGTGAATCCGCGATTCGTGCGGTTCAGGGCATGGGGATGAAAGTCCGGACGATTTCGGATATTACGCCGATTGCGCATAACGGCTGCCGCCCCCCGAAGAAACGCCGCGTCTAAATTGGAAGGGAAAATTCAGAATGGCTCGATATATTGGATCGGTCTGCAGGCTCTGCCGACGAGAAAATGAAAAACTGTTTTTAAAAGGCGAACGCTGTTACAGCGCGAAATGTGCTTTTGAAAAGCGCGCTTTCGCTCCCGGAGACCATGGCAAATCTGGTATGGGACGGGGCGGCGATCATGCGTCGGATTACGCTCGCCAGCTCCGCGCGAAACAGAAAATCCGCCGCGTTTACGGCGTTTTAGAGCGACAATTCCGCCGCTATTTCGCGATCGCGAATAAGAAATCGGGTATGACCGGTTTGAACCTGCTCCAGCTGCTTGAAACCCGCCTCGATAATGTCGTTTATCGACTCGGTTTCGCCGAAAATCGGACGCAGGCGCGCCAGCTTGTTAACCATGGACATTTTATGGTCAACGGGATCCGTTGCGACATTCCGTCGGCGATCTTAAAGCCGGGCGACGAAGTTTCGATTCGCGAGTTGTCGAAGAATAAAGTTATTTTCCGAGACGTTTCGGAAATTGCGGAAAAGCGGATTTGTCCTCTTTGGTTGGGTCGAGATACGAAGGCGATTTCCGGAAAGATTATACGCTTACCGGAACGTACCGAAATTGATGAAAACCTTTCCGAACAGCTGGTTGTCGAGTACTACTCTCGTTAAAAACGGAACGGCGACGGCATACGGATTTTTTTGATGCCGAAAGGGGAATAAATTGGCTACACTAAGCAACATGGTAACACCGAAGGTGGAGATTGAACGCGAAGGCGAAAAATACGGGAAATTCCGTATTTATCCACTCGAACGCGGTTATGGCGTCACGATTGGGAACGCTTTGCGGCGGATCTTACTGTCTTCGTTGGAAGGCGCGGCGGTCACGTCGATCAGCATTTCCGACGTTCAACACGAATTCAGCGCGATCCCCGGCGTACGCGAAGATGTACTTCAAGTAATGCTTCAGGTCAAGCAGATCCGCTTAAAACTGCATGGCGTTGATTCGACGCGCGTCACCTTAGAAGTTAATAGCGAAGGTGAAGTTACCGCGTCGGATATTCAATGCCCTTCCGAGGTGGAAATTCTCAACCCCGAATTGTATCTTTTTACGGTTGATAACCCGAATGCCAATTTACGAATTGATATGACCGTCGAACGTGGACGGGGATATTCCGCCGCGAACGAGCGCCCGAATCATTTAGCGATCGGCGAGATTCCGGTTGACGCGATTTTCAGCCCGATTAAACGGGTTAATTGGAACGTCGGCTCGGCGCTTTACGACCGCAGTACGAACTACGATAAGCTTGAGTTGGAAATTTGGACCGACGGGACGGTTTTACCGGAAAAAGCTTTGAAATTATCGTCAAAGATTATGATCGAGCATCTTCGTTTCATCTCCGGAATCAGCGAAGACGTTATCGAGCTTCCGCCGGTCCGCGAGAAGCCGAATCATCGCGCCAGCGAGATCAATGAGACGACGATCGAAGGGCTTGATCTTTCCGTGCGGGTCTTCAACTCGTTGAAACGTACCGGCGTTCAGACTGTGGGCGACATCCTCGACATGTTGGACAAAGGTGATGACGCTGTGAAATCGATTCGCAACTTCGGCGAAAAAAGCCTTGAAGAACTGCGAGAAAAATTGCAGGAAAAAGGTTACCTTAAGAAAGATAAGACAACGGAGTAAAACATGCGACACGCAGTTGCAGGATACAAATTAGGACGAAACAAGAATCAACGCGCGGCGCTTCGAACGACGATGATCCGTCAGCTTTTTGAGCATGAACGAATCACGACGACGTTCGCCAAAGCGCATTCGATTCGAAACGCGGCCGAAAAACTGATTACAATCGCGAAGAAAGGCAACGCCGGCGACACGATCGATAAGATGAACGCGTCTCGTCTGGCGGCTTCCCGACTTGGCAACGACCGCGATATTACCAAGAAATTGTTCGATGACCTCGCCCCTCGTTACGCATCGCGTAACGGCGGTTACACGCGTATGCTCAAATTAGGGCCGCGCAAAGGCGACGCTGCCGAGATGGTCGTTCTTGAACTTGTTGGAGAATGATAATTCGCTGAGCGGCGCGGCCGCTCCAGGCGATTTATCGGAAGCACATTACAAATTTACAGTCTCGTACGACGGAACGCTCTATCAAGGCTTTCAACGTCAGGCGAGCGCCCCGACAATTCAGGCGGAATTTGAAAAGGCGCTGCGGAAGTTGGGTTGGACCGGGACGGCGATTCATGGCGCCGGGCGGACCGACGCGGGCGTTCACGCGGACGCGCAGGCGGTTTCCGCCAGACTGCGCTGGGAACATCCGCTCGTGTCCCTGCTGGCCGCGCTGAATGCCAACTTGCCGGCGGACATCGCGGTTCAAAGCGTTCGGCGCGTCCGTTCGGACTTCGACCCCAGGCGGGACGCGGTTTCGCGGACATACCGTTATCAGGTTCTGACGCATCCGCAGCGGCAGCCGCTTTGTGAACGGATGGCCTGGCGGCTCTCATCGCCGCCTGACGAAAGAAGGCTTCGCGATGCCGCGAAAATCCTGATCGGAACTCATGACTTCGCTGCTTTCGGTTCCCCGCCCCAAAAGGGAGGCAGCTCGATCCGGACGGTTTATCAAAGCCGATGGACGCGGACGTCCGACACGTCGTTTTCTTACGAAGTTGAGGCGAACGGATTCCTTTACCGGATGGTTCGGCGCATGGTTTACCTTCAGGTTTCAGCCGCGTTGGGTCAGCTTCCGCTGGAAGATTTGCGCCGGGCCGTAGACGATCAGGCTGAGCTGAAAGCCGGTCTCGCGCCGGCGGCAGGTTTGGTTCTTGTCCGCGTTGCGTATCCCGACAGGGTTTATGAGTATGAGACTGAAAAAAGTAATAGGCAATAACGTAAGATTGATGAGAATGGAGAATGACAGTGGAAAAGACCTATGTCATTAAAGGCGAACCTCAGAATGACTGGCTGCTCGTTGACGCGAACGGTCAAGGCATCGGCAGACTCGCGACGCAGATCGCGAATTACCTTTTAGGGAAGCACAAGCCTACTTTTATGCCCGGCGTAAAAATGGGCGATTACGTCGTTGTTGTGAACGCGGCGCATATCGCGGCTTCTCCGAAGAAGATGATTACCAAGATGTACTATCGCCATTCGGGCTATCCGGGCGGATTGAAGGAATCGACGCTGAAATTTATGCTGGCGACGCATCCGGAACGCGTGATCCAAAGCGCGGTATGGGGCATGCTCCCGCATAACAAGCATGGCCGCGCGCTGCTGCGCCGATTAAAGGTGTATGGCGGAAATGATCATCCGCACGCCGCGCAGAACCCGACGAAAGTCAACTAAAGGAGCGAAATAAATTATGGCCGGACAATATTTTGAAGGCATCGGTCGCCGTAAAGAAAGCATCGCTCGCGTTCGGATCAGCGCCGGTACGGGCGCGTTTGTCGTCAACGACAAACAGATCGCGGCGTATTTTAATCGTCTTGGCGACGTTGAATCGATTTTAAGCCCGTTCGCGGCTGTGGATAAGGATCAGGCGACGTACGACGTTTCCGTTCACGTAAACGGCGGCGGCGTCACCGGTCAGACCGAAGCGGTCCGCTTGGGTTTGGCGCGCGCGTTGATTAAGATGGATGAGACGCTGAAACCGTCCCTGAGCCACGCCGGATTGCTGACGCGCGATCCGCGTATCAAGGAACGCAAGAAGCCGGGTCTCAAGCGTGCCCGTAAGGCGCCGACCTACACGAAGCGTTAATCCGTTTTCGGCAGGCCGAATAATTTTCAAAATAAAAGACCGATTGTTTATCAGAATCGGTCTTTTTCTTTATACCGACAAGCCGTGCTGAGATGAAAAAGATGATTGAGGTCAAAGAGATTCCCGTATTGAGAATCGATGAATTTTGGAAGATCCATCTTCGCTACCTGGGTTGCATTGACCTGCTCCCCGAAAACTGTACCGAATGAAATGTTAGTCGCGTAAAATGGAAACAGGAGCGACGACATGAAAAAACGATTTACAGAAGAACAGATCATTTGCATTCTCAAAGCGCAT
>DAOUFC010000018.1:0-5032 GCA_034430295.1 Flexilinea sp.
CCTTTCCCGAATTTTTGCGCGATGACGGCCAAGATAATAATTGCACCGGTCAAAATATCTTGGATGTAGGTCGGAACTTGAATAATTGTCAACCCGTTTGCGAGAATCCCCAATATCGCGGCTCCGATGAAAGTTCCCCAAACGTTCGGAACACTGTCCTTGAAGACTGTACTGCCGAGATAAACCGCGGCATAGGAAGAAAGGAAGAAGCTGTCACCTCCGGTCGGATGCGCTGAGCCAAGGCGGCTTGCCATTAGGACGCCGGTCATCGCCGATAATCCGCCACACAACGCAAATGCAATACGTTTGTTTGCTTTCACATTGATGCCTGATACTTGGGATGCGGCTTCGTTTCCGCCGATCGCGTAAAGTTTTCGGCCGAATGCGGTATTTCGCATGATGTACCAAAAACTGAATGAAAGGACCAACATGATTATTGTTAGGTAAGGAATTTGCGCCAGGCTTTTCGAGCCGATAAAAGTAAAGGAACGCGGAATGTTTTGAAACACAGTTGACCCGTCGGTAAGCCAATAGGTAAATCCGGCGAGGACTGTGCTCATTCCCAGCGTAGTAATAAAAGACAATACGTTAAACTTCGTTACAATCCAACCATTTATCCAACCGAGTATTAGACAAACCAATATCGGAATCAAAAAACAGAGAACGATTGGGAGACCGGAAACGGAGAGTATCGCACCGATAACCCCGCCTAAACTCGCTAAAGCGCCGATGGATAAATCGAACTCCCCAACACACATAATCAACGTAGCGCCGATCGCGATGATAACTTGCAGCGAAATTTGCCGGCTGATATTAATTAAGTTCCTAAAAGTAGAAAAAGCGTCGGGACGTAAGACACTGAAAATGACCGTCACCAATAATCCAGCGATGATCGTTCCGTATGCTTGAAGAATTTCGAAGAATTTATTTCGGGTTTTCATTTAAATTTCAACACCTTTCTTCTTTCCCTTGATAACAAATAGATAAAATCTGTTTCGAAGATAGATTTTCATTTTTAAGACAGGCTTGGGATTTGCCATTGGCAATCACGACGATATGATCGGAAATATTCAATATTTCATCGATATCTGACGAGATGACAACAACAGCAGCACCTTCGTTTGCTAAAACGCGCAAAAGACGGTGAATTTCCGATCGGGTTTTAACATCGACGGCCTGCGTGGGTTCGTCGCAGAGGAGAACTTTCGGCTCTGACATCAAAGCTTTCGCAAATACGACTTTTTGTTGATTCCCGCCGGATAATTTCGAAACTTGTTGCGTAGGTCCGGTTGTCCTGATCGCTAATGATCTGATTTTTTCATTCGTAAGGCTAATTTCAACGCTTTCATCAATGATACCAAATTTGGCGTACTTGTCGATCGTTGATAATACGACGTTTTGTTTAATATTGAGATTGGTGATTAATGCTTTTCCGCGTCTATCTTCGTTGATAAGAACTAAACCTTTTTGCAGCGATTTGGATGGAGTCGGGTTTTCATAGCTTGATTGATTCAAGGTTATTGTTCCAGCTGATTTTTTACGTAATCCGTAAATGACTTCCAGTGTTTCAGTTCGTCCGCTTCCGCCCAAACCGTAAAAGCCGAGGATTTCCCCTTCCCGGATGGAAAAACTTACGTCTTTTACGATATTATCTTCGCTCTTCAGGTTTTCAACCGTAAGCAGCGGATCCCCGAACAATGAGGCAGTATATTGGGCTTCGCTGACCCAATGATCGGTCATCAATGAAATAATATTTTCCAAATTCGTTTCACGCGTCGTTTCGGTCGAAATTAACTCGCCGTTTTTTAAGACCGTGATTCGGTCCGTCAATCGGAATATTTCATCCATTCGATGGGAAACGTATAAGATCGAAACGCCATTTCTTTTCAAATTGAGGATGATATTAAAGATGATTTCGGATTCTTTATCGGTGAGCGATGCAGTCGGTTCGTCCAAAATTAATAACCGACATTCTGTCATCATTGCACGAACGATTTCGAGCATTGTTTTTTGTGGCGGATTTAATAATCGCGCCGGCTTTTCGAAATCCAAGTCGATTCCTAATCGGCTTGCTGTAAGATCAACTTTTTGACGCATTTTTTCCCAATCAACGGAAAATCCGCCGTATTGGGTTTCGTACGGTAACCCAAGATGTGCGTTCTCATATCCGTTAAAATACGGAACGAGATTTCTATCTTGGTGAATCACGTTGATCCCGAGTTTTCGGCTTTCTTGCGGTGATTGGGTTCGAATCGGATTTCCGTTCCAGAAAATTTGACCGGAGTCAAATTTATATACTCCGGCCAATATTTTAATTAAAGTTGACTTACCTGCTCCGTTCTCTCCGACAAGACCATGAATTTCACCCGGAAAAACTTCAAAGTTGACATTTTTCAGCGCGGAAACACCGTTAAATTGCTTATTAATTCCTTCCGTTTTCAGGAGCATCGTCTGTCCTCGATCGGTATAACTTGTTTGTCAAAGAATTTTATTCTTCGATGAACTCTGCGACATTTTCGAGCGTGATCAGCTTCGCCGGGGCATAGATTTCTCCGGGCTCGATTTCTTCATCATTGAACATTCTAATCATCGCTTCCGCGATTAATTCGGCCATTCCTTCGAAATCCTGCGCAACAGTCGCCTTCAAACCCGTTTCGTCGGAAATCATTTGGATCGCTTGGCTGTTGCCGTCGACACCTGTGATCAGGATTTCATCGCGGCCTGCATCGAGACATGCCTGAGCTGCACCAATCGCCGGTTCATCCCAAGCAGCCCAAATCGCGGTGATCGAACCTTCCTGAGCGTTCGAGAGCAGCAGGTTTTCAACAATTTTGCGTGCATTTTCGATCGGGTTCGGAACTTCGACATGCTGTTCCGTGATCAGATCGACATCGGTATATTCTTTCAACAGATCGTCGACAGCTTCGCAGCGCTTTAGGACGCCCGGATGCGGACGGTGTGTCAGCGTAATGATTTTCCCTTGCTTATCCATCCGTTCGCCGATCAGGTATTCGCCGATCAACTTACCCATTTCATAATTATCGCTGGTTGCGTTGACAGCCATACCTTCAATGAAACCGCTGTCAACACCGAAAACGGGGATTTCGGCTTCGAATGCCGATTCGAGCTGAACGGCAAACTGCGAAGGATCGACACTGATGATGACCATTGCGTCCACATTTGCGGACACGGTATCTTCAATTCGACTAGCGAATTGCGCCATATCGCCTTTCGTGTCAACAATGGTGACGATAACGCCGGCTTCTTCCAAGCGTTCCGAAAGGAAATTGGCCATCTGGTTGGTCGTAACGGAACTCATGTAGGGAGTCAAAATTGTGACTTTTTTCCCTTCCGCATCACCAAAGGCGGTTATCGCGTTGAGCAAAATAGCTATAAACGCAATAACTAATATAATAACGACTCGATTTTTCTTCATGTTGGACTCCTGTTTCGTAATAATTAATTGATTAGACGCGCTGCCGTTTCTAAATCTGTGATCAGAACGTCTAAATACCCACTGAATAATGAAGCTCGAATGGCTTCGGTTTTTGACTCACCGAACCCAATCCCAATTTTTTTCGCGCCTGAAACAGTTTGCAGTGTTTGTCCGATACTTCGTTTCTCTAAGGATGTTTCGACGATGTTTCCGTTCTTATCGAGAAATGAATTGCAAATTGACGCGACCACCCCGTTTTTTAACAATTCTTGTGAATCGCTCTCAGTCCATCGTCCTGCAATCGCCGGGGTTGAAGAACCGCTTACGTTGCCGATTCCGAGGAGGACAAGATCGCAATTCGCTCCTAATTCAAGAATCGACTTAATTGTCGGTTCACGCTGCAATGACTCTTTGATCTGTTGGTTTTGGACAATGACTGGCGCGTTTAGCGCATAACTTATCCCTCCACTTTTTTCTGCGAATCGCTGGACGATCGCGTTCGAATGAATTTTGGCGTTTCCCAATCCGAGTCCGCCCATTAAAGGGATGATCTCCAGATTTTTTTTCTGTGTTGTTGAAAAATGATCAATAACAGATGAAATCGTTAAGCCGCTCATGACTCCGACACGCATTCCATCGTCAATCATCGTTTCGATATATTCTGCCGCTTGATTGCAGAAAGTTCGAAATGCATGACTGTCATTGAATCCGCTGAGGTTAACCACCATGGCGTCCTTTATCCCGAATTTTCGAATCAATTTCTGTTCAAGTGTTGACTCTTTTTCGTACGTATCGTCAATCGTAATCGTAACGATTCCTTTTTCCTTAGCTGTTGCGATCATTCGGCAAATCTGTGGTCGCGAGATCCCTAAATTCTCGGAAATCTCTTTTTGACTCATGTTTGCTTGGTAGTACAAACGGCAAACTTTGATCATTAGTTGGTGATTATCTAAAATCGTCACAGTGTTCACCTTTGAAATTAATTTCTCATTAGTTAATTAGTTTCAATTCGATATTACTCTGTACTGATGGGTAGATCAAGTGATATTCGTAATAGAAAGAAATGAGAGGTGTAATATATTTCTAAGACGAAATAAATTACTTCTATCGAGTATTTGGGATTATGAGCGTCTAACGCCTGATTTTACAAAATCGCCAGTGAAAAATACAACGGATTTCGGACAGTTTAAGATAGAATAAGCAAAACGCCATCGTTAAAAGGAGAAATTTGAATGAGTCAACCAAGCATTATCAAATCGCCCGATATCCTTCTTCCGAACGGGTCGGTCGATCTCGAAAAATGGGCGGTGATCGCCTGCGATCAGTATACGTCGAATGAGCCGTATTGGAAGCGCGTCGAAGCGTTCGTCGGCGACGCGCCGTCGACGCTGAACCTGATTTTCCCGGAATTTTATTTGGGGAAGATCGACGAAGCCGCCAAGATCAAAGAAATCCGCGACACGATGAACCGCTACATGGATCAGGGCGTTTTCACGACGCATCACGGCATGATTTTAGTTGAACGCCGGATCGCTAACGCGACGCGTTACGGCCTGATGGCGGCGATCGATTTGGACGCGTACGATTATACGCGGA
>DAOUFC010000019.1:0-13166 GCA_034430295.1 Flexilinea sp.
TCAACGCGCATCAGAACCGTCGATTCGAAATCCTTGTTGCCGATATAAACAATATCGATCCCGGTTTTCTTTTCGAATTCCGCGATCGATTCCTCGAAAAGAACCTGATCGCTGTCCATGAACGGACCGTCAAAAATAACTTCGGTCCCCTTGAATTCGCCATCGTAGGCGCGTTCGAGGTACGTTTTTTCCTGAGCCGATACCGCCATAACCGCGCCGAAAACCAGCGCAATGGCCAACAATACAGATAGTGATTTTTTCATACGTTCTCCTTACTGAAATAAAACAATCTCATTTGATTGTCTACGTCCGATAAACTTTCCGCGCTCAGACCGTCGTCCTCTCGACCAACTCCAACGGCAAATTGACCAGCTGGGGAACGCTTTCCGGACAGCGCAGCTTACTTTTCAACAGCGAAACCGCCAAGCGGCCGCTTTCATCCAGATGCTGACGAATTGTTGTCAATCCGAAATACTCGGAAAACTCGATATCGTCAAAACCGACGACCGCTAAATCGTCGGGGATCCGCACGCCGCATTCGCGCGCAGCGCGGCAGATTCCAATCGCCTGATCATCCGAAAGCGCAAAAATCGCTTCCGGGAAATCGCCTTTTTTAAAAATATCCAAAAATCGATGGTACGCATCGTGAACGCTGCAAACAACATCATAAATATACGCTGGCTGGACCGTAAACCCGTTTTCCTCCAACGCGTTAAGGTAGCCTTGAAGCCGATTCGCGTTTGGGTAAACGCTGAAATCGTAAGGTTTCCATTCTCCGACAACGCCGAACTTCCTGCGGCCGCTGTGAGCGAGGAAATCTCCGGCAAGATGTCCGCCGTGCGTATCATCAATAATAATACAGTTAGCCGAATCAACGGCGAATTCGACGCAAGTCATTTGCACGTCGTAAGATTGAATTTTTCCCAACTGATCGCCATCCAAAGGAATCGAAAGCAGGATCAAGCCGTCCAATCCGCGCAACGGGAGCGAATTAATAAAACGATCGAAATGCAGCTTCGAGCGAACCGAAAAAACCTGCATTTCAAAATTCGGATCGCCATCCAACGCCGAGGTAACCCCGCGCAGACGCTGTACGAACGAACTGTCTGTGAACCGCGGTGCGCAAACGCAGATCCGCGTCACGCCGTTGTTATTCCGCAGCCGCGCCTCAATCAACGGTTTATAACCCAACTCTTTAATCGCCTGCTCAACCTGACGCCGCGTTTCGGAATTAACCATCTCAGGTTTATTCAGAACGCGCGAGATCGTCGTCGTGCTGACGCCGGCAAGACGCGAAACGTCGTAAATCGTTGGCGCTTTCCCCATCGTCGCCGCGGTCTCCTCTCTCCTCTTTGTTATAAAAAACCGATTAGTTGTCCGACATATTATCCATAAACGGACAACATAATTGTTACAAGTTTCAATGAAACTGTTTTCATAACCAACTTTACTACCCAAACGGCAAGCCGTCAATCCGAAATTACGCTTGGAACTCACAAATCATGACGATCGTCACGTAACATCAGGCCATTCGTAACACAAGTTTTTCAGGGGATAACCCAGCTTGGGCTTTTCATAAATCCGCTCCGACAAACAGGACGCGGTAAACTATTTTTCCGCAACCCGACGACGGGCCCGCTTTCTTGGCTATAATACTTCCGATACAGGACCGGTCTGCGCAACCGGCTCTTCGTATCCGCCGAAAAAAGAAGCGAACGCGCGGGATCGCGCGTGACCGCTTGGAAACAATAAGGGAAAGTTTTAATTGAAACCGTACGAAATCGATAAGCATCTAGATCGCTTCTTATTAAAGATAGAAAAACCGGGCCGTTACGTCGGCGGCGAATTTAACGCCGTCCAAAAAAAAGCCGAGACCGTCCGGACGCGCGTCGCGCTCGCATTTCCGGATATTTACGATCTCGGCGTCCCGAATTTAGGTCTGGCGATTTTTTATGACCAACTGAACCGCGATCCGAAAATCTGGGCGGAACGCGTCTACGCGCCCTGGATCGACATGGAAACCGAGATGCGCGAACGCGGACTGCCGCTTTACACGTTGGAAAGCAAAACGCCGCTTGACAAGATGGATATCGTCGGTTTCACGCTGCCTTACGAATCGCTATGTACGAACTTGCTGAATATGCTGGATTTGGGCCGAATTCCGCTTTTCAGCGCGAACCGGAATGAATCGGATCCGCTCGTGATCGCCGGCGGCCACGCCACCTTCAATCCGGAGCCGATGGCGCCTTTTATCGACGCGTTCGTTATCGGCGAAGGCGAAGAAGCTTTCGCCGACGTCATTCGAACCTATCAGGACTGGAAAGATGCGAACAGAGAACGAAGCGAACTTCTCCGACGGCTATCCGAAATTCCCGGGGTATACGCTCCTTCGTTATACAAACCGGTCTATCATTCGGACGGGACGTTGGCCGAAATGACGCCTGAATTTCCCGAACTTCCGAAACGAATCCGGAAACGGATCGTTCCGATCCTCCCTCCGCCGCCGGAACATTTCGTCGTCCCTTCGATCGACGTTATACAGAACCGCGTTGCGGTCGAAATCATGCGCGGCTGTTCGCGCGGATGCCGCTTCTGCCACGCGGGATTCGTCACGCGCCCCGTCCGCGAACGCAGCGTCGAAGAGATCATGACCGCGATCGACCGCGCGCTGAACGAGACCGGATACGAGGAAATCGCGCTGCTGTCCCTTTCATCCTCAGATTACACGCGCATCCAAGAGCTCGTCGACCGGCTGCGCGAGACTTACGTCGAACGCAAGCTGAATATCTCGCTGCCGTCGCTGCGGATCGAGTCGCTGTCGGTCGATATTTTCGAACGGCTGCGCGGCGGCCGCGCCGGCGGATTTACGCTCGCGCCGGAAGCGGCTTCCGATAACGTCCGCGCGTCGATCAATAAGCCAATCAGTCAGGAACAGCTCCTCGAAACGGTCGAAGTCATTTTCTCGCGCGGCTATCAGACGATTAAGCTGTACTTCATGATCGGGCTTCCCGGAGAAACGATCGAAGACGTCAGGATGATCGCCGAGACCTGCCTGAAAGTTATCAAGATCGGACGCCGGATTCACGGTAAACGTTCGCAGCTCAACGTCGGCGTCTCAACCTTCGTCCCCAAGCCGCACACTCCATTCGAATGGTGCGCAACCGAAAACGCTGAAGATATCCGCGCGAAACAAGCCGTATTGCGCGAGATGCTGCGCACGCCGGGCGTCAAAGTCAACTGGTCCGATCCGAACGCAACATTTTTCGAATCCTGGATGTCCCGCGGCGACCGGCGCATGGCAAACGTTATTTACCGAGCCTGGCGGAACGGCGCGAAATTCGACGCATGGCAGGATCATTTCAAATTAGACGTTTGGCTTGAGGCGTTCGCCGAGAACGGACTGACTCCCGAATTTTATGCCGCGCGCGAACGCGGGAGCGACGAAATTTTTCCCTGGGATCATATCGATACCGGCGTCACTAAACGGACGCTGCGGCGCGAATACGAACGCAGCCGGCGCTTCGAATTACGCGCCGACTGCCGCGAAGGCTGTTACGGATGCGGCGTTAACCGTGCGTTCCGCCCGATTCAGCCAAGCGCGGACAGCCCGCGACGCTGGTTCTGTCCCGTGATTGAAACCGAACCCGCGCCGCTCAGCGAGGCGCGATGATCCGCCATCGAATAACATTCTCAAAATTCGGTCCGCTGCGCTACATTTCGCATTTAGAGCTGCAGCGCGTTTGGACGCGCGTCCTGTTGCGCGCCGGGATCCCATTAACCTATACGCAAGGATTTCATCCGACGATCAAAATGGGCGTCGCATGGCCGCTGCCGTTGGGCTGGACCGGGAAAGCCGAACTGATCGATTTTTGGTTCGAATATCCGAATGCCGGCGGCGAGACGCCGGCGGCCGACGAACTTAGCGCCCGAATCAACCGCTGCGCCCCCGGCGGTTTGTCTGTCGTCTCAATCCGAACGCTCGAACCGCACGGACACGCGTTGACAACTGTAATCGATACCGCGGACTACCTCGTTGAGATCGACCCGATTCACGCCTCGGCGGATTTAGACAGCCGAATCGCCGCAATTTTATCCCGTCCGGCGATCGAACGCACGCGCCGCAAACGGACCTACGACCTGCGCCCGTTAATCGAAGCCATCGCGTCCGTCGGGCCAACCGCTTTTACGACGCGCATGGCGGCGCGCGATTCCGCGATGGGACGGCCGGACGAACTTCTCGACGAAATGGGAATAGATCCGCTGGCCGCGGCGATTACGCGGTTGAATTTCAACCTTCTCCCCGGCGAATAAGCGGAGCCCGTCCGCCCGGGATCGCGCCTCGAAACGCCCTTCAAATCTCGCCGAACATGTAAAAGTATCCTCTTTTACAGGAGAATTCGGGTTTTGCGAAAACAGTGGTAAAATAGTTTGGAAATTGCGCCTATAGTGAAGTGGATATCACGTTACCCTCCGGAGGTAAAAGCCTGAGTTCGAGTCTCAGTAGGCGTGCTCGATGGAATCGATGGGGGAGTGCTGGAATAGGCAGACAGGCATGACTTAGGATCATGTGCCGAAAGGCGTGAGGGTTCGACCCCCTCCTTCCCTACAGCGTCCGCCAAATAACGCTATCGAAAAGACCCTAAATCAAGAACTCGACTGTAAGGAACTTATTTGAATGAAAATTGAGACGCAGAAAACCGAGAACCATGAAGTTACGTTTGAAGTTACGGTAACGGCCGAAGAATTTCAGCCCTATAAGCAGCAAGCCGCCCGAAAAATGGCTACACAGGCGAAAATTCCCGGTTTTCGTCCGGGGAAAGCCCCTTATCAGGTTATCGAGCGCATGTACGGAAACGACGCAATCGCGCAGGAAGCGCTCGACCTTTATCTCGAAAAAGAATATGGAAAGATGATTGACGAAGCCGGAATCGAACCCGGTGGAATGGGAAATCTGAATAAAGTCGACGCTTTTGACCCGCCCGCGTTTACCGTGACGATTCCGCTCACGCCGACCGTCGATCTCGGCGATTACCGCGAAATTCGCGAAACGTACGAAGAGCCGGCCGTCAGCGACGAAGACTTCGAAAAAACGATTGAAGATCTTCGAGCTTCCTACGCGACCGCAGAGCCCAGCGAAGATCCCGTTGCCGACGGCGACCAGGTTAACGCGCTTTTTGAAATCAAGCGCAAGGAAATCGATCCGGAAACCGGAACCGACGTCCTTCTCAAAGAAATGCCGTATGATTTCCGCGTCGGCTCGGACGATAACGATCACGGCTGGCCGGTCCGCAATTATACGAAAAACCTCCTTGGCGCGAAAGCCGGCGACGTCGTCAAAACTGAGCATACGTATGGAGACGACGCTCCGGTCGATAATCTTAAGGACGCCGAAGTTACTTTTATCACGACGGTTCAAAGCGTAAAGAAAATGGTCAAGCCGGAAATTGACGAGGAATTTGTCAAAAATTTCGGCGAATTTGAAAGCGTTGAAGCGTTCAACGAAGACGTCCGGAAACGGCTGAAGACCGCGAAAGAAAACGAATACCTGAATGGATACGTCGAAAAATTGACCGACGCGCTCGTCAAAGGCGCGACGATTACTTACGCCCCTGCCGCGCTCGAATCGGAAGTTCAGGAAATGTACAACAATTTCAAACAGCGTCTCCAACAGCAAGGCGTCGATCTCGAAATGTATTACAAGATTCAGAAGACGGACGCGGAAAAATTCCTGAACGAAAATATCCGCCCTGACGCCGAAAATCAGCTGAAGCGCCGTCTGGCGATTCAGGAATTCGCCCGGCTCGAAAAAATCCGCCTCGACTTCGAAAAATTCAAAGGGATTCTGGAAGACATGCGCAACGCCGCCGGGTACGAATACGCGAAAGCCAAAACGAAACGCGCAAAGGACGCGATTTTAAACAACGTGACCGACCGCGCCATGAATCAGGCGTTCTCGGATTCGATCTTTGACCGATTGATCGCGATCGGAAAAGGCGAGAATCCTGAAATCGAGCCCGCTAAAGCCGACGCGCCTGACGGGGAAGTCAAAGACGTTGCAGTCGATTCGAACGAAGTTCTCGACGCGAAGGAGTAATACGAATATCATCTCGGTTTTGCTAATTGAGAATATCGTGCCTGACGAGTCATCATCATAATGATGGCTCGTTTTTTACGATATGCCCGATCAGGTCGAAACGTAAAATTCTTTCTTTAATTTAACATGATAAAATTGTGGAAATCCAAATTCAACAAAAGCGAATCGGATGGAGACTTTTCAATGGAAAACTTACCCGAAAAATATCAAGAACCGCGTCAAATGTTAACAAAAATCGATCTTCATCCAATGGTTTTTGAAGATCGAAACGAGCTGGCCAATCGGACGCAACTCCCGTTGGCTACGATTGGAGCCCTCGGAACCGCGTTTGAACCGATTATGGCAGCTTTTCAAAAATTTACGGCTGACGAAGCCGGGAAAAGCGGACTTTATAGAGTTGCCGTCCCGCCCGGCGCACATTTAGCCTTTTCAAAAGATAAAGGCGGTTTTATCGGTGGGGTTTTAGACGATCTCAATAATCAGCTGCAAGGACAGGCGACGCTTTCCCCTATTTCCATTGACCCGACAATGCTTTTCATGGCAGTTACGTTGGCAAATATTGAGCGGAAACTCGATACAATTCAAGAAACGCAAAAAGAAATTCTCGACTACCTTATCAAAAAAGACCGAGCGGAACTCAAAGCAGATATCCTAACCCTTCATAACACTATGAAGGAATTTAGATTCCATTGGAATAACGACGCTTACAAGAAAAACATCCATATTAAAGTCTTAGATATTAAGCAAGCGGCTGACCGGAAAATTATTTTTTATCGAGATCAAATCGAAGCGCTCAACCAAAAGAAAAAACTGATAGAGAATGAAATTGACGTAAAAAAAGATCAGGAAAAGTACTTGGAACAATTTAAAGATTATAAGCTGGCTTTATATCTTTACGCATTTTCTTCGTTTGTTGAAGTTTTGTTATTAGAAAATTACGGAGCCGATTATTTAGATGGAGTTATCACAAAAATCGACGGTTACTTAAACAGTTTCGATGACCTCTACTTGGATTTTTGCGCCACAATTGAAGGAAAACAAAAAGCGACAATAGAGGCACGTCTGTTGCGAGGTTCAGCTAAAGTTATCGGATCATTCGGAAAGGCAATCAATAAGATACCGATTATCAGCAACTCGCAAATCGACGAAAATCTAATCGCAACCGGACAAAAAATCGCTGATTTCAGTTTGAATCGCGTTCGTGAGAATATCGACCCGCTTTTGGATATTGATCAGAAATTTGCAGAACCGTTCGTCGAAAATATCAAGACGATCAAACACCTGTACAACAGTTCGTACGCGCTTGTTTTCGATCAAGAAAATCTCTATCTTGATGCAATTTAAGCCAACGTAAGGAAACCTGACAAGTATAAACTTGAATCAGAACCGTCCAACGCATTGATTGGCTGAATTTCTAACGCGATTCTATCAATATTTTCGCACGCCTCATGATAAGATAAAGAAGCGCGCGGGATTTTCCCGCCGCAAAAAAAAACGATTGACAGAAATTTGAAAAGGATCGACAAATGAAAAATCCAATGAACGCGCTCGTTCCCATGGTCGTAGAAGGCGGCGCATACGGCGAACGCTCGTATGATATCTACTCCCTGCTCCTGAAAGAAAGAATTATCTTCCTGGGAACGGCGATCGACGCTCAGGTCGCGAACCTCGTCATCGCCCAGCTTTTATACCTGAGCCGCGAAGACTCCGAACGCGATATCCAGTTCTATATCAATTCCCCGGGCGGATCAGTCTACGCCGGATTGGCGATTTACGACACGATGCAGATGATCCCCAATCGGATCAATACCGTCGCTTGCGGCGTGACCGCATCTTTCGGGACCGTCCTGCTGACCGCCGGATCGAAAGGTCATCGCTTCGCGCTTCCCAACGCCACCATCCACATGCACCAGCCGCTCGGCGGCGCCGAAGGGCAGGCGTCTGATATCGAAATTCAGGCAAAAGAAATCCTGCGTCTGAAAGCCGATCTGACCGGGATCATGGCGAAACATACCGGTCAGACGACCGATACGATTCTTCACGACACCGACCGGGACCGCTATTTCACCGCCGAGCAGGCCGTCCAGTACGGGCTGATCGATAAAGTTCTCGTCTCAAATAAGATTTAGACTCAGCGTCGAGAATTTACCCGAATATATAAAACGCTTGGATTCTAAAATCCAAGCGTTTTATATTAATCTTTGCGCCGTTCAACGGAATTATTTTTCGCCGCGGAAAATAATCTGGCGGCGTATTAAAGATTTTTACGCCGGCTTTCGAATTCGTAAACGACGTTGAAAAATTCCAAGAGATCATAACGAATAAAAAATACGCTTATAAAATAATTCGAGGTTATTTTCGGCATAGCTTTGAGATCAGATCATAAATTCTGTGACGATTTTGCAACAAGGAAAAATCCCTCAATTACGGCGGCTTTTCGCAAGGACTGGATTGAAAAAACTGATCGGTCGTGAAAATCCACGAACAATAATGAAAAGCTCCGCAAGGGGATAAAGCCGGATATTGGTCTTACCGTATCGGAAATTATCGTACTTCAGCGAATATCTTAGATAACGTCTTACCGATTGAAATGATTGTGCTTGTGCATCGGCGGGAACCCTACCGGGGATAGCGCGAATTCAACAAAGAGGATTATGAAAGAGGGATATTACCCAGGTTTGGAATACAACGAATCTCGATCGCAATCATCAAGTCTCGCGCACATTAACGGATAAAGCCGGGATTCCATCGCCGCGTCTCGAACGACGGTATAATTTTAGAGTTAATCGCGCGTATGCGATGCGAAGATTCTCACGGAAAAGCGAAGGGACCGATGCATGGCGATCCAATTCTCGAAAATCAAAGCCCTGTTTCTCGATTTAGACGGCGTGGTTTGGCATGGAGCCGACCCGATCGGCGATCTCAGCGCTATTTTTCGTAAAATCGCCGAAATGGACGTCTTGCCGCTGATCGGGACGAATAACGCGACCAAAACGCCTGAAGCCTACTGCGAAAAATTCGCCGGTTTCGGCGTAAACTCCATGAAACCGGAATATATTTTCAGCCCGGCGATCGGGGCCGCCAGTTTATTCCGAGAGAAATATCCCGCGGACGTCAGGATTCATGTTGTCGGTTCCGACGCACTGCGCGCTTATCTGCGGAACGCCGGATTCACGCTCGTCCCCGACGGCGCGGATATCGTCCTCGCCAGCCTTGACCGCGAAATGACATACGATAAAATTGCGGTCGCCCAGCGCCAGATCCTGAACGGCGCCGAGTTCTACGCGACGAACCGCGATCCGATCCTGCTTTCCGAAGACGGGATTAAACCTGGCGGCGGCGTCATCGTTAACGCGCTCGAAACCTGCAGCGGCGCCGCCCCGACCGTCATCGGCAAGCCGGAACCCTACCTGATCCGCGCCGCCATGCGCGCGTTCGGCTTGACGAACGGCGAAATTCTCGCGATCGGCGACCGCTACGATACCGATATCCTCGGCGGGCTTAACGCCGGCTGTCCGACGGCTCTGGTCCTGAGCGGCGTCGAAACGCGAGAATCGATCGCTAAATTTGATCGCAAGCCGGATCTGATCTGCGCCGATTTGAGCGAGACGATCGATCGCCTTTACGCCGAAAAAACCGGCGAATCGGTCTATCCGGCAGCTTGATGATATAGTTTAAGGTAACGCTCTTTTCATGAAAAAACTCTTCTTCGACACGCCTTACCCCGAATTCGCGCAGACGTTAACAGATTGGGGCGAGCCGTCTTACCGCGCCAAACAGATCCATTCCAGCGTTTATCAGCATCTAATCTTCGATCCGGCGCTCATCTCAAATATTCCGAAAACGCTGCGCGAAAAAATCGCCGCGACGTACGCGTTTGAATCGCAGTCAACTTTACGGAAAGTCGTATCGTCTTCCGGCCTGACTGAAAAATATTTATTCGAACTCCGGGACAAAGCCAAGATCGAAGCCGTGCTGATGCGCTACCGCGACCGGAATACAATCTGCATTTCATCGCAGGCCGGCTGCGCGATGAATTGCGTTTTCTGCGCCACGGGACAGATGGGACTGACACGGAACTTGAGCGCCGGAGAAATCGCGGGGCAGGTTTTCTACTTTGCCGAACTTTTAAAACGCGAAGAAAAACAGCTGACCAACATCGTCGTAATGGGCATGGGCGAGCCGTTCCATAATTACGAAAATCTCATGCAGGCGATGAACCTGATCAACGATCCGGACGGGTTCCGCTTCGGCGAACGTCGGATCACGATTTCGACCGTAGGGATCATCCCCATGATCGAGAAGTTTACGAAAGCGAAACGCCAAATTAATCTGGCCATCTCGCTTCACGCGCCGAATAACTACCTGCGCGATCAGATTATTCCGGTCAATAAGAAATATCCCGTTTTCGAGCTGATCGAAGCGGCGCGGAAATACGCGAACGAAACGAAACGCCGCGTCAGCTTCGAATACGCGATGATCGACGGCTTTAACGACGGAATCGAACAGGCGGCGCAGCTCGCCAAAACCCTGCGCGGATTGATATGTCATGTCAACCTCATCGCGCTTAACCCGACGAAAAAATACGATCGCGGCGGCTCCGGCCGCGCCGCAATTAACGATTTTCAACTGGCGCTCGAAAAATCGGGAATCCCTTGTACGATCCGATTGGCACGCGGCGTCGATATCGGCGCCGGCTGCGGCCAGCTCCTCGCCGAATATAAAGAGAAATAACATACCTGCTGAATCGGAGTGAATGAAAGAAATGGCTGATTTTTTTGGAAATTGGGTAAAAGGGTTGGATAAAACGCGCCGCGCGGCCTTCTCGCAGCTGGCAACCGTTTTAGGAACGAACGAAATCGACGATTACCTCTGGGAGGATCTGGAGGCGATTTTGATTCAGGCCGACCTCGGCGTTGAAACGTCCGAACGGATCCTGACCCACCTGCGCCAGACGGTCCTTGACGAAAAGATATACCGCGCCAAGGAACTTGTTAAATACCTGAAAAAAGACTTGATCGACCTTTTAAGCGAAGGGCCTGACCCGCTCGATGAAATAAAAACGCGGAAACCGTACGTTATCCTGATGGTCGGCGTAAACGGTTCGGGTAAAACGACCTCGACCGCCAAATTAGCGAAAAAATATACAGAGGCCGGTAAAAAAGTCATGGTCGCCGCCGGGGACACCTTCCGCGCCGCCGCGATCGACCAGCTTCAAATTTGGGGAGAGCGGCTCAATATTCCGGTCGTCGCAGGACGCGAAGGCGGCGACGCCGCCGCGGTCGCTTTCGACGCGGTTCAAGCGGCCATCGCGCGCAATACCGATATCCTGATCGTCGATACCGCCGGCCGGCTTCAATCGCGCTATAACCTGATGGAAGAATTGAAAAAAGTTCACCGCGTCATCGGGAAAGCGCTGGACGGCGCGCCGCACGCGGTTTGGATCGTTCTCGACGCGACGACAGGTCAGAACGCGCTGACTCAGGCGCAGGCGTTCCAAAAAACGGTGAAAGTCAACGGCGTCATCCTGGCAAAACTCGACTCATCGGCGAAGGGCGGAATGGCGTTCGCGGTAACCCAAACGTTAGAACTTCCGATCCTCTACGCGGGGCTGGGGGAACGTCCCGAAGATTTAGTCCGCTTCGACCGCGAAAAATTCGTCGACGGGATCGTCGGCGACTAAACGATTGGGAGATTGTCGCTGAATGCAAGAATATTTGACCCGTATTCATACCGTCAGACAAAAAATCGACGAACTGGCGAAGAAAATAGATATTCCCGCGCTGCGTCAGGAACGGGAACGTTTAGGAAAAGAAGCCGAGGCCCCCAACTTATGGGACGACCGCGAAAAAGCCCAGGCTGTTTTAAAGCGGCTGAACGACGTCCAAGACGAAATCAACGAATGGGAAAATCTAATCAAACGCAGCCGCGATACGCAGGAGCTGATCGAGCTTAACGACGAATCGCTGCTCGCCGAACTTGAGCCCGAGCTTAAAGCGCTCGAAAACGCCGCGGACGAAAAGGAAATTTCGGTCCTCTTTTCCGGGAAATACGATTCCGGAAACGCAATTCTGGCGATCCATGCCGGCGCGGGCGGTACCGAAGCCCATGACTGGGCGGCAATGCTGCAGCGGATGTACCTGCGCTGGGCGGAAAACCATCGCTTCACGACGGAAATCGTAGACTTCACGCCCGGCGAAGAAGCCGGAACGAAGACGGTTACCATTTCGATCAGCGGAAAATTCGCTTACGGCTACCTCAAGTCCGAAAAAGGCACGCACCGGCTCGTCCGCTTATCGCCGTTCGACGCGGCGCACCGCCGTCATACTTCATTCGCAATGGTCGAGATTCTCCCGGAAGCGTCCGCGGACGATTCGATCGAAATTCCGCCGGACGAGATCCGGATCGACGTTTTCAAGTCCTCCGGCGCGGGCGGTCAGAACGTCCAGAAAAACTCGACCGCCGTCCGCCTGCTGCATATTCCCACCGGAATCATCGTCACCTGCCAAAACGAACGATCGCAGACACAGAACCGCGAAGGCGCGATGAAAGTCCTCCGCTCCCGGCTTCTCGATCTGCGCCAGCAGGAACAAAATCAGGAAATCGAAGAGCTGCGCGGGGAATACGTTAAAGCCGAATGGGGATCCCAGATCCGGTCCTATGTCCTCCACCCTTATCAGCTCGTCAAGGATAACCGGACCGATTACGAAACCGGCAATACACAGGCCGTATTAAACGGTGAACTGGACCCTTTTATGGAAGCTTATTTAAAACGTTTCGCCCGCTCGTCATAAGTTTTTAATGAAACGGGCTAAAAGAATTTATCCTTGTATAATAATATCAAGATCGTTCTCGTCGGAATAAAAAGAATAGGGAGTTGCAAGATGAAAAAAATGTGGTCCGAATTCTATGAATTCATCTCTAAAGGCAATGTTGTCGGCTTAGCGATCGGTCTTATGATGGGCGCCGCCTTCAACAGCATCATCAACTCGATGATCAATGATATCCTGATGCCGATTATCAGCGTTATCACATCCGGGATCTCGTTCGACCAGTGGTTCATCGCGCTGAA
>DAOUFC010000020.1:0-1768 GCA_034430295.1 Flexilinea sp.
ATAAAAATTAATATTCTGATCAAACATCCCGGATCCAAATTCGATCCTGTTATTAATTTCTTTTCCGACAACCGCAATTCGTCCGCAATCGTCACAAACCGCACATTCAAACACCTTCCGATCTTCGCCACTCAAATTCAAACTGCTTTTCCGCGTTAAGAGTAATTTCTTTGATGCGTCTATCGTCAAGTAGATACCTTCAGGCGCTTTCGCGAAAAAATGGTACCGAGCTTTAATCAGCGGGGTCGAGTTCTTGACACCTTGAACGGCAACGCTGATCAAATTGATAATATCTTGACCTGTAATTTCTAGATGCTTATTTAACGCTTCTGTAATTTCTGGAATCGTCATCGGGCGCGTTAAAATTTCTCTTAGCTGGCGATAAGAATGGGATCGGGAGCAAAGATCGTATAAAAATTCCGAATCGAGCTGACCTTCCGGAATGGATAGCCCATAATCAGCAGCGATATCGTTGAGTGTTTTTTTCGGATCCGCCAGATCAGCGAAAATCTGATTCGGAAGATCGAGCGGGTCATCCTTAAAATCAGGCGCGATTCGTTCAGAACGGATAATATCAACAGCGTGAAATTTTGCATCACAAAGCGTTTCAGCAAATTTGACGATATCCTTGTTCGCATCTTTATTTCCCAATGTAGCACTCGTTAAAATATGGAGAACCTTGTTAGGGTTACTGATCCTTGCTTTCAGCCGCTGCAGTAACATCGCCGTCTCCATCCCTGTCGCTCCGCGATAGATATGCGCCTCATCTAATACAAGGAACCGCAATTTTGCACCGGAGAAAACCAGATCGTCTTTCGGACGCAGCATCATGTATTCAAGCATCGCATAATTCGTAATCAGAATATGCGGTGGGGTCGCGCGCATTTCTTCGCGGGAGACAATTTCATTTTCTAACGGCGGAAGCGGTCTTCCGTTGACATCCCGAAATATTTTTCCGTATTCATGTCGGCCTTGTTCCGGCTTTTCTTGGGTACTGCTGTTATAGACGCCGAAGGTAAACTGTGGGAAAACTTTAAAAAGCTTACGCAAGCGTTTCATCTGATCGTTGGCTAACGCGTTCATCGGATAGATCAAGATGGCGCGGACACCGGAATTAAGACTGCCGGATTCAATTTCGCGGAAGAGCTGATTCATGATCGGAATAAGAAAACACTCTGTTTTACCAGATCCGGTACCGGTCGTAACAATTAAATTTTTCCCTTGATTTGCTTTCAAAATAGCGTGTTCTTGGTGTAAATATAAGCTTCGGTTCAGCTGCAATTCTTTCTCACCGTCAAGAACGTCTCCCTCCAGCTCTTTGAACAGATCGGAGACTAAACCTTCCTGAATTAACTCAGTAAGGCTTCGCCCTTTTTTAAATGAATCGTTTACCTCTAAGAAAGGTCCTTTCGCAACCGCCCCGTCAGCTTCAAGCGCTGAATGGAATTGTTTCGCATAATCCGGGTCTGAAATATTAAATACGGTTGTTATATAACTGATAAATTCATCTTTAATATTTTGTGAAGCCTCAATCGGATCAAACATAGTTTACATCCTTTCCGTCGTGTACAGATATAAATCAACTAAAGAATAACGGGCTTTATTTTTCTCATTTGGCTCTTGATCCGTCAAGGCATACTCGGTTTTCGTAAAATCGTCGTAAATTTTGCGGTAACAAATCCCGTCATCCAATTCGTTCGTAATACTTAACGTCGTCTCCCCGATATAAATAATCTTTACGGGATTGATTTTCTCAAAAACGATACCG
>DAOUFC010000021.1:0-25156 GCA_034430295.1 Flexilinea sp.
TCATTGGAAAGATGTCCCTCATTTCCGAGGATTCTCTGTTTCAAGGAGAAAGGATCCGAATAAAGCACTCCCCACCAACATTAATCAATTCCTCTACCGCTATCGCCGCAGAGGGGCACCCCATACCTGTTGAGGTCACCGAAATCTTGACGCCTTTATAAAAACCGGTAAACGTCCGGTGCTCCCTGTTATTCGCAATCAGCTTCGCATCGTCGAGATACGCTGCAACGCGGTCGCTTCGAGCCGGGTCCCCAGGTAATAATACATATTTTCCGATTTCGCCGGGAGATACATGAATATGATATTGCTTTTTCCCAAGCGTTTTTTCACTTTTATCTAAAATTGACATAAAATTATTCCTTTCGCTCTGTGATTATTTTCGAGAATGCTTCAAGCTCAACGAGTACGTTCGCTGAATCGAATAAATCGTCAAGCCTAAAATCGTCGCCGCATACGGCATCATCTGCACAAATTCTGCCGGAATCCGCAATACTTGGAGAATATTGGACAGTCCGTCAAAAAACGCAAATACGAGCGCCGACACAAAGACGCCGACCGGATTCGCCCGTCCCATCGCGCAGGCCGCGAGCGAAATAAACCCTCGTCCAGCCGTCATATCACGGGCGAAAATCGGAAGATACGCCATAGATAAGTACATCCCGCCTAATCCGGCTAACGCACCGCAAATAGAAATCGCAATGAAGCGGATCCTAACGACGGGAATTCCGACGCTCTCCGCAGCGTGCGGATTCTCGCCGACAGCGCGGATTCGCAGTCCCAAGGGCGTTTTGAACAATAAAAACATCACGACAAACAACAAAACGACCGCCAAATATGTCAGCAGGTTATGCCCTGACAAAATTTCTCCCAGAATAGGAATATCCTCCAAAATCGGGATATTAATCTCCGGATAAGAATAACTCTTGATCGAGGCGCTCGTCCCCTTTTCACCCGTGACCATTTGCAGCACAAAGACCGTTAGCCCGGCCGCCAACGTATTGATCGCCGTACCGCAAAGAACATTATTCGCCTTCAATACAAGATGAAAGAAAGCGAAGAGAAGGCTGACAACCAGAGCCGACGCAATTCCGAGCAAGAAACCTGGGAGCAGCCCTTTTCCGAAATACGAACCCAAAACGCCGAACAAAGCCGCAATCAACATCGTACCTTCCAACCCGAGATTAACAACCCCGGACCGTTCGCATACGACAGCGCCTAACGCGACCAGAATAATCGGCGTTGCGACTCTGATCCACATGAAAAAGAAATCAACGCTGAAAATATAACTGAAAATTGCCGGCATTTTAAACTCCTTTTTCCTGCTCCAATTTGATTTCGGGCGATTTCAACGAATCTTCAAGTTTCGCAGCCGAGACAATCATACGCTGACGGAACCCGCCTAACAGCGCTTCGGCAGCAATCAACAGCATCATCACGCCTTGAATAATATCGACCACTTCGCGGCTGACGTCGCTGCTCCGGGCCATGATATCCGCGCCGACATTCATATAACCGATAAACAGCGCGGCAATCGGCACCAGAAGCGGATTCCGTTTGGCCAGAAGCGCGACAACAATCCCGGTCCAGCCATATCCGGGAGAAGACGTCCATTTAAAGCGCGTGTACATCCCCAGCAGTTCGGACGCGCCGCCGATCCCGGCGATAAAACCGGCGATAATTTGCGCGAAGAGCATCGTTCTCGCAGCGTTAATACCGGAATAGCGGGCAAACGTCTGATTATCCCCGACAACGCGGATTGAATAGCCCAACGCTGTTCGATAAAGGAACAGGTAAAGAACGATACAGGCAACCAAAGCAATCAGAATTCCGACATGGATACGCGTTCCGGGGAAGATTACCGGCAATTTTGAGGTCGGCTCAAGAAGCAAGGACGCTAAACTCGAACTCGAAATCTCGCGGAAATGATAATTCACGATATAGATCGATAAAAATTGAATCACGTAATTCAGCATAATCGAAGTAACGACTTCGCTGACAGACCATTTCATTCTCAACAGAGCCGGAATCAGCGCGGCGACAGCGCCGCAGAAGCCGCCGAACAGAATCGCGCCGAATGGATGCAGCGGAAACGGAAGGCGCCATGCAATCGCCGCGATCATCGCGCCGGTTATACCGATAAAAAAAGCGCCTTCGGATATCATGCTGAACAGACCGGAGCGGAAAATAATAATGACCGCCAGCGCGGTAAACATCAATGGCGCCCCGGCCTCAACAATATTCCCGATACGGCGGATAGAAGTAAACGGCCCGATAAAGAAACTGTAAATCGCTACGAACGGTTCCTGACTCGCCAGGAAAACGATTAAAAAAACGAGCGCCAACGTAATACTGATAATGATGCCAACGCGGGCTAAATCAACTAAAAGATTAATCCTTTTCTCATTCATGAACCGCTCTCCGTATCTCCGCGTCGGATTGTTTTTCAACGCCCAGCATGTACCGACCCAATTCTTCTTCCGTTACGAAAGAGGCGTCCGGGAAATATGCCGTAATTTCGCCCTCGTAAAGCACGATTAAAGAATCGGATAAACCGAGGATCTCTCCCAAATCGGAAGAAATCAAAAAGACCGTCTTTCCCTGATTCCGCATCTCGACTAATTCCTGGCGAATGAATTCTGTCGCGCCGACGTCTACGCCGCGCGTCGGCTGGCTCGCGATAATCACGTCCGGATCAGACGACAGCTCCCGAGCCAGAACGACTTTTTGAATATTTCCGCCGGAAAGGCTGTTGATATGAACCTGCGCCGACTTACAGGAAACGCGGAACCGATTGACCATTTCTAAGCCGTAGGCTGCGATTTTCGAAAGATTCAAAAAACCGAAACGATTAAAATCCTTTCGGAAAATTTTGTCGGCGATGACGTTATTTTCGATCGAGAGCCGCGGAGCGATCCCGGTTTTCATCCGGTCTTCAGGAATGTGCGACAATTTATGCTCCCGAATTTCGCGAACGTTCTTTCCAGAAATATTTAAACCGTTGATTTCAATAGAGCCGGATTGATAACCGCCAAGCCCGGTTATCGCGTCCGTCAACTGAGATTGTCCGTTCCCTTCGACGCCGGCGACGCCAAATATTTCGCCGCGCCGCGCCGTAAACGAAACGTTTTTCACTTTCGGTTTCCCGGAATCGTCTAAGATCGTCAAGTCGCGGACTCGGATCGCCGCCGCGCCGGGATTCGCCGCTTCTTTTTCGACTTTGAGTTTCACCACGCGCCCAACCATCAAACGGGAAATTTCCTCTTCGGAAACTGAAGAAATATCAAAAACGCCCATCGTTTGTCCATGGCGAATAATCGTGATCCGGTCGCAGAGTTCTTTGACTTCGTTCAGTTTATGCGAAATAAAAATAATCGTATAACCGGCGGATCGGAGCAGCTTCAACTCATAGAACAACTCTTTCGTCTCCTGGGGCGTTAAAACTGCCGTCGGTTCGTCAAGAATCAGGATCCGAACGCCGCGCAGCAACGTTTTTAATATTTCGACCTTTTGTTTTTGACCAACGGTCAGATCCTGAATTTTCGCGTCCGGATCTACGATCAGGTGATATTTCTTCGAAATCTCGCTGACTTGATCCCGCGCCTTACGCTCGTCAATTCGTAAACCTTTAACCGGTTCGATCCCTAAAATCAAATTTTCCGTAACGGTTAACGAAGGAACCAACATGAAATGCTGATGAACGAGACCGATCCTGAGTCGGATCGCGTCGGACGGATTTTGAATATTAACCTTATCGCCGTTAATAAAAATTTCGCCCGCGGTCGGTTTTTCCTCGCCGAATAAAATTTTCATCAGCGTCGTCTTTCCAGCGCCGTTTTCGCCCGAAAGCGCATGAATTTCTCCGGCATTCACACTGAAATTAATGTCTTTGTTGGCGATAACCCCGTTCGGATAAACTTTCGTTATTCCTTCTAGCCGTAAGGCTTCCTGTGTTTCTGTCATGATTCCACCTGTAAGCTTTCGAAGCGTACGAACTGAATATACTTCCGGATATAAAGCGGCCGAGACCAGCCGCTTTATATCCGGCGGGAAAATTTTACGGTTTCATTTCATCACGCAATTGCGCGATTTCTTCCGTCGACATCGTGAACGAAGTGCCGACAACAATTTCGCCGTTGATAACTTTTTCTGAAATCGATTCGAGTTGGGCGCGGATATCTTCGGGAACGACGGCGATGAAGTTATCGTTTTCCGCCAGACCGACCGCTCCGCTCTTCAATCCGAGCGTATAATTCTGATCCGCCGTCATCGAACCGTCCGCGAACCCGGAAACGGCCGTAAACAGGGAATCTCCGACTTTCTTCAATGCGGAAGAAATAATGACTGAAGCTGTTTTCGGATCCGATTCGTTAACCTGGGCCCAGATATCCTGATCGCAGCCGATAAGATACTTGTTCGAATTGTCCGCGGCGGTAACGGCGCCGAGAATACTCTGCGACGCGGGAGCGAAGACAATCTGCGCGCCCTGGTTATAAAGCTGTTTCGTCATTTCAAGCGCCTTGGGAACGTCTTCAAACGAACCGACGTATGAAGTCATCAATTTAATTTCCGGATCGATATACTTAATTCCTTCGATATATCCGACGAGGAAATCATTGATATTAGGCGAATCCATCGAACCGACAAAACCCAAAATCCGCTTTTCAGGATCGATCTTTTCATCACCGGAATCGAGCATCAGCGCGGCCAGCGCGCCCGCCATAAACGAACCTTCGTTTGACAAATAATTGACGCCCATCATATTCCCGGTCGTGACAACATCATAATCAACTTTGCCGTCGAAGAAAATATAGTTCTTATCAGGGAACTGGGCGGCGATTTCCTGGGCAAGTTCCTTGACCGACCAGGTACCGGAGATGATCAAATCCCAATCCTGCTCAGAAACGTCAATGAAGTTTCCTTCATAACTGGTTTCATCGCGCCCCATCTCGATAATCTTAATCTCCGCGCCAAGCTCGTCGCGCATTCGGTATAGGCCAGACGCCGCCGAATCGTAAAAACCTTTATCGCCCAAACTTCCGTTTACCAGGTAAACGACTTTAAGCGGGGCTGTCTCCTGCGCTGAAACGGCAAAAACCGCGCCTAAAACAGCCGCAAAAGTCAACATCACAACTGAAATAACGACCTTTTTTTTCATCTCGAATTCTCCTTATCGGAATAGAAATATTAAACGGGATATGATCCCGCTTGTTACCGTTCCAGATCGCCTTTCGCCTTCCGGCTCAGCGGGAAGCGGTAGCAATCATTCCTTAAATAATAGTTACAAAGCCCAACCGGTGCGCAATTCGAATCAAACATGAATTCCTGCACATTCAGAACGACTTTTTCACGCAGCACAGGAATCCGACGATCCTTTTCGTCTCCAACGGACAGTACCTGAATCGACGTTTCAGTCATACGGATATATTTATACATGCCGTCTAATAAGAACGACAGCGTCTCATCCTTGTTACGCGTCCCGGGCAATCGCAATGCCAGGAAACTGTCCGGAATAATCAGCACACAATTCCCAACCAGCTCGCACTCGCTGAAAAACGACAAATAAAAAACCGTAATTTTTGTACCGACCGCAAGATTCAGTTTTCCGGACAGAAACTCTCCGCTCAGCTCGGACTCTATTTCCAAGCCGACACCCGTAATCGGGCGCGTACAATTTTCATAACCAAGATTATGGCACCACTGGATCAACTTCTGATCGGAAAAAGCGGAAAATGAAACGATCGTCCCTTTTCCTTGCCGTTTGATCACAAAGCCGTCTTCTTCAAGATGGCGGAACGCGCGGCGAATCGTCGCGCGGCTCGTGTTGAAATATGCCGCGAAGACGTTTTCGCCCGGCAAAGTTTCGCCGTCCATTAGCTCTTTTTCCGTAATCATCTTTGAAAAAAGATCGCAGATCCGAACATAGTTCGACACATCCGAAGCTCCGCTCAAATCGAGTTTCGGGAATCGATAAATTTCGACGCGCTTCTGAGACGGCTGAACTTCGCTCATACCCGTTATTTCTTCGCTTCGCGATCCATGCGAATCATCATCCGCATAGCCTCAATCCCGGTTTCGATCGCCAAATGTTCATACCCGCGCGGATAATCCTTGACATCACCCGAATAACTGGCGTCGTTCGTCGCGCTGACGAGAACCGCGCCTGTCCGAATCCCGAGACTTGCGCCGACGATAAATAAAGAGGCGCATTCCATACTGGTAGCGACCGCGCCTCCGGCTCGGTACGCCGCCCATTTTTGAATCAATTCCGGCGCGACCGGCTTCGATTCGGGACGCGTCTGCGTAAAAAATCCGGCCTTGGTAATCGTCACGCCGACTTGATAAGCGTAGTCTAATTTGACCGCCGCCGCTTCGATAATCCGTGTCGTCTCGAAATCCGGGACGGCAGGGAATTCCAGCGGCAAATAATGAAGACCGGTTCCCTCCATCCGAACCGCTCCGTTCGGAATGATTAAGTCGCCTTTATGAAAATTCGGGGAAACCGAAGCGCAGGTTCCGATGCGAATCATCGTGTCAGCGCCGCATTGGTATAGCTCTTCGATCGCGATAGCCGTTGACGGGCCGCCGATCCCTGTCGAAGTAACCGAAACCGGAACGCCTTCCAGCGACCCCGTAAACGTCAAAAATTCTCGATTGCAGGCGACTTTTACCGGATTGTCCAAATACTTTGAAATTTTCTCTGAACGTTCCGGGCTCCCGGGAAGGAAAACGTATTTGCCGACTTCGCCTTTTCGGATTCCAAGATGCATCATTTTTATCGCTTCCATGATTTTTACCTCCTGCGTCAGGCCTTTTCGGCGATTTCTCTGTCTTTACGGATAACGGAACGCATCGCTTCAATTCCGGTTTCAATCGCACGACGCTCCCAATTGCGCGGGTAGTCGTTGTCGTCGTTCGAATATTGGTTATAGTTCGTCGCGCAAATCAGGACCGCAGCCGTACGGATTTTAAGACTTGATCCGCAGAGAAAAAGCGGAGCGCATTCCATACAGGTACTGGTCGCCCCGCCTTTTTCGTAGGCTTCCCACTTGTATTTCAGCTCGCGGTAAACGGGTTTCGTCTCCGGCGAAACTTCCGTATAAAAAGAATCTTTCGTAATTGTTACGCCAACATTATAGGAAAAACCTAACCGTTTTGCCGCGTCGGCCAATTCCTTGACCAACCCAAAATCAGGAATCGCGGGAAACTCCGTCGGTAAGTAGTGATCCCCGGTTCCTTCCATTCGGACAGCGCCGTTGGGGATGATCACATCTCCAATACCGACCTTAGGCGATGCCGACGCCGAAGAGCCGACACGGATCATCGTATGCACCCCGCATTCGTAAAGCTCTTCAGCGGCGATTACGGCGGAAGGACCGCCGATACCGGTCGAAGTAACCGTAACCGGAACGCCGTCTAAGGTTCCCGTATACGTTAGAAATTCGCGATGATGAGCTATTTTTTGCGGATTGTCAAAATATTCCGCGATTAAAGCCGCTCGTTCGACGCTTCCGGGCAGAAATGCGTAACGCCCGACTTCGTCCTGATTAACCGCAACATGTAATGTTCTCTGAACAACCATTTCTCGGTTCCTCCGTTCATTCATTAAACCCATTTACATTGCACTAAGTGTACCAACTTGGCCGCCAAGTTGAATAGTGACAAAAAGCACATTATTCGGATAAGTTTCTTCCACAATTTTAATAAAATCGTTTTATTCAGTATATCTAAAAAATCGTCAGATCCCAACAAATACGCCTTAATAAGCCATACGGAATATTCTGGTTCAAGCGGCTGCGAAATGAATTAGAATAAAATCATCTTAGGAGATTCTATGAGTACCGATTTCGTTCACCTTCACGTCCATACCGAATACTCGCTTCTGGACGGATTTTCCAAGATTAACAAACTCATGGACCGCGTCAAAGAGATGAACATGCCCGGCGTCGCCATCACCGATCACGGTACCATGTTCGGCGTCGTCGAATTCTACAAAGCCGCCAAGGCAAAGGGCATTAAGCCGATTATCGGTATCGAAGCCTACATGGCGAAAAAGAAACTTACCGAAAAAACCGCCAACGACAAAGGATCGACGCACCTTCTTTTACTCGCCGAAACGCAGCAGGGCTACCAGAACCTTCTCCAGATCGCGTCGATCGCGCAGCTCGACGGCTTTTACTATCACCCGCGCATCGACCACGAAACGCTTGAAAAATATTCCGAAGGCCTGATCTGTACTTCCGGCTGCATGGCAGCGGAAATTCCGCGCGCGATCGAACGCGGCGACATCGCCGACGCGCGGAAAAAAATCGAGTGGTACCTGGAACGCTTCGGGCGAGACCGTTTTTTTATCGAACTCCAGGATCATGACATCGCCGATATCAAAAAGCTGAACAAGACGCTTTTTCAGTTAGGCAAAGAATACGGACTGCGCTACGTCGCGACGAACGATACGCACTACGTCGACCCTGAAGACTGGAAATATCAGGATGTCATGCTCGCGATTCAGACCGGCGCCAATCTAACCGACGAGAACCGGTTCCGCATGTCGGACCGGTCGTATTATCTGCGCTCGCCCGAAGAGATGGAAAAGCTGTTTGGAAGTGTCCCGGACGCGCTGAAAAACACGCTCGAAATCGCCGAACGCTGCAACG
Source organism: Flexilinea sp. (assembly GCA_034430295.1). GTDB lineage: Bacteria > Chloroflexota > Anaerolineae > Anaerolineales > Anaerolineaceae > Flexilinea. Next base: position 8,652 of record DAOUFC010000021.1, read on the forward strand.
TCTGCCTCGATACCGATACGCACCACCTGCCGATTTTCCCGGTTCCGGTCGGGCAAACCGACCAATCTGAATTGCGGCGGCTATGCGAAGATGGACTGATCGAACGATACGGGAAACGCGCGAACGACCCGGTCGTCCGGGAACGGATCGAAAAAGAGCTGAGAATTATCCACCAGATGGGCTTCAACTCATATTTCCTGATCGTCCACGACCTGATCCGTTTCGCGCGCGAACAGAACATCTGGTACAACGTTCGCGGGTCCGGCGCCGGATCGATCGTCGCCTACACGCTGAAAATTACGCCGATCGATCCGATCGATTTCGGGCTGATTTTCGAAAGGTTCCTGAATCCGGAACGAATTTCGATGCCCGATATTGACCTCGACATTCAGGACGATAAACGTTTCATGATGCTGCAGTATTGCTCCGACAAGTACGGCGCCGATCATGTCTCGCAGATCATCACATTCAACACGCTTGGCGCTAAAGGCGCGATCCGCGACGTCGGCCGCGTATTAGGCATCCCGCTCCAGGAAGTCGATCAACTTTGCAAATTGATTCCTGCCGGAATCAAGATGCCCGGCAGCGGGGACGCGATTACGCTGCGGAATTGCCTGAACGAGATCGTTGAATTCCGTGAGGCGACGAACGCCGATCCGCGCTATCGCGAACTCGTCACGACCGCGTCCGAGATGGAGGGAATTACCCGAAACGTCGGGACTCACGCCGCCGGCGTTATTATTACGGACAAGCCGATTATCGAATACGCTCCGCTCCACCGTCCGACCTCCGGATCGGACGATAACCCGATCAAGTCAGTCGCCCAATTTGAGATGAACGTCGTTGACCAGATGGGATTGCTCAAGGTTGATTTCTTAGGTTTAGCTACGCTGACGATCATGCAGCGCTGCTGCGCAATGATCAAAAAACGGCACGGCCGCGACCTGACGCTGACAAGCATTCCAAGCGACGATCCAGAAACCTATCAATACATATGCGAAGGACATACAGCGGGAATCTTCCAACTGGAAAGTCCGGGCATGACGCGGAATATCGTCGAGATGAAACCGCGAAAGCTAAGCCATATTATCGCTATGGTCGCGCTTTACCGCCCCGGTCCGATGGACTTTATTCCGGAATATATCGCCTGTATGCATGGCGAACGTCAGCCGTCGTACCTGCATGAAAAGATGATCCCGATTTTTGAAGAAACGTTCGGGATTCCCGTCTATCAGGAACAAATCATGTTCGCGGCGCAGGCACTCGGCGGCTACACAGCTGCGGAATCCGACATGCTCCGCAAGGTCATCTCCAAAAAGAAAAAAGCCGAAGTCGAAAAACATCGCGAAAAGTTCGTCAACGGCTGCGTCGCCAACGGAATCGAACGTCATACCGCCGAAGATATCTTCCGAAATTGGGAACAATTCGCTAACTACGGGTTCAATAAGAGCCATGCCGCCGACTATGGACTGCTGTCGATCCAGACCGCTTTCCTGAAAAAACACTATACGATCGAATACATGAGCGCTACGCTCGACGCCAACCACGGCGATTCCGCAAAAGTAGCCTTTTATATCAACGAGTGCCGCAATTTGGGGATCGACGTCCTCCCCCCCGAGATTAACGCCAGCGATTGGGAATTTACCGTCGAGGATACCGACGATGGAAAGAGCCGGATTCGATTCGGATTCGGCGCGGTTAAAAACGCCGGGAAAGCCGCAATTGAATTAATTGTCCAAGAGCGGAACGAAAACGGGCCGTTTAAAGATCTTGACGATCTGGCGGAGCGCGTCGACTTGAAACTCGTCGGACGGCGCGCGCTGGAGAGTATGATCAAAGTCGGCGCGCTCGATATTTTCGCTGAACGCGGGAAACTCCTGAACGGGTTGGACCGGATAATCGCCGCCAGCGGAGCGAACCAGAAGCAAAAAGAAACCGGACAGTTCGATATGTTCGAGCTGATGGCGATCGGTTCGGTTCATATCGAACTCGACGATTCCGCGCCGGTCGCGGCGAACGATAAACTGTTCTGGGAACGCGATCTCCTCGGCTTATTCGTATCCGACCATCCGCTCAAAGCGTACCAGACCACGCTCCGCAAACGGAACGTCACGCCGATCCATCAATTCGAAAAAGTCCCGAACCAGAGTCAAATCACCGTCGGCGGCATCGTTCAAAGCATCCGCATCCTGCTGACCAAAAAGGACATGAAGCCGATGGGGAATATCCGCCTCGAAGACGCGAACGGCGATGTCATTGACGTAACGTTTTATCCGACCGTTTGGGACCGCGTTTTGGATATCGTCAAAACGGACGCGCTGCTGATCGTTACCGGACGTCTGGACAAAACGCGTCTAACGCCTCAGATCACCGCCAGTAACGCTGAAAAGCTCGATAAAACGGACGGCGAAAACGACGCGTTCGGGTTCGGCGATAATTTCAGCGCCGCCGATTTTGACGACGAACCGTTTTACGGACGAAGCCCGGCCGAATTTTTAAGCGAAGCGTCGTCAGGCTACGATATCCACGCGGGGATCGAGGGAATCGTCGAAGACGATCCGTTCCGGGACGACGAGTTCGTTCCCGAAGCGCTATCCGCCCCGGCTTTTCAAACCTACGCGGAACCGGCCGCGCCGCTTATTCCGGAAAAAAAGCCCTACTCCGTAACCGACCGCGTTTCCGATACGATTATCGAAACTGCGAGCGAAGAAGCGCCGGCGGAAGCGGAAACCAAAACGGCGGACGCCCAAGCGGAAACCGCGGGGCCGATCGCTTCGTCTCTGTCCGCGGAAACGGCCGGCGCGCCGGCTGACGAAAACGATCGCGGTCAGAATCCGTTCGAAGGACAGAACGCCCAGCCCAAAATTCATCCCGACGATTTCCATAAAGTCAAGCTCAGCGACATTGAACGCGATCCGATCGACCCGGACGATTTGGACGACGAAGACGACGATATTCCCTCCTTTGGGACGCCGATCAAGCGCAAGCAACTGACACTGACAATCGAAAATCTCCCGGATCAGAAATTCGAAACGCAACAGCGCCGTCTGGCGCGAATTCACGGCATGATCAGTGCGCATCCGGGGAAGGACGCCTTCGCGTTCGTCATCCGCGAAAACGGAAAAAGTTATCTCGTCGAATATCCGAAAATCCGAATTCGAATCAACGATGAATTATTGCGCAAACTGAAAAAGGAATTGGGCGAAACGAACGTCGTCGTCGAAAACTGAAAAGGGACTAAAGCGGCCTGCTCTGCGTTATTTTGTATGGTTCGAGCGCAAAAATGCCCAAATCATACCAACGATAGATTACAATATGGAGACAATAATTAGCGTTTTCAGCAAGAAAAAACGACGGGCAATCTTAAGCAGGTCCCAGCTTCAGAGGAGATAATCGATTATGGAAGAAAATACGAACACAGCACCGATCCGAACTATCGCGGTTTTGACCTCCGGCGGCGATGCGCCCGGAATGAACGCCGCAATCCGCGCCGTCGTACGCGCCGGAATCGCGAAAGGCTTAAAAGTCTACGGCATTCAGGACGGCTATAAAGGGCTTATCAACGGCGATTTTGAACCGCTTGGACGACGGGACGTTTCGGGTATCCTGAGCCGCGGCGGAACATTCCTGCGAACTGACCGATCCAAAGAGATGCGGACGCCGTATGGCCAGCGCGAGGCGCTGCGCCAGCTGAATAATCAGGGCGTCGACGGCCTGATCGCGATCGGAGGCGACGGAACGTTAGCCGGAGCGCTGACTTTAGCCCGAGAAGGTTTTCCCGTTGTCGGAATTCCCGGAACGATCGATAACGATGTTTTCGGAACGGATACCTGTATCGGGGTCGACACGGCGCTGAACACGATCATGGACGCGATCGATAAAATCCGCGACACCGCCGCATCTCACAGCCGCGCGTTCCTCGTCCAAACGATGGGACGCGACTGCGGTTATCTCGCCGTCCAGTCGGCGATGATTTCCGGCGCTGAAGTCGCGCTGATTCCCGAAAACCCGATCTCGGTCGAAGAAGTCGCCCAGATTATCGAAAATTCATACAAGCGCGGCAAAAAACACTGTATCGTCGTTATCGCCGAAGGATATCCAATCCCGATGGCTCAACTCGCCTCGCAGTTGGACAACATGGACTTAGGCTTTAAATGCCGCGAGACCAACCTCGCGTACGTCCAGCGCGGCGGCTCTCCTACCGCTTTCGATCGGATTATCGCTTCCCGAATGGGATATAAAGCGATCGAGTTCATCACAACCGGTAAGTACGGTGTCATGACCGCGATGTCGGAAAGGGCGATCATCCCCTTCCCAATTGAAGACGTCATTGGCAAGCATCGCATCGTATCCCCTGAATATATCGATATATCGAATATCCTTTCGCGCTAAGGCTTTTCCCGCGAAATTAAGGAAACGAGCCAAATCTGCGGCAATAAGAAATCATTTTGCTTAATATAAAAAAACAACGGCAGGGATAAGAACCCCGCCGTTGTTTTTTTATCCAAAGAAATATCAATCATTCCCGCAACCGGGCTTCAATCAAAACTGACTTCTCCCGCCATCAGTTTGACCCGCTGCCAAGGTGACGCGTTCGTCGCATCCGCCAGCAGCCCGCGCAGCTCGTAGACGCTGTCGCGGATTTCGGCAGCGCGTTCAAACTCAAGATTCTTCGCCGCTTCCTTCATCTCTTTCTCAAGCTGCGCCAACACATGTTTCAATTCGTTCATCGGCAGGGATTTCTTCGTCGCCCGATAATCGGCCTTTTCCTCCGCGATCGCCGTCGAAGTCGTCAGCCGTTCGGACAGATCGTAAATTCCCTTAATAATCGTCATCGGCTCGATCCCGTTCGCCTGATTGTACGCTTCCTGCTTCTTTCGCCGGCGCGCCGTTTCCTCTAACGCAAAGCGCATCGAATCGGTAACTTTATCGGCGTACATCAGAACCTTTCCCTCGGCATTCCGCGCCGCTCGGCCGATCGTTTGGATCAGCGAAACGCCCGAACGCAGGAAACCTTCCTTATCGGCGTCCAAAATCGCCACCAGCGACACTTCCGGGAGATCCAACCCCTCGCGCAGCAGATTGATCCCGACGATCACGTCATACGTCCCCAAACGCATATCACGCAGAATTGAAATCCGCTCCAGCGTATCGACTTCCGAATGGAGATAGTTAACTTTGATCTCGTTATCCTTGAGATATTCGGTTAAATCCTCCGCCATGCGTTTCGTCAGCGTCGTCACCAAAACGCGCTGACACTTATCAACGCGCAGCCGAATCTCATGAATCAAGTCGTCGATCTGCCCCTTGATCGGACGCACTTCAACAATCGGATCAAGCAGTCCGGTCGGACGGATAATCTGCTCGGCGGTCAGCTGCGCGCGCGCCGTTTCATACGGACCCGGCGTCGCGCTCGTATAAATCGTTACGCCCATTACATCTTCAAATTCTGAAAATGTTAACGGACGGTTATCCAGCGCGCTCGGCAGCCGGAATCCGTAATCGCTGAGAACCTGTTTACGCGCTCGGTCGCCGTTATACATGCCGCGAATCTGCGGGATTGTCATATGCGATTCGTCAATAAAAAGCAGGTAATTCGTCGGCAGGTAATCCATCAGCGTCCACGGATGAGATCCCGGCGCGCGCTGGTCCATATGCCGCGAGTAGTTTTCGATCCCGGCGCAATATCCTGTCGCGCGGATCATCTCCAGATCAAAATTCGTCCGTTGTTCGATCCGCTGAGCCTCGAGGAACATATCGCGTTCCTTAAAATATTGAATCCGCTCCGCCAGCTCCGCCTCGATATCGGCGATCGCCTGCTTCATGCGCGATTCCTCCGTAATATAATGCTTCGCTGGGAAGATTTGAATCTCGTCTTCGACGCGTAAAATTTCTCCCGTCAGCGGCTGAACCGCCGTAATCTTCTCGATCTCGTCGCCGAAAAACGAAATCCGATAAATCAGCGAATCTTCGTACGCCGGGAAAATATCGAGCGTATCGCCGCGAACGCGAAACGTTCCGGCATGAAAATCGGTATCGTTCCGTTCGTAACGGTTCTCGATCAAGTTGCGCAGCAGCGCGTTGCGCCGCTGAAGCGTTCCGCTTTTAAGCGTGATAACCGCTTTTCCGTAAGCTTCCGGGTCGCCCAAACCGTAAATACAGCTCACCGACGCAATAATAATCACGTCGGATCGGGACGCGAGCGCCGCCGTCGCGGCCAGCCGCAGCCGGTCGATTTCGTCGTTCGTATCGACTTCTTTCTCAATATATAAATCACGACGCGGGACGTAGGCTTCCGGTTGATAATAATCGTAGTAAGAAACGAAATATTCGACCGCGTTGTTCGGAAAAAACTCCTTAAACTCAGCGTACAGCTGAGCGGCTAAGGTCTTGTTGTGCGCCATGACGACGGCGGGGATCTGGAGTTCCTGAATAATATTCGCCATCGTGAACGTCTTACCCGTTCCGGTAGCGCCCAACAGCACCTGATGACGGTTGCCGGCGCGGACGCCGTCGACGAGTTCGCGAATTGCCTGCGGCTGATCGCCCATCGGTTTATACGGCGCGTTTAATTCAAATCTTTTTTGCATATCGTTCTCCGCCTATCATTATAGCGGATTTCGAACAGATATTCAAAATTCAAACGCAAAATTCAGACCCGTTTTCGCATCGAGAAAGCCGGTTCGCATTCCTCGCGAACGTTTCCCTCATGATCAATATAGCGCCATTTTCCGTCATCGATCCGATAGCCTTCAAAACCGGCATTCTTGTAAAACGCGAGCCCTTCCTGATTCGCCTGCGCACAGTTTAAAATCAACAGCGGCAACCCCTCTTTTTTCGCGAACAGTTCCGCCATCTTCAGCAGCAGCGTCCCCAATCCGCGGTTCCGGAAGAGTTTCTTAACCCGAAAAGAACTGATAAACAGGTAGCGTTCATTCGGGCTGAAAACCTCGTTCGGATTCTTTTTCGTCAAAAAAATCTGAGCGACGATACCGTCATCCGGCGACTCCGCGATTAAAGCCGTCGTGACGCCGAGCTGCTGGTTGCGGTAGACTTCCTGATAAACTTTTCGATAGCGCGTATACTCGCCGTCCCATTCAATTAACGGCAGATCCGACTCGCGCATCTTGCGGACATTCACTTGACCCAGCCAGGCTTTCATCTCCGTCCTCCTTCCGAAACGCGAATTTTAAGAACGCGGTTCCTTTTCATTTCCCGGATATATTGATCCCTGAGCGCTGCCTCTTCAGCTTCGCTCGAAACTTCGTCGTCAATCCAAGCCGCGCGCAGCCGGTTCAGCAGCGCGCCCATCCATGCTCCCGATTCGTACCCCAACGATCGCAGCCGCGTCCCATCCGTCACCGAACGCCGCTTTCGCCAATCGCTTAGATAAGCTCGGATAAATGCATGAATCTCGTCCGCGTCGCACATCGCGTCATAACAGAACAGCGAAATAATCGGAATCCGTTCAAGAAAGAAAACCGCGTCGCTCCGGCGCAGCTTGCGCCTGCCCTCAAACTCGCTGAACAGTAAATCCAATCCCCGCATCGCCGCCGTAACGCGCAGCGGCAGCTGAAAACGGTCGCTCAGCGCTTCAATCGTATCTTGTTTTTCAGTTCCGAACCATCCGATGAACGAACCCCACTGCGCCAAAAATTCGGGAAGTTCCGCGTCCGTTTCAATCCAAAGCGCGTCCGGAACGGCCGCTTTCAGCCGGCGATAATCTTCGCCGTTCTGCTCCGTCCAATGCAGATCCGGATGAATACAGCGCAGCAAATTCAGATTTTCCAAACGCGCGAAACAAGCCGGCGGATCGTTTTCTTCGTACAAAAGCTGAAACTCATGGCGAATCCGCTGCCCGGAAACCTGACGCAGCAATTTCCCGCTCAGCAGCAGACGTTCCAGCGTATTCGTTTCGATGATGAAGCCGAAGCGGCGTTCAAAACGGACAGCGCGAATCATGCGCGTCGGATCGTCGGTAAACGAAAGCGAATGCAGCGTGCGAATCTGACGCTGTGTCAGGTCGTTCATCCCGCCCCAAAAATCGAGCAAGTCGCCGAAAGCCTCGCCGTCCAAGCGCAGCGCCAACGTATTAATCGTGAAATCGCGCCGGTGCAGATCAAGCTTAATCGAGCTGCGCTCAACCGTCGGCAGCGCAGTCGGATAATCGTAAAACTCGGTCCGCGCCGAAATCAGATCGAGCGATTCCGGCAATCCGCTTATTCCATCGCGGAAGAAAATCGATCCCGAATTCGCGGCCGCGTCGGCGCCTTCGCCGCGTAGTTCCCATTTTGCGGTGCCGAACTGCGGATGGGAACGAACGGATCCGCCGTACCGGCTGACGAGCCACTTTGCTACCTGAACCGCGTCGCCCTCAACAACAATATCGAAATCCTTGACCGGAAGATCCAAAAGCAAATCGCGCACAAACCCGCCGACAATATAAACCGGAAAACGGAACTGTTGCGCGATACCGGAAACAGCCTCGATTAACGCCAGCGCGCCGGGAGTTAACGCCGACTTGAGCTTCGCGGCGAAATTGCGCCGTTCTGTGCGCTCGCCGCCGGCTAAAATCCTTAATAAATCCGTCCGCGTAACGATCCCGGTAACTGAGCCGTTTCGCGGATCGACGACCGGAATTTGGCCCCAGCCGGATAAATTCATAACTTCCTGAACGTAATCAACTGTATCGGCCGCGGTAACGCTGTACGCGCCGATATCCATAATCGACGAAATCGGCGCATCCAACTCGAACTCGCGCGCATGGTCCAGCTGACGCCGGTTCAGCAGCCCGGTCAATTTTCCTGAAGCGTTTACGACCGGATATCCTTCGTAACTATAGCGCTGAACGATCGCCGCCGTTTCCTTAACCGATAAATCGCCGTCCAGCGTCAGCGGATTCGTCGACTGAATCGACTCAACCGTGACCGGCGGCGAAACGTACATCGGCAAAATCGAAATCAGCCGTTCGCGAACCTCCGCCATCCGTTCGTCCGTCGCTTCTTCCGCCTCCATCGAAATCAGACCTGCCGCGGCGCGCGCGTGACCGCCGCCGTGAAAATTCTTCATGACTTTACCGACGTTGATACGGTCGTTCGTTGCCCGCCCGATCATGCGCAGTCCGGCTTTCGTCCGCAGCACGATAAAAATCGCGTCCGGATTGGTCATGTCACGAAGATAATGCGCGACGGTCGAATATTCGTCATGAATATCGCTCGCGTCGGCAGACGCCAAGACGATATCCTGACCCAAAACGGCCAGCGTTTCCATCGATTCCAAACAGCGATCCGCCAAAACCAGCTGATTTTCGGTTAACGGCTGATGAAGATAACGCTGAAGAACGTTGACGTCCGCGCCCTGCTCAACCAGCCAGGTTGCGCTGCGCATATCGTCAACCGTCGTTGAACCGTACGTCAGATTTCCCGTATCCTCGTAAATTCCCAACAAAAGAAGATTCGCCGCTTCCGGAACGAGACGAACGCCGCGGCAGCGCAGCTCGCGAATCAGAATACTCGTACAAGATCCCAACGCTTCAAAACGACAATTCCATTCCGGAACCACTTTCGGTCCGGGAAGGTGGTGATCGATGACGCTGATTTTCGTCTCAGGCCCGATAAATTCTTCGGAATAGAGCCGATGCGTATCGACGAGAAGAACGTTTTCCGCCTTTTCCGCCGGAATATGCTTAACATGATGAAAGGGAATTTCGGCACGGTGTTCTTTTAGATATAAAGAAACGTTGCGATTGACATGCAGCGGACGCACCGCCAAATATCCGGGATTCAGCAGCCATGCCGCCATCAGCGACGCGATCGCGTCAAAATCCGCATGCTCATGAGTAAAAATCAGGTTCATCCGCTTATCCTAATCAAACGTCGAATAGTGGGTCAGATCGTCGGTCGACAGCTCCAAAATACAAAAATTGCGCCGATCGCGGCGCGCGCCGCCCAACGCACCCGGATTAATGACCCGCGTCTTCCCGATCCTCTCGTCACGGACCCGATGGGTATGACCGTGAAAAACGTAGTCATACCGCTGACTTTGAATCAGCTGCGTTAACGTTGAGAGTTGGTGCCCATGGATCGCGGCGATCCGTTTTCCGTCAATTTCCGCGCTGTACAGCTCGCAGCTTCCCGAACCGGGAGCAAACGCCTGAATCGTCAGCTGTAAGCCAATTTCGTCGATATCGTTATTCCCGAATACATGATGAAGCGTGAAATCCTGAAAAAGCTCCGCCGTCTCGATCCGCGTCATGTCGCCGCAGTGAATCAGCTCGCGGACCTTCTCCTCGCGAAAGAATTTCAACGCTTCCATCGTCCGCGGCGTGTGGTTGTGCGTGTCTGATAGGATTCCGATTTTCATCCTGAGTTCCGTCCGATTCGTCAGATAATTATTTATTTCTAAACGTAATGATAACATAGCCCAAAGATGGGGAACGAGAGATTTTAGGCAAGGCCTACGTTTCAACAAATCTCAACCAAGATATTTACAGTTAAGAAAATAAATTTTTTTATATTAAAAATCGCATTACGGCGCACATGCAAGTCAGCAAAAATATTGGTGGTATGATGAAAAGGAATCTTTTACATCGGGATTCAAGAATTCTTATTAAAGAACAATTTATTCGAATAACCGCATCTAAACCCGAAATATACCGGTTGACAGAATCAGGAGGAACAATGGTAATTTCCGTAAAAAGAGCTGAGGATTATCTGAATTGGGCGGAGAAGCTGAACCCCGGCCCATGGGTTGACCATTCCAAAGTCGTAGCCAACGCCGCCGCGACGATCGCGGAACACAGCGGCCTGGATTCCGATCGCGCTCACGCGCTGGGATTGGTTCATGATCTCGGCAGATACAAAGGCGTCACGTCGATGATGCACGTCTATGACGGTTACAGCGTTTTGATTAAAGACGGCTATTCCGAAGCCGCGCAGATTTGTATCACGCACTCCTTTCCGACACAAACCTTTGAGGAATACACCGGACAGGACGACTGTACCGATGAAATCAGGCAGGAAATCAAAACAATTTTAGCGAACGCGGCCTATTCCGATTATGACCGCCTGATCCAGCTTTGCGATGCACTGGCGCTGCCGTCCGGGGTTTGTCTGATGGAAAAACGGCTTGTCGACGTCGCCCTGCGTCACGGCGCAAACGAGTTAATGATTGAAAAATGGAAGAAGATGTTTTCGCCCTTCCAATATTTTCAGGGTAAGATGAATAGAAATTTATACGATTTATTTCCGGAAGCTGTCCGCAATACGTTTTCAGGCCTTGGCAAAATAATTGGCCATTAGTGCTCATATCGCCGATTTTTCCTATGGTTCATTTCATTCATGTATCAGGAAACTTTGGTATATGGGAACAGATTATATAGCTTCGTTTTGCTTACAATCCTGTTTTAGGAAAGTAATGTAACGTTGTTTCTGTAAATTGCAGAACCTTAACAAAAGAGTGAGTCAGAAGTACCCTTAAGTTCATCACAACTAAATTGTACTGATTTGAATCAAGAATTTAGGACCGACAGGTATTTTGACGAATGAATTACAGAAAAGAAGTTGCGTAATCACATAAGTCCCTGCTTTGGAAACTTCAATATTGAAAAAACTCTCTTCGGAAACTAAAATGGGAAACTCAGATAATACTTTATAGTATATAAAAATGGGCATCCTAATATATTATTGAATGCCCCTTATCCTTTTTATAACGTTGATTTTAAAAATTTAACTGACTTATTATTTTTGATACACATATGTCCAAACTATCATATAATGATTATTATATGGATAGGCAGAATTGAAATTGCAGCTTCCCACAATCATATTAGCACAATTTGCAGGGGTCAAAAAATTTGAACATTCTTGAAATGCGGAGGGAGAGGCAATGTTCATGTATGTATTGAAGGGAATATTTCCGCACATAAGATTTGGGGCATATGCTGGATCAATTGCTCCGATTCGAAAACCAACACGATCCAATTCTTCTCGGGCCCAATCGGCATAAGCTGTTGCTTCTGCGCCGGAACCGCAGTGCTTCGCTTTAAGGATGCTATAGACATTCCAAAGATTTAACCTGTTAGGAATCCCAGCGTCTGCCATAGCGCTGTTGGCCTGAGCAATGTTTGAAGCTAATTCGGCCATCTTGGTGTTATACGCTTCATCATCCCCTTCGCAAATCGCGTTGTTAATATCCGCGGGGAATTGCTGAATTTGTTCAACACAGAAACGAACGGTTCCGATATAATGAGCCGGATCGATCGGAATTTTGATTGTTTCTTCTGAATCATCGGAGTTTTCATAAACGAAAAAATTTTGGGCGAACGCGCCAGTGTTGAATGCAAAGACACTGACAAGCAGCAACGACAAAACAAATAATTTTTTCATGGGACTGCTCCTTCTAAATTTACACTAAAAAATGAATTTCTTTTGAAAGCGTTATCTGCTTACTTTTGGTAATTATTAGTATACCATCGATTATTATAAGAAAGAGAATTAACATATTTTTACCTTTTTTTTAAAATTCTTTCTTTTTAGCATAAAAAATAGCATTTTATTTATCCGCAGAATCAGCTAACTGGTCAAACAGGGAATGGTTTTCATAGCGAATGGGCATATCCTTTTCTTAGGTTTCGCAGATTCAACTTCAGAAGAAATAGTTACTGATATTTCTCAGTTCAATAAAAACAAGTTCGTCAATTACATAATCAAGCATGGCGACTTGGCCTCGCAGAAACTTCTTAAATTAGCTGTTTCATACAGATTTTCTGCTTACCATTATTCTGGCAATCCTAATGGAAGTAGCGAAAGTATAAGAGAGTTTGCGGATGAAGAGGAACTCCGGTTAATTAGAGATATTGTTCTTGAAATTGTACAAGATTACAATAGACCTCGTAAGCAGCTGAATCTGCCGTACAGTGAAGACGAGTTTGAGGCAGGAATACCCAGGGTGTAAAAAAGCCCTCCCAACATTACTGAACGACACAAAATTTAGACAATGAAATCAAGTGACAGAGAATGTTTTGTCTGTTTGCGGCTAGACTTGAAGTCCACGGGAAAATAATCCTCGAATACCGTTATCTTGATTAGGCAGAGCGCTCGGCGTTTCGATCAGACATTTGAAAGCTTGACAATAAGCAGACATGTTAACAGTCATCGCATGATATTCGATTTCAAAAAAGAACATAAAGATAGACTGTCATCTGACATCCGGCCAATAAGAAAACGCCATGATCATTTGATCCGACACTCGAATCGGGAATAAAAGCGAACAGGATCAGCAGTCGGTATTTTTCAGGGATAAGGGTAAGATGAATTCTCAGGAATCCAACTGTCCCGGAAGTTTAAGTTTTTCTTTGAACGGGAATTTTCGATCGAAAACTTCGAACTCCTCTAAATCGACATGATAGCCTGTCGGTTCCGTATACAGCCATAAACCGTTTTCCCGATCAACGGTCGGCGGTTCAGTTAGCGGCTTTATCATCACAAACGGCAGAATATCCGCTCGGTTTTGATCCTTGAGATAAACCCCATGCTCATTAGCGCAGACGAAGCCGAACTTTCGATAATAGTCGGGATTACCGAAAATCAGGATCAGCTCAATTCCGGCGTGACGTGCTTCGGAAAGCGACGCGTGAATCAGCTGTGAACCATATCCGTACCGTTGATATTCCGGCAGGATTGAAACCGGCCCGAAAGTCGCGATCGGCTTTACCTCCCCCGTTTTTTCATGAACCAGTTCCGCCCGACTGAAAAGAATCTGCCCGATGAGCCGACCGTCAATGGTCATGACTTTTGACAGATCCTTAAGATAATTTGAATCCGCGCGATAATGATGCAGGATCAAGTGTTCATGACAGCCCGGACGATACACATTCCAAAACGCGTCTCGGACGATATTCTCAACCTGAAGAGTTTCAGCCTCATGTTCTTGTCTGATTTCGATTTTCATCTTTCGCTCCTGAGCCGTGCGGATAGCTGATCAGCTGCCGGCAACGACGGATTAATTGTAGCGCCATCAGAATAAACTTTTCACAAAGAACCAAAAACAATGCCATGATTTTCTCATAGAGCGTCGTAAATATTCTTCGGCTTACGGTTACAAACTGTCCTGTCCGTTTACTCGTTCGCCGCTCCCGCCAAATGGCTCAGCGGACTTTCCGTCTCGGAGATGAATAAAATATCGCTCGTTCCGCGTTCTTTATCCCTTCCGAGCGGATGATTAACCAACCCGCCCATGAAGTACATCGCGGAGGAGCCGCCGCCGTCGAGGTTATACGCTTCGGTACAGCCCAACTCGGCAAAGATTGTCGTAAATTCCGCTAGCGTCAGCCCGCGGCTGTACCCTTGGGAACGACCGTCGGCAACGATAAAGACAAAATGGTTCTCGTCGATTAACCCGATTCCCGTCCGCGGGTTGGCACGCTCAATCGTACGGTTTCCGAAATTCGTATCAACCCAAGTCCCCTGAAAGTCGGTGCGGACGACCGAATCCTCGATCAGCGCAGGCCCGAACGACAGCGTATTCCAAACGCCTTCCGCCAAAAGTGCCTCCGCATTCGTTTGCGTTTCATCGTACACGCGCATCGAACCGTCCGTATAAATAGCCAAGCCGATCCGCGCAGGGTTATTCCGGTAAACGATACCGTTGCGAATCAGGATCCCATCGGTGCGGAAACCGTAATAATCGCCGTTGATCGCAAAAACAGCGTTGTTATTCTCGGCGATCGCCGTCACTTTCTCGATAATATTCGTTCCGAATTTATTTTTCGCGAAAGCGCTCTGGAGCGTCGTCACGTCCGAAAGAACGACATCGGCGACAAAATAAGTAACCCTATTTTCGCCTGTTCCGCGCGTCACGCGCTCAATCGCGATTATTACGCCGTCGTCCTGATAACGCCAAGTTCCTACGGCTTCATCTGTCGAAACTGTCCGGTTGACCGCGCCAGCCGTATTCGCCGCCGAAACCGCCTCCCCCGAAACAGCCAACTCGGAAGTTAAACCGGTCTCCGCGACCAGTGGAGTTTCGATTTCCGTTTCCACCGTTAAAGTATCGTGGAATACCTCGTTCGGCGTCTCGGTTTCGGCGACAGTGGCGCGATCGGTTTCGATAAAGGCAATCGATTCGGATTCGCCGTCAACTTCATTCGCTGCGGCTGACGGAACGACAATTTCAAACTCAACATGTTCGATCAGGTAACGATCCGCCGCCAGATACGCGGCAACAGATAAGATAACAAGAACAACCGCAGCGACGATCAACACCGTCTTTTTGCGATTGCCGTACTGGTTTTGATTCAATTTTCCGTTCATTTTACAACTCCCTCATTATGTTCGGGATTGTAGAACGAGCCGGATATCAAAAGGTTTATTTTTCGTATACGTCAGGTTTCATTTTCGCGCCGGCGCAGAAATTTCAGTTCGAACGTCGTTCCGGATCCTCTTCCCTCGGACCAAACCGATATCTCCCCGCCCTGCGCGACCGTCAGCGCCTTACAGATCGACAGTCCGAGCCCCATTTTGCCGCTGTTCGCGTCCCGCGATTTATCGGCACGGTAAAAACGGTTAAAAACGTACGGTAAATCTTCGGGATCAATCCCGCTTCCGGTATCGCTGACCGAAATTCGGACCGAATCGCCGTCCGTTTTCAGCGCAATCGTAATTTCGCCGCCCGCCGGCGTATAGCGGAGCGCGTTCTCGACCAGATTTTGAACCGTCTGGAAAACGCGTCCGGGATCCGCGGTGAGCCGAACCGCCTGCTCGCCGCCTTCGAAACGCATTGTGACATCCTGAGCCGCCGCAATCGGTTTATATGCGCTGCGAATTCGGTCCAGCAGCTCAACCGGATCGAACGTCTCGATCTGAAGCGTCAGCCCCCCGCCCTCCGCCTGGCTTAGAACCGTCAAGTCGCTGACCAGTCGGCGCAGGTGGTCCAACTCGGACTTGATAATCTCAACCCGCTTCGGCGTCAGCCGGATCGTTTCATCTTCAAACATCTCTATATATCCGCTGATAATCTGCAGCGGCGTGCTCAGATCATGGGTAATATCGGCGGTTAATCGTTTCCGTTCCGAATCGGCGCGCGCTAAATCGGCGCTCATACGATTAAATGATTCGGTCAGCTGCCCCAGCTCGTCCTTAGACATAATTTCAACGTTCTGGCTGAGATCGCCGGCGGCCAATGCCTTCGACGCCAGCGTCAGCCGCCGGATCGGTTTCAGGATTCCGCTCGATATCAGGACACCGAGGAAAATCGCCAGCGCCGCGCCGGATAACCCCGCCAGCGCCACCGCTTTCGTTATGCGGTTCAGATAGAGCTCTTCCTCACTGCTGAGTTTGAACTCGCGCTTTCGCTCCGGGACGATCCTGGCGATCATCCGTCCGTCGGCCTCAACCTCGATCGCGTATTTCAGGAACTCCTCCGGAACCGTTTCCCCCGGGCCAGCCCCGTCCAGCGGCAGGATGACTTTTCCCTCCGCGTCGACCAGCCCGCAAAGCCCCCTCAGG
>DAOUFC010000022.1:0-13814 GCA_034430295.1 Flexilinea sp.
TTTAGACTTTGAGACGATCGCCGCGCTGCGCCGGGTCCTTTCGTTTTGGAAAGCGGCGGGGAAAACGATCCTCGTCGCGGAACATCGTCTGCACTTCATGAAAGGGATCGCGGATCGGGTTATTTTCATGCGCGAGGGAGAAATCCGCGAAACGCACGAGGGCGCGGAATTTTTCGCGCTGCCGCCGCGGTATTTCGAAGAACGCGGTCTGCGGATTCCTTCGCTCGATCGCTTGCCTGCCGCGGAGACGGCGGAAGCGGAACTTCCGTCGGACCCGATCCGAATCGAGAAAATGCGCGTTTCGCTCCGCGGAGAACCGATCCTCAATATTCCGGCTTTGGAAATTCCCAGCGGCGGAATTATCGCGGTTATCGGCGCCAACGGCGCGGGAAAAACGACGTTCGCGCGCGCTCTCTGCGGACTGGTATCGGGCGACCGGAGCGTCGTAACGTTTCGCGGCCGCGCGCTGAACGCGAAAAAACGGCTTTCCGTTTGTTATCTGGTCATGCAGGATGTTAATCATCAACTGTTCACCGAGAGCGTTCTGGATGAAGTGCTGCTGTCGATGAGCGTGGAGGATGAGACGCGGGCGGATGAAACGCTGTCGTCGCTCGATCTTTCCGCTTTCCGGGAAGATCATCCGATGGCGCTTTCAGGAGGTCAGAAACAGCGCGTCGCGATCGCGTCCGCGCTCGTATCGGAGCGCGAGATTTTGGTCTTCGACGAGCCGACGAGCGGGTTGGACCTGGTTCACATGCGCGAGACGGCGCGAAATATCGCGGCGTTGAAACGGAATGGTGTAACGTCGTTCGTTGTGACCCATGATCCGGAGTTTATTCTCTCGTGCTGCACGCACGTGATCCGGATCGAGGCGGGGGCAATAAGCGGGAATTATCCGCTTGACAGCTCGGGCGTCAAGAAACTGATCGCCTTTTTCCGGCATGACGAATCCATGGCCGAGCGGGCTTGAGCTTTTTTCCACGGCGCGATTTCATAAAAAGACCGGATTGAATTTTCCTCCGTTCTTCCGAACACGTATTAGAATTCACCCATACAAAAGACAGTTCTGACAGAGGAGACATGCGATGGAAAGTTACGACGTAGCCGTTATCGGCGCCGGCCCGGGGGGATATGTGGCGGCGCAGTGTTGCGCGGAATTGGGGCTTAAAACGGCGGTGATCGAAAAAGAGACGTTGGGGGGCGTGTGCGTCAACGTCGGCTGTATCCCGACTAAGTCGCTCCTGAAAAACGCGGAGGTCGCCCGGCTCGTTCGAAAGGAAGCGAAAACTTTCGGCGTATCGTTCGAAAACGCCGCGCTCGATTACGCCGCCGCCGTTGAAAGGAGCCGTAAAGTTTCGAAGCGTTTAAGTCAGGGCGTCGGCTTGTTAATGAAAAAAGGGGCGGTCGACGTTTATTCCGGCGAAGGTTCGTTTATTTCGAAGGATACCCTCCGAATCAGAAAGAGCGACGGGGCGGAAGAACGGATCGGCGCGAAAAACGTGATTATCGCGACCGGAACGCGGCCGGCGGATATCGGAAATATTCGCTGCGATGGCGAGCGGATAATGAATTATCGCCAGGCGATTTTGAATCCGAACCTGCCGAAATCGGCGATCGTGATCGGCGGCGGCGCGCTCGGCGTCGAATTCGCTTCCGTGTGGGCGGCGTACGGGACGGAAGTAACCGTGGTTGAGATGATGTCGACGCTCCTTCCGGGCGACGATGAAGATGCCGCGCTCGAACTGGCGAAGCAGTTTAAGCGCGCCGGGATTAAAGTCCTGACCGATCATAAGCTGAAATCGGCGGCGGCGACTGAAAATCAGGCGGCTGTCGCGCTTGAGTATGGCGCGGATGAGGTATCGCTGAGCGCCGATCATGTCCTGATCGCGATTGGCTTCCGACCGAATACGGAAGCGCTGATGTTGGAAAACGCCGGGATCGAAACCGATTCGCGCGGCTGGATCAAGACAGATGAATTCGGAAAGACGAACGTGGATTCGGTTTACGCGATCGGCGACGTTTCCGGAAAAATTCAGCTGGCTCATGTCGCATCGGCGCTGGGACGGATTGCGGCGGAGAAAATCGCCGGACGCAGCCCGGCGGGGTACAATCCTGATCTCATTCCGCACGCGACGTACTCGGTTCCGCAAGTGGCGGCGGTCGGGCTGACGCAGGCGGAAGCGGAGAAATGCGGGATTCCGGTCGTCGTTGGCAAGGCGGATTTCATCGCCAACGGGAAGGCGATCGGACTTGACGATTACGCCGGCTGGGCGAAGCTCGTTTGCCATGCTGAGACGGGTGTTGTTTTGGGCGGGACGGTTATCGGGCCGGAAGCTTCCGAGATGCTGCCGGAGATCGCGCTGGCGGTTCGGCTGAAGCTGAATGCGGGCGATATCGCCGCTACGATTCACGCTCATCCGACGCTGTCGGAAATTGTCATGGATGCGGCGCTCGACGCGGTCACAAAGTTGGAACATTAGAAGTAAGTGATGAGGGGGCGAAGGAGATTTCAAAAACCTCTTTCGCCCTGTTTTCGATTTGCAGCGGGATTCGCTGCCGCTTGTCAAGGACTGTTTATCCGTTTTCTTTCAAGGTCTCAACATTATCCTTTCAGTTTCTCTCGGACCGTTTCACCGTTTTTATTATTCAAACAGATCGTAACCGATGATCTGTTCTATATGCTTAATTCTTTTTTTTGTCTGTCTTCAACAAAAATTGCTTGTGAATTATTTATTGTATATAACTTCAAATCAGGATATTCATCGAGAATTTGTTGAGAGCATTTCTTGAATGGAGGGCATAAATAATGCGGAACTACATAAAAATCAATCAAATCTAATCCCGAGTAATCTTTTTGCGAGAAATTTTCCGGTACTTTGTCCATCGGTTTTATATATAAAAGTTCTGCCGCACAGATAATCGCACCCGCAGATTCCCCTACATACAGTTTCCCATTATTTATGTGTTTCTTAATCAATTCATCCGTTCCGGTTTTTCTTAACTGATCCATCAGGAAGAACGAATTTCCACCAGTAAAGTAAATAATATCTGCTTTTTCAAAGGCTTTATCAACCGTATCCGCAGGCGCTGATAAAATCTCAACTTCTATAATGTTTGTTTTCAGCTTTTTCCATAGCTTTCGTGCTGAACCAACATATCCTTTATATTCCTCATTGATTGAAGCAGTCGGTATAAAAGCAACATTCTTTCCTTCCGCTTCATCATTCAATAAGGTTCCAACTTTTGCAAAGTGAGAGCATAAAAACAGTCTCATGAAATTTCTCCTTTTGACTCAATAAATATTTTATTTGTTGGCAATATAATATGGTTTATCCCTGTCCTTTTCCATTGCAGGGTTTACAAACGGTAATATCGTTTATTAAACAAGCCGTTAACGGCGGCAAACATTTTAAGGCTCGTTTATTCTTCGTTAAGGTTTTACTCAAGTAACGACACCGAATTCTTCCTGATTTTATCAGTATCCCGAACAGTTCATACTTTTTTCTTTTGAGTTTCCATGCTTTTTAGTGTATACTAATTGTGCTACCCCGCAGGGGTGGGGTCCTGAAAGGCAGGCCCGAATCGAGACGAATCGAGGTTTACATGAAGCAAACTTATACTGTTACCGGGATGACGTGCGCCGCCTGTTCGGCCGCGGTCGAAAAAGCGGTTAACACGCTTCCCGAAGTCGACAGCGCCGTCGTCAATTTGCTCGCCAATCAGCTGACCGTTGTCGGCAGCGAAGCGCTCGACGAAGCGACGGTCATTCAGGCGGTCGAAAGAGCCGGATACGGGGTCGTCCGTCCGGCTGCGAAAGGGAACGCAGCCGCGGCGAAAACGGACGCGAAAGAAGCGGTTCAAACTGAGATCAGGACGTTAAAAACGCGCCTGATCGTCTCGGCCGTGTTCCTCCTTCCGCTGATGTATCTCTCCATGGGGCACATGATGGGATTCCCGATCCCGTCCGGATTTCACGGAGCCGGGAACCAGGTCATTTTCGGTTTGACGCAGTTCTTGTTATTGCTGCCGATCTTGTATATCAATCGGAAATTTTTCGCTGTCGGCTTTCGAACGCTTTGGCATCGTTCGCCAAACATGGATTCGCTGATCGCGATCGGCGCGGCGGCCGCGACGGTTTACGGGGTATACGCGCTGTATAAAATCGGCTGGGCGGTCGGGCATGGCGACGCGGCGACGGCGAATCATTTCGCGATGGATATTTATTTTGAATCGGCGGGAACGATTTTTACGCTGATCACGGTTGGAAAATATCTTGAGGCGCTTTCGAAAGGCCGGACGACTGACGCGCTCGGGAAGCTGCTGGATTTAGCGCCGAAAACGGCCGCCGTTATCCGCGGCGGAGAAGAAACCGTAATTCCGGTCGAGGGAATCGTCGTCGGCGATATCATCTCGGTTCGGCCCGGCGAAGCGATTCCGGTCGACGGAACGGTTATCGAAGGTTCGAGCGCAGTCGATCAGGCGGTCCTGACCGGCGAAAGCGTCCCGGTCGAAAAGACGGTCGGCGATCCGGTTTATATCGCGACGCTGAATCGGACGGGCGCGTTCAAGTTCCGCGCCGATAAAGTCGGAGAGGATACGACGCTGGCGCAAATCGTTCAGCTCGTCAGCGACGCCAACAGCTCTAAAGCGCCGATCCAGAAGTTAGCGGATAAAATCGCCGGGATTTTCGTTCCGACGGTTATCGCGATCGCGCTTGTCTCTCTGATCGTATGGCTGCTTTTGGGGAAGCCGTTTGAATTCGCGTTGTCGATTGCGATCGCGGTTCTGGTGATTTCCTGTCCCTGCGCGCTGGGGCTGGCGACGCCGGTCGCGATTATGGTCGGGACGGGGCAGGGGGCATTGAACGGAATCCTGATTAAGTCGGCGGACGCGGCTGAAATTGCGCATGAAGTCCGTACCGTCGTTTTTGACAAAACGGGGACGATTACCGAGGGACGCCCGACGGTCAAGCAGGTTCTCCCGGCTGATGGCGTTTCCGAAGACGAACTCTGGCGCGCGGCGGTCGCGCTCGAAAATTCTTCGGAGCATCCATTCGCGAAAGCGATCCTGACCGCCGCGGCGAAACGCGGGATCAGCGGAGAGGAGACCGGCGTCAGCGATTTTGAGGCGTTATCCGGCTTCGGCGTAAAGGCGACGGTCCACGCTGCCGCGATGGCAGGCGGGAACGCGCGGCTGATGGCGGCGGAAAAAATTTCCCTGCCGGAGGCGGTCGCGGATCCGGCTCGCTTCGCTCAAGCAGGCGAGACGCCGCTCTATTTCGGCGCGAACGGGCGTTATCTCGGCTTGATCTCCTGCGCGGACGCGATTAAGGATACCAGCCCGAAAGCGATTCGCAGTCTGCAGGCGATGGGGATACGGACGGTCATGCTGACGGGCGATAACTGCGCGACGGCGGAA
Source organism: Flexilinea sp. (assembly GCA_034430295.1). Classification (GTDB taxonomy): domain Bacteria; phylum Chloroflexota; class Anaerolineae; order Anaerolineales; family Anaerolineaceae; genus Flexilinea. The sequence continues at coordinate 5,419 of DAOUFC010000022.1, forward strand.
GCGATTCGCCGCCAAGTCGGAATTGATACCGTTTTCGCCGAAGTCCTGCCTTCGGATAAAGAATCGAAGATTCGCGAATTGCAGTCGGAAACGGACGCGAAAGGGAATCAACGGAAGGTCGCGATGGTCGGCGACGGAATCAACGACGCCCCGGCGCTGGCGCGCGCTGATGTCGGAATTGCGATTGGCGCGGGAACGGATATCGCGATTGAGTCGGCTGATATTGTGCTGATGAAGAGCGAGCTGACCGACGTCGTGACTGCGATTCAGCTGTCTCGGGCGATGATGCGTACGATTCGTCAGAATTTATTCTGGGCATTCTTTTATAATAGTATCGGGATTCCGTTGGCGGCCGGCGTGTTTTTCGGACTCTTCGGATGGAAGCTGACGCCCGATTTCGCCGCCGCCGCGATGAGCCTGAGCTCGGTAACGGTCGTGACAAACGCGCTTCGCTTACGCGGATTCCGGCCGAAATGGATCGCTTCCGCGCCGTCGGCGCATGAGGACGGGAACGAAAGCAGATCGCTCTTGCCGGCCGTCGAGCGTTCCGGCGCGGCAGGCGAAAAAGAAAGCGGGATGATGATGAAAAAAGTATTGGTTGTTGACGGAATGATGTGCGCCCATTGCCAGGGGCGGGTCGAATCCGTTTTAAACGCGATTAAAGGCGTAAAGAGCGCCGCGGTTAACCTCGAAGCGAAAACGGCGACGGTCGAGCTGAGCGAATCGGTCGGCGACGATGTCCTGAGCGCCGCCGTCAGCGGCGCCGGATACCCTGTGCTCTCGATCCGGGACGCTTAATCGATGCAGGCGGACGGCGAAAAAATTACGAGCCTGCTTCGAACCGCGCGCGGTCAGCTGGACGGGATTTTGAAGATGGTCGGGGACGATCGCTACTGCATGGATATTTCCCACCAGCTCCTGGCGACGCAGGCGATTCTTAAACGCGCCAACCGGGAAATCCTGCTGGCGCATATTAACGGCTGCGTCCGCGAAGCTTTCGAACGGGCGGACGAAAACGCTAAGGATGAGAAGATCGCCGAGATCCTCTCGCTGATTAATAAGCTGTAAAAATGGGGCCAAACAGAACGAAACGCTGCGTTATTTTCGGGGCGGGGAACAGCGGCAGCGCCGTCTATTCCCCGCGTTCGGACGACCTGATTCTCGCCGCGGACGGCGGATACGCGGCGCTGCACGAACGCGGAATCGAACCGGACCGGGTTATCGGCGATTTTGACTCGCTCGGTTATGTTCCGGACGGTGAGAATGTGCTGAAGTTTCCGCCGGAGAAGGACGCGCCGGATATGGTTCTGGCGATCCAGTACGGTCTGGAGCAAGGCTGCCGTGATTTCGCGCTTTACGGCGCGACGGGATCGCGCCTGGATCATTCGTACGCCAACCTGCTGGCGCTGCGTTACCTTCGTGAAAAAGGGGCGTTCGGACGGATTTATGCGCCGGATGGGGAAATATTCGTCCTGATGAACGAACGGTATGAATTTTCGGATCGGGAACGCGGAAAAATTTCCGTCTTCAGCCTAAGCGAGGAAAGCCGCGGCGTAACGATTTCGGGATTGAAGTATGCGCTGACGGAGCGGCGCTTGACTGCGGGCGACTGGATTGGCTTAAGCAACGAGTTTATCGGGCGGGCGGGATTTATCAGCGTTTGCGAGGGCGTTTTGCTGATTATTCGGAACGCCGCGGGTGTCGATTGAACGGAGCAGTTTCGAGCGCGGCTCGGATCGATTGGAAAAGGTATGAAATTACACGGCGCGATTTTTGATCTGGACGGTACGCTTTTAGATTCGATGGGAACCTGGTCGAAGCTGAGCGAGAACTTTCTTCGCGAACGCGGCTTTGAACCAACGGCGGCGTTTCTGGAATTATTGGCTCCGGTCGCTCTGCGTCAGGCGGCGGAGATGCTGATCGCCGAATATGGTTTGAGCGAAAGCGTCGATGAAATCGTTGCGGATTTTATGACGAAAGTCGGCTATTATTTTGATCGCGTCTTTGAATTGAAACCCGGCGCGGCTGAATTTGTGCGGGAGCTGCGTGAGCGCGGGATCCCCTGCTGCGTAGCTACGGCGGCCGAACGGATTCATACCGAAGCGGCGTTGAAACGGTTGGAACTGATCGACGCGTTTGAATTTATTCTGACGACGGAAGATGTTGGGAAAAGTAAGCTGCATGCGGATATTTTTCTGAGCGCCGCCGCGCGGTTGGGGCTGCCGGCGGGTGAATGCGTTGTGTTTGAGGATTCGGTGTACGCGATGCGAACGGCGAAAGCGGCCGGATTCGGGGTCGTCGCGATCCATGAACCGGCGACATCCGGAAATTTGGATGAGATCCGCGCCGTTTCGGATCGGTTTATCGCGTCGTTTGCGGAGGCGCCGGGGATTTTTTTCTGACCGCGGTCATTCTCAGATTCGTCCGCTCCGCATGGACGCGTAAGCTGAGTTAGAATAGTTTTATGAAAATTTCGAAAATTTTTGACCATAAGAAGGTCGTTTTTTCGCTTGAAGTCTTCCCGCCGAAGAAGAATTCATCTTATACGACGGTATATAATACGCTGCTGCAGATGCGCGAGCTGCCGGTCGATTTTATCAGCGTCACCTATGGCGCGGGCGGCAGTGCGGCCCAGCGGGATAAGACGATCGAAATCGCCTCGCTGATTATCGAGACGTATCGGATCGAGTCGGTCGCGCATCTCACTTGCGTCACGTCTGATGAAGCGGACGTATTGGCAGCTTTGGAAAGCGCGCGCACACGCGGTATTCAGAACGTTTTCGCGCTGCGCGGCGATATTCCCGCCGACGGCGAACGTAAATACGCCTTTCGGCATGCCAGCGACTTGGTCCGTTTTATCCGGGCCCACGATAGCGAGATCAATATCAGCGGCGCATGTTACCCGGAGAAGCATCCGGAGGCGCCGTCGCTGCAGGCCGATATTGAGAACCTTAAATATAAAATCGACAGCGGCGTCAGTCATCTGATTACGCAGCTGTTTTTTGATAACAATAAATTTTACGCGTTCCGCGACCAGGCGGCTTCGGCCGGGATCGACGTGCCGATTGAAGCCGGGATCATGCCGATTACGACGAAGACGCAGCTGGAACGGGTCGTGAAATTGAGCGGAGCCGCGGTTCCGGATAGGCTGACGCGGATCCATGAACGTTATCGGGATGATCCCGAAGCGTTTTTTGACGCTGGGATTGCGTTTGCGACGGACCAGATCATCGATCTGGTTTCGCGCGGCGTACGGGGCATCCATTTGTACACGATGAACAGCGTTGAGACGGCGAAACGAATCACGCTTAATATCGGCTCGATCCTGCGGGCTGAAAATAAGTAGTTTGAGGGAACGGCCGTGCTGCTTTCCGTCGAATCTTTATCGAAAAATGAGGTGCTCCGGTTTTTAAACGCTGATGCCGGATTGGCGCTTCCGCCGTCAATGGACGCGCTGATCGATCGTTGTATCGAGCTGACCTTAGAAACGATTCATCCGGTTGGAATTTATCATCCGTTTCGCGTTATTCGGACGCAATATGGACTGAAGCTCGTCGATACGCCGTTTATCCTCCCCGGGAAATCGATCGCCGCTTTCTTTAGCGAGGTCCGCGATACGATTTACGCTATGGCGGTGACGGTCGGTCCGGCGATGGACCGCCTGATTCGTACCAAGATGATCACCGCTGCGGAAGAGGGCGTGATCCTGGATACCTGCGGCGCGGTGGCGGTTGAGGCGGCGGCGGACCGGCTCGAATCGGAAATCCGCGGCGCGGTTTCAGATCAGGGTAAATTTCTGACCGATCGGTATAGTCCCGGATACGGCGATCTTCCGCTCGAACTTCAGCCGCAGCTGCTGACGCTGTTGGATACGTCGCGGCGGATCGGGCTGATGGTGACCGGGAGCGTCCTGATGACGCCGTCGAAATCGGTCACGGCCGTTTTGGGCGTAACAGACGCGCCGCCTTCGGCGGCATATAACCGCTGCGACGATTGTAAGCTGCGGTTTCACTGCGCCCTTCGAAAGGCAGGAAAAACATGTTGGAAAACGCGGACAGAATCTGTTTCTTAGACGGCGCAGCCGGCACGATGCTTCAAAAGAAGGGATTATTAAGCGCGAAAGTCCCTGAAAGCGTAAATTTAACCCGCCCGGAAGTCGTTCAGGAAATCCATCGCGAATATATCCGCGCCGGGGCGGACCTGATTTACGCAATGACGTTTTCGGTTAATCGTTATAAGCTCGGAGACAGCGGTTATATGGTCGGCGAACTCGTCTCGGCGGCGGTCGCGAACGCGAAAACGGCGCGGGACGCGGAAAACGCTGAAGTTAAAATCGGTTTGGACTGCGGCCCGATCGGGAAAATGCTTGAGCCGAACGGCGATTTGAAGATCGAGGACGCTTACGAAATGTATCGCGAGGTCGTTATCGCGGGCGAACGTGCGGGCGTCGATTTCGTGATTTTCGAAACGATGACCGACTTGCTCGAATTGAAAACGGCGATATTGGCCGCGAAAGAGAATACCGCGCTGCCGATTTTTGCGACGATGTCGTTTGAGGCGAACGGACGGACGTTCGCCGGCGTACCGGTCGCCGCGGCGGCGCTGACGCTCGACGCGCTGGGGGTGGCGGCGTTGGGGATCAATTGCTCGTTAGGGCCGGATCAGATTTATCCGCTGATGGAAGAGATGAGCCGCTGGACTGAAAAGCCGCTGATCGTCAAGTCGAACGCCGGATTGCCGAACCTGATTACGAACGAATACGATCTGAGCGCGGAAGATTTCGCGCGTCAATCGGCGCGTTTCGCCGATCTCGGCGTCCGCTATATCGGCGGTTGCTGCGGAACGACGCCGGATTATATCCGTGCGCTCGTCGCCGAATTAAAGGATCGGAAGGTTCCGGCACGGACGGCTGACGTTCCGGCCGCGGTTTGCAGCGGGGAACGCGTCGTCGCTATTGATCGCGTCCGAGTTGTCGGCGAACGGGTCAACCCGACCGGAAAGAAACGGTTTAAGGAAGCGCTCTTTAATAACGACATGAGCTATATTCTGTCCCAGGCGCTGGAACAGACGGCTGCGGGCGCGGATATTCTTGACGTAAACGTCGGCGTACCGGGTATTGACGAACCTCAGGTACTCGTTTCCGTTGTTAAAGAGATTCAAGGCGTTTCCGACGTTCCGCTGCAGATCGATTCAAGCGATCCGAAAGCGCTGGAAGCGGCGCTCCGCGTTTATAACGGAAAACCGCTGATCAATTCGGTTAACGGCGAGGAAGTCAATCTGACCGCGATTCTGCCGTTGGTTAAAAAATACGGCGCGGCGGTTATCGGGCTGACGCTCGACGAAGCCGGGCTTCCGGCGACGGCGGATCAACGCGTCGCCGTCGCCGCGAAAATTATCGAACGCGCGGAAGCGGTCGGGATCCGACGGCGGGATATCGTGATCGACTGCCTGACGCTGACCGTTTCGGCTCAGCAAGATCAGGCATTGGAAACTTTGGAAGCCGTTCGTCGGGTTAAAGCGGAATTCGGCGTGAAAACGGTATTAGGCGTTTCGAATATTTCGTTCGGGCTTCCGGACCGTGAAAAAATTAACGTTTCATTCCTGACGATGGCGATGTACGCCGGGCTGGATTTACCGATTATCAACCCGAATAACCAGACCATGATCGGAGCGGTCCGCGCCTATAACGTTTTAAGCGGGAGCGACGAACATTCGACGGAATACATTTCGCATCACAGCGGCGCGGTTCCCACGCCGAAAACGGTTTCTTCCGTCGGGACCGTGATGACGCTTGCGGAAGCGATCGAAGCCGGCCTGCGGACTGCGGCGGAAGCGGCGACGGAAAAGGCGTTGGAAGAAAAAACGCCGGACGAGATTATTAATACGATCCTGATCCCGACGCTCGATAAGGTCGGCGTCCGCTTTGAGAAAAACGAAATCTTCCTTCCGCAGCTGATCCAATCGGCCGGCGCGGCCCAGATCAGTTTCGAAGTTTTAAAGCGGAAGCTGATGAATGAAAGCGGCGGCGCCGCGATTAGTCGGGGAAAAGTCATCCTGGCGACGGTCAAAGGCGACATCCATGATATCGGTAAAAATATCGTTAAAGTCCTGTTGGAGAACAGCGGTTACCAGGTTATCGATTTGGGGAAAGACGTCGAGCCGAATCTGATCGTCGAGACGATTCAAAAAGAAAGCGTCTCGTTGGTTGGGCTGAGCGCGCTGATGACGACGACGGTTAAAAGCATGGCGGAGACGATCGACGTCATCCGCGCGCAGTCCGATTGTAAGATCATGGTCGGCGGCGCGGTTCTGACGGCCGATTACGCGAAGCGAATCGGAGCCGATTTTTACGGAAAAGACGCGAAGGCGGCGATGGATATCGCGAAAGAAGTCATCGGCTGATTTTTCGAGTAGAATCATATCAGGTCTGAATCAAGGGCTTGAATTTATTTATAAACCTGAAAATCAAAGAATTTGAGGTATTTTTATTAAAATGAACGATGTTGAGATCCGAAACGATGATATCTGTCCGAATTGCATGGAACCGGTATCCGCGGGCGCGGCGGTTTGTCCTTCCTGCGGCGCGTCTATGACGGAAGGCGAAACCGGCGAAGAAATTCAAGCGGCGACGAGCTGTGCAGTTGAATCGGCGAAATCGCCGGACGGAGCGGAAAATTCCGGAAAATCCAACGCCGGGAACGAAGGCGAAAAAGGAAAAAAACCGAACGTCATGCAGAATATTACGCGCGGCATGGGCGTTTACCTGATTTATATCGCTGTGACGAACGGCTATCGCGTCTTATCGGACCCTGCCTCGCTTGAGCTGGAAGTTGGGACGAAAAATTATTGGCTGGCGCTCGTTTCGAACGTCGTTTATTTGGCGGCCGGCTTGCTCGCGGTTTGGCCTTGGATTAAGGAATATCTCGATAAGCGCAAGCGGATTGAAGACGCGGTCGCGGCCGAACGGGAGGGCGCTGTCGTCGACGGAAGCGCCGAGACGATCGAGAGCGGCGTTGAAGCCGCGGAGGACGCCGGGCTTGACGAAATCCGCCGCGCAGCAGACGCGGAACTCAACGCTGAAGTTCATGACGAAACCGAGTAGGGCCGGATGACCGGGAAAAAACGATCGGATCTTCCGGGCCGCCCCGACGGCGACCGGCCGCCGGCGAAACGCGCCGGCGGAACGCAGTTCGCTGGAACCGTCCTGATCGCCGCCGCTTTATTTAATATCCCGAAAATTGTGTTGCCGCCGGCGACGACCGAGGACCGGATGATGATCGTTGTCTTATCCGCAATGATACTCGCTGGGTTGATCCTGCTCGGACTTCCGGCGCTTTTAAAACTGTTAAATTCGAGGAAAAAATGATTCGACTTCGCCAGAATTTATTGGAAATGGACGCTGTGATCTTTGATTTGGGAAATGTCCTGCTGGATTATGATCCGTTTCGCTTTATGCGCCTGCTGAAAATCGATCCTGCGGTCCAGGCGCGGATCGCGAAAGCGTTATTCGAGAACCCGATCTGGGCTGAGATTGACCGCGGGTCGATGACGGATGATGAATTAGCGGAGGCTGCCGGCGATCTCGATCCGGAAATCCGCGGTCAAATCCGTTTTTATATGCGCAACTGGTCCCAGTTCTTTTACCTGATTCCCGAAAATGTTCATACGTTTTATCGAATCAAGGAGACGGGAACGAAGGTTTACGTGCTGTCAAATTTTTCCGAAGCGACGTATCAGAAGCTAAGGGCGGCCTATTCATTTTTGGATCATTTTGACGGCGGCGTCGTATCTTATCAGGATAAATTGATTAAGCCCGACTTGGAAATTTATCGTCTCCTGATCGAGCGCTGCGGACTCGATCCGAGCCGTTCGGTCTTTATCGATGATTTAGAAGCCAATATCCGCAGCGCGCTGAAAGTCGGCTTGAACGCGATTTGGCACGATCCCGCGAAGCCGATCGCGCCGTATTTCGTTTTTTAGCGGGAAAGGGGTCCGGCATGGAAGAATTTGACGGGAAAACGCTGACGCTACCGATTATTATCGGGATTGCGGGCGGAACCGGTTCCGGGAAATCGACGTTTTCACGCGAGCTGATCTTGCGGCTTCAAACCGGACGGATTCTTCACCTTTCGCATGATTCGTACTATCGAGACATGAGCGACCGTCCGTTCGAGGAGCGGGTTAAAGTTAATTTTGACCATCCCGATGCGCTTGAAACCGAATTGTTGATTCAGCACCTGATCGATCTGCGCGCGTTGAAGCCGATCGACGTTCCGATATACGATTTCAAGACTCACACGCGTGTTCCCGAAGTTCAGCATTTCGAACCGCAGCCGGTCGTTTTGGTCGAGGGGATCCTGATTTTCGCGATTCCCGAGCTGCGCGAACTGTTCGAC
>DAOUFC010000023.1:0-16163 GCA_034430295.1 Flexilinea sp.
CTTGCGGTCCGCCAGCGCCATATTTTCGAGGATGCTCAGGTCGGCGCAGGTCCCCTTCGACGGGTCCTGGAAAACGCGCCCGATCCGCGCCGCGCGGAGATATTCCGGAGCGCCGTTAATCTTCCGCCCTTCGATAAGAATATTGCCGCTGTCCTCGATAACCGATCCGCAGATCAGGTTCAGCAGCGTCGTCTTCCCGCTTCCGTTCGACCCGACGATCGAAACGAACTGACCGGGGTAAATCCTGAAGTTAAAATCCTGAAACAGGACCGTCTCGTTGACCGAGCGCGGATTGAAACGTTTATAAATATGCTCGAGCGAGACGAGCGGCGCAGTTCCGACAGCGGCGTCAAGCTTCATCCGTCACCTCTTTCCCGGTCACATAGCGTTCGTTCGCGCCGAATTCTTTCGAAACCAGCGCCAGCGTCAGCACCGCCGCCATCAGCAGCTTCAGATAATTCGGCGGCAGCCCCAACGAAAGCGCGATCTGCAGCGCGGCTTTATATAAAATCGCCCCGAAAATCGCCATCGTCGTCCCCTTAAACTTACCGAAGCGATCGAAAAGACTCGTCCCGATAATGACCGCCGCCAGCGCCATAACGACCATCCCTTTTCCGGCGTTGACGTCGGCGTTTTCGCTGATCTGGGCCAGGACGCAGCCCGCCAGAGCGGCGCAGCCGTTCCCGATCATCAAACCGACAATCTTGACCGTCCCCGGATCTTTTCCGAGATTGACGACGAATTGGGCATTGTTCCCGCAGGCGCGCAGCAGCAGCCCGTGGCGCGTCGTCAGAAACAAATCCACGATCAGCTTCAGCGCCGTGACCAGAACGAACGCGACGATCAGCTTTCGCTGCGCGTAGAACGAGGCGGAAACGAGCGCGCCGAATCCGGTCGAGAAAATTGTCGGACGGTTGAAAAACTGGACGACCGCTTTCCCGCCTGCGACGATCAAATTGACCGACCAAAGCGCGGTCATGACCAGGATCCCGGACAGCAGGTTGGTTATGCGCAGCCTGACATGCAGCAGTCCGGTTACCGCGCCGGCCGCCGCCCCGCCGGCGAAAGCGATCAGCAGCGTCAGCCACGGATCTGCGCCCGCGTTGATCAACGCCGCGGCGATCACGCCGCCCAGCGGGAACGTCCCATCAACCGACAAATCAGGAAAATCGAGAATCTTATATGTGATAAAGACGCCGATCGCCATCAGTGCGTAAACGAACCCTTCGCGTAAAACGTTTTCGGTCAAACTCAAAGCAATTCCCATGTACCGCCGTTTCCTCTTCGGCGTTTTAATAAAACGCCGTTTTTATCTTTCGAACCCGATCCGAACCAAACGAAGCGAACCATTCGATCCATTCAGAAGTTACGCGTCCCGCGCTGTTACGCGGGACGCCTCCTGTCAGGACGGCCCATGCGCCTCTCGAAAAAACGCCCTTAACGCATTCCCGCTACGTCGGTTGCTTCAGCGTATTCGCGCGGCAGCGCGATCCCGAATTTCGCCATCACGTCGGCATTATACACAGGCTTCGAATCCTTGACGATGACGACCGGCATCGTCTCGACAGGCTCTCCCTTAAGAATATCGCCCGCCATCTCGCCTGTCGTAACGCCGAGCGCGACGTAGTCAAGCGATTCGGCGGCGACGCAGCCGTACTGCGCGACTTGTTCAACTTCAGAACCGAAAATCGGGATTCCGGCCGGATCGGTCGCGTTGGTCACGACGGAGAAGTTATTAACAACGTTGTTGTCAGTCAGGTTATTCATAACGTCAACTTTTTCCGCGACCAGCTGCGCCGCGCCCATCGCGACTTCGGACGCATCGGTAATTCCGACCGCCTTAACTTCGAAATCGAAATCTTTCGCCAATTCCGTCAGCTTTTCCAGCTGCGAAACGGAGTTGGCTTCGCTCGTCGTATACAGAACGCCGATCGTCTTCGCTTCCGGGACAAACGCGCGGATCATCTTAAGCTGACCTTCGAAATTCAGTGCGTCGCTCGTTCCGGTCGCGCCGGTATCCGGAAAATCCAATGCCTTGACCAGTCCCGCTGCAACCGGATCGGAAACCGCCGAGAAGACGACCGGGATCCCGGCGTCGCGGGCAGCCGCGTACGCAGCGACGGCCGACGGCGTCGCGATCGCGATAATCATGTCGTATTTCTTGGATACGAAACCCGCCGCGGCGAGATTATTCGTCTCAATTTCACCCATACCGTTGACAAAATCGATCGTGGCCGTCTCTCCGTCAACGAAACCTTTCTTGCTTAAGCCTTCGAGAATCCCCTCATAGCAATTGTCCAAACTTGCGTGCGGCGCAAATTGAAGGATACCGATTTGAACTTTATGCGTTTCCTGCGCGACGGCCGCAACCGTCGGAGCGGCGAATGCCGCCAAAACGACCATACAAACAACAACGAAATTAACCAACCGTTTCATGAGATTTCCTCCGTCTTAAAAGAATAACTCGATTCGGGTGCGTGATGGCCGACAGAAAGGAACTGTCAATAATTCCGGAGTCTTTTCAGCGCTGCGCAGCGCTATTTAATGAAAAAACCCCTGTCCCAACCATGGGACAAGAGCTGACTCCTGCGATACCACCCAACTTGACGTTTTCACGTCCACTCGCTTCGCGCACCATCATGCGCGTCCGGCTTGATAACGGATCGGATTCCCGTCAAGATCTACTGAGCGTTGCCGCCGTTCAACTTGCCCTCAGAAGACCATTCGTCGACACTTGTCTGTTCTCTTTCCACCTTCGAGAACTCTCTGAAAGACCGTTCGCTGTCGAGTACTATTCTTCCTCATCGGTTTCGCTATGAAATTAAAACCATTGTAAACGCCCCGCGCGGAATCTGTCAAGTGAAATGCGCCGGAAAACGTGACAGCCAGCGCAGCGATAAAAAAACGGCGGGGAGCCCGGTTCGGTTCTCCCCGCCTGAATTCGACAGATGGTTTTACTGCGTTTCGTACGGCTCGATCGAGTCGATCGTCGCCTGAACGATATAGCGTTTCAAATACTTATCCTCAATAAAATTATAATCGTCGCAGGTAACCAGCGTCAGCGAACGTTCGCCGTTTGGCTGGAACATCATATAAGCGTCATCCGGCTCCGTCCAGAACGAATTGTTGACCCGATACGTGTATTTAAATCCGTCCGTACCGTAAATAATAATCTCATCGTCAAAACGCAAGCTTGTCAGGTTGACGAAAACGCCCTGCGAATAATAATGGCCCGTCAGGACGGTATTCCCCGGGTACGGCAAATACGCGCCGCCCTCGAGCTCGCCGACATAGCCGCCGAGAACTTTCAGGTCGTACCCGCCTGACAGGTTCTCGCCGTTCAGGTAATTGATATGAACGATTTCGATCGGATATTCAACGCCCAAACCGATCGCCGGAATCGTCAGCCGGTTGCCGGTGAAAATGAACCCGGACTGTTCCGCGCCGATCATCGGCGCCGGCGAACGCAGCGAATAACCGGTATCCGGAATCGGTTCGCGCGGACATTCCTCGTCGATCGCGTTGATGAACAGGTTGGTATTCTGGTTCGAGGTGCGCCGCGAGTACGCCATAACGAACTCGTTCAGCTCAGCATTCGCGTAATATGTCGGCTTGACCGGAATTTCGAGCTTGCCGCCCTTGATAATCGCGCGCGTAAACGGCGGAAGTACGATTTTATCCTTGTAGCAGCCGGAACCGTTGACCGTGTAGCCGTCCGCCAACAGCTGCCATTCGCAATTCAATTCGGCAACATGCGCAACAGATGTCATGCTCGAAAGCTCCGGATTGAATTTATATTCCAACGTCAGCGCAGAATAATTCGAAATAAAGCCGTATTTTTCGTCGATCGCCTTGAATTCGACCGTCTGCTTATCGTAATTCTCGCCGCAGGCGTCCCACTGCACTTTATAAAAACCGTCCGTACCGGAACTCGAGCAGGTATTCTCGCCGGCCTTTTCCGGAACGGTCAGATAAAACTCCATAAAGGCGTTATTCGGATACCCGGGCACAGCCGACATAGCCGTCGTTCGCATCATTGCGCGTACGAAATACGTTCCGGCTCGATTGACGGTAACGTCCATCTGCTTGACTTCAAACGGTCGGGCCGCCGATTTAAACGTCTTCATCGAAATAACGGTATACGTGCGCATATTGGCCTCAGTCGTACCTAGGTAATGCCACCAACGGTTATCGATTTCCGCGTCGTCGAAATAGATACGGTGAACGTACGTGCCGGTCTGCCGCTCGCGGTCGTTGCAGTTCGGATCGTTGCAGCGTTCGACCTCGAAATACCAGTGCGGCTGCGGCGAGGAAGCGAACGTACCGATCGGAATCGAGGCGTCAACAAACGCCTGCGTGACCGCCGAGCCGGCTAACGAGCCGGGGACGCCGGCGCCTCTCGGAATATAACCCTGCCCGGCCGCGTTGGTAAAGCTGACCGAAAAAACCTGCTTCGTCGCCAAGCATGGATCGAACGAACCGTTGACCGTCCGGTATTTCAGATTCGCCGGATTCTTGCAAATCGGAGAGAAAACAACGCTCATCTCCCGTTGGAAATGGAACATCGAGTTTTCGTAACCGAGCGTCGGATCAAGATTGCGGTAATAGAATGTAAATTTAAACTGCGCAATCGGTGGAAGGCTGGTAAACGGTGTCGGCGCCGTTTTGATATTGATAGCGCCTCCCTCGAAGCGAATCGGTAATGGCGCAGCGCCCCAACCGGGGGTCAGAACAACCGGATTGACCGCCGCGTCAGCCGGGTTCGTGTTCCGCGTGTAACTGTAATTCAACAGATGCAGTCCGTTGGCCTTATCCCTGAAATGCAGCTCGACTTCGTAATCAAACTCCTTAATAACCTTATCGCCATAAAAACGAACCCGATTTTGATCGAACGTCTCGCCCAAAGGCATGCTCACGATCGTAAACGCCTTTCCAGGCTCGTCTTTAAAATCGAGTGTCTGGTCCACCTTAACGACGCCGCCGTCATGGCAGGTCCCGTCCGAATTGGTGTTAAAAATGAGTTGTTCCGTGGAGGCCGGCGGCGTCGAATCGGCGATCCATTCCTGAACCGTCTGGTTCCAGGCGCAAGCCGTCGACACCGCGTCGATTGTCGCATGACCGTCTAACAGCTGCGTATTTCCAACCAATTCGTTCACTCGAATCAAGTATTTCCCCGTTACAACCGGATCAGTCGGCGCCCCGCCTCCCTGGAAATTCGGGATAAACCGAACCGCAACGCGCGCGATCACGCCGTTTTTCGGGAAACTATTGCAACTGAACGAACTCGGCGGATTCGCCCCTGTTAACTGCGTACAATGGTAAGCTGTACTGTCGGAAGCCGCATACAAAATCAGCTCGCGAACCCGGCCGGGAGGCGTCAGCGCTAAAGCGGGCACAAAAGCGCCGCCGTCGACGCCGTTCGGATCAGTCAGTTTTACTTCAACACGATCGCGCCACTGTTCGACTTTAATCCGATCGGCGATCGATACGTTCCCGGTAAACATCACGCCGTCGTTGCGCAGATCCTTACACGGACCGCCGGTCGTGAATTCCGTCGCGGCGAAGACCGATCCCGCCAGGAGGAACAGGCTCAAGACGGCGCCCAGCGCGGCAAGACGGCTTTTTTTAAGAAACGAATACAGATTTTCCATGCAAATCTCCTTCAAAGATTCTCCGCCGCAGCGGAGAAACGTGAGTTTTCAACTTTTATCCATTTAATCGTACCATATTCCGTCAAGAACCCGAGGCTCTTGCCGTCAAGATTCGCTTTTCTCAGGTCGGGCCCGGCCGGGCCGGACCGATTACGTGACGGAATATCTTATCAGAAGCCGAACAGATCGACCGACTCAAAAAGAACAACCTCTTCCTGCGGCAAACTGAACAAACTGCCATGAGCGGTTAGGCGGACGCGCAGCCGCTCTTTTTCCGTCAGGTTAACGAAAACGCCGTCATCTCTTAAATAAGAAACGTTTCGGAACGGCGACAGGTTCCCATCCAGGAAATATAATACCGTGTCGGCCAGAACGATCGGATATCCTGCCGAATCCGCTTCAACGCTGACAAGACGCGCTAATTTGGCTGTACCGTGCAGCGGATCGCCGTCGTAGGCGAAAACGTAAATATTTTCCGGACGATTCGCCGCGCCGACGCCGTAGACCGGGTCGGACGGATCGAAACGGCCCGCCTGTAGTTCGTCATGCAAGAAATCGCGCCCGGAATTCAGCGTATAAAACTCCGCCTCGATTCCAGCGTCGTTCCAATTAGCCTCCCAAAGATAATCGCCCGGATTGAGCGTCAAAACGGTTGCGTCCGCGGGAAGAAAATCAAAAATCCCCATCTCAAGGGCGGCGCGGCCGGCTCGATAAGGATGTAAAAACGTCTGGTCCAAAAGATTTAGGATTTTACGGTTATCCTGAATCGTAACCGCGAAAACGGTAACGTAAACCGTAACCATGAATTTTAGAATCCATGGATAGTAATAGCCGCGCCGGCGGAGCCGGTAGGAAACGGCGCCGATCGCCATCGCGACTAAAATCGCGAATCCGAAATAGCCCAAATAAACCGGCAAGTAGCCTAACCCGGCGATGAGCTGGCCCTGGTAGCGTTGGCTGATCGCGATCGCCGATCCTGAAAGGAAAAGCAGCCCCCCGCCTAAAACCCCCAGCGTCCGCAGCCCGGACGGCCGCGCCTCGTTTGTCAGACGCGAAAAAACGCGGAAGAGAAGCGCGGCGGCGATCGCCGCCAGCCCGAAATCCTTGACCGTCATCGCCCGGATCAGCGTCAACGGCGAAAACCGGAAGATACTCTCAATCGAATAAACGCGCCCAAGTATCGACGCTTCGTTTCCGAAGACATGGAAATTCAGCGGAAAAGCCGCCAGCGTCTGGTTCCGGTAAGCGCTGACCATAGCGGGAAAATTCAAGTTAAATGCGACGCCGCTGTAAGCGCTTCCCGTCGCCAGATAAACCCGGACGTAATAAACCGTAACCAACGCGATACCCCAAATCGCGGCGTACGGGAGGCTAATCAGCAGCGCGCGTCTAAACCGCCGTGAATCCGCCCAGACCAACAGCGGAACCATCAGCATAAACGGGAAAACAACCTCGTACGTGAAAAGCCCGACGCTGAACAGCAGCAGCGAAACGACCAGATAACGGACCTGTTTCGTGCGCGTAAACTTGACCAGCCAGTAAACCATTCCGAGAATCAGGATCAGAATCAGCTGCATCAAGGCGTAGAACCCGTTCAGCGCATCCTGATACGGTCGGAACTGGAAACTCAGGAGGACAATCAGCATCACCAACTGCCCCATACGCTTCGAACCGGTAATCATGCGGACAACTTTGGCTGCGATAACCTGATTCAAAAGGATAAAAATCAGGATCAGCGTTTTATAGATCAGCGGGTCCCGAATATAAAAGAAGAAGTAATAATAAATCGAAAGGATATTGACGCGGCCAAGCTCCAAATAGCGGCGCATGAACGATAGAATATTCTCCGTCAGCGGGACACCGTCGATTTTTTCAATCCCGTATATTGTCGCGTTAACCGCGTCGTCCCAATAATACCCGCCGCGCAGCATCGGCTCCAACATCAGGAACGTCAATCCCAGAATCATAATTTCCAAACGCCAAACGGTCAGGAACGATCCGCCCCCGCCGTCCGCTTCCCGGATCGGGATCCGAAGCAGTACCGCCCAAACCGGCAGCAGCAGCGCGACGAATCCGAAACGGGATGAAATCGTTCCTGAAAGGAAGCGCTCCGCGACAACAACGCCGATCAGACCAATCCCCAACGCCCAACGGGAAACGCGCTTACGCGAAATCGGGTAGCCAAGAAGCTTTGGCGACGCGCCGGAAAAAGCGTCCGGTTCGCGTTCCCAGAGCCAATCGAAAAGCAGTCCGCACAAGAACAAAACCAGACAGATGATACGCCCGCTTCGAGCCGGTCCGAAGAACTGGTAAATATGACAAAATACCGCCAAGACGCTAATCCAAAAACCCAATTGGTTCAAGGACAAATAGATCGTTCGTAATCGAGATATCGTTTTTTCCTGATTCATGTCGGATCCTCTAACCGGACGGGGGGAACCCTAACGGAGATCCGCCCGATCCTATCTCATTTTTCCCCGCTTATCGAAACGAAGTCAACCCGATCGTATCGAATAAAATCGATTTCGGATCGTCAATTTTATATAACCGACCGCAGCCGGTCGTTCGCATCAGCCAAGCCTCACGAATCGGCAGCGTATGTCCCATGCCGTTCCAACTGACATACGAAATAGCGTCAGCGTTCGGGTCAAAACCGCAGACAAAAACGTAAACCGAATTCACAACCGGGTTGGCGAGGCGCGCGCCGGGAGATTGCGCATCTTCCAATTCAAGAAGTTTTCCGAATTTGACGAAACCGCTTTCGCCGTTTCCCGCGTATTCGATGACGTAAGCGTTGGCGGTCTCGTCGCTAAGAAGTTTTTCGGCGTTCCCCGCCGCCAGGTACGTTTTCGCGTCCAGCGCGGTAACCGCGTTTCCGCCGTAAAGCGAATAGAAATCGGAAAGGTTTATTTCTCCGTTCCAACCGGTTTCCCAGAGAACCTGCCCTTGATTCGAAATCAACAGATCGTTGTCCGAAATCGGATCAAGAATCCCCGCTTGAAGCGCCGACTCGGCCGCTTTCCTGGGGAATAAAAACTCCTCGTTAAGAACGCGGACAACCGCGCGGTTGCTCTGCTGGTTCATGCAGAACAGGATCGCGAAAACTGAATACACGAACAGGAACGGCGCCGTCTGGCCAAAGCGCGTCTTCAGCATCGGATACAACCAAACAACCGCGATAAAAATCAGCCAGGCGGCGGCGAAATAACCGAAGAAAACCGGGAGATAACCGACGCCGGGGCAGATTTCCTCCTGATATTTCGCGCTAAACGCGATCACGAGCGACGACGCGCCTAACAGCGCGAATCCGAAAATCAGGTGAAACGGCTTAATTTTTTTTGCGTCGATAAACCGACGCAAATCGGATAACACCACAAACAGGATAATCAAAGCAATAATATCGACCCATTCGATTCCGGCGATAAACGTCGAAAACGTCGTCTTGAATATTTCACGCGGAAGAACGAGCCGGCTCAGGATCGTAGATTCGGGCGCTGAAAGCCGGTAACTGAACGGGAATGCCGCGCTCATCTGCCCCAGCCATGCGCTGAAAAATTTCATAGGATCCAACGATAGCGCCGTTCCGGAATACGCCGGCGCAGTACCCGCCGCCGTCAGTCTGAGCGCGACGGTCAAACCGAGCAGCAGCAGCGCGGCAGCGGTATGAACGGCGGACGCTTTCAGCGCCTCCCGAAACGATTTTCGTTCATGCCACGCCGCAAGGATCAGAACCGCCAATAATGGATAAAACATCTCGTACGTCAGCAATCCAATCATGAACAGCGCCGCGCTCCCGATCAACGCGCCTTTCCGTCCTTCTCGTAAATACGTCAGAAAGAGCGACAACGCCCAACAGAACTCAATCACAAGCATCTGCATCAGACCGTAGTACGAAACGAGCGGATCATGATAAATCCGCAGCTGGAAGCAGAGCGGCAGAGCCAAAAGGATCAGCCTCGTCAACCGAGCCGTACCGTACAGCTTTTTCGCCAAAAGCCAAAACGAAACGCAGCTCAGAACGGTCAGCAGGACCAGAAAAGTTTTATAGACACGCGCGTCGGTCAGAAAATAGAAAAAAATAAATTGAAACGTCGCGAAAGGATTGATCCGACCGCGTAAAACGTAAAGAGCGATCTCGTCCCAGGTCCGCGTCAGGATCGACGCGCCCTCCATGCGTAAAACAGGGAGCTGAACTGAGAAGAAAGCGTCGTCCCAATAAAAACCGCTGTCGAGAACCGGGAGCAAGCTGATCAGGATAAACGCAAACGCCAGAAAATTAGCGAACCGTTCGCTAAGGCCGATCGCGGCGCTGAATTTCCCGCCCGAAAGCGCGTTCAGGCGCAGCAAAAGTCCCGTCAACAGCGCGATCAGCGCCAGGAACGAATATCCGCCGATCTGGTTCAGGATCGGCCGATTCGGAAAACGAAAACTCAGCGCCGCAAGAACGACAAAATACGATCCGCCGAGAATCATTAACGCCCAAGACACGACATAATTCCGCGTAAACCCGTACCAGCGGTAATCAAGCGTCATCAGCAAAGCGTAGACTAATGCAATCATGACCCCCTGTCGGAACGGGCCGATCGCGCTGGAAAGCGGAAAAGTCGTTAATGACAGGAGAAGAAGTGCGATTAACGCCGTGCCGAAAAGAACGGCGGCTGCGGTCAATAGGTTCGCGGTACGCTGAGTCAGTTTCTTCGAGTTCATAGTATAAAAATTATATAACAGTTAGCTCGGTTTCGCATCCAGATATGTTTGAAACGCGCGCGTACTTCAATTTTATCTTATGCGCGGCGAACAAGCGAACGAACGCTCTTAAAACCCTTTTTCGCCAAACCGATACAAACCGTCCGACAGCCGGCGCCCTGCGCAAGCCACAGCGCCGCCGCGAAAAGAATCGTCAGCCCGAACCGCAGCAAGAAAGCCGGCGCCGGCGGAAACGGTGAAAAAACGAGCCAAGTTTGAACGGCGGAAAAGACGCCGTAAAGCCCGATCGCGATCAGGAAAAAACGAATATCCCAGACAATGCGGAAGAACCGATTCGAGACGATCCACCGTCCAATCATCGCCGCCGCGTAGCCGCACAATTCCGCCAGAACCGCGCCGATCATACCCATGCGCGGAACAAGCACGGCGTTCGCGGTTAAGTTGATCGCAACCGCCAAGCCTAACATGACCGTCACCCAATACGTTTTTCCCGACTTTGCCGTCCCGGGATCAATAACGTATACGCCCATCGTAAACAGCCAGCGCAGCTGAATAACCGCCAACAGCCCGACGCCGACAAGGTACTCCGGCGGCGCGAGGATCAGGAAAATCTCCCGCGCGCCGGTCATCATGATCATCGCGATCAGGAGCGTACCAAACGTAAACAAATTCAAAATCTTCGGTAACGTTAGCCGTAACCGCTCCTCCTCGCGCAGCATCGCATACATCATCGGTTCCCATGCATTACAGAATGCCTGCGTCGCCAACGTAATCACGATCGCCGCCTTATTTGCCAATCCGTAATACGCGACCTGAACCTCGCCGGCGGCGGCGTTCAGAACGAGACGGTTGTTCGCCGATAAGGACCAGGCCAGAACCGCGCCGGGAACCAACGGAAACGAATAGGCCGCGATACGCCGGAACCAACGTACGGAAAACGTCAGCCCCAGATAACGCCGCGAAAAAAACAGCGCCAAACCCGTACCGACAGCGTTCGCCAAGAACTGAGCCTGATAATAACCTGCCGCGCCAAAGCGATAGACCCCAACCAACAGCACGATAGCGCTCATATAAACGGCAGAGACCAGAATCGAAATCAGGATATACGGGACAGCTTTGTTTTGAAGCCGGAGCAGCCCCATCGCGTAAATATAAACCGAAACGGGAATCATCGACAAAAACGCCAACCGGATCAGTCCCGCGTTATCCGCCGAATCGAAAAGACGGATCGAAAGCCTCGACGAAAGCGGGAAGGCAGCAGCCGCAATTGTCAATCCGCAAAGGAAAACGAAAATCATCACAGACGAAACGATTTTTCGCCGCTCGCCGCTCGCTTCGTCCGCCTCATAAAAAAACCGGTAGAGTCCCGAAACCGTGTTTAATCCGATCAGGAGCGAAAAATATCCGGTCACGGAAGCGATGACTTCGATCGTTCCGTACGCCTGAGACGTCAACGATCGAACCATCATCGGCAGCGTAATCAACCCGGCTGCCTGAGATAAAACCCCGCCGATCCCGTAAAGAACGACGTTTCGCGCGATAGAAGAGCTGGAATCTTTCTGGGTCATGCGTGTAATTGTAACTGATCCGATAAAAGAAAGAGGCTGTCCCAAAAATCGGGAATTCAAAATTTTTCTGAGAATATTGTCAAAGTATTTCTGCTGATTCAGAGCGGGGGAAGCTGCTGCCTTTGCGTATGGCCCGAAAAAGCAGGGATGAATGGTATGGGCGAGGGGAATCCGCGGCCGCTAATTCTCTCACCCATATAAAACTTACAAAGTCAGTGCATTGAGGCTCTCGCCTGTCCCAGCGCCTAAGAGCGTAAGGAGAGGCCGACGGTCGGATGGAAGTCGATCAATGCACTGAAAAATAAGCGGGTGAATTTAATTACAATAAAATTCGTTTTGAGACATGCTCGCAATTTTCCCGCGTCGCCGGTCAATCCTGTTCTTGTTCGCGCTGGATATGATGGATTCCATTGCGGACCTGATTTAGAACCAGCTCCATCTCTGTTTCGAGCTGGCGCAGTTTTTCGAGCGTATACTTATCCGCTTCCCGTTTGATCATTTCGGCTTCGGTAACCGCCTGCGAAACAATTTGTTCGGCGCGTTTTCTAGCGTCAAGCGTAACCTCCGACGCGGAAATGAGCTGTTCCTTCTTTTCGTTAGCGCTTTCGAGCGTGCGCGCCTGTTCCTCGGCTGCCTGCGCTAAAATCCGGTCTCGCTGCGCGATGATCTGTTTTCCGCGATTAATTTCGTCCGGGATCGAAACGCGCATCTGGTCAATAATATCCAACAAGCGGTCTTCGTCAACAATGACGTTGCGCGTCAAAGGAACCGATTTACCCTGACTGGCTAAATCCTCGAGTTTATCGATCAGCGTATGAATATCCATTCGTTCACCTCGCGCCTCCCTTCCACTATAAAATTATAGCTGACAGATTCAAAATCTGGAAGCGCGTCTAACCCGGGAATTTCGCATGAAACCGCTCCAGAACATGCGGGGGGATCATGTTCCGCGGATCGCCGTGATTCATGACAATTTCCTTGACTGTCGAAGACGACAGGAACATAAAACGGTGGTGCGTGATGAGAGAGACCGTCTCGATATCCGGATGAATCTCCTGATTCGCCAACGCCATCTTAAATTCATAGTCGAAATCCGAAAAAACGCGCAGCCCGCGGATCATGACGGACGCACCGATTTTTTCGGCGAATTGAACCGTCAGCCCGCTGTATCCGACAACCTCGATATTCGGATAATCGCCGACCGCCCGAGAGAACATCTCGATCCGTTCCTCAAGCGAAAAGGTCACGTTCCTTTTATCCGGCGCGGCATAAACGCCGACAACCAGGCGGTCAAATATCTTCGAGGCGCGGACCGCGATATCCAGATGCCCGTAATGAACGGGGTCGAAACTTCCTGGAAACAGAGCCGTAATAATCATGATTAACTGATATCCGTTTGAACCGTTCGCTCGATCCGCTCCGCCTCAGCTTTAAGCGCCTGATGCGCGTCCTGCGCCAGTTCGGGATCCGCCGTAAATATTTTCAACGCCGCCTCGCGTGCGAGCTGAATCAGATCCAAATCAAAAAGCGTCGCTAACTTAAATTCGGCCAAACCCGATTGACGCGTACCGAGCGCGTCGCCGGGACCGCGTTTTTCGAGATCCTTCTCCGCCAACTCGAACCCATCGTTCGTCTCGGTCATCGCGACGAGGCGGTCGTTTTCGACCGAATCATCTTTTTCCGGGATCAGGATGCAGTACGACTGCGCGTCGCCGCGTCCGACCCGTCCGCGGAATTGATGAAGCTGCGCCAACCCGAAGCGATCCGCGCCTTCGATAACCATGACCGTCGCGTTCGGAACGTCTACGCCGACCTCGATAACCGATGTCGAAACGAGCAAATCATATTCGTGATTCTTGAACGCAGTGATGATTTCATCTTTTTCGCTGTCTTTCAGCTTGCCATGCAGTAACGCGACGCGCCGCTCCGGGAAGACCTCATCGCGCAGCCGTTCAAACGCTCGGACCGCGGCAACTTCATCGCGATCGGAATTTTCGCCGCTTTCGATAAGCGGATAGATAATATATGCCTGACGGCCTTTTTTAACCTGATCGGCGACGAAAAACCAGGCGCGTTCGCGCGCGACCGGCGGGAAAATCTGCGTCTCGATCGGGATTCGTCCCGGCGGGAGCTGGTCGATAATCGAAACGTCGAGGTCGCCGAAAACGGTCAGCCAGAGCGAACGCGGAATCGGCGTCGCGCTCATGACCGCGACATGCGGGCTGGCGCCTTTCGCACGTAAAGCCGCGCGTTGTTTAACGCCAAAACGATGCTGTTCGTCGATAATCGCCAATTCCAGATTCCGGAACTGAATCGGATCTTCGAGAAGCGCGTGAGTCCCGATAACGAATAAAATTTCGTCTGATTGAAGCCCTTCGGCGATGCGCCGTTTTTCGGCGTCGCTCGTCGAACCGAGAAGAAGCGCCGTCCGCTCGGCGGAAACGTTAAACCCGCCGCCTTCGAAACTGAAAGCTTCGATCAGGTTCAACAGGTTTTTATAATGTTGTTCGGCTAAGATTCCGGTCGGCGCCATCAGGACCGACTGACCGCCCATATTGGAGACGATCAGCGCGCAAAGCAGCGCGACAATCGTTTTCCCCGATCCGACGTCCCCCTGGATCAGGCGGTTCATCGGATGACCCGAATCAATATCACCGCGCATTTCATTTAATACGCGCCACTGCGCGTCCGTCAGACGATACGGGAGCCGGTCGGTCCAGGAACCGATCTGATCGTCCGAAATCCGGAAATAATTCGCCGCCGCCTTTTTCCATTCCGTCTTCGCACGAACCGCGTTGACCTGTCCCAAAAAAACTTCGTCAAACGCCAAACGCCGGCGCGCGGCGCGGAGTTCTTCCTGCGACGAGGGGAAATGGATCTGCGCGATCGCGTCCGGAAGCGATTCGAGCTGCGCGCTTTCGCGGATTTCAGCGGGGAGGAAATCGCCGAGCGCCTCGCGCCAATGGTTGACCGTATTAAACGCCATCCGGCGCAAAAAATTTTGTTTCAGCTGCGAATTGGTCGCATAAATCGGAACAATCCGATTCGTCGTCAGATGTTCCGTGTCGGTCGCTTCCCAATCCGGTCCGTTCATAACCGCACGACCGAGATACTCGTCGACCTTGCCGGAAAAGACGTAGACCGTACCTTCCTTCAGCTGTTGTTCAAGCCACGGCTGATTAAACCAGGTCAAGCGAATCTTACCCGTTCCGTCGCCGACGATCGCCTCCGTGACCTGATACGCGCCGCGTCGGGCCGTTCCGACTTTATAGACATTGCAGATAATCGTCACGACATCGCCGAATTCAAGCTGGTTCACTTTCTTGAAAATCGAATAATCGTCGTAGCGGCGCGGGAAGTAGTAAAGGAAATCGCGGACTGTATGAATCCCCTGTTTCGCCATGCTTTTTGAGTTCTGCGGCCCGATCCCGGGAATGACGCTGACCGGTTTTTCGAGGAGCTCCGTATTGACGCGTAATTCCTCAAAACGGATTTTACGGATCTGGAAACGCGGTTTCTCCTCCTGCGGCGCGCGATAAGGCCGTTCGCCCCATTCGTCGCCGCGCTTCGCCTCCGCGGACCGGTTGCCGTTTCGTTCGTCCCCGTTGCGGGGGTGCGCTTCGCTCGGATTCGGATTCTGACGCAGCTGAGGCGCTTTTAATCCTTCCGAATCGCGGCGACGCTGTCCTTCGGACCGTTTCGCGTATGTCCCGCCTAATTTTTCGATTAGCGCCAATCCTGCCGCTTCGCGTTCCGTGAGGTCCATCGACTCATACGAAGTTAGATACTCTCGAACGGCGGCGTCTTGTTCCAGGCTGATCTCATCCGCGCCCGATTCTTTATTCCAAACCGGCAAAAAGCGGTTCATGCCGCCGACAACCGCACGGTTGTCGCAGCCTCGGTTCAATTCCAGATTGATAAATTTAAGTAGTTTTTCTTTCGCTGACAACATACGCTAATTTTATCTTATTTTTCCCCGCGCTGAAATTCCAGCCGCATCGGACGGGACTGCCCGCCATTTATAAAGTGGATTGTCAAAGTAAATACGACCGGATAAGGCAGAAAAGCAGAATTTCAGAGGCACTTAATTTGATAATTTCCCCGCCCGGTTGTCAGCCCGCTCCTGCGGTTTTTCCCATTTTCAATCAGAAAGCGGAGGCCGATGCCCCCGCTTTCTCAATTCCTATCCCCGTTGGATCAGTGAATCCTGACTTATTAATTATTCCGAATGCTGATC
>DAOUFC010000024.1:0-2125 GCA_034430295.1 Flexilinea sp.
CCCATACTCGCTCGTCACGCAGCAGCCGCTCGGCGGTAAAGCGCAGTTCGGCGGCCAGCGCTTCGGCGAAATGGAAGTCTGGGCGCTCGAAGCCTACGGCGCGGCGTACACGCTGCAGGAAATGCTGACGGTTAAGTCGGACGATATTCAAGGGCGCGTCAGCACCTATGAATCTATCGTCAAAGGAAAACCGATTCAGGAACCTGGTCTCCCGGCGTCGTTCCGCGTTCTCGTCAAGGAACTGCAGTCGCTCGGACTTGCCGTTACCGCCGTTTTCGACAACGGCGAAGTCAACACTTTCGGAAAAGAAGAAGAGCTTCCGAAGAAGATCGCGGTCAAAGGCGGCCTCGTCGATAACGTCAAGACCGAATCGACCAAGATCAGTCTCGAAGACCTGCTGAATTAGGCGAGCGAACGAAAGATAAAATAAAAAGGCAGCGGGAGAAAAAACTTCCGCTGCCTTTTTATAACTCTTCTCAGGGCCGAACGAAATTAACGGAACTCTCCGATCGCCTTGATCCAGTCGACCGTATCGCGGAGCGTTTCCTCTAAGCCGCGCGTAACGTACCCAAGCTCCGAATCCGCCTTTTCATGCGAAAACAACGCGTTTTGCGCCAGCGTATACATCGAATATTTCGTGAACAGCGGTTTCGTTTCCCGCAATTTCGCGATCCATTCGATCAGCGGCGCAAAAAAACTCACGAAACGCGGCGGTAAGAAAATCTTCGTCCGCCGCCTACCGGTCAGCCTCGCGTAACAATCGAGGATTTCCCGAATCGAGAAAAAACGATTCGTCAATAAATACGTCTCGCCTGCCTGCCCTTTCCGCAGCGCAGCGAGGATCCCGCAGGATACGTCGCGAACGTCGACAAAGTCAAATCCCCCGTCAACCGCGACCGGCAAGCGGCCTTTTAGAAAATCATTCGCGAGCTTAGTCATCTTTCCGCTGCTCAACGAATTCGGCCCGATAATTCCTGAAGGATGAACGACGATCGCGTCGAAGCCGTCCGCCGCGGCGTCTAAAATGAGTTGGGTCGCAATCGCTTTCGTCCGGGCGTAATCGCCGACGACCTGATCCGGATCGAAACGTGAAATTTCAGTTTGAACCGTTCCTTTCGGAAGCTCGGGAATCGCATGAACCGAGGATACGTAGACAAAACGGCGAACGCCGCATTCCCGCGCCATATCCAAGATCGTCCGCGTGCCATTGACGTTGACGTCATAGACGAGCGGATCGGTCTGATCTGAAATCGAGATCATTCCGGCGCAGTGAACGACAAATAAGGCGACGCCCGGATCATGAGCTAAAAAGCGCGCGGCGTCATCCGAATTTCGGATATCGCCGTAGAAGACATCCGGCGCTTCCTGATTCGCCGGATTCGGATCAATATACGACTCGCCGGGCAGCAAAAAGGCGCGGACACGTTCCCCGGCGGAAATTAGATCGCTGACAACATAACGCCCCAGATGCCCCGCCGCGCCGGTCACGGCAATCAGTCGTTTCATCGGTTTACCTCCCTGTTTCTCAATATAATTGTAACGCAAACGACTTTTTCAATCATTCCTGCCGATTTATTTTAATCCTCAATCCGGGAAGAACGGAGCCGAATTAAAAAGAAGCTGAAAATCAGGGGAGTGAAAAAATCCGTTACGCCGTGAGAAAACGTCCGATCCGCCGTTCAACGTTCCAGACATGTTTGAAACCAAACGATAGCTTCTTCGTAAATAACAACTGTAAGGATCTTCAAATCGGATTCTCGCTACGATTCGGAAACCATAAAAGCGCGTTCATAAAGGAGAAAAACTTATGGAGTCGGAAACAAAATTGACCGATACGAAAAATAACTCAACATCCGTCTCGAAAAAAACCAATCGAAAACGCTGCTGTCTGATCGGCATCCTGCTCCCTGTGATCGTCCTCTCGATCGGTTTAATCGTCAGACAATGGACAAAGGATCCCAATCCGATCGGCCGATTCCGCAGTGCTGAAGGCGAACAGTCTTATAAAAAAGCTTATCTCGAAGCAATGAAGCGGCTGCCGGAGGCGACGCAGAGTTTAGATATCGAAACGAGCTTCGGAACTGTTCGGGTCTATGAATTCGTTAACAATAAAAGCCTCTTTGAG
>DAOUFC010000025.1:0-10284 GCA_034430295.1 Flexilinea sp.
CGAAGACCTGGGACGACGACGATCCGCTGGATACGCGGATCCGGTACGTCGGCGAACCGGTGGAATTGGCTTATGAGCTGGCCGCGCCGCAAGGCGACGCGAACGCGGCGTATATCCTGTTCGCCGATGGGATCGTTCAGCCGTACCGGCTGGCCGATCCGGCGGACGAAACGGAAGGGATCGACGCGCCGGTCCATTTTTTCCGGCTTAAAAAGGACGAGACGCGCGAGATTACGATCCTGTTCGACCCGGTCGTGGGGAAAAAGGGGGATACCGTCGGGCTGTATATCGCGGTCGTTTTAGCGCCGTCGTACGTCCCACCCGATAAGGAGCATCCCGGCTACGGTCATTTCAGCAGTCTTGGCGCTTCCAATCCGACCCGGCTGATTATGGAAGCGGATTCCAGGGGCGAGAGCGCGGAAGACGCGCTGGCGGCCGCATACCGGATTCCGGCGGTTACGCAGCCGATTCCGGAAAATCAATGGCGGCCGGGCGGGACGTTCGAGGAGCGGGCTGAAGAAAGCCTGCGGATGTGGACGAATTACCTGCGCCCGATCGGAGAGCCGCAGGTCCCGATCGCGTATATCGAAGCCGAAAACGGGACGGTTCAATTTCAGCTGCTGCGGACGGGCGGGACGAGCTTTTCCTACCGGACGACGGTTTTTGTGAACCATGAGCCGATCGCGGTCGACGGTCATCCGGATTTCGTCTTCGACGCGGAATATGGAATGGAAACGTCGGTTCCGATTACGCTGGACGTCTCCTCATACCCGCGGCGAAATACGCTGTACGCGGTAACGGTTCCGGTCGGCGATCTGACCCGGATTCGAATGGGCGAAGCGTCTTTTATGCAATCGGAACGGTTGCTGCTGATCAACGATCTGGCTGAGGAGTAGAAGATCGGAGGCGGATTGGAGCTGCGGGCGGTTGGACTGACGAAGCGGTATGGAGCGGAAACGGCGCTGGACGATTTCAGCTGCGTTTTCCGCGAGGGAATTTACGGGATTTTGGGCCCGAACGGAGCGGGGAAGACGACGCTGATCCGGCTGATTCTGGCGCTGATCCCCGCGACGGCGGGGAACGCGCTCTGGAACGGGGTTCCGACGGGGGAAAAGGGAAGCGGTTTCCGGACCGCGGTCGGCTACCTTCCGCAGGATAACCAGTTTTACCGCGACTTCAGCGCGCGGGCGTTTCTGGAATATATCTGCGAATTGAAGGACGTTCCCCGGGACGAGCGGGAACGTCAGGTTGCCGAGACGCTGGAGCTGGTCAACCTGACGAACGCGGCGGATAAAAAGATCGGGGCGTATTCGGGCGGGATGCGCCAGCGGTTGGGCGTTGCGCAGGCGCTGATCGGGTATCCGCCGGTCCTGATTCTCGACGAGCCGACGGCCGGACTGGACCCGATCGAGCGGGCGCGCTTTCGGAACGTGATTTCGAGCTTGTCGGCCGGGCGGATCGTGATTCTCGCGACGCATATTGTTTCCGATATCGAGCTGATTGCGAATGAGGTGATCCTGCTTCGAGACGGGCGGATCGCGCGCGACGGTTCGACGAAATCGCTCCTGACCGAGGTTGAGGGGAAGGTCTGGGAATGGACGGTTCCGGAAACGATGATCGATTCGGTCTTAAAGACGTATCGCGTCGGGAATATGTACCGGGAGGGGGACCGGGTGACCGCGCGGATCGTCGGCGATACGGCGCCGGATCCGGGCTGCGTTTCGGTCCCGGCGACGCTCGAAGACGCGTTTCTGTATTTCTGCGGAGCGGACGGCGATGGGACTGATCAGCGCTGAATTTAAGAAGATTCTGAGCCGGAAATCGGTCTGGATCGCTTTGCTGCTGCTGACCCTGATCGAAGTTGGATTCGTCTGGCAGCTGGACCGGAATTATGGGAATTTCCCGCAGTCCGACAGATTCATGCGTCCGGCGTATCGGGCGCTCTATCGCGAGATCGGCGAAGGCGAGATTACGCCGGATAAGTCGGATTTCGTGATTTCGGAGTTCAACCGTCTGGCGAAGATTGCCTTGGCCGGATCGTATTCGATTGTGTACGATCCGGCGATGTATACCGGGTACGAACGCGCGGACTACTACTTATTTAAGGAAGGTTTTTATAATCCAATGCGCTGGGCGTTCGCGTATAAACGGAAGAATGACCCGATTGTCGAGCGGGCGGCGGAGAATATCGCTTTTTTCGAGGCGATCGGCGACGTTTATCAATCGCGCCGGAACCGCCTGATCGCCGGCGCGTACGGCGGTCGGGAGCTGACGGCGTTTTACGATACGGCCGGGTTCCGCGAGCTGCTCCTGGATCGGAGCTGCGCGCTGCTGATGATGCTGTTCGTCGTTTTTTCGTTAGCGCCGCTTTTTTCAATTGAAACGACGACGGGGATGGCGCTGATCTTAAAGACGGTTGAGCGGGGGCGGGCGGCGACGGTCCGAAGCAAGCTGCTTCTGGCTGTGGGCTGGATTCTCGCGACGGAGATCGTTTTTTCGCTGGTCCGGCTCGGCGCGACCGCGCTCTTTTTCGGGCTGCATGGCGCGGCTTATCCGCTGTACGGCGTGGTGGATCTGTCGTATTTCCGTGCGGATTTCGCGCTGTCGTTTTTCTCGGGGACGATCGGAGAAGCGGTCGGGATCAAGACGCTCCTGGAGCTTCTCTGGCTTCTCTTTGTCGGCGGTATCGTTTTGCTGGTGTCGCGGCGGGTCGGGAAGCCGTTCCTGTCGTTCCTGATCAGCTTCGCTTTGGGGGTGGGGATTTATGCGCTGGGGGACCTGTCCGTTCCGACGCCGTTTGCTTTCGCGCGTTGGCTGATCCCGACGACGCTTCTCGATTTTTCCGCGTTGTTTTCGAGGTTTGACGTCGCGAACGTCTTCGGGTTTCCCGTTTATTCTGTTGTGCTGCTGGTTTCGTTAACCTTTTTGCTGACAGGCGTTTTCTTCTTTTTTACGGCGGTTTCCCGCTCAGGAATGGAGGGAGGATGAATCGTTCGCTGACCGAAATCCGGAAGGGGATCCCGGTTTTCGCGTACCTTCTGATCGTCTGCGGATGGGTCGCGTTGAAAATTATCATCCTCAATGTTTCACATTACCGTGTCGACAGCTACACGGCCGCGAACGCCGGCGCGTACCGGGCGCTTCTTGAACCGTTTCGCGGAAGGGTTACCGATGCGACGGCGGAGACGCTCGACGCGCTCGCGGAACGGTACACGCGGACGTACAGCCAGGCTGAAGAATGGCTCGTCCGGTATCGGAGCGGTGAAATCGACCGTGCGGAGGTCCTCGCGGCGTTCGACGCGGAGACGGGGTTCCGGGACGAGGAGACGTTGTTCCTTCGCATGTACGATCAATACCTGTACGCGCGCGAGAAGCCGGATGAACGGTACCTGCTCGACGGGAACGGGTGGACTGCGCTGCTGACGGAAGAGCGGATGGACTGGTTGATGATTTTTGTGATGCTGGCGTTCCTGCTCCCGCTTTTCAGCGTTGAATTCGATTGCGGGATGTTTCCGCTGCTGCTGACGTTTCCGGGCGGCGGCGACCGCCTGACACGGGTCAAGCTGTCGCTGTCGGTCGCGATTGCGGTCGGACTGACGCTGATTTCGATTCTGGTTGAAACGCTTTTTATTCATTTCAAGTTCGGCTTGCTGAACGGGAGTTACCCGCTTCAAAGCCTGCGTTATTTTCAGGATTCGCAGTTTCAGATTTCATTTTGGGGAGCGTGGGGGATACTTTCGGGCTACCGGCTGATCGGCGCGGTTCTGTTCAGCGTGTTCGTTCAGTTCTTTGTTTCGCTGACCCGATCGTCGCTGAACGGCGCGTTCATGAGCGTCTGCCTGCTGGCCGTGCCTTATTATTTTCCGGGAAACGCGGTTTATAAATATTTTTTTCCTTCGCCGTTGGGGTTCATGATCGGGCAGGGGTATATCCTCCCCGGCGATTTTGTTCTCGATATTGCGCTGGGCGGCGAGCTGCTGACCGTTCCGGAGTTTACGACGATTTCGCTCGCGGCTCAGGCGGTTTCGCTGCTGATCGCGGGGCTGGCGCTCGCCGGGATGATCTGGGCGATTTACCGGCTGAACGGCGACTTTACGCGGAAAGTTAAACGAGCGGTTTTGGATAAAATCTTTATCGCCGTAATCGCAGCTGCAGCCGCGGCGCTGGCTTCCTCGAACCGGATCGCCGCGTCGGAGCTCCCGGAAATTTATAACAGTTATCCCGGAAATTCAATGGCGATTGTCGACGGGGTATTTTATACGACGGAATCCGGGATTTCCATGATTCCGGATACTGAGGCGCTGGAATTTCGCGACGCGATCCGCGATCCGTTTTTCACGCAGATTGAAAAAAATTCAGGCGAATTTGCGATCTATCCCGGCGGGGATACGCTGTATTACGCGTTTACGGAGGATTCGGATAAGGGATTCGCGATCGTTTTTCGAAAACAGGGGTTGAAGGATTACGTTGACACGGAAATCTGCCGGGTGGAGCTTGACGTTTTGGATTTCGTCGGCTATGTGCGCTTTTTTATTCATGATCAGAAGATATACCTGCTGAAAAATACTGAAATCGACGAGATCGATCCGGCCCGCTGCGTTCCGACGGTTTTTCTGACGAACGTCGATCCATACCGGTTTTCGTATGACGGCGAATCGATTTATTTCGCCGACGCCGCGTACCGGCTTCACCGCTACGATTTTTCCGCGAAACGGAAGGAAGCGATCTATGACGCGATTCGGGTTTCCCGTTTCTTCATGACCCGCGATTTTATTTACTATACGTCCGTATTGGACGATGAAAATTTATATGAGCTGGATCGGGCCAGCGGCGAATCGCGGCTGATCGCGGAGCGGATTTACGATTCCCGATTTCAGAGCGACGGCCGGGCGTTGTATTTTTGCGCCGGCGTTCGGGCTTTGAATGGGCAGTCGCTGCATCGATATGATTTCGCAACGCGGGAGATCACGGACAGCGGGATCCGCGGGCTGATGGATTTCGGCGTTTTGGGCCCGGACGATCCGATTTACGCGTTTCAGTATGCCTTCTCTGAAAATTTGAAGCCGATCCGGATCGATAAGCGGACGTTCGCGCTGGAGGAGCTCGTCTTCGAATAACGGTCCTCGGTTTTTTCTTTCCTCTTTCAGTGTTCGCCGCGGCAGGACGATCTCTTCCGCGGTTTTCGTTTTTCAGGCCTGGCCCGTTCTTAATTATTTGCGTCGGAAGGTCAATTTTCGCGCCTGTCAAGTATAATTTTACGAATAGTTTACAAGAGAAAAGGCGAATGACAATGACAGATCAGATTCTTTCAGGAAACGAAATCCGAAAGCAATTTATTGATTTTTTTATCGAACGCGGCCATACCGCCGTTCGATCTTCCTCCCTGGTTCCGGTCGGCGACGATACGATCCTGTTTACCAACGCGGGGATGGTCCAGTTTAAAGACGTATTTTTAGGAACGGATAAGCGGGATTATAAACGCGCTGCTGACAGCCAGAAATGCATGCGCGTCGCCGGAAAGCACAACGATCTTGACGAGGTCGGCCGCGACGATACGCATCATACGTTTTTTGAGATGCTGGGAAACTGGTCCTTCGGCGACTATTACAAGAAAGAGGCGATCGAATGGGCCTGGACGCTGTTGACGGACGTTTGGGGATTGGACAAGTGCAAATTATGGGCGACCTGCTTCAAGGATGAACAGGGCGAGATCGAGACCGATTCGGAAGCTTTCGAAATCTGGAAAACCCAGCCGGGGATGAACCCCGATCACGTCCGCTATTTCGGGCGTAAGGAAAACTTCTGGGAGATGGCGGAGACCGGTCCCTGCGGCCCGTGCAGCGAGATCCATATCGATCTGGGGCCGGAACGCTGTGATAAAAAAGATGTTCCGGGGCATGTCTGTTCGGTGAATGGCGACTGCTCGCGTTTTCTTGAGCTGTGGAATCTGGTTTTTATTCAGTATAACCGGATCAGCGCGAGCGAGCTTGTTCCGTTGGCGCAGAAATTCGTCGATACGGGAATGGGGTTTGAGCGGATCGTCTCGATTCTCCAGGGCGTCGATTCGAATTATCGGACCGACCTGTTCCGATCGGCGCTGAAAGCGATTCAGCATTTGTCCGGGACGGACGACGCGGCGATGGCGGCGAATTTTACTCCTTACCGCGTGATCTGCGACCATGCGCGGGCGGCGTCGTTCCTGATCGCCGACGGGGTCGTCCCGGGGAATATTGGGCGAAATTATATCTGCCGCATGATTATCCGGCGCGCGGTCCGCTTCGGTCATCAGTTGGGCCTGACCGAACCGTTCATGCACAAGGTCGCGGAAGCGATTATCGAAACGTATCAGGACGCTTATCCGGAGCTGCGGCGGTCGCGCGACGCGATTCTTTCAGGGCTTATCGCGGAGGAGGAGCGGTTTAATAAGACGCTCGACGCCGGGATGCACGAGCTGAACGAGATTTTGGCTAAGATGAGCGCGAAAGGCGAAACCGTCATCGACGGCGCGGTTTGTTTTGACCTGTACTCGACGCACGGGCTTCCGATCGAAATCACCTACGATCTCGTCCGGGACCGGGGGTTCGACGTCGACCGCGAGGGTTATCGAGCCGCCGCCGAGGCGCATCGGATCGCCTCGGGCGCCGGAAAAGCGATCGGAAAGATGACGGGCGAGGAGGCGGAACGGTACGGCGTTTACCTGACCGCGCTGGTCGAGTCGGGAAAGCTTCCTGAGAGCGGCGTTGCGTATGACCCGTACCGGCGCGAGCCGATTTCGACGGATTTACTGTTTGCCCTGAGCGACGGCCAGCCGTACGAGACGATCGGAGAAGGTGAGAGCGCGGAGCTGATCGTCGGCGCGACGAACCTTTATCTGGAAATGGGCGGTCAGGTCGCCGATACGGGCACGATCCGCGCTCAGGACGGTTCTTTCGTCTTCAAGGTTCAGGAAGTCCGCCGACCGATTAACGGCTTAATCCTGCACTACGGAACAGTCGTTTCCGGAACGGTCGTCAGCGGGAAAGCGGTTACGGTCGAAATCGACCTTGACCGCCGCCGCGATATTCAGGCGAACCATACCGCGACGCACCTGCTCCACGCGGCGCTCCGTCAGGTTCTCGGACCGGAAGCGCGTCAGGCGGGTTCGCTCGTCGCGCCTGACCGGCTCCGCTTTGACTTTACCTGGAACCGCGCGCTGACGGCGGAAGAACTGACGCAAATTGAGGCGATCGTCAATCGAGATATTATGGCAGATTTTCCGGTGACGACGAAAATCGAAAATCTGGATGACGCGATTAACGCGGGCGTTACGGCGTTCTTCAACGAGAAATACGGCGAACAGGTACGTGTCCTGCGTGTTATGGACGGCGGCGAAGCGGTTTCGGCGGAACTCTGCGGCGGGACGCACGTTTCGAATACGTCCGAGATCGGCTTTTTCCTGCTCCTCAGCGAAGGCAGCGTCGCGACCGGTATCCGCCGGATCGAGGCGATTACGCGCCGGAAAGCGCTCGAATTCGTTCGAACCCAGAATACGCTGATTCATGAGATGACGCGGTTATTTAACGTCAGCCGCGAGGATTTATTGAACTATGCGATCGAACGTCACCAGCAGCTCAAGGAGCTGACGAAAGAGCTGGACGCGGCGAAAAAGGCGAACCTGCTGCAGCAGATCGGCGATCTGCGCGCGAAGGCTGAAAATATCAACGGAATCCCGACGCTGCTGATGCTGCTGAAAGACATGGACGTTGAAACGCTGCGCGAGACGGCGGACCGGTTTAAGGCGATGAACGAAAACGCGGTGATCGTTTTGGGGACTGTGCTGAATAATCAGGTGCAGTTTATCGCTTCGGTTACCGAGGGGTTAGCTAAGCGCGGGATTAACGCCAGCGAGCTGATCCGGAAGATGGCGGCGCTGACGGGCGGGAAGGGCGGCGGACGCCCGACGATGGCCCAGGGCGGCGGGAAGGACGTGTCGCAGGCGGAAGCGGCGCTTAAGGCCGCTCGGGAGATGATCCGCAAGATGGCTGGGGAGTAGGAAAGCTTCCAAGTGCGGTTTCGTTTCGTGAATGTGGGACCGATTTAACGGAAGGTAAAAAATGGCTCGTCTTGAAGAATTAACCGTCGGCTCGAGGATTACCGGGATCTTCGGCGATCGCCCCGTCAGCGTCGTGGCGGTTAAATGGCATGGAACGAACGCCATGACCGTCACGTTTCGGGATATGGGCGGAAATGTTGCCGAACAGCTTTTATACCGGGAGGACGAATCACATATCGATGTCATCGATGGAAGTCTGCCTTGGAGTTTTGACTCGGACGCAGACCAGATGCGGCTTGTTTCCGAGGCCTATCGGATTCATCTTGCTCATCTTTTTGATCCTTATCTGGCGGTTCATACGTCGTCGATCGAACCGCTTCCGCATCAGATTTCAGCCGTTTATCAGGAGATGCTTCCGCGACTGCCGCTTCGGTTTATTCTGGCGGACGATCCCGGTGCTGGGAAGACCATCATGGCGGGGCTGCTGTTGAAGGAATTGATTGTGCGCGGCGATCTGAAGCGCTGCATGATCGTATCGCCGGGTAATCTGGCGGAACAGTGGCAAGACGAGCTGTTTCGGAAATTTAATCTGCGGTTTGATATTCTTACGAACGATCGTATCGAGTCCGCGATTTCCGGCAATATTTTTACGGAAGTAAACCGCTGTATCGTTCGTCTCGATAAATTAGCGCGAAACGAGATGATTCAGGAAAAGCTGAAGGTTACCGATTGGGACCTGATCATTTGTGATGAAGCGCATAAAATGTCGGCTACCGTCTGGGGCGGCGAAGTCAGGTACACAAAGCGATTTCAGCTTGGACGATTGTTATCTTCGATTACGCGTCACTTCCTGCTGTTGACCGCGACGCCGCATAACGGAAAAGAAGAAGATTTTCAACTTTTTATGTCACTGATCGATTCGGATCGTTTTGAAGGTGTGGCTCGGAGCGGAAATCAGGCGGTCGAT
The DNA here is from genome assembly GCA_034430295.1 of Flexilinea sp. Taxonomy (GTDB): domain Bacteria; phylum Chloroflexota; class Anaerolineae; order Anaerolineales; family Anaerolineaceae; genus Flexilinea. The sequence goes on from DAOUFC010000025.1 coordinate 9,000, forward strand.
GTGTCGGATGTCATGCGGCGGCTTGTTAAGGAAGACTTACTGAAATTCGACGGCCGTCCCTTGTTTCCGGAGCGCCGCGCCTATACGATTAACTACGATTTGTCGATGAAAGAGGCTCGGCTCTATGCGGCCGTGACCCATTATGTTCAGGAAGAATTTAACCGTGCCGATCAACTGAATAACGATCGCAAGGTAACGGTCGGATTCGCGCTGACAATTTTGCAGCGGCGGTTAGCTTCTTCACCGGAAGCGATTTATCAATCACTAAAACGGCGGCGTGAACGCTTAGAAAATCGCCGTGCGGAAGAAAGTATTGGGAAGCGAGCGATTGAATACGCTCTTTCGTCGGTTGATGACTATGACGAAGACGATTTTCCCTCTGCAGAGCTTGAAGAAACGGAAGAACTGGTCGTCGATCAGGCGTCCGCTTCGCAGACGATCGCTGAATTAGACGCTGAAATAAGCGTATTGAGAAAACTTGAACGTATGGCGGCGTCTGTCCGTCAAAGCGGCGAGGACCGTAAATGGGAGGAACTGTCCAAACTTCTGCAGGATGACCGTAACATGTTCAGTTCGGAGGGGGCGCGCGAGAAGCTCATTATTTTTACAGAACATCGGGATACGCTTCGTTACCTGACGGATAAGATTCGGACGCTGCTCGGTCGCGAAGAGGCCGTCGTCACGATTCACGGCGGGATGCTTCGCGACGAACGCCGCAAGGTCGAGGAGCGCTTCAAACAGGATAAAGAAGTTCGCATTCTGATCGCGACCGACGCGGCCGGCGAGGGAATCAACCTGCAACGCGCGCACCTGATGGTCAATTATGATCTCCCCTGGAATCCGAATCGACTTGAACAGCGCTTCGGCCGAATTCATCGAATCGGACAGACCGAAGTCTGCCATCTATGGAATCTGGTTGCAAGGGAGACACGCGAGGGACTCGTCTTTCAGCGACTATTCGATAAATTAGAAGAAGAACGAGAGGCGCTCCATGGGAAAGTTTTCGACGTTCTCGGAAAAGTAACGTTCGACAACAAGTCGCTTAGGGATTTACTAATCGAGGCGATTCGTTATAATAATCAGGAAGACGTTCGCCAACGTCTCCTTGAAGTTGTTGATAATTCGCTGGATCGTGAATCGCTGCGCCGTCTGCTTGAAGAAAATGTGCTGACGGACGATACGATGGACGTTTATCGTGTCATGGCAATTCGCGAGGATATGGAGCGGATGGAAGCGCATAAGCTTCAGCCGCATTTTATCGAATCGTTTTTCCTTGAAGCATTTC
>DAOUFC010000026.1:0-3212 GCA_034430295.1 Flexilinea sp.
CGAATCGACGATCCGTCCGGTCTTGTCGGAAAGGTAGAAAAGCCCGATTTGCGGCGGAAGTTTGCGTCGTTTTTTGATTATGATATAATCGAACTGGTCGATTTAGGAGAGATAGCGTAGTTGGCCTAACGCGCGCGCCTGGAAAGCGCGTATACTGAAAGGTATCGTGGGTTCGAATCCCACTCTCTCCGCAGGAAAGAGAAACTCAATATTGGGTTTCTTTTTATTATGCCGAAAGATGTGAAGATGGATTTGAATCCCCTGACGAGGATAAATCCGTGAGGGCGAGACGCAAAAACGCCGAGATTCGAGCGGAATTGCCCTGCGATTCTGCGAGAAGGCGTTCTACAGGCGGGGCTAAATAAAACGCGAATTCTCCCCTCCTTCCATACAGATGACAAAAAATCCTGCTTTTGGCAGGATTTTTTGTCAGGTTAAATTAACTTTTCCTTGCGGCGTACTACTTTATTACGGGCGTTGCCGTTGGGAAGAGAAATCCGGGAATTGCGAGACCGGGATTGATATACTCTCCGAGATCGATAAACCCTCCATGTCCGTCTGGCGGCGCTTCGGTCGGGGCCGGGTTATCCCAGTGGATGTCCGGAATGTTGGGATCATTCGGAATATACGGAGTGGGTATGACCGGTTCAGGAAAGTATGGCATCGGCGTCGGGTAGATGTACGGTGTCGGTTCCATCAGATTGGGCGGTACGGGTTTCGAATTGTCCGTATTCGGAACCGGCGTTCCTCCCGGCCCCATCATAAACGTTGTTCCGCCGCTCGGGTTGATCAGATCATACTCTTTACAGTACGCTCCGATCTCTTCAATCAGAGCGTCCGTGGCTCCGGATATTTTTAGGATATCCAGGTTATTGCAGAGCATATAGTCGATATTGTTCTCGCAGCGCGACGAAACGTCGTAACAATCCGGAGGAGGATCCAACCAAGGGGCGGAGCATTGTTTCGGGTCGAGATATAGTTCACAGGCGTGACAGAGATCGTAAATGGTTTGCATAGTCAGATCAGGGCTGCCGTCGTACAATCCCCGATTTAAAAGGACGTTTTTACAATTCGAATTTCGATAGGAGTCGTCCCATGAACATGCAACATGCGCCTGATCGTACATCAGGCAATATAAATTTTGCGCATGATTCATTGTATTCAATTTCTTAAAGCAGTCTTCCGCCCTGTTCGGGATGCCGTTTTCCTTTGCGGCCAGTTCCCACTCTATGCAGAATTTATGGAAATCGTATGGGATGTTTCCCTTCGAACAGGCTTCTCTAAAGTCATCCGTGCGCGAGCAGTAGAAATCGACGATTTCCTGTTTATCCGGGGGATACGCCGCAAAATTACAGACCGACGCATCGAAGTGGCCCCATTTCAAGGATCCTTCCAGATCATCCGGACAGCTCCTCTCAACCGGGTCCCAGTCTGATTGATGCCACGGCCAGATAAAGGGCGGGAGCGTTTCCGTCGGACCGACGAGTTGAGGCCAGGTCGGCGTGGGCGTAAAGATTAAGTCGTCAAAATTTATATCCGGATTGATCGGGTCGCCGAAAGGCGGCATATCGACGATCGCGGTTTCGATCCATGGCGGCGTTCAATCGTCCGGTTCCGGCGTCGGCGTAGCGAGCAGTTCTTCCCATGGGATCGAAATCGTCGCGACTTGATGCCAGGGCGGCGTCCAATCGTTCGATTCCTGCGTCGCTGTCGGCGCGGGCGTCGGAATGACTTCCGGCGGAACGACGATAACCGGCGGCGGAATCACAATCGGCGGAAGTTGTTGACCCGGAGGAATATTTGCAACGGGTGCGGGCTGGAAATCCGGAACGAAGAGGTTGACGTTTTCGAACGTGCAACGCGTGCCGAAACCGGTATTCGTTCCGGACTGGATCATATAGAAGATTTGGCCCGGATTGACGACGGATACGTCGAAATGACGTCGGAGTTCAACCCCGTCCAACAGTACGGACACATCGGAACCGTTGGCAAAAACCGCGAGTTTATGCGTTTTCTGATCCGGTTTTGGGTCGGGAAAATCTTTCCGTCCGTAATTAACGAGGGTATCCCGATTCGACCCCCAGAGGTAATCTTTCCTGTCCATGGCAATCTGCGAAATCATGAAGCTGTCCGGTTCGTTCGGGTGGGCTTCGCGATCGTTATCGCGAAAAACGAATCCACAGCTGCTGTCAGGCTCCGACGGGTTTTCGTCCGCGCTTTCCCACGTAACGTCTGCAAAAATGACGTGAGCGGAGACTTCAGGATCGAAAAGGCGGAAGAGCTTAACCTGCCGGTCAAAGACGTTCGTTTCCGCTTCGAAGCGCTCGCGGAAATAATAACTGCCCGTCAAAGACGGGTAGATACGTCCGGAAAGGATTCCTTCTTCAAGGACTTGAATAAATTCATGCTGAACCTTGTCAACGGAAATAGGGATGAGGCGTCCTTCGTCTTGATCCTGGCGGTTTGCCGAAGCGAAAACGGCAGCGGCGGCTGCCAGCGTGCCGATCAAAATGACAATCAATACAGTTCGTTTCATATTGTCCACCTTTCTGGGAATTGTCCGTATCGTAAGCATACAGACGGCGACTTTTTCTATCAATCATATGATATATTATATTCCTCAGATAATTAAAAACAATGGAAGAAAATCAATAAATAAGCGGCTATATATCACCCTTATTTCGATAAGCGTTTATATCATTTAAAATTTAGGAAAGGCCGTTCGTTTTCCGTCGTTTCCCGGTAGGAAGAAACGCTGCGCCCGCGTCGGTTCTTCGCTTATCCGACTAATTCCTCAACTAGTTAATTTGCGGATTCCTCGCATATCCGCGGCGGGTTCAAAACGGGCCGCAACATTGCCTTCCCGATCGACGACGAATTTGGTAAAGTTCCATTTAATATCTGCGGTCGATTTATAATTTGGCTTTGACACGGCGAGTATGCCGTTCATCAGGAGCGTGGCGGGCGAAAAGCCGAATCCTTCGAAACGAAAAATATTGCGGATCGGCGGATAGGCTATTACAATTTAACCAACCTCCCGGACGGAAAAATTGCGAAAGCGAATCTTCCGCGGGGACGGGCAAGTCTACTTCCCAAACGGAAAGGAAATATTTTTAAATAAATAATGATGTATATAGGCTCGTTATAGCCAATAAAGAAGGCAAAACGACGTTACGTATGTATTGTCTTATATTTCTGCGCAAATGTGATAC
>DAOUFC010000027.1:0-9751 GCA_034430295.1 Flexilinea sp.
TTCCGATCTATAAAATAAAATTAATTACGCCGTTCGGATTTAGCAACAACCTCCAAAGTACTGCGACAATCGCAGACGTGAATACCCAAGGCAAAATATAAATCACTCTAAAGATACTTCTAAGAATAGGATTAACTGATTTAGAATTCAACAATAACGCAAAAATCAGACCGATCACTAAATGGAAAATGACGCTAAAAATCGTAAATTTTAACGAATTTCGGAATGCGGTAATGAAGTTGCGGTCCGTCAATATCCGAATGTAATTTCCAATTCCGATAAATTGCGGATTTTTATTCATAATTACATTATCGAAAAAGGAATAACCGATGACCATGATTATCGGAGTAACTAACAAAATTAAAATCATAAAGATTGTTGGCAGGATAAAAAAATATGGAATAAATATGATCCCTTTACATTTTTTTGTCATTTAAACTCCTCATCAACAAAATAATCATATTGGGACTGCTATGATATGTTTAAGACATCGCTTCAAAATTGAAGCGATGTCCTAGCAGTAATGAAGAAATCCAGATTATTTAGAATTCATTATCCCAAAGGACCTGGGCGTTTTCTAGCATCTCTTCGATAGTTTGATCGCCCTCCAACATTAATTGCAATTCCTCATCAAAAGAACGTTGTAATTCAATTGCGACAGGCAAACCTTCGAATTCATTTAAAGTTTGCCCATTTTGGAAGATTTTAAACGCTGTGGCAAAGATTTCATCAGCTTCTACAAATGATGGAACAGAATTATTGTTACCTGGAAAAGCATTCGCGTAAGTCGAAAGTTGGCTATTTATCTTTTCACTCATCAAAAATTCGATAAATTTCCAAGCTTCTTCTTTATGTTCACTGTTTTCAGCAATTCCTAAACCCCAAGAAGCGGAACAAATTCCACTTTTACCTTCGTACCCATCCTTTACTGGTAAAGGTGAAATAGAAAAATTCAGATCAGGGTTATTTTTTCGCAATAAATTGATATGCGCCATAGAAGAAATCATCATCGCGACGCGTCCGTTCGTGAATTCTTCAACTTTATCCTGCTCCCGCATACCAAAAGCGCCTGGAAGAACAACACCGGAATCGTACATATTCTTAACAAAAGTGATGTTTTCTACCATCTCGTCACTGGTCAAATTAGGGGAACCATTTTCTAAGATACGGTCGCCTGAAGCCCAAAGCAACGACATTATATCGTTTTTGATTCCATTTGGAGCTTCCAAGGACAAAGGAATTACCCAACCATACACATTTTCTTTTTCATTGGTAACGGTTTTAGCTATCTCCAAAAATTCAGTATGATTTATAGGTGCATCATTAATCCCATGCTCATTTAAAATATCCATATTAAGAAACAGCGGATAAATAAAATTCACAACAGGAATCATATAAGTCACGTCATTAATCTTCACTTCGCGAGACAATAAACTTGCATCGAACTCATTCTCATTTATTAATTTTGAGAGATCTGCTAATGCATTTTGCCGAACGAAATCATGAATCCATGCCCCATCTAATCCTACAATATCCGACATTGTCCCTGTTGCAGCGCCAGCAACGATTTGTTCCCGAGTTGAGGCATATGGACCGCTAACCAAATTAATCTTTATATTCGAGTTCTCTGCTTCAAATTGATCTACGATTTCGCGCAAGGCGCCTGTCGGAAGTTCCGGTTCCCACCATTGCGTAAAATCTAATTCAATCACTTCTTGCGCAATAACAAAACTTGGAAATAACAATAGCAGGAACAAAGCACAGCAAATTAACCAAAATTTCATTTTCATTTCAAACTCCTTTATTAATAAAATTAGATCCAGCTGTTTTTTGTAGATACGATCGTAAGTGAATTATATTGTTTGAGTTCACTAAATGTCAAGATTGGAATTCATATGGATTTAACGATTAGAATCGAGACTTAGACGAGCAGAAAAAACACATATTTCCGAGCAAACAAAAAGAATTATGTCATTCTGCCCGTCTGTATACAATTTTTATCGTTCCGCAGCCTTAAAGTTATACACGGGGCAAATCCTCTTCACGATATCGACCGTCGCGCCGATTTGAGCCAAGATCGCACTCATCGGCTTATACGCCATCGGGGCCTCGTCAAGCGTCGCTTTTGAGACGCAGGTTGTAAAAACGTTCTTCATCGCGTCCTGATACGCCGCCATCGACAGCTGCGCCTGCGCCGCTTTCCGGCTCAGCAGCCGCCCTGCGCCATGCGGTGCGGACGAATTCCAATCCGGGTTTCCTTTTCCGACGCAAACCAAACTCCCGTCGCGCATATTCATCGGAATCAGCAGCCGCTCGCCCGCTTTCGCCGATACCGCTCCTTTGCGCAGCATCATCTCATCCGTGTCGATATAGTTATGAATCGTCGTGAAACGATCCGTAATCGTCCAGCCCATCGCGCGTAACAGCGTCCTCACCATCGCCTCTCGGTTCAGGACCGCGTATTTCTGCACGATGCGCATGTCGTGGAGATAATCCTCAAAAAGTCCGCCCGAAAGATAAGTCAGGTCTTTCGGAAGCGGCGTTTCGGTCCTTGCGCCGCTTTCCTCTTTACGCTGTTTGACCGCCAGCTTCTGATAATGCTCGGCAACCTGTTTCCCGAGGTTTCGGCTCCCCGAATGAACGACGAGGTAAAGCCGGTCCGTATCGTCCCGACCCATTTCGATAAAATGGTTCCCGCCGCCGAGCGTCCCGATACTGAGCCGCGCGCGATCGAGCGACACCGCCGAAACGCAGCGCAGTTCTTCCAGGTCGATCTCGCCGTTCAACGCGTGTTCTTTTTTACGGATATTGAATCCCGACGGGATCCCGCGCCGAATCTCCCGATCGAGATGGGTAAAATCGACGCTCCGCTCCGCGATCTCGACCGTCTCCATCCCGCAGCCGATATCGACCCCAACCATGCCGGGAACGATCTTATCATGAATCGTCATCGTCGTCCCGATCGTACAGCCCATGCCGGCATGAACGTCCGGCATAATACGGATTTTGCTGTCGGCGAATTCAATCCGATCGCAAACCGCTTTGATTTGTTCTTCCGCGCCCGCTTCTAACTCATCGCAGAAACAGAGCGCGCGGTTTTCTTTTCCGATAACTTCAATCATGTCCAAATTCCCAACGCTTTAGCGGTTTCAATAAAAAAGCGTTCCGCGGGAACGGAACGCTTTCGCTTCAGTCAAACGTCGTTACATAACGTCCGGCGTCTCAATTCCCAACACGGATAAACAATTCACGATCGCCTGCCGCGCCGCGGCGGTCAATCTTAAGCGAAAATCACGGACGGCAGGTTCAGCTTTCATAACCGGGCAAACGCGGTAAAACTCGTTAAACGTCTTAGCTAAATCGAACGCCAGCGTCGCGACGTACAGCGGTTTCATCTCCTTCGCCGAACGGAGGATCTCTTTCGGAACGCGCGTCATCAGGTCGATCAGCTCCGTTTCAACCTCGGTCAGTTCATACGTCAGCGCAACGTTATCCGGCAACGGCGCGCCGGTCCGCTTCAGAATACTGTTGGCGCGAACGGCGGCGTATTGAATATACGGCGCAGCCTGACCGTTAAAATCGAGCGCAGACGCCCAATCGAACGTCACGATTTTCGTATTATCGCGCGAAATCATCGAATATTTCAGCGCGCCTAACGCAACCAGCTCGGCTACGCGCAGCTTTTCGTCTTCACGCAAATCAGCATTCTTCTCGCGAACGATTTCGAGCGCGCGCGCTTTCGCTTCCGCCAGGAGATCGTTCAAAAAGACGACCGTCCCGTCCCGCGACGACATCGTCACGTTCCCGGGCAGGTTGACGATTTCATAGGATAAATGATAACAGTCCTTCGTCCACGCATACCCCATCAGCTCAAGCGTCTTAAAAATCTGCGTCATGTACAACGACTGGCGCACGTCGATCACATACACGGATCGATCGAGCTTGAATTCGTCGAACTTCTGAATCGCCAGCGCCAGATCTTTCGTCGCGTATAGAGACGTCCCGTCGGATCGCAGCACGACGAGGACGCGGTACTTATCCTTCGTTCCGTATTTCTCGTCAAGCTTGACGGCGACTGCGTTTTCAGGCCGTTCGTCGACCGCGATCCCCTTCGCAATCAATTCGTCAACGACGACTTTTCCAGAATCCTCGACGTCGCTCTCGAAATAATAATGATCGAAACGGACGCCCAACGTCTTAAAAATTTCTTCGAATCCGTCGATACTCCACTGGCGCGTCTCTTTCCAAAGCGCGACGATTTCCGGATCGCGGCGGTCCCAGCGTGCGAACAGCTCGCGAATTTCGCTTTCCGCGCCCGCTTCGCTTTCGGCGCGCTGCGACGCTTCCGTGTATAAGTCGCCCATCCAGCGGGTAATGTCGCCCGTCGGCTGCTCGTCGGAATGGTACTTCATGTAACACCACATCCACTTGATCACATGCAGCCCGATATCGCCCAGATACGTCGTTCGGATAACGTCGTCGCCGCCGGCGTCGATCAAATTACAGACGACGTTACCCAGGATAACGTTGCGTAAATGCCCGACATGGAACGACTTATGCGTATTCGGCTGTGCGAATTCGACCATCGTCCGTTTCCCCGTCCGCGGCGCGCGTCCGAACGCTGCGCCTTCTTCGAGAACAATATCGATCGTCCGGCGCGCATATTCCTTAGAAGAAAAATAGACATTCAAGTAACCGCGTACCGCTTCAGCCCTTTCGAAACCGTCCGGCAGCGTGATATCGGCCGCAATCCGTTCGGCGAGCTCCTGCGCTTTCTGCGCGATGTTAACTTTTTCGCCGCGCGCTTTCGCTTCGTTCGCGACGACCTGGAAGAAAGACATCGCCAGGCCCCAGCTTCCGCTAAACGGAATCCAGGACCACTGAATCACGTCGATCGGATATCCCGCCTGAGCGCTAATCGTTTGAACCTGTTCCGCTAATTCTCGTTGTTCATTCTCAAACATGTCTACCTTGACTCCTCGCAAACCGCGGACAAAGCGTCCGAAAAATTTAATCAAAAAGGGCTGAATATACTTGCCGTATCCAGCCCTCTTCAATGCGGCTCGGTACCTGCTCCGAAAAAATCGGAGGATCCCAAGAACTACGCTTTCGCAGCTAACTTTTTAACCAGTCGGCTCTTCTTGCGGGCGGCGTTGTTCTTGTGCAGAACGCCCTTCTGAACGGCTCGATCCAACGCGCGGATCGCGTTGAAAACCAGCTCGTCAGCGTTCTCGCTCGATTGCGCTACCGCCGTACGGGCTTTCGCCAACGCCGAACGCATCGGACCGCGGACTAATCGGTTTCGCAGCCGTCGGGCTTCATTCTGCTTATTTCGCTTTTTCTGTGACTTAATATTAGCCATTGTACCTTTTTTTCTCCCAAGTTTCTGGAACGTTGCGCCTGACCGCTCGCTGAGCCTTTCTATGACTTTCTTTCAGGCAGCGGAAACGCTTTGAGGGTTACCCGGAACTTTAGAACGAACTGATTATCACCGAAATCCGCCGAATTGTCAACGGTAACCGGGCCGGGCTGATGACATAACCGTCGAAACGCAGGAAGACAACATAGCGGATACAGTTACGCACACCTCAAAGCTGCGTTCAATCCGGGAAAAGAAAACCCAGAACATGTTAAAACGCATTCGGTCAGCGATAAAATTAAGATACAAATCGTCAACAGAAAATTGCCATGTGAAAGGAGCGCTTCCGCCATGAACAAACCCCGCTTCCGGTTACTCCTGCTATGGATTGCCATTTTTATCAGCTATGCACAATTTGTCTATGCGCAAAGCGGCAATACCATAGCTCCGATTAGCATCCTTTCGGAAAAAGTTCCGTTGGGAACAAGTTCAGTTCCGATTCGCTTTGAGATCGGGAATTTTATTTTTCCAAGGGAAACGCCAAGCTAACATTGACAACGAGTCTGATCGAAAATGAGGAAACCTCCGATTTGAAAAACGGTTTTGATTTATTTTTCACATTCTCATCCGAAAAACTGACCCCTGACACGACCTGGGACACGGCGCAGTTTACTATCGGCAAGCCCGCTCTTGTTATCCGAGATCCGGCGTCCGGCAAGCCGGGAAAGACCTTCGCAGCTGTCGCCGAACCGTTCGAGAAAACATTCGTTTTTCAAAATCCGGAACGTGTTGCGGCCGAGGATCGAAGCAAACCGGCGGCTGCGTCCGGCTCCGATTTAATGAAAGAATTTCAAGCTTCGGCTGACAACGCGCAAATACAATTCAGCGACATCAAGATCGAAAACGACGTTTTGACGTACACGCTGACAAGTGAGACGGATCAAGACGAATTTCGCTTTGAGAACACCGGGCTCAGAAGCTTTTCAGATTCGAGCGTCATCGGCGTAAAAACCTACGCGCTGGTCATTCAGGTCGATTTCATCCTGCCGGACGGACGGTGCTGCCGATTTCATACGATCTGTTCCAAGACTGCGGATTTGAGGGGGAACGCTGCGATTTGGGGCCGCAGGAATTCTGATACGGCCGGGTTTGCCGAAACAAATCCGAAAATCCGTTACAATTAGGAAAAACTCGTATCTCTGCTGAAATGAGGCGCTATGAACGGTATTACGCTTGAGAATTTTCCGGATTGGTTCTTTTCGATTTTCGATCCGCGCTGGGCGCAAATTTTCGGGTTCATATCATTTTTCCTGATCTGCCTGTACCTGCTGATCCGGCTGATCGCCTGGGGTTTCCGCGCACTGCGCCGGAAAGCGAAACCGACCGTCCAGTTTACGATCGACGACGTCAACCACGTCGTTTTTAAGAAAAAAGGTTATCTGACTTTCGACCTGTATATCGCGAACGCCAGCGCGACGCCGCTGACCATCCTCCAAACCGGGTTCGTCCTTTCCGACGGATCGGAAATCGTCATCCGCGACGAAAACGAAAACACGAAAAAGCCGGATAAACCCGAAATTGAACCGGGCGAAACCGCCTTTTTCGACAACTGCGATTTCTATTACACCATCCTGCGCAGCGGGATCATCTTTAAAAAAATCGAGCGCTTATTCGTCGACGTTCGCGGCATCGGCCGCGTCTACGGCGAAACGAATATCAATCCGCTCCTCAACGACCATCAAATCCGCGAAATCTTGACCGACGCGAAAGGGCTTCACGGATTCTAAACACAAAAAACCGCCGGGCGGAGTTTTAGCCTCTCGTTCGGCGGTTTTCCAGATCAAATTCAGTGGGAAAACGTCTACTCGACGACGCCCCGCAGCCCGATCTCGCCCGCGATTTTGCGCATTCCTTGAATCGTCTCCGCAATTACCGTTTCAAGCGGGATCCCCAATTTTTCCGCGCCGTTTCGGATTACGTCGCGATCGACATTCGCCGCAAAAGCCGGCGTTTTAAACTTCTTCATGACCGATTTCATTTCCAAATCGAGGACGCTCTTCGACGGGCGCATCAACGCAGCGGCGTAAACTAAACCGGTCAATTCGTCAATCGTATACAGGACCCATTCTTTGCGGCTGACCGGTTCGACGTCGCAGCATAATCTGAAACCGTGACTCTGGACCGAATGAATAAAATCGTCGCTGAAACCTTCCGCTTTGAGCAGCTCGACGACTTTGACGCAATGGGATTCCGGATACAATTCGAAATCCAAATCATGCAGCAGACCTAATAAGCCCCATTCGTCCGCGTCAGCCCCGTTCAGTTCGGCGAAATGGCGCATAACGCCCTCGACCGTTAGACAATGACGGATTAACGTTTCGCCTTGAATATATTTACGTAAAATTGCCAGCGCGTTATCGCCCGTCCGCTGATCAGCCATGAACGACCTCCTATTGAGTCCGACAAATTTAGATCATTATACCGCCCGGATTCCGGAGCATGAAAATTCGATCGCCGAAACGGGTGCTATAATTGAGCGAGATATTTCTTTCTAGAAGGATTCCCCTATGATGACGCAGCCAAACGACCGTCAAAATCCGTATGCCGACGCCTCAGACTATAAAAAAGGCTTGCTTTTGCTTAGGATCTATCTTAAAGCGATGGTCTTCGCGTTTACCGGAGGGCTTGCCGCGACGCCCCAACTGATCTTCGAAATCACAAAAAAGCACAAATTAATGAGCGAAGACGAGTATCTTGAAATCATCGCGCTCAGCAATTCGCTCCCGGGGATTATCGGCGTCAATAACAGTTACTTTACCGGGAAACGCCTCGCCGGTGCGTTCGGCGCGGCCATGGCGATATCGGGAACCGTGCTTCCCGCATTTTTCAGTATGCTGATCGTCGCGGTTCTTTTCCAGCAGCTGCCTGAATCCCGGATCATGCGAGGCGCGATCAACGGCATCCGCGCCGTATCGATCGCAGTCCTGATGCAAACCGGAATCAACATCATCATGCGGAATAAATCGACGCGCTTTGCCCAAATCATGATCGTCCTCGCGCTGCTGCTGCCGTTGCTGACGCCGATCGGCGCGTTTTATACGATTCTTCTCTGCGGTGCGTGCGGAATTCTGTTCGTCATGTTCCGAAAACCGGCCGGTGAATCCGAAACAGGAAGGAAATAAGCGATGGCAATCCAATTAACTTTGTTCCTGATGTTCCTGAAAATCGGATTCACGTCTTTCGGCGGCGGATACGGTATGATGGCGATGATCCTCGACGAGGGGATAGCGCGCGTCGGATTAACGACCGGCGAATTCGCCGACATGACCGCGCTTGACCTGATCTGTTCCGGGCCGGTCGCCGTCAACGCCGCGACTTACGTCGGTTTTATCAAAGGCAGCTGGCTCGGCGCGACCCTCGCCACAATCGGCGCAATTTTACCGTCGATCATCGTCTGCACGCTGGTTTTATTGTTTCTCGATCGCTTTCGAAACAGTAAAGCCGTCAAAGGCCTCTTTACCGGCATCGTTCCCGCTACCGGCGGTTTAATGATTTTCACTTCGCTGAAACTTTCGAAATCGATCTTTTTCAGCGTCGATTCGTTCCGCGATATTCTAACCGTTACAGTGACCCCGACAATGATCGGAATGATCGTTCTCTCCGCCGCAGCGCTTTTCGCGGCGCTCAAATATAAGCTCAATCCGATTTACCTAACGTTGGCGGGAGCGCTTATCGGCGCGGTATTTTTGACATAACCGATAATTCATTTATAACGATTTCACCTTTGGCATTAATTCTAATAATAGATGATTTCATCGTTTCTGTTAATGTCAGGAATCTTTCGAATTCGTTTTTTAGTAATGCTGTCGCCTTATTTAGATTTCGTTCAATGCCTTCAAGGTCTTCCAACGTCGCGATGAACTTATTTATATTTTCATCAGTATTTTCTAGTGGCTTTTTCATTTCATTCAATGACAACATTGACGCACTAATTTTTTCAATATTTTGATAGTGTTTACTATCCAATAGTAACAGATAACTATTTTCGATGACATCCCAATAACCAAAAATATTATCAACATGAACTTTCAATTTCCCAGCAAATTTCGTAACCGGATCGGAAAGTTTACGCAATATCTTTATAGCATAAGATGTATCAACATGGCCACTTTTATTTCTTACGCGATCTAATTCGGACGTACTCGTATCAACTGACAATCTTAGTTCATCCATCTCTTTTAACATGATGCTAAGTTCATTCAGCATGTTCTTGTTATTTTCTGATATATCAGAAATAAAATTAATGAATCCCCTCTCATCTGGATTTTCATTCACCTTTAACTTTGTCTCAAGTGTTGCATGATTATCAACGGTCGAATATAAGTTATTATA
>DAOUFC010000028.1:0-2332 GCA_034430295.1 Flexilinea sp.
CTGCCATCTCCCCCGGTTGGAGCAAAAGACCTTTACATTCGAGAAATTACCTGTCCTCACAAAGAATTCAAATGATGCCAAAAAACGACAAAATACTTCTGCTCATTCATCTATTCATGTTGCTTCTTTTCCGATTTTGAAGAACGGCAAAGTTTCGACTCCTTACTACAACTTTTTTAAGAATATAATCAATCCTAAGGAACTTCCTTAATTCCATGGAAATTTGAAACAGACACTTTTCAGTGGGTTTGGATTATATTTTTACTGATATTAAGGACGTGCGCTTCCTGGTTTTTCAGATTTGCTTTGGGGTAGAGAAAAAATCTTATCATCCGTTCGTTTTGGATCGAGATGGCCATGACTCCCGCTCAGCCTTTGGCTTCGAGGAATCCATCCATCCCGATTTTTTAATGGTAATTTTGGAGGAGCTTATCCTCCAGTTTTTCCGTGGAACAAGTCCCCGAGCCCCCGTGAGTTACACAGTTTTTTTGGGGGGCAAGGAGTGAAAGATTGAATCAGTGCTTTCCGAGACAAATTCGGTGATTTCAGATGCGGATTCGTTGCGGTCTATATTCTTTATCATTTTCCTAAGTTTATCCGCAATGCGGGGCAGATACCGTTGTTATTCTCTACAGGTTCGCCGAAAATGGCGTCAAACAGAGGACCGACCCATATTCCTGCTTTGCCGGAGTCAACTCCCGGAGAACGCAGCCGCCATGAAGCAATACCCTCATAAGTGTCAATTCTAATGGATTTGGACAGCCAATCATCGGCGTCGCTCGCATAGACTTTGATACTTTTCGCAATTGCGTACGCACTCGCTTTCGCTCCCAGATCATTGGTATCCGTCATGTATCGGTTTATTTCTTCCGATCTGAGCAGAACCACATGATCTTTTGTATTGTTTCCCCCGTCTGTTCCATAGTCTGGATGATCCTCATTCACGACTTCCGATAAAACGATAAGGTTCTTTTCCTCCTTGTTGAAAGCGCTCTCATAAAACTCCCCATTCAGCCAGGCTCTGCGCGTTGAATCTTCCCAAGTAATCTTGCTGCTGTACCTGTGATACGGTTTCATATCGAGTACGTTATCGCATAACAACAACGCCTGTCCGTCCGAAACGGATATCACGTGTCAGGCGATCTCCTCCCCGTCGTTGGACAGATCGTTGTCCTGCTCGTAGCGTGCAAAGGAAATAGCCCGCCAATTCGAGGCATTCCCTGAAATTGCTCGGGCTCGCCGGCAAATTGAAACAATACATTTGCGATCCCTAAACCGATCGCCAGATAAACAAACCATTTGTGCATATCGGTTGCCTCCGATTTTAACAAATCTACCGTGTGCCTGACTTACGCCAAATCGTTTGGCGCAAGGTTTGAGCCTTGTGTGTTGATCAGAGGATAGATGAATCCGTGTTTTGCTCTTTCCCGTTCCGAAGAGACGGCGCGCAGCCGTTCGATTCCGCCTGTGTAGTACCTGCCGAATCAGGGTCGGGTGCGGCGGCTGCGCGTGCCTCAGGGGTAGTTATAAAAACGTCACGGTTGACTGGTTCATTTCCGATTCATCTGCGACGCGGTAGCAGCCGTTGACGTCGCGTCCGAAGCTTCCTTCCGGCGTATCGACGGCGATATAGTACAGCGGTTTCGTTACGGTTTTCGTCTTCAGGAACGCCAGCGCGCTGGCCTTATCCGGCGCTTTGTAACATTCGTACGTGTTTTTCCCGTCGGCGCTTACCGTCGTTGTATCGTACGCGACCTTCGCCGCGTCGCCGAGGACGATTTTCTCCGCCTGAACCGACGCGTTGGGCGCGGCGCTGTTTTTGCGTTTTCCGCCGTGACGTTTAAGCGCCTCTTCCGCCAGGTTAAACTCGGCGAGCGTCAGGTCGCTGCCCGTGATCATGGCTTCGAATTCGCCGGTCAGGCTGCCGTTTTGTTTGGTTTCGTAAACGCCGAACGTCATCATGCGGTCGCAGATCAGCTTGCCGGTATCGGCGGCCCGGTGCATGAACGGCAGTTCCAACAGCGCTTTTTCCGCCGCTTTTTTCGACGGCATGGCGAACAGCGTGAACGGCGGTTTGACTTTCAGTCGGACCCGTTCGGCCATCCAGTAAACGTTCGCCTGCCCGAAAGAATCCTGCCGTGTGCCGAGATTGTCGCGTTCATAATATTTCGTATCGGATGAGCCGTTCGGAGAGGCGCTGATGTCCGTGAACATGTGAATACAGTCTTCGCAGACGGCGCTACCCGGCGATTTGTCCTGATCACGCATGCGGTCGATATCCGCGTCGGTCATCCTGTGCCCCGTAATGGCGGAGAACGGACCGGATTTCATG
>DAOUFC010000029.1:0-3669 GCA_034430295.1 Flexilinea sp.
TTCTATCGCGTGTTTTCTGATTTCTCGTGAGATGGTTGATCTGCTTTTCCCGATCCTTTCTGCTATTTTTGATAGCGCTTCCTTTTGTTTCAATATGATTTCGATCTGTATCCGGTCGTCGGTGCGCATATGTTTTTTCATCTTTCGCATCTCCTTCTCCGGTGCCTTAGACATAATTGTAGAATATTTAGACCGCACTGGACTTCCCGGTTGCTGTTCGCTCCTCACTTTTTTTGACAAAGTAAATGCAACTCTTCTTCTTACCAAGTAAATGCAATTAAATTTCAGATTTTCTGCCTGCCCCGGTTGCATTTACTTGGTCAACTCACAAACTCACAACGGAAATAAATTTGCGCTCCATCGTGTAAAAATAATAGTCATTATGATAAAATAAGCTCAGGGTTAAATTGCCTGT
The DNA here is from genome assembly GCA_034430295.1 of Flexilinea sp. Taxonomy (GTDB): domain Bacteria; phylum Chloroflexota; class Anaerolineae; order Anaerolineales; family Anaerolineaceae; genus Flexilinea. The sequence continues at coordinate 416 of DAOUFC010000029.1, forward strand.
CAAATGAATTGTGCCAGAGGTGTATTTTTATGAAAAAAAACAGGACGAAAATCCAAGGTGCAGCCCGAATTTTCGCGATGATGATCGCGATCATGCTCCTAATGGGATTTGGCATTGAATCGGTTTCTGCGCAGAGAGCCGACCCGCTTATTTCCATTGCGCGTTTCGGAAATGGTTCGGCAGCGAATCCCGCCGGTGGATATTATTATTCCGATTTGAAAGTTATGTCCATCACGATCGATGGGACATCGCTTACTTCGACACTGCAGGGAGGAAAGGTCCGAGTAGCTTTCTCAAAAAAACTGTTTCGTCCGATTCATGCCTGGTATAAGGTAGATACCGCGGGAAATTCGTTAGCTAAAAACTTTACGATCACGGAAGATGCGGATAATTTGTACGTCAACATTCAGTTGAAAGACATTTCAACGGTTACGAAAGGATCGTTCGACGTCAATATTTCACATCATTTTCAGAACGTCATTCCGAATGGTGTTGTCGTTTCGCCAAAAACGGAGCTGCTTGCGGCGGATGGAACGCTGATTAAGGAAGCGGCCCCTATGGCAAACCCGTTTGTCTTTGCGAACGATCCGCCGGCCATGTACCTTTTTAATTCCACTCCGGTTTTTGACAATGGAAACAATTCGGATAATCAAACGCTTTACGCCGGTACAGGCGTGACGAGCGGCGGGTTTACTTACATCGACCCGGCTCAGACGTCACCGCTCCGATACCACGTTACGACGGCGAACCCGCCAAACTATTCAAACATCGGCGCCAAGATGCGCTATTTCCCGAAAGGGAAGGCGATTATTGACCTGCCGACGTATCCTTGCGTCGATTTGACTTCGGGGACAGCTGTTGCTTCGACTTGTACAGCGGTCTTTGACGCGCCGCTCAGTCCCGGCTGGACACAGGTCGGGAACCAGATTGTCCTGGATTATGACGTGAATGCGGACATTGCCGATAAATATAATCATACTCAGATCGATACCGCAATCACGGCAGGACTGAATAACAAGGGTTTCTATTTACGCTACCCCAACGCGATTGTCAATCGCGAAGTAACCCTGAGCGGAACGCTTAAGGATCTGGAGCCTATTAATTATGACCCGCAGTTTGAAACGCTTTCCAACGCGGCGGACACGCTCAAGTTCAAATTGACCGGGTCTGTGCCGGTAAACTTCGCGAAAGAACGATACTGGCCGAATACGCGGAATTTCGCGCCCGGTTCGATGGACCTGACTTCATTTGGCAATGTGATTAGTATTAACAACCGCAACAGTAACGGGATCCATATCAACAAAATTGTCGATTATAATCTCGACCCGCGATTGTACATTAATCAGATTCGGTTCAATAGCCGTCCTTACCATTACTATAAAGCAGTCCTTCAAAAACTCAAGATTCACGCTTATAAAACCGACGGCAGCGGATATGACGTCTATACCGTTACGCCAACTACTGCCAATGACAACACAGTTCTCCCTAATCTGGATCCGGATGCGGATGCCGCGGTTGCTGCCCAGGTTGCGGCAGCGGACGCGGGCGCAGCATACGCGACGTTAGGCGGAAATACCCGAAAGTACGATCGAATTGAATTTGTTTTTGACCCCGGCGAAACGCTTCCGGCGGGATGGTCTTTCAATATCTATCTCGATCAAAAATTACTGAACCCGTATCAGGAAACGTTCCATCAATATCCGTTCAAGCCGGGCAGTACGACCCAACTGGATCAACCCCCGATGACTTGTAAACCGGACGGGAGCGGCTCAAATAACCTGAACGCCTTCTGTAATTATGCTTCAATTGACCAGGAATTGCTCCTGCCTACCGGGAGCGTCCCGAACCAATTAAACGTTGCAAGCTCGCCGATCTGGTACGAGTATAAACCGCCGTACGTTGTGATGGGCTACGGAAATGCTGATCAGAGTGCGACTCAGATTGGTTCTTGGATCGATGCTAGGACTTATGTGCAGCTTTGTAGTTTCAACGAGGTGAAGGACCTGTCGGTTACGGCGCTCCTTCCCCCCGGTGCGGATTATTTAGGAAACTATTTAGTCGAAACCTGGGCAGGAGGCGGAACAAATGCTAAGATTGCCCCGTACGTGGATTCGACGACGGTTATTCCCGATTTTCAGGGAACAGGATTGAAAGCGGTTACGCTCAAATTCAAAAACTTCAAAATGCGGGCTGTTTGGGATAATCCACCATCGGATGGGTGTGTGCCGTTACGGATTCTGTTCAAATTGAAGATCACCGAGGACGCGATCCCGATGCCGCTTGTCTCGATCTATGAGGCGAAACACGCCGCGCAAGCGGGGCAGATTCCCAGCGATAAGGCGAACGAAGTTCACTATTTCTGGAAATGGGGAGATGTCGCCTCGATTACGAAAGAAACGAACGCTTCCGGTCGTCCGTACGCTGCGAAAGACGCAAGCGGAAACCTGGTATTTGGGATCGGGCACGGAGATGATACGAACCCGGCGCATAACCCGAATACGTACCCGCGTCCGGACGTTCTCGACCTGAATAACAACGGCTCGACAAATGATTTGACGATTCGGATGAACGCGACGTTTAAAGCGACGATCCCGACGGTCGTCAACTCTGAGAAATTCATCTTCCCCGCGGGACAGCCAGCTGGAAAGAAGGACGCTCCGGTACCCTTAAATGAACCGTATACATATCGAATTCAGGTCAACAATCTGGCGACGACCTCGGAATCCCACGTTCTGATTTATGACGTACTACCGCGGATCGGCGATACGAACTATCAGATTGCCGGCTCGACTTCGCCGGCGCGCAACTCGCAGTTCGACGGCGTGATGACGGGTCCTATAACTGGAAATGAGACCGACAAATATGATATTAAATACTGCGCTGCTCCGAATCCATCGATGGATCCGGTCGTCGGTGTCCAAGACGCTGGTGCGGGCGGCTGCGCCTGGCAGGCGGCGGTCGCTGACTGGTCCACGGTTACGGCGGTACGGATCGAACTCAAGCCCGGTGAAAAGGTTGAGCCGCTTTCGAAGCATTATTTTGACTTGCCGATGATTGGACCGGACACGGCAGCGAACTATGAAACGGGATACGATACGTCGACGAACTCATTTGCAGTCTCGTACACGATGGGTGCGGCGTTCGGTACGTCGAACTCGGTTACCGGCGTGAAGAACGTTGCATTCCCGGTGAAGAAGATTTGGCGGGATGGGAAAACACGTCCGGCGGTTACGATTGACCTCTATGCGGACGGT
>DAOUFC010000030.1:0-75635 GCA_034430295.1 Flexilinea sp.
GAGGACCTTTCCCATGCTGATTTCCGTATCCCCAAACGTTGAAACGTTCCACCTGCGCAACCGCTTTTTCAGTTATGTCATGACCGTCATGGAAAACGGGCAGATGGAAAACCTGTATTTCGGGAAAACCGTTCACGACCGTCCGTCGTTCGCTTATCTGCATGAAGAAGGACTTCACGGCATGTCCGCGTTTAACGCGCCTGAACCGTCGCGGCTGTGCCTGTCGTTTGCCCGGCAGGAATACCCGTCTTACGGCACAAGCGATTTCCGTTACCCGGCCTTCGAAATCGAACAGCGGAACGGCAGCCGCATAAGCGCTTTTAAGTTCCAATCTTACGAGATCGTCCCCGGGAAACCCAGCCTCGCCCCGCTCCCTGCCGCGACGATGGAATCCGACGCGGAAGGGGAAACCCTGATTCTGAAGCTCGTCGACGACGTGACCGACATGACGCTGTACCTGTTCTATACGATTTATGCCGATCTCCCGATCCTGACGCGGAGCGCGAAATTCGAGCTGAACGGCGGGACGCCGGTTACGCTGACGCGCGCGTTATCGATGTCGCTGGATTTGCCGGATATGGCGTATGAGATGATGACGTTTACCGGCGCATGGGGGCGGGAACGCAGCGTTCGGACGCGAAAACTGGATCACGGCGTTCAGGCGAATTTCAGTATGCGCGGATCGAGCAGCGCCGAGATGAACCCCTTCTTTATCCTGAAAAGACCTGAAACAACCGAACATCAAGGCGAAGCGCTCGGTTTTAACATCGTTTACAGCGGCAGCCATCTCGGACAGGTCGAATGCGCTTCGGACGGGACAACGCGCGTACTGATGGGGATCCATCCGGATAATTTCAGCTGGCGGCTGACGCCGGGAGAATCGTTCCAAACGCCGGAAGTTATTCTCGGTTATAGCGGCGACGGCCTGAACGGATTAAGCCGCGCGTTCCATGACCTAATCCGAACGCGAATCGTCCGCGGCGTCTGGCGCGACCGTCCGCGTCCGATCCTACTCAACAACTGGGAAGCGACCGGGATGAATTTCGATGAGGCGCTGATCCTGAAAATTGCCGAAAAAGCCAAAGACGTCGGCGTCGAACTGTTTGTCCTTGACGACGGCTGGTTCGGCGCGCGGAACGACGAACATGCGGGACTCGGCGACTGGGTCGCTAACACGGATAAACTCCCCGACGGAATCAAAGGGGTATCCGAGAAAATCGAAGCGATGGGTCTGAAATTCGGCCTTTGGATCGAACCCGAAATGGTCAATAAAGACAGCGACCTCTACCGCGCGCATCCGGATTGGATTCTCAGCGCGCCGAACCGGTTCCAATCCCACGGACGTTTCCAGTACGTTCTTGACTTTTCGCGAAAAGAAGTCGTCGATCAGGTTCATTCCCAAATTGCAAAAGTCATCCGCGAAGCAAAAATATCGTATATCAAATGGGATTCGAACCGCTATATTACCGAATGTTATTCGAACGGAAGCGCGCCCGAAGATCAGGGGAAAACCTTCCACAAGCATATTTTAGGTATTTACGACTTATATACGCGTCTGACAACCGAATTTCCGGAGATCCTGTTCGAATCCTGCTCGAGCGGCGGCGCCCGCTACGATTTGGGGATGCTCTATTTCGCGCCGCAAACCTGGGCGAGCGACAATACCGACGGTTACGAACGCCAGCTCATCCAATACGGAACGAGCTACGGCTACCCGCTCAGCTCGATCGGCGCGCACGTTTCCGCCGTCCCGAATCATCAGACCGGACGCTTCGTTCCTCTTTCGACGCGCGCCAACGTCGCCTATTTCGGGACGTTCGGATATGAGTTGGATTTGAACCAGCTCAGCGCCGACGAAATCGAAAAAGTCAAGGATCAGGTGAAATTCATGAAAGCAAACCGCGAGCTGATCCATCGCGGCGACTTCTACCGCCTGATCAGTCCGTTCGAAGGAAACGAGACCGGTTGGATCGTCGTCGGGAAAGACAAAAAGAAAGCGCTCGCCGGTTTTTATCAGCGCTTAAACAACGCGAACGCCGGATGGCTGCGCTTTCGGCTCGCCGGGCTTGACCCGAACCGAAAATACCGCGTCGCGCTGCACGTCGACGTTGATCCGCGCTATTTATCCCCTTTTATTCCGGGCCTGGATCGGCTGTTGGCGGCGCTGAATCAGAGCGCTGAACTGTACGGGGACGAACTGATGTACGCGGGACTTCCGCTGAACCGGATGCTCTTCGTAATTCAGGGCTGCGATTTTACCTCGCTCCTGATCGAGCTCGAAACGATCGAATAGGGTAAAAAAATCCCGGTCAAAAATCGGAAAGGACAAATTTCCGATCTTCTTCTATCCGCTGAAAAAATAAAATGAATCCAACCCGGCGTTTACACATCTCTTCATCCCGACGAATGATTCTTGGAGTATCTCAATGAAAATACTCATCATTAGAGAACTCGCAGAAATAGAAAAAATTCATAACATCCGAATTTTATTAGCGGTTGAATCCGGCAGTCGGGCATGGGGTTTTGAATCTCCTGACAGCGACTATGACATCAGATTCATATACATCCGCCCGATGAGCGAATATCTAAAACTCAAACCAAACCGAGATGTCATTGAAAAACCGATGAACAATCTTCTCGATATCAACGGCTGGGACCTCAATAAGACTTTGCAGCTGATATATAAATCGAATCCTACGCTATTCGAATGGTTTTCTTCGCCAATCCTATATAAGGATTCGGATGTTGCAAACGATATCCGCATGATCCTGAATCAATATTTCAATAAAAAACACTGCCTCTATCACTATCTCAGCATGGCATCCGGAAATTATCGCCATTACCTAAAATCCGAACGAGTCAGAGCAAAAAAATATTTTTATACTCTCCGTCCGATTTTAGCCTGTCGCTGGATTCTTAATAAGGGCACGCCTCCGCCGATACGCTTCCAGGAGCTGGCCCGCGCCGAGCTTCCCGATAACCTTTCAGAAGAAGTTGAAATGCTGCTTAACTTGAAAATGACTTCGCCGGAGACAAAAGAAATCGATCGGATCGACAAGATCCATTATTTTCTAGAAACCTCGATTGAGGAAATCAGCCGAATTGCTGCCGGCCTTCCTAATTCTCCATCGTCCGGCTGGGAAGAACTGGATCGAATTTTTCTTAAAGAGTTGGAGCGCTCGAAGTTCTAACCCGTTTTGGTTCCCCGCCGAGAACCGTTTCAGTCGTTAACCGAATAAAATTTCGGGCGGGTGACCCGCTGTGGCGGGTCACCTCTTTTATTTATCCGAATCGAATCATCGACAGAACCATACTGATAATCAGGATCACGGCGATAGCGATCCCGAGAATACTCAGCGTCTGGCGCGACTTCTTTTTTTGATTCTGCGCCTGTTTCTTCGCCGCGTCGGTTTTCGCGTTCGCAACGGTCTTTTTTACGGACATGTTCAATCCCTCCCTCCGCCTATTTTTTCTCACTCGCGGGCGCTGCGGCCGTCGTTTTTTCCGATGACTTCGCCGCTTCAGCCGCTTTCGTTTCAACCTTCTTTACCGCCGCGCCGCCCTGATCCGTACGCTCAGCCGCGTCCGCCGATCCCGATCCGGAATGATCGTGCGCGTAAGACTGCCCGGAAGGCGACTTATGATCGTTCGCGTAAAACCCTTTCCCTTTAAATACGATTCCGACCGAATTATAGACCTTACGTAATTTTTCCTGACGGCAATTCGGACAAACGATCAAAGCGTCTTCGGAAAAATGCTGAAATTGATCAAAGTCATATCCGCAATTTTCACAACGATATTCATAAACCGGCATATATTTCCTCGAAACACAGTCCGCGCAAAATTTCTCGCGGACTGAAATTATTAAATCCGGTTCGTCCCGGCTTTAAACAGTCTAATTATAACAAAAGTCCGAGTAAAATCGCCCGCTTCGCGATTTCTTACTTATTTTTAACCGTCCTGAGCGGGCGCGCAGCCGCGAATCCGCTCGTCATATGCCGAAGCCGAACGGTTTGCATGTGATAAAATACCAATCAGAAATAAAATATCGCAAGGCGTCCGACGCAAACGCGAACCTTGAGGAGAGCTAATCATGAAAAGAGCGCTAATCACCGGGATTACCGGCCAGGACGGATCGTACTTATCCGAATTGCTGATCGCGAAAGGCTACGAGGTTCATGGCATCGTCCGCCGCGCCAGTTCTTTTAACACGCGCCGCATCGATCACTTGTACAACCTCTCGCAGGATCCGATTACCCCGATCCCGTTTTATCTTCACTTCGGCGATATATCCACGACCGAAGCTCTCCATAATATCATCTATTCGGTCCAACCCGACGAAATTTATCATCTCGCGGCGCAGTCGCAGGTCCGCGTCAGTTTCGATATTCCCGAATATACCGGCGATACGACCGGATTGGGGACCATCCGCATTTTGGAAGCGATGCGCAAGACAAATTCGAAAGCCCGCTTTTACCAGGCGTCGACAAGCGAACTCTTCGGGTCGGCAAAACCGCCCCAGCATGAATTGACGCCCTTCGAGCCTCAGAGCCCGTACGCCGCCGCCAAACTATACGCCTATTGGATTACGCGCAACTACCGAGACGGCTATAACATGTTCGCAGCCAACGGCATCCTCTTTAATCATGAAAGCCCGCGCCGCGGCGAAACGTTCGTAACCCGGAAAATTACCCGCGCGCTGGCGATGATCGTCGCCGGGCTTCAGCGGACGCTCTACCTCGGCAACTTAGACGCGAAACGCGACTGGGGCTACGCGCCGGAATTCGTCGAAGCGATGCACTTAATTTTACAGCAGGACCGTCCCGACGACTTCGTTCTCGGCACCGGCGAATCGCATACCATCCGAGAATTTCTCGACGAAGCTTTCGGCTATATGGATTTAGACTGGCAGGATTACGTCAAAATCGACAGCCGTTACTTCCGCCCAACCGAGGTGGATTTCCTTTTAGCCGATCCGAGCAAAGCCAAAAAGATTCTAAACTGGGAACCAAAAGTCAAATTCCACGACTTGGTTCGGATCATGGTCGACGCCGATCTGGCGGCAATGGGGTTGGATTATCCCGGCGAAGGACGGCGCGTTATCACGGAAAAATTCTCAACCTGGCATCGATGGGAAGACCAAGCGATCAGCATGGAACGATAATCGATGTCGAAGCGGCTCGTTTTATTAGACGGTCATGCGATCGCGTACCGCGCTTACTTCGCGCTGACGGCGAGCGGCGATTCCCGCTGGCAGACGTCATTCGGCGAACCGACCGCCGGGACTTACGGATTCGCCAGCATCCTGCTGCGCGTATTGGAAGATGAACGGCCCGACTATTTAGCCGTCGCGTTCGACGTCGGAAAGACGTTCCGGAACGAGCTTCATCCCGAATACAAAGGGACTCGCGCCAAAATGCCCGACGATATGCGTCCGCAGCTCGACCGCATGCGCGAGCTGGTTGACGTTTTCGGCTTCCCGCGCCTGGAGCGCGAAGGCTTCGAAGCCGACGATCTTCTCGGTTCCGCCGCGTTTGAAGCGGCCGAAAACGGAATCGACGTCAAAATTATTACCGGAGACCGAGATCTCCTCCAGCTCGTAACCGATCAGATCACGGTCGACCTTTCCGGCGGGCGGTTAAACGAATTAAAAGCATACGGCCCCGCAGAAGTAAAAAGTTACCTGGGCGTCCGTCCCGATCAGGTCGTCGATTATAAAGCGCTGGTCGGCGACCCGTCAGATAACTACTGCGGCGTACCCGGGATCGGGCCAAAGACCGCCGTCGCGCTCCTCGAACGATTCGAAACGCTCGACGGCGTATACGCGAATTTAGAAGAGATTAAGGGCGCGGCGCGCAAAAAACTCGAAGCGAATCGCGAAAGCGCGATCCTGAGCCGCGAGTTGGCGCAGATTCGTACGGATCTCAACGTTGAAATCGACTACAACGCCGCCAACGTGACGCGCGCGCCTTACCCGGCAGTCGATAAGTTTTTCCGGATGATGGAATTCCGCACGCTGATCCCGCGACTGAAATCGGTCGCCGCCGAGAACCAACTCCAAAACGAAGATCAGCCGCTCCTCTTCGGAGCCGAACCGACCGCGGCGAACGGAACCGGCGCCGTCAAATTGGAACACTGCGCGACTGAAACCGTCATCGTCGACGACGACGAAAAATTAACCGCGCTGACGGAACTCCTATCGGGCGCGGACGTAATCGCGCTCGATACGGAAACGACCGGTACCGACGCTATGGCCGCGGAGCTGGTCGGAATATCCTTCTCCGTCAAGCCGGATTCCGGCTATTACGTTCCGGTCGGTCATAACGGCGGCCGGCAGCTTCCGATCGAGCACGTCCGCGAAGCGCTGAACCCGATTCTCGCCGACCGGAAGATCCGTAAAACCGGTCACAATATCAAATATGACCTGATCGTGTTAACCAATTTCGGATTTACCGTCCAAGGAGAAATCTTTGACACGATGATCGCCGGATGGGTTCTCGACCCGGCTTCGAACGCGCTCGGCCTAAAATCGATGGCGCGCGTCATTCTCGATTCGGAAATGACGACGATCGATACGCTGATCGGAAAAGGGAAGAACCAGATATCCATGGCGGACGTTCCGATCGAAGCGGCCGCGCCGTACGCCGCTGCCGACGCCGATAATACGCTGCGGTTGGAAGAACCGCTGCGGAACGCTTTGGAAGCGCGCAGCGCGATGCCGTTGTACCGCTCGCTTGAAATGCCGCTGATTCCCGTTTTGATTGAAATGGAACGCCGCGGCATCCGCGTCGACGTCGAAGCGCTCAATGATTTATCGCGCGTTTTCGGCGCGCGCCTTATCGAAATTGAGAAAGCGATTTACGACAGCGTCGGCTACCCATTCAATATTAACTCGACGCAGCAGCTCTCGGTCGCGCTTTTTCAGGAACTGAAACTCGACCCGCCGCCAAACGCGAAGAAGACGACCGCCGGGCTGTATTCGACCGCCGCAGACGTACTCGAGGAAATGTCCGGGATGCATCCCGTGATCGACCTGATCCTTGAGAATCGCGAAATTGCCAAATTAAAAAGTACCTATGTAGACGCGCTGCCGTTGGCGGTTCATCCGCTGACAGGACGCGTCCACACCTCGTTCAACCAGGCAGGAACGGTCACCGGACGCCTCGCGTCCTCCTCGCCGAACTTGCAGAATATTCCGACACGGACCGAATTGGGACGAAAAGTCCGCGCCGCGTTTATACCGGAAGAAGGTTGGACGCTCCTGTCCGTCGATTACAGTCAAATCGAACTGCGGATTATCGCCCATCTTTCACAGGATGAAAATATGCTCTCGGCGTTCCGCGCCGGTCAGGATATCCATTCGGCGACCGCCGCGGCAATTTACGGCGTTTCTTCGCTCAGCGAAGTCACGAAAGAAATGCGCCGGCACGCCAAAGCGATCAACTTCGGACTGATCTACGGAATGAGTTCATTCGGGCTAAGCCGTTCGACAAGCCTCTCTCGTCAGGATGCCGGCGAATTCGTTAAAATTTATTTCCGCCGATTCCCACGCATCCAAACCTACCTGGACGCACTGAAGAATCAGGCGGGAGAACAAGGATTCGTCGAAACGATGATGGGGCGGCGGCGTTATTTTCCCAACCTGAGGACCCAGATGAACCGAAATCTACGCGCACGCGAAGAACGGGAAGCGATCAACGCGCCCATCCAGGGCAGCGCCGCCGATATCATGAAAAAAGCCATGATCGCGCTTCACGGCCATCTGAACGAATCGAAACTGCACGCGCGTCTGTTGCTGCAGGTGCATGACGAATTGATGCTCGAATGCCCCTTAGACGAACTGACCGATACGCGCCGTCTCGTTCAAGAGACGATGGAAAGCGCGGTTGAGCTCTCCATCCCGCTGACGACCGAAGCGCGGAGCGGCGCGAATTGGGGCGAACTCGAAGCGATCGACGCCTGAACGGCGGCGGTCCAGGAAAGTTTGAAAGATTGATGACGAAAGAAATTAACGACGAAACATTAATCCTCCGTGCGAAACGCGGGAATTTAGATGCGTTTAACCAGCTTGTGCTGCGCTTTCAGGACGCAGTTTTCAATACCGCGCTGAGAATTGTCTGCGATACTGCGATCGCCGACGACGTCGCCCAAACGACGTTCATTTCCGCCTGGCAGAAAATCGATACCTTTAAAGGCGAAGTCTTTAAACCGTGGATCCTGCGTATCGCGATCAACGCTTCATATGACGAGCTGCGCCGGATTCGCCGCCAGCGTTCCGTTCCGCTTGAGCCGCTGATTTACGAAGACGAAAACGAAACGATGGAAGACGCCGCCTGGATGTCCGACGATTCAGATGAACCGAAAACGCGCGCCGAACGGCGGGAAATTCTCAGCGCGATCGAAGCGTGCCTAAACGGATTAGCGACTGATTACCGCGCTGTTCTGGCGCTAATCGACGTTCAGGAAATAGATTATCAGGAAGTTTCTGAAATCCTCGGTGTGCCGTTAGGAACGATAAAAAGCCGACTCTTCCGCGCGCGCGGGAAAATGCGCGATTGTTTGAAAAATAAAGGGGAACTTTTCGATCGCTATGATCGTCCTTAAGATTGAAAGCAGGATAAAAGATAAAATGAGCCGTGAAGAAAAGAACCTCGAGTTATTAAATAGTTATTTAGATCACGAATTAAGCGATTCGGAAGCACTGGAATTCGCAAAAAAACTTGCGGAGGATCCCTCTCTGGTTGAGGAACTAAACGAATTCCACGCCGTTAAAAATCAGCTCGGACGATTACGCGAAGTCAAAGCGCCGCGGAAATATATTTTGACGCGCGCCGAAGCGGCCGCGGCGAAGAAACCCAGCTTGTTGGAACGTCTTTTCCCCGCCTTCCGGATCAGCGCCGCCGTATCGATGATCGCGCTGGTTATCCTGACCGTCGCTCCGCTCCTTGCGCCTGACCGTCAAAACGAACTTCCTCTGGCCGCAAAATCGGTCGCGTTTTCGGAAAATTTTGAAGCGCAGGACTATTCGCTCGAAAGTATCGCGTCGGGAGCCGTATCCCCGGTCGCCGATTCCGCGAGAGACGCGCAGGCTGAAAGCTCTGACGCACAACCGAGTTATTTCTCTTCCCAAGGCGTTCGCGGCGGCAGTCCGAAGATGGAAGTCCTCGTATCGGCCGCCCGAAAATTTCCCGATAAGCGCAGCGGCAAAAGCGCCGTCCCGAACGAATCATTCAATGAAGAACGCGCGATGTTGGAACTGAACGGAGGAACGAACATCTCGGAGTCTGCCCCGGCGAAATTCGACCCCTTTATGGTATCGTTTACCGTGATCGGGATCATTCAACTGACGCTCTGCGCCGTTCTCGTCGTCTCGCTCGTTTGGATGATGCTGACGATGGCGAAGCGTTATTCCTCGCTGCGCTGAAATTCGCGCTCGAATCTATAAAAAACAGCAAACGGAGCCGATTCGCTCAAAATCAAGCGAATCGGCTCCGTTTTTAATTCAAGTCGATTATTTCGAAACGTTAAAACGGATATTCAGAATATCGCCGTCCTTGACCGGATATTCCTTTCCCTCCAACCGAAGCTTCCCTTTTGCCTTGGCTTCGGCGTAACTCCCCAACGCCATTAAATCATCGTACGCTAATACCTCCGCGCGGATGAAACCCTTCTGGAGATCGGAATGAATAGCCCCGGCGGCCTCGGGCGCGGTCGCGTCTCGGCGTACCGTCCATGCGCGGCACTCGTCTTCCCCGGCGGTAAAGAACGAAATCTGGCCCAACAACCCATACGACAGCTTGATCACACGATCCAGGCCCAACTCGGCAATCCCATATTCGCTCATGAAAATTTCCGCATCCCCGGGTTCCATTTGCGCCAGTTCCATCTCGATCTTGGCGCGAATGAAATCAACTTGGGTATGCTCCTGCCGGTACGCGATTTGCGGGAACGGCTGCGTCTCGTCCAAGTTGACCAGGATGAGGACCGGTTTTCGCGATAACAGCCCGAAACCGGAAATCGTCTTCTCTTCATCCGCCGTCAAATCCAGGACGCGCAGCGGTTTTTCCGCTTCGAGCGTTTCATGCAGCCGGGTAAAAAGCGCAATCTCGCGGTCGATAACCCCTTTATCGCGTCCGCCGCCCTTGCGCCGTTCGTCGGCGAGACGTTCGAGCTTTTTCTCGCAAGCGATCAGATCGTTCAGAATAAACTCGCTTTCCATCGTCAGAACATCGCGCTCCGGATCGACAGTTCCTGCCGGATGGACGACCTGATCATTCTCAAACGCGCGGACAACGAGAATGAACCCGTCCATCTGAGCCAACTTGTTTAACAATTCGCCCGAAATCCCGCTTTTCCCCGCGCTCCCGTCAAGGCCGGCGATGTCGGCATAATTGACCTTCGCGTAAATTTTTTTCCTCGGCTTGAACATCGCCGTCAGCGCGTCAACGCGCCCGTCCGGAACATCGACGACCGCGTCGTGAATCTCGATTTTTCCGGTAACGGCGCCCGTCGGCTGCGTTCCGCGCGTCAGCGCGTTAAACAAGGTAGTTTTTCCGCACTGCGGTAATCCGATGATTCCTAATCTCATGGATGAGAGAACCTCCTTGACCCGAATTCGTTTTTTGTGTAAAATAAAAAAAGTTAGAGCCGAAGTGGCGGAACTGGCAGACGCGCACGACTCAAAATCGTGTACCTTGTGTATGTGGGTTCGATTCCCACCTTCGGCACACAGATTATAACACGGGGCCATACCCCCGTCTAACAGAAAGAATCGCGGGGCGGTTCTTTTTTTATCTCCAGCCGCGTCTCCGGCCCTTTTTTTCACGCGCTAATTAAAGCCGGCTTTAATAACGGCGATTTAAATCGGCGCTTATTAAAGAAAAACGCCATTTTCTTTAATAACGAACGTATTAACCGTATCGGTGATCATATTTTCAGACGAAATACCGGCGCGCGAAATCCTGACGTCAGACGGCGCCCGGTTCGGAGAGCGCGTAAACGGCTCTTAACAGATAAGGAACATTATCGCCCGGATTGATGACGAATATCCTTAATCCGTCCCCCGCGGTTCATCATTCCGCCATTCCGCAGCGGAGCCCGAACAGGCGAATGTGCTATACTTTTCATTTATAAGCAAAAGGATAACGATTTACGGCGCATTCGGAGAGACGGAACGGAATGAACAATTCGGCAATCGCAATCGGGATCATCTTCGTCGCAGCGCTGCTGAGCGGGCTGGCGTCGTTTTTCATATCGAAATTCGCCGGACGGTTCAAACGAGATTGGACTGTCCGCGAAAACGGCGAACCGCTGAACGCGGTTCTTTCGGAGGCGCTTGAACGCGGCGACGCGGCGCATGTCGACCTGAACGGCGCGACGGACGCGCCGCTGTCCGGCGTTTTGACGCCTGCGCTTGAAAGCGCAAACCGAATTGCGCGCCGCGCCGCCGCGGCCGATACCGCCCCGATTTTTAGCGCAGACAGCGGATTTAACGGCGCCGTCCTCGAACAGGCTGCCGATTCGGCATACGCGTCAGTCGATCTCGACGCCGAATACGATCCGACGACCGTCCGAACGGCCGGAAACGACGCGCTGACACATCAAGGCGTTATGCTGACAGCGCTTGACGAGAGCCATGAACCGCTTCATCTTTCGATCGGCAGCGCCGGCGCGGAAATCGCGCTCCAGGATTTAGCCTTTGAGGCGAACGAAAGCCTCATTGTCGCCGGCGACAACCTGCAAGCGCAGGCAATCGGAACAGTCTGCGCCGAAAAAACGTTAATTGGCGACCGCGTGTTTTCATTGCCAGTCCTATTGCGAAAATATACGAAAGATGCCGACGCAGAACGAGAAATCGCGTTTTTGCTCGCGACCGACGCGTTGCGTTGGATTTTGATCGGTGTTCTGATCGCGGCGGTCGTACTGCTGCGCCTATTCGGATAAAAGAAAAGTTTATGAAAAAAATCCGTCCCCGCGCTAAAATTATTTTTGGGATCATCGGGATTCTGACGCTTATTTCGTTTTATACGCTCTCCCCGGAACTGATCTCGGCCCGGCAATTGTATTTGCGCGCGCTGACGCTGCTGATCGCCGTTTTTACAGTACTGCGGATCGTCGATTTCCTGATCTTTCAAGTCCGCGATTTAGGCGAACGAAACGCCAACTTTTTACATCGATTTACAACGCTGACAATTTTTGCCGTCGCGCTGATCGTCGGATTCGCCAAAGGGCTGGATCATCCCGGTTTGCAGGCGCTGATTATCACGATCCGCCGCGCAATCGAACCCGTTCTGGCCGGAATGGTCTGCATCGCGCTGCTTTACGGCCTTTTCGAAACCGCGAAAGCCAAACCCTCGCCCTTCCGCAGCACGTTTTTAGTCAGCGCCTTCCTGTTCCTTATCCTTTTCAGCGGAATTCCCGAACGGCTTCCGCTGACAGAACCGATCCGGCGCGCTTTGACATTCCTGAAATCGCTGCCGATCGGCGCGATCAGCGGGCTGCTCATCGGACTGGCGATCGGCGCGATCGTCAGCGCCGTGCGCGTCCTCTTTTTTGCCGATGCGCCGATTGAAGGAGAACGCCGATGACGAAGAAACTCGCTTGTCCCGTCTGCGGCGGTCTGAACGCCCGTCTGGCGCAACGCTGCGCGACCTGCGGCGCGGTTTTCGAAACGCTGCCTGAAGAACTGCGCCCGCTCGCAAACGAAAATGAACCCAACGCTAACGCCGTCTCGGCCGCTTCGGAATCCGAGGATGTCGCGCTCGACTGGCTTCGAAGCTTGATTCCGCCGATCGATTCAGATTCAGAGTCCGAAGACGACGACGGTTTCGAACCGTCCGAAGAAAAAAACGATTCGATAGATTCGCCCGACCTCTTAGGCGAATTATTCCCTGAAATCCGCGAATCGCTTAGCGCGCCGGATTCAACCCGCGAAAGCGGCGGAAGCGCCGATCCCGAGGATCCTTTCGGCGCCGCTATGAAAAACGCCGTCGGGAACGATTCGCCTGAATCAGCGGTTCAATCCGCGCCGGCAGGCGACGAAGAACAGGAACTCGGTACTGAAAACGAATTCGCCGGTTTCGAGAATCACCGCCCTCAGCCGAAATGGGAAACGGAGCCGATACCCGAAAACGAACGCGCTGAAAAACTCGCCGCGGACGAAATCGACGCCGAAGAAAGCGGCCTGGACGCGGATCCGGAAGGCGACCTGTCGCCTTCGCCGATGCTTAGCGAAGAGAAAAATGCCGGATCGGACACCGAGCCGGAAGAATCCTATTTCGATTTCAGTCTTCACCGCCCGCAGCGGAAATGGGACGACGAGCGCCCGAACGCCGCGGCTGCGAAATCTGAACCTGTCGCCGAACCGCCGGAAACCGCTGAAACCGATCCCAGCGCGGACGAAGAAGCGCCGAACGAGGATCCGCCGAGCGGCGATTCCGTCGTTTTCCCGCTCGAAGATTCTTCTTTCGAAGATAAAAACGAAAACGACGAAAACGATTACTTTGACTTCAGCCGCCACCGCCCGCAGCGGAAATGGGACGACGATCGCTACGGTTCCGACATGTCAACAGGAAAATCAGCCGAAACGGAAACGGCTGCGCAAGATTTAGAGCCGGATTCCGGAGAA
Organism: Flexilinea sp.; assembly: GCA_034430295.1. Classification (GTDB taxonomy): domain Bacteria; phylum Chloroflexota; class Anaerolineae; order Anaerolineales; family Anaerolineaceae; genus Flexilinea. Next base: position 13,628 of record DAOUFC010000030.1, read on the forward strand.
CGCGACGGGGACCGCCAGGATATCAGCGCCGACCAGCGCGAATACGTCGATTTCAGCGTCCACCGTCCGCAAGATAAAGTAGCCGACGCGGAAGCGCCGGAAACGAAAGCGCCGGGCGGATTCGGTCCGGCTGAAATACAAAACGAGACGGAAAATTCTTTTCTCCCTGCGGAGGAATCATCGCTTGTATCCGCCTTCTTAGCCGGATTAGCCGAAGACAGCGGGAGGAAGCCCGAAGAGGAAGCGAATCCGGCCCCGCCGGGCGTTACGCCCCCTTCCGAAAACGCCGCCGATCCGAGCCTTAGCAACACTTTTGAAACAGGTGCCAGCGCAGTATACGACGAAATTTCCGAATTCTGGAACCCCGTCGGCGAGCCGAATAAAGACAGTGAAGAAAACGGCGAAGACGCAGCGGCCGAAACAGTCCGCAGCGGCGTCGAACCATACCAAAAAACGCCGATATCGGCGGCGAGCGGGAACGCCGCGGACGAAATCGACTCGGACGCGCTGATTCCCGACGCGCCGAAAACGGACGGGCTCGACGAAATCCCCTGGAACCTGTTTGACAGCGGCGAAATGAATTTCCCGAGCGTTCCAAACGCTCGCCGCGATCCGATACCGGTTATCGCGAAAACGTCCGCCGACGCAGCCGATTACCAACAGCGCATGGTCGCCGGAATCTTAAGTAAAGTTTTCCGCGCCGAACGGCGCAGCCGCGGTTTTTCAGATCCGCGCGCGCGCGTCAAAAACCGCCTGACAATCGTCTTTTTCGCGCTTTTTGCGATAATCGGAGTCCTGATTATCCTGGGCGGGGATTTTCGGCTTCGGATCGCGGAGCTGCCGATCCGAAGCGAAAACGCCGAAATCGCCGGTTTCGCCGAAAAGATCGGCTCGGCTTCAAGCGCGGATCGCTTTGAAATCATCTTCGACTATACCTTTGCGTATGAAACAGCGTTTAATCAAACCGCGCAGTCCGTCATCGAGAAACTCCGCGAGCGTCAAGCACGGCTCTTCGTCCTTGCCGCCAACGACGCGGCATATTCGTTTCTCCGCGAGCTTTATCCCGAACGGGAAGGGACGAACGCGCTTCCGATCGCTTACGTTCCCGGCCCGTTAGGCGCGCTGACGCTTGACGACGCGCGCGAAAGCGCCGACGCGGCGATATTATTCACCGCCGACGCCGTCCGCGCCCAGCGCTGGATCGAGGCGTACCGGCTCGTCCGCCCTGAACTTCCGATATACATTGTCTCAACAGATCAATCCGCCGCAATCCTGCGGCCTTTTGCCCGATCCGAAGCGGTCGCCGGCGCACTGCTGACGCAGCAGGATATGGCGGTTTTTCGCGGCGAGCCGGCCCAAAATCCGACCCGCCAGACGGCGCTCTGGTTCCTGATCGGTACGGCGTTGGCCGCGATTTTCCTCGGAACGTCCGCGCGCGGACCGTTTACGCCGGCGATTGCCCCGTCCCCGGACGGCGGCGCAGCGCCGTCCGACGCACATCTCAACGAAACGAGTGAGAGTGACGCCGCGGACAAATCGGAACCGGAAGGAGAACGCGACGCATGATGATTTCCGCCGAATGGATTCTGACGTTGGCCGGATTGATTCTTTCAATCCTGATTTTCAGCCTGATCTTCGGCGACAACGGGCTATTCCGTTTCGCCGGATCGATCCTGAGCGGAGCGATCGCCGCCGTTCTGACGCTGATCCTGATCGAAAAAGTATTTTTCCCGTTCCTGGTCGTTCCGATCGCCGACGAGAACGCCGATCCCGGGATCAGGTTAGCCAGCATAATCAGCGCGGCGCTGATCCTGATCCTGATCTTCTCCTATTTCCGCCGATCGAGCCGCGCGGTGGTTCAGCCGTTTATCGGTGTCCTCTATTTCAGCCTAAGCGCGATCGCTTTAGGCGGGGCGGTCAGCGGAACGTTAATCCCCCTGGTAAAAATGACGGTCCATTCCTTCGCGAAAAGCGCTGTCGGAACGGATTCATGGCGCTGGGCGGAAGCGATCTTTATGATAACCGGCGTCGTCACCGCGCTGATCTATACGCGCCAGCTCAGCGCCGAACGCGGCACGGCGGCAGGCAGGACGAGACCGGCAAGCGGCGGCGCGATCTTGAATTTCCTTGAACGCGTCGGCGAAATCATGGTCGCGATCGCGTTCGGCGCGATTTTCGCCGGCGTCTTTATCACCTCCGCGCTGATTCTGATCGACCGGCTTGATATCTTGTTGAACGGCGGGCGTGCCATTTCCGAAGGACTGCTTAGATGAGCGAAACGACCCCGAACCCGACCTCTCTCCCGCAATCGGTTCTTGTCGTCGATATCGGAACGATTCATACGCGCGTCTGCTTATTCGAAATTCGCGCTGAAAAATATCGCTTTATCGGCTCCGCTTCCGCGCGGACGACTCATCTGGACCACGAACGATCCGAATTCGTCGGCGTCGCGGCGGCAATCCGAAAACTCGAAAAAAGCGCGAAGAAAAAAATCCTTGATCTCGACGGAAATATCCTGTTGCCGATGCGGACCGATTGGAGCGGAATTGACCAGACCGCCGTTTCGTATACCTGTACGGCCGATCCGGCGATCGCTATTCTCGGCGTCAGCGAAGCCGGGAGCCTGCCCGCGCTGCGCGGACTTTGTTCCCGCGTGGGAACGACGCCGATATTGGAATGCGCGCTTGACGACGGCTATTCAACCGCCCGGCAGCTTGACCGGCTGACGTCCGCCGCGCCGCGGATTATCGTCTTCGCGGGCGGAACCGAAAACGGCGCGCGGAAAGCCGTCTACCGTGTCGGCGAAACGATTCGACTCTATTGCCAAAGTCTCCCGCGCGAACAGCGTCCCCGCCTCCTCTTCTTAGGCAACAGCGAAACGCGGATCGAAATCGAACGCGTCTTTTCAAAAATCGCCGATATTTCATTCGGATCGAACGTCCTCGAAAGCGAACCGCTTGGCGACGACGCGCTGAACTGCCTGCTGAAAACGATGCGACGCGATGCGGCGCTGCGTGCGCCCGGGTTCGAAACGCTTCGCAAGCAGACCGGCGCTTCGTTTATTCCCGGCGAATTTGCGTTTGGGCGTTCCGTTCGACTGCTTTCGCGCCTGATTCGAAAACATCAAGTCGTGTTGGGAGTCAATATCGGCGCCGACCAGACGCTCGTCGCGCAGGCGATGGATCTGCGTCTCAACTTAAAAACGATCCCGATCGGTCTCGGCTCGACGCTGCCGCAGCTGCTAACAGAGAGCGACGCCGAAACGATTCAATCTCACGTCGATTTTCAAATCAAGCGCAGCGAGATCCGCGATTACGTACTGAATAAATCGCTGTACCCTGAACTCGTTCCGGCGAACCAGTACGCCGCCGAAATTGAAAACGCGCTGAAACAGGAATTGATCCGAATCGCGCTGCTGCGCGCCAAATATTTCAAGTTGGCCGCATCGGGACGCCTGTCGACCGTCCTGCTGACCGGATCGGGACTGCGCAATGTCGACGATCCGGGCGCGTCGCTGCGGGCGGCGATGAACGCGATCCGTCCGCTCGGCGCCGTCGACTACCTGCTGGATATTAACGGTTTAGCCGCCGTAATCGGAACGATCATGCACGTCAATCCGACATTGGCCGCGCAGATTATGGACAGTTCGACTTATCTTAATTTAGGAAAGATTATTCGTCCGCAGATTCAGGACGCGTCGCTCTTTACGCGCAAGAACGCGCCCCCGCTCGTCGTCAGCGTCAAAAACACCCATGGCGATAAGAAACAATATATCCTTCCTTACGGCGAAATTTATCGGATTCCGTTAAACTATGGACAAAATTATCAACTGGAATGGGTGTCGATTCCGCGCGGCGTCGAAACCCCGGGACTGAAACCGTTCCTGCCCTTCGGATTCAAAAGCGGCAGTTTCGGGTTAATCTTCGATTTACGCGACGAACGAAAGGAAACCGAAAAGGACCGCGTCGCTCAAATCGAGCGGCTTCGGCTCGAGAAGAAACAGCTCGGCGATTGGCGCGTCGGAGAAGGAGGACGTCAGGATGGCTAGCAGCAGCGAACCGATCGTCAGCGGCGTTTTTCGAACCGCCCGCGCTTTAGCGGAAGACGGGACCGTCGTCGTCTATCCCGGTCAAATGGCCGATCCGGCGACGCTGATCGCGTATCGGAAAGTCTGGACGCGTCACGAAGCGCTTTCAATTTCCGCCGCGCTGGGGATCGATAAAAGCGAAAACGTCCGTCCGTACCTGACAATCCGGGACGGAGATTTCGTCTCGATCGGCGAAGAAATCGCGAAACGCGAAGGGCGGAAAACGCGAACCGCTCTCGCGAAAAAGTCAGGGCGGTTCCTCGGTCTGTCCGGGAATAAATTGATTTTTGAGTTCGTTCCGATCGACCGGGAACGCTGCGTCGCCGGATTTCCCGGCGTCGTTACGGAAATTATCCCGTACCGCGGTGCGCGCCTCGAAACCGAAGGAACGCTCGTTCGCGGCGTTTGGGGGAACGGAAAATTCGGGCAGGGAATCCTGATGGCGATTGATTTCAACCGCGAGGACGGCGCGCTGACGCCAGGAGCGATTACGCTTGATTTTGCCGGCGCGATCGTCTTCGCCAATAGCTGCCGCGATCCTGAAGCCCTGTACCGGGCGGTAAAAGTATCGATGGGCGGGCTGATCCTCGGCTCGTTACCGGCCGATTTGCTGCCGATAGCGGAATCGTTGCCGATCCCCGTGATTTTGAGCGACCGGATCGGGAGCGGCCGGATGTCCTCGCCGATTCAGCTCGCGTTGGGGAAAAATATTATTAAATTCGCTTATTTGACAGCGCTGACGAGCCGTTACGGGAATCCGCGCAAACCGGAAATCATCATTCCGAAAGACGAGTATGCGCCGAAGAAAGACAGTCCTGCCGAACCGCTCGAAGCTGGCGATACCGTTCGAATCATCGACGGATTTTACGGCGGAGAGATCGGCGTTATTCGAGAATTAATCCAACCCGACGCGCGCAGCGCTGAATTCGAACAGGTTCGGCTTTCTCTCGATCTGGAAACCGAGTTGATTCTCCCGATTCAAAACGTCGAGCGCGTCCGTTTCCCGAATGAGTAAAACTGGGGGTATATCATGGATTTTGACGATAAGGAAGTATTCGAAACCTTTGAAAAAGAGTTTAACCGAAAGGAAAGTTCGAAACGGCCCGGGAACCGCTTCCCGTCATGGATCGTTCCGTTGGTTATCGTATTCGCCGGCGTCGTCTACTTCGGGACGCAGCTCAACCGCTTCCGCCCCGCCGCACCTACGGAAACGCCGGCCGTCGATATCGCCGCCTTTCAAAGCGAAGAACCGTTCAACAGCGTTTTGACCGAAACGGGAACGGTTGTATCGCTCGCCGAACCAGGTTCGAACGAAGAAATAGGCGTTATCGTCGAAAATACGCTGACGCCTTCTATAACGCCGAGCCTCTCGCCGTCCTTTTTCGATCGTTTCACGCGCCTTTTCGCCCGGCCGACCGTCGAAACCGCTGTCATGCCGCAACCCGGAACGGACGCCCCGCCGATCGAAATTTCTTCCGAACCGCGCGCTTCCGCGACGCCCCAACCCGCCGACCTCGCGCCGAAGTTACCGACGATCGGCGCGCCCGGCACCTCCCCCGCGGAGACAGCGGCTGCGGATTCCTCGCAAAATCAGGCGTCAAACCAAATTCCCAACGAAGCGGATGGGGTCGTCGTATTGCGCGCGCCGTCCGCGACGCCGATGGCGCCCGTAGCGGAGCTGACGGTTCCGGCGTCCGGCAACAACCCATTCGCAGAACCGAGCGCGACAATTACGATCGAAATTCCGCTCCCGAGCTTAACCGCCGAAAACAAAGCGGCGCTAACCGATCCGTCCTTACCATCACCGATTGAAACCGCGGCGGCGGGACCTTCGATTCCGACCGAAATAGTCGTCCAAGCGGACGGCAGTCAAACGGACCCTCTTTCGACCGCGGCGCTAACGCCGGAAGCGGCCGACCAACCGGGATTTTTCGAACGGATCGGCGCTTTTTTCTTCAAACCTGAACCGACGGCGACGGCGGGGCCTCCGCTCCCAACCGAAATTGTCGTCCAAGCGGACAGCAGCCAAACGGATCCTCTTTCAACCGCGGCGCCAGCGCCGGAAACGACCGATGAACCGGGCTTTTTTGAACGGATCGGCGCTTTCTTCTTTGAACCTGAACCGACGGCGACGGCGGAGCCTCCGCTCCCAACCGAAATCATCGTCCAAGCGGACGGCAGTCAAACGGTCCTCATTTCAACCGCGGCGCCAGCGCCGGAAGCGACCGATGAACCGGGCTTTTTTGAACGGATCGGGTGGTTTTTCTTCGGCGCGCCGACGGAGGATCCGACCGTCGAACCAACGAATGATTTCGATACGTCGATAGCGGAATCGCCTGAAACGACGTCCGAAGCGCCGAGCGCGGTTTCAGCGGGCAGCGCCGACCCGAAGCAGGCGTCAGAAAACAGCGCGAACAGCGATCTGAACGACGAACCGATGCAATTCCCGCCGGGATCGACCGAAGTTTTTTACCTGCCGACGTCCGATATTGCAAACCCGCCGACGCTGATACCGCAAGGTTTTCAGCCGCAGCAGCTGCGTCCGACAGCGACGGCCGGGATCGGGATCCCGCTCGTTACGCAAATCGCGCCGACACGGCCTTTTTCAAATTTACCGACTGTCCGCCCAACCCAGATTCAACCGTTCCATCCGACGCAGCAGATCCTCAATCCGCCGGCTTTCCGCGCCACGCCGACCGTTGGGGACGGAATTTATTTCTACCCGACCGCGCCGGGGCTGCAGCCGCAGCAGCAGCCGCACTTGCTGCCGACCGCGCTGCCGAATACCGGCGTCGGCGATCACGCCGAGCTGCCGCAGAAAATTTTCGCCTTCATCGGTCTTGTCGCGTTGATCGTCATCGTCCGCATTATCCGGCGCCGTTGGCAGAACGCGCAAAAATAAACGCATCAGCCGAAACCTACAGAAAAAAGAAGCAACGTCTTATGAATTTCAAAACCCTCGTTATTCCCGCGATTGATGCGGCCGCAGCGGCCGCAGCCTCGGAACGCCAACAGCGCCTGACAAAGCCGCTCGGTGCAATGGGCGATTTGGAAACGCTCTCAGTTCGGATCGCCGGAATGACCGCCAATCCGTTGCCGCGGCTGGAGCGGAAAGCCGTCTTCCTGATGGCTGCCGATCATGGCGTCTGCGCCGAGGGAGTCAGCCCCTATCCGCAGTCGGTCACGCCGCAGATGGTCCTGAACTTCCTGAATCAGGGCGCGGCGATCAACGTCCTGACACGCCAAACCGGCGCGGAAGTCATCGTCACCGATATCGGCGTCGCTCACGATTTCGAACCCGGCTTAGCGATCCATCGCCGGAAAATCGCCCGCGGTACGGCGAATATCGCCGTCGGGCCGGCGATGAGCGCGGCGCAGCTCGATCAGGCGCTGACTGTCGGGTATGAAATTGCCGAAAGCGCGTTTCAAAACGGCGTCCGTCTGGCGGCAACCGGAGAAATGGGGATCGGGAATACGACGCCGTCCGCGGCGTTAACCGCCGTTTTGACCGGGCTGCCGGCCGCGGAAGTTACCGGCCGCGGAACGGGGATCGACGACGCCGGGCTGGCGCGAAAAATCGCGGTTATCGAACGAGCAATCGCGCTCAACCGACCGAACCGAGCCGATCCGTTCGATATGCTGAAGAAATTAGGCGGATTTGAGATCGCCGGGATGACCGGCGTAACCTTAGCGGCGGCGGCGAACCGCGTTCCGCTCGTTATGGACGGGCTGATTTCGACCGTCGCGGCGGCGCTGGCGGTCGAAATAAACCCCGGTGTCCGCGATTACCTGATCGCAGGTCATCAATCGGTCGAAATCGGTCATGCGCGCCTGTTAGAAAAGTTGGGGCTGGAACCGTTGCTGAAGCTGCGGCTGCGCGTCGGCGAAGGAACCGGCGCAGCGCTGGCGTTCGCGTTGATTGACGCCGCGCTGAATATACTGCGCGATATGGCGACGTTCGCCGAAGCCAACGTCAGCGGAAAAGAAGGAAACTAAAGACGAAGGCGCTCTTTCAGGATCGACAAACCTTCAAAATAACCGGGAATCCCTTTCCCGACGATCGACGCGATGCAACCCAGCCGGATCAGCGAATGATGACGGAAAGCTTCGCGTTTGAAAATATCGCTGAGATGGACCTCGACCGCCGGCAGCCCGACCGCTTTCAGCGCGTCCAAAATCGCCACGCTCGTCGTCGTATAACCCGCCGGGTTAATCAGTATCCCGTCCGTTCCGTCGCTGTAAGCCGTCTGAATCCGGTCGATCAGCGCTCCTTCATGATTAGACTGGAAAAAATCCGTCTCCAAACCCAATTTCGTGCCTTCTTCCCGAACCAGCGCAACGAGTTCGTCATACGTCGCCGCGCCGTAAATCGCCGGCTCGCGGATCCCTAAAAAATTCAAGTTCGGACCGTTAATCACCAATATTTTCACTTGCTTAGCCTCCTTAGCCGGTAGCGGCGGACAATTTCACGGACCACATCGTCCGGCTTTTCCCGGTTTTCGACGCAGATATCGGCGCATTCCCGATACAGCGGCAGACGCCGCTCAGCCAGCGAATCCAACGACTGCGCGGCCAGCGAAAGCGGCCGACCTTCCCTCGCGAGCAGCTTCAGGTCGCGCTCCAAAAATATAACGAAGCCGTTCAGACGCAAGTTGATTCGGTTTTCGGAACGGAGAACGACGCCCCCGCCAGTCGCCAGGACCTGACCCGTTTTCTTTCCATATTCGGCGGCAATCGCAGTCTCGATTTCCCGGAACGCCGCCTCGCCGCGCGCTTCGAAAAAAGCCGGAATCGACATTCCGACCCGCTCGCTCAGAACGCTGTCCAAATCTACGAACCGTTTCCCGACGCGCGCCGCCAACGCGGCGCCGATCCGAGACTTACCGCAGCCGGGCATACCGACCAAAACGATATTCTCGGTTTCGGTCCGAAGCGACTGATAAACATTTTCAATTCGTTCCTGATCCAAGGATTTATCCATAAACAATTCCGCGGCCGCGTACGCCTGCGCGATGAGCATCGTCAAACCGCAGCCGTTCAGAACGCCGAGGCGTTGGGCCTGTTGGATCAGACGCGTCGCCAACGGATTATAGATCGCGTCAAATACGCCGGTCAAGCGCGGAAATCCGTTCAGATCGATCGGCGTCCCGTCCGTTTCCGGGAACATCCCGACCGGAGTCGTATTGACGATCAGGTCGGTATCTTTAAACGACAGGGCCCGATCGTACGTTATCGGCCCGGAACGCGAAACAAAACGGATCGACGACGCCGCCAAATCGCGCAAAACCGTCTCGACCGTCCGCGCCGTACCGCCGCCGCCTAAAATCAGTACGTTTCTCCCCCGCGGAGATAATCCGACCCGCTCCAACGCGAAACGAACGCCGAACGCGTCGGTATTATCGCCGATGAGCCGTCCGCCGCGTCGAAAAATCGTGTTGACAGCGCCGATCCGCGCCGCAGACGGAGTCAGGTCATCCAAAAAAGGGATGACCGTCCGCTTATACGGAATCGTAACGTTCAGCCCATCGTAACGCCCTGAACGGATAAAATCGCCGACCTCGTCCGGCTCGAGTTCGATCAATTCATAATCATACGCGCCGTCCGTGAGCAGGCGGTGAATCGCCGGAGAATAACTATGGGCTAATTTTCGCCCGATCAATCCGTACATACAGTTCTCACCCGGCCCGGTTAAACTTCCCCGTACGCGCCAAGGAAGGTAAACCCGTCTGTCCCCGCTTCAAGATCGCTCAACAGCGCGGTCACATCCGGCGAATAGATTGAAGCGTCGAAATCGAAATAGAAACAGAACTCGAAATCTCTACCGCCGATCGGGCGGCTTTCCAGCTTCGTCAGGTTGACGCCCAATGCCGAAAATTTCGCCAGGATTTCATGCAGCGCGCCAGGCCGATGACTGACGGACGCGATCAGGCTGATCTTGTTCGCACCCGGATAAATCTCCATATCCTTCGAAATGCAGATAAAGCGGGTATAGTTGAACGAATTATTCTGGACATCGTCGCGAAGAACGCGTAAAGCATACAGCTCGGCGCAGTTCCGCGACGAAATCGCGGCGATATCCGTCCGTTCCGACGCCGCAACCATCTTCGCCGCCGCCGCGGTATTCTCAACGACATTAACGTTGAGATTCGGATGGGCGCGTAAAAACTCGGAACATTGTCCGATCGCCTGTTCATGCGAATAGACTTCACGCAGATCCTCAATCCGCGACGCCTCTTTCGCCAGCAACGCATGGTGAATCAACATCCGGCAGCCGCGCACAATTGAAAACCGATGCGCGCGCATCAAGTCATAAACCTGATTCACCGAGCCGAACGAGCTGTTTTCGATCGGGAGAATCCCGTAACGGCATAAACCGCTCTGAACCGCCTGAATCACGCCTTCAAAATGACGAAAGTAGACGATATTCGGAAGCTTGAACAATTTGTCGCAGGCCTGCTGCGAATACGCGCCTTCAACTCCCTGGCAGGCGACGACAGCGCGTTCCGGAAATACCTTCTCGGTCCGTTCAAGCGCTGATCGGATCCGCGCCGCCAATTCGCTTTCGGGCATCATGACGCGGGTTTGGTAACTCTTGCTGATATCGAAAATCGTCGAATAAAAAACCTTAATATAGTTGGTCATCCCGTCTCCCGCCAAATCGGCGGCGCGGTTCAAAACGTCGCGTTCGCGCGCGGAATCGGTGACCGGCAGATGATGGTCCCGCTTATACGCCGCGATCTCCGCCGCCGTTTCCATCCGTTCTTTCAGCAGATTCACCATCTTTTCGTCAATCGCATCGATATGCTTACGGGCTGTTTTCAGATCCATCTTCCATATTCTTTCAAAACATTTTTTTACTGCGCCGGGATAGCGATCAGATCCGCCAGAACCAGGGCCGTTACCGCCTCAACTGCCGGCAGCGCGCGCGGTACGATGCACGGATCGTGACGTCCCTCAATCGCCAGCCGGACATTCCTCCGCTCCGAGAGCGAGACCGAATCCTGTTCAAGCGCGATCGATGGCGTCGGCTTAATTGCGACACGGAGAACGAGCGGCATCCCGGTCGTAATTCCGCCCAGAATACCGCCATGGCGGTTCGTCCGCGTTCGGACGGATCCATCCGCGGCCATCTCAAACGGATCGTTATGATCCGACCCGCGCAGCCGCGCCGCCTCAAATCCGGCGCCGAACTCAACGCCCTTAATCGCCGGAATTGCGAAAAGCGCCCGCGCTAATAAATTCTCTATCCCGGAAAACATCGGATCGCCGATGCCGGCGGGAACACCGACCGCGGCGCACTCCACCGTTCCGCCGACCGAATCCCCGACGTCGCGAACTTCGGCGATCAGCGCTCGAAAAGCGCGGCCGGCGTCAGCCGAAAGCGTCGGGAATTCCATCTCGCTCAGCGCGCGCAAGTCCGCCGCACAAACGCCGGCCGGATCGAAACGCGAATCCTCAACCGAGCCGATCGACGAAATATGCGCGCCGATTGCGATCTGACGATCCGCTAAAAGCTGGGCCGCGATCGCTCCCGCAAAACAGATCGGCGCCGTCAGCCGGCCTGAAAATTGACCGCCGCCGCGAATATCGTTCGCGCCGCCAAACTTAACCGCCGCCGCGTAATCGGAATGCATCGGGCGCGGAACATCGCGGATCCGCTCATAATCGCGCGAGCGGATATTCGTATTCTCGATCATGAACGCCAACGGCGCTCCGCAGGTCCGGCCGTCCGCCATGCCCGATAAAATCTGAGGACGGTCGTTCTCCCGGCGCGGGGTCGTTAAGGTCTGTCCCGGCGCGCGCCGCGCCATGAATTTCGCGATCGCGTCTTCGTCAAGAACCGTCCCCGCGGGAATGCCTTCAATCACGCCGCCGATCGCCGCAGAATGAGACTGACCGAAAACGGTTAATCGGAACTTATTCCCAATCGAGAACATTCGCGGAGCCCCCTAAACTCCTGAAATCCTCGAAGAACGTCGGATAACTCTTCTCGACCGCTTCCCAACCGCTGATCCGAACCGGCTCGCTGCAAATCGTCGAAGCGATCGCCATCGCCATTACAATACGGTGATCCCCGAAACTGTCGACGTCGCCGCCTCGCAAACTTCCAGAGCCATGAATCGTCAGCGTTTCGGCGTCCTCGTCAATATCCGCACCCAAAGCGCGCAGGTTCTGGCTAATTGCCTGAAGCCGGTCCGATTCTTTTAATCGCAGCCGACCCGCATTGATAATTTTCGTCGTTCCTTGGGCCGCGCAGGCCAAAACAGAGACGATCGGAACCAGATCCGGCGCGTTGCGCGCAGAAAAGACAACCCCTTTCATCGGTTTCGGGAAAACGGAATAACCGTTGCGGACCCGGATCGCGTCCGAGCCGAATTCATTAATCGTCTGAATAATAATCGCGTCCGGCTGCGCCGAATCAGGCGGCAGCCCGGCGACGTTAACCGGCGTATTCATCGCGCCGGCGGCCAGAAAGAACGCCCCGTTCGACCAGTCGCCTTCCGTGACCACCCGTTCCGGCGAAACGAGGCGCTGGCGTCCGCGTATGGAATATCCGTCCGCTCCGGTCTCGATATCAATTCCGAAATGTTTCAGCGTCGTCAGCGTCATATCCACATACGCCGCCGATTCGAGCGACGACGTCAGCTCGACCACGGAATCTTCCTCCGCCAGCGGGAGCGCGAAAAGCAGCCCCGAAATATACTGCGACGAGATATCGCCGGACATCCGGAACGTCCCGCCCTTTAACTGACCGCTCATCGTGAACGGAAGCTTCCTGCCTGAGAATGTAATCCCATGATCCGACAGCGCGTCGATTAACAGCTGTATCGGGCGCTCAGGAAGACGCCCGCGGCCGACGATCCGCCCCGTCCGCCCCAATACCGCCACGATCGGCAGCATAAAGCGCAGCGTCGAACCGCTCTCTCCGCAGTCAATCACGATCTCAGCCGGAGCGCGCGAATCGCGCCGAACCGGATGAACGCGCAAACTCTGATCGTCTTCGCGGACGACGCGCGCGCCCAACGCGCGGATACAGTTGATCGTCGCCTGAATATCGTCGCTTAGCGGGTCCGGTCCGATCACGAGCGTCGTATCCTGATTAGACAGAGCGGCGCAGATCAGCTGCCGATGCCCGTCGGATTTCGACGGAATCGCCTGAACCGAGCCGGATAAAAATCGCGGCTGAATCAGGATCGAAGAGGGAATTGTCGTCATGCGCTTTTCCTTTCTCTGGCTTTTTATTCCGCGGCCAACGCGAATATTTTTTGAAGATCCACGATATCGAACGGCGTAAGGCGGACTTCTCCGGCGCGGACCGGAAGAACGAACGTTATTTTCCCCGCGCCGCTTTTCTTATCGTTGGCGGCCGCCCGGGCGAACGTTTCGGGCTCATCCCTGCCGTCGGCGAATTCCGTCGGCAGTCCGTATTTTCGCAATAAAACTTCGAGCCTTTCCGTCAGCGAAACTTCAGCGATTCCAAGCCGATCCGCGAGGCGGCTCGCCATGAGCATCCCGATCGCGACCGCAGCGCCATGAGATACGGCGAAACCGGTAACCGTTTCGATCGCGTGACCGAAAGTGTGACCGAAATTGAGCTTCTGGCGCTCGTCCCGATCGAGCGTATCGGCGGCGACGAAAGCGGCTTTGATTCGAATTGAACGTTCGATCGTCGTTTCGAGACTGTCTTCCCAACGCGGCAGCTTCTCGAGATAAGTTAGATAATCCTCGTCCGCAATAAACCCGTGTTTAATAATTTCGGCGTATCCGTCCGCGATTCGCTGCGGCGGAAGCGTTCTGAACGTATCCGGGTCGCAGTAAACCGCCGACGGCTGCCAAAAGGTTCCGGCGAGATTTTTCCCCTGCGGAAGATCGACGGCGGTTTTTCCGCCGACCGACGAATCAACCGCTGCCAGAAGCGTCGTCGGAACCTGAATAAAACGTATTCCCCGCCGGTAAACCGACGCCGTAAAGCCAGCGAGATCGCCCGGCACGCCGCCGCCCAGCGCAAGGATCAGATCGCCGCGGGTAAATCGTTTATCCGCCAGGATTTCGAGCGCGCTCTCGACTGTGCGAAACGTCTTATACGCTTCGCCCGCAGGAAAAACGAAACGCGAAACGTCAAGACCCGCAGAACCAAGACTCGATTGAACGGTTCGTCCGTATAACACATCGACAGTCGAATCCGTAAAAATCATGATCCGCGGAGAACCGAATTCTGCGCGGACGATTTCGCCGAGCCGGGCGGCAATCCCGCGTTCGATCATAACCTGATAATCGCCTTGCGCCGTTTGGATCGGAACAATGATCACTCGGCTATCCTTTCTCCGTCGATAACGGCCTTTCGCTCGCGTCCTTCCTTCAATAAATTGTAAACCGTTTCGCGCTCGCCGCAGGCAATCGCGTCGCGATACGCGCGCAGATTCGCGATCAGCGCGTCGATCTCCGCGACCAGATGCGCCGGATTCGACATGAACAGTTCGGTCCACATCTCCTCGTTCAACTTGGCGACGCGCGTCATGTCTTTATAAGATCCGGCGGAAAATCCGATATGGTTGAGCGCCGTCGGACTTTTAATATACGCGCTGGAAACGACGTGCGCCAACTGCGACGTGAACGCGATCATGCGGTCATGCTCCTCAGGCGTTGAAATCTGTAAATTCGCGAACCCGACCGACTGAAAAAGCTGCTTGACCGCATGGACCGTCTCGATCGCCGTTCCACTGAACGGAACAAGGATCATCGAAGCGCCGTCAAATAAACGTTCGGTCGAATAAGTGAAACCGGAGAATTCGCGCCCCGCCATTGGATGCGCCCCGATAAAAACAAATCCGTTCTGTGCGGCGAGCTGCCGAAGAGGTTCGCAGACAATTTCTTTCACGCCGCAAAGATCCATCACAATCCCGCCTTTTTTAAAACGGGCGGCGTTCTCGCGCGCGTATTCGATCGCCGCCGCCGGATACAGCGCGATCAAAACCAAATCCATCTCGCCCAGATTTTCAACGTTCAAATCCGCGTCGATCGCTTCCAGCAGCCGCGCTTTCAGCTGAACCGATTCAACCTGGTCAAATCCGTAAATTTCATGTTCGGTTCGGCTTTTCAGCGCCTTCGCCATCGATCCGCCGATCAATCCCAGCCCGACAATACCGATTTTCATAGCACGCCTTCCCTCCGCAAGTCATACGCATATGGATATAAATCCTTAACCGAGCGCGCGAGATCGTCAAACGCGTCCGGTGTCAGCGACTGTTTCCCGTCGCTGAGCGCTTTTGGCGGATCGTTATGCACTTCGACAATCAAGCCGTCCGCGCCGATAACCGTCGCCGCCAGCGAAACCGGCTTGACGAGCGCGGCAACGCCGGTCGCGTGACTCGGATCGACGATAACGGGGAGATGGGACTTTTCTTTCAGGTAAGGCACCGCCGCCAGATCCAACGTATTCCGCATCGCCGTCTCGAACGTGCGAAAACCGCGTTCGCACAGCATAACCTTACCGTTGCCGTTCGCCATGATATATTCCGCGCTCATCAGCAGTTCCTCCAGCGTATTGGCTAAACCGCGTTTGAGAAGAACCGGCTTATCCGTCATTCCCACGTCCTTGAGCAGATCGAAATTTTGCATATTGCGCGCACCGATTTGGATCACGTCGATATCCTCAAACAACGGCAGCTGCGACGAGGTCATCAGCTCGGTCACAATCGGCAGTCCCGTTTCCGCGCGCGCGATCTTCAACAGATCGAGGCCCTGTTTTCCCAGCCCCTGAAACGAGTACGGCGACGAACGCGGCTTGAACGCCCCGCCGCGCAGGAACGCCGCGCCCGCCGCTTTGACTCGTTTTGCGATCGTCACGATCTGCTCCTCGCTTTCAACCGAACAAGGGCCCGCCATCAGGACGCGGTGACCGCCGCCGATTTTGATCCCGCCGACGTCAATAACCGTATCGTCCGGATGAAAATTACGGTTGGCGTTTTTATACGGTTCGCGGACGCGTTTGACCGTCGAGACGATATCGAGCGCGCGGATCAGGTCGATATCGACGACCGACGTGTCGCCGATCAGCCCGAGAATCGTCGTATCGACGCCGGAACTGAGATGAACGTCCAGATTGAGGCTTTTCAGCCACTGGATCAGGTTTTCAAGCTGGCGTTCGTTCGGGTTCTTCTTCAAAATGACAATCATACTTTTCCTCCCGGAATAAAAAAACTTCGCGATTGAATTTCACCTCGCGAAGTTTCTATGTCAGATTACGGTTTATCTCCGATAAAAACGTCCGTCGTTCAGCAAAATTCAATCCCGGCTTCCGAGCGGTAATAGCGGAAACCGTAAAAATAAAAGCCAAAATAAGAAACGGACGTAAAACGATTCATCGGATAACCTTTCAACAACGCTTATAGTCTATCATGAAGACCGTATTCGCGCAAACGATCCGTTACTGAATCCGCTCGACCCAATCCAGCATGCGGAATACAGCCCCGCCCTGCAGTGCAATATGACCGCCGTCAACGTACATCTTCACCATCCAGGCCGAGGTGAAAACGATCAGCAGCAGTGCAAACGTCAGCCGTTCGTACCCGGCCCGCGCTTCATCCGCCGCACCCTGAACGAGATCGGGCAGCTCCAGGCGCGTCCGGATCGCCGCCATCAGCGGGAACAAATTCATTCCGTATAAATAAATCAACCGGCCCCAATCCGAACTGAAAAGCGAAATCGTTCCCGTACTCAGGACGAATCCCAACGTCAGCCAGGCGAAAAGCGGGTCGGCGCCGGTCTGCCTTACCGTCGCTCGAACGATCCCGAAACGACGATTCAGCAGCAACATCGGGATCAGGCTCAGAACCGCCGCGGTCAGATAGGAGAAAAACGTCTGGGGATACGTCAGCTTGTCGAAAACCGGCTGAAGCCCGTCTTTCAATGGAACGCCCAGCCATCCCATCGCGCCGCTTTGAATCGTCAGATCGTAATTTGGGATCAGTCCTTCCCAGGATTTCGCAATCGTTTCCAAATCGTAATACTGATTCGACAGCCCAAAGAGCCAAGTCAGATTCCCGATCAGGAAAATAACGCCCGCTGCGGCAATTAGGCCGCGTACGAAACGGGGCCGCTCCGCCTCCGTAACCAGGATCGCAACCAAGATAAACGGGAAATAGAAAAGCGCGTACTCATGGATCAGCGCGCCGATCTCGTACAGCGCGAGAATCAGCGGGAACGCGATCCGTAACCGAACGCGGCGCGCGACTAACAGGTACGACAGGAGAAAAATCAAAACCAGATAAACGTCTTTTCTCCCGTAAGCGTCGAAATTATACGCGACGAAAAGAAATCCGGTCGGCGAAAGCGTAAAAAGAAGCCATTCGCGCGTCGGAACGGAACGCGTCTGAACGAAAAACAGGATCAATTGCGCCAGATAACCGAAAATAACCGTCAGCGTCAAAAAGAAAATCGGCGAAAGATATTGCGACAGGTAATAAGCGACCCGCCCAACCAGACCGCGCCGGATAAACCCGGCGGCATAGTTAATCAGCAGTTCGGTCCAGGTATACGACTCGAGCGGCGCGCGGTACAGCCGCAGACCGAAATAAATCATCAAAACCGCGATCCCGCTCAGGATCAGGATCCGATTCCGCGTTTCGTCCTGATTCATCCGCCCGTCTCCTTATTTCCGCCCGATTCGCCAGTTCGCCGCGAAAGAGCTCGCCGCGCGCGGTATATTAGCCGCCGCGCCGCCGTTACCAGCCGCAGAGACAGCCCGTACCCGCGATACAGCAGCGGCCGCAACGGCAGGTCGTAAGCCCCGGGGGAAACGACTTCATAACCGCCGAGCCCGCGCTTAAACTGATAAACGCCCCACATTCGGTCCGTCTCGTCAAAACGGTCCGGCGCGCCCCACAAGTCGTAAACCTTCGCTCCCGCGGCCTTCGCCGTCAGGATCGCTTCCCATTGCAGCGCATAATTCGGCATTTTTTCGCGATGGTTCCCGGACGACATTCCGTAAATATACCAGGCCTTCTCTGCAAAAATGAACAGCATAATAACCGCTACCGCTTCGCCGGCGACCTCGGCGATCAGCGGAACAAGCATCCCGTCGCTGAAAAAACGAGCCCAAACATCCAGATAATAACCTTTCTCGCGGATAATAAAACGATCGCGCGCCGCCGTTTCCCGATACAGCGCGTAAATCAGCTCAAAATCTTCCGCGCCGCCGCGCCGGATCGAAACGCCTTTTTTCAGCGCCAGCCGCGCTTTATAACGCGTCCGCTGCTTCATGTTCGCCGCCAACGTTTCCGCCTCGGGGCTTAAATCGATCCAAACCGAATTCGCGAATTGAATCTGCGCGTTCGAATAGCGGTAGCCGCGCCGTTTCAGCGTCTCAAGCCAAATAAGGCCCGCCTCATCCGCGCGATAATCCGCTTCGCCGGGAACGCCGAACCCCAGCGGAACGTCCCGATCGATTTTCAGTAAAATCGCGCCGCCGCTCCGCGCGTCAGCTTCCAAATCGGATAAAACGCGCGCCGCCAGCTCGCCGTCGCCGATATCGAACAGCGGGCCGCGCGGAACGTAACGGAACTCATACGGCCCGGCAATCTTTTTCCGAAGCGTCAGCGCCGCCCCGACAACGTTCCCATCCGCATCGAGCCATTGACCCCAGCGCGGTTTCCAACCGTGCGCACCCTTCAGCGCCCCCCATTGCGCAGTCTGCAAAATTGACGCACCGGCCAGCGCCGCGGCGGACTCGTTCCAATCCGGCGGACAAACATCCGAAAATCGCGCCGTCAGCGATTTCATCATTAAGCGCGCTCCCGGCGCTTTTCGTCAACCACCGCCGTCAGCCGGTATAACAGCGGCGAATAAACTTTATCGAAGCTTCCCAACATGCGCGCTATCCGCCCGCCGTAACCACGCTTAAAACGGTAAACGCCCCAAAGTCCGTCGGCTCTTTCACGGAACTGAGCCTCCAAAACCGCAGGATCCTCGTCGGGAATTCCCCAAAGATCGTAATCGCTGCAGCCATGCTCGGCACAGATACGCATCGCGTGATATTGCAGGAAATGATTCGGCATCCGTCTCCGCTCCGCGTTCGCCGAGGCGCCGTAAAGATAATAGCCGCGTCCCCCTTGGATAAACAGCATCAGCGCGGCGATCGGTTCTCCGTCCGCCGCCGCGACCAGATTAAACGCCTTGCTTTCCTTCCGAAAGATATCGTACACCGTCTGATAGTATTCCCGGGAGTGAACCCCGAACGCGTCCCGCGCGCCCGTTTCAGCAAAAAGCGGATAAAAAACGCCGACGTCGTCAGGGAGCGTCAACGTCAGCCCCTGCTCCGGACGCATTGAATAATTCGTGTTATAGCGCGTCTTCTGATTCATGCGCGACAGCCAATCCTGTTCGGGAAGGTTAACCGAGAGCAGGATCGTCCGCGGCGGCTGGATCGTCGCGAAAGCCGCACGGAAATCGGCCATCGACGATAAAAGCGGAACGGCCTCAGCCGCGCGTTCCTCAATATCCGGCTCAACGCGCAAAAAGATCGCCTTTTCCCGGCGGCAGAGCGCGTGAACCTCTTCCCAAAAGAGTTTCAGCTGATATTCGTTTCCGCCGCGTAAAATCGGCCCGCGCGGAATATACGCGACCGTCGCTCCGAACGTCCAACGCGGCAAGCGGCGGAACAGGACCAGCGCCGCCGCCGCATCCGTAATCACGTAACGCGCCGTCCAGCCGAATTTTCCCTTAACTTCCGCCCACTCCGCCGTTTGCAGCACGGAACAACCCGGCTCGTCCGCGATAAACGACTTCCAACGCTGCGCCGAAACTTCAGCCATTCGTTTTCGTCTCCGTCCCAAAACCGGAATCCGCCGCGTCCGACGCGTTGGGATTTGGCGAAAGATTCAAATTTGCGTCGGGAATCACCTCGCTAAGATACGCGCGGACGCCTTCCGGATCGTCGGCTTCGATCAACGCTTCCAACCGGTCCAAAATTTCGTCGATCAGCGCGGGACTCAATAAATCTTCGCGCCGGAGCCTGAAGATATCCGGATGAATTGTCGGATCGAGCGTCTGGCCCTCGTTCCAAAGATCCTCGCGCAGCTTCTCGCCCGGACGCATCTTCGTTTCGACAATCTCAATATCGCGCCCGACGGTCAATCCGGACAGACGGATCAAATCGTTCGCAAGATCCATAATACGTACCTGTTCGCCCATATTCAGAACGAACGTTTCGCGGTCCGTCGCCAATCCCGCCGACTCGAGGACTAAATATACGGCTTCAGGAATCGTCATGAAATACCGCGTCATCTCGCGATGCGTGACCGTGACCGGGCCGCCGTTAGCGATCTGGCGCTTAAACGTCGGGACGACGCTTCCGCGCGAACCCAAAACGTTCCCGAACCGAACGGCGGTAAACGTCGCGTCGGAAAAATTCGATTCATTCAATACGATATTTTCGGCGATACGCTTTGATGCGCCCATTATGTTGACCGGTCTTACCGCCTTATCGGTTGAAATCATGACAAAACGTTTAATCCCGTAAGCGGCGGCGATACGGACGACGTTGCGCGTTCCGAAGATATTATTGGTAACCGCTTCAAGAATATTCTGTTCCATCAGCGGAACATGCTTATGCGCGGCGGCATGGAAAACGATATCCGGTTTACAGCTCGCGAAAATCGAGTCAATTCGTTTTATATCGCGGATATCGGCGATCTGTCCGCTGACTTTCAGCTCCGGAAAACGCATTTTCAGATCGTTGATTGCCTCAAAAATACTGTTTTCGCCATGACCGAGAAGGATAATTTCCTTCGGCTGATAAAGCGCGACCTGCGAACAGAGTTCGCGCCCGATCGAACCGCCGCCGCCGGTGACTAAAACGGTCTGATCGGTCAGGATCGAACGGATATTTTCGGCGTCCAACTTAACCGGATCGCGGCGGAGCAGGTCGGTAATATCGACTTCGCGAATATTGCTGACCGAAACTTTTCCATCCAGGATGTTATAAATTCCGGGCATGGTCTTGAACGTGACTTTCTCCTGGCGGCAGACGTCCGCGACAACGCGGACAATCCGTCCCGGCGCGCTTGGAATCGCGAAAAAGCAATCTGTGATATTGAACTTGTTAATAATTTTTGGCAAATCAAGAATCGCGCCTTCAACATGCTTCGAACGGATAATCAGTTTTCGTTTTTGGACGTCGTCGTCAACAAAACAAACGACGTCAATCCCCAACTGCGGGTTGCGGACGATTTCGTTAAAGACCAGGATTCCGGCGTCGCCCGCGCCGATAATGACGGCTTTGCGATGAAATTTCCGGTTAAGGACGGCTTTCTGCTGCTCCATGTCATGCGAAAAGCGGATCAGGTAACGTACGCCGCCGACCGCTAATAGCGAAAACATCGCGTCAATCACAAAAACCGAGCGCGGATAACCGACCATGAACGACATCCGATTCAACAGCAGCATGATGACCGCGACGGTCGCCGAGCTGACGGAAACGGCGATAATAATCAATCCCGCCTCGGGAATACTGGCGTGGGACCACATGCGGCTGTACAATCCGAAACTGAAATACAGAATCGGCTTGATAACCAGCGCGACGACGATCATGCGGATCATGAACGGCTGAAATTTGAAAAACAGGTACGAAAGTTCAAACCTGGACAGGAACGCGAACAGCACGCAAACGCCAATCAATACGATATCCGCTGCAAAAACATGACGGTTACGGAGAGATTTCACCTTACGGAGTACCATTCGCCGCCTATCTTCCTTTCAGCCAGAATACCGATTGAACGGTCTTAAATAAGATCGACAAATCTAACCACAGGCTCCGACGCTTAATATAATATAAATCATATTCCAACTTGACCGCGTTCTGTTCCGCGCCCGAGGCATAGCCGTAATTAATTTGCGCCCAGCCGGTAATTCCGGGGCGGACGAGAAGACGTCCGCGGTAAAACGGGATCGTTTTTTGAAGCTGTTCAACGATTTCTTTCCGTTCCGCCCGCGGACCGACGAGCGAAACGTCTCCGCGCAACACGTTGATAAACTGCGGCAGTTCGTCCAAATGGCTCTTGCGCAGGAAATTTCCCGTCCGCGTAATCCGCGCGTCCGCTTCGCAGGCCGGCCGCGCGATCCCATCCGCTTCCGCGTCGGTAAACATCGTCCTGAATTTCAGAATTTTAAACGGATCTCCGCGCAGCCCCAGGCGTTCCTGCGTATAAAAGATCGGACGGCCCGAGTCGATCAGGATCGCTAAGGCGATAAACGGGAAACAGATCCCTAAAAAGAACATGCCTACGCAAGCGCCCGCAAGATCGAATACGCGCTTCATGACGTCCTGCAGGACGCTTGAATGCGCCTGGTCGTAGAAATCACGAACCATCCAGTCCGTCCCCAACAGGTAAACCGGGATCCGCTTCAGCAAGTCTTCGTACACGCGCGGCATCGTCAGGACCGTCAGCCCGGTTTCTTCCGCGATCGTCAACGCTTCGAACAGATCCTTATTC
The DNA here is from genome assembly GCA_034430295.1 of Flexilinea sp. Taxonomy (GTDB): domain Bacteria; phylum Chloroflexota; class Anaerolineae; order Anaerolineales; family Anaerolineaceae; genus Flexilinea. The sequence goes on from DAOUFC010000030.1 coordinate 36,206, forward strand.
ATGCGGTTGCTGATCGCCATGATCACATGGCTGACGTTATACGTCGCGATATTTTTATAAAATGAATAAGAATCGCCTAAAACCGGCGTATTTTCAATAACCGTCCCGATTTTCTCGGGATCGTCGTCGATAAACCCGACTAATTCGTACGGGGAATCTTTCGTCTCATGGATAATCTCCGCCACACGCGAGCCGGCTTTTCCCGCCCCGACGATCAGCGTCTTCGCTTTCAGGTTCACCCCCGTCAGCGCCCGGATATATAATATCCGCCACAACAGCGTAAACAGCGAACAGCACAAGATAAAAACGGCGACGCCGCGGCGCGGCAGCGCTTTCGGCGGCGCGACGAAGAAAATAATCAAGTAAGTCAAGAAACCGGACACCGTAATAATCGATATCGCTGTCATCGTAAAGCGCATCGATCCGGCCCGTTTCACGTCATAAAGCGGAATCAGCAGCAACAGCCACAAAATCGGCAGCAGGTAAAACCAGTTATCCGGTCTTTCGGCGAAGAACTCCGGCGAAAACCCGAACCAATCGTCTCCCCGCGCCCAAGTTATCAGCGCGATCAGCAGCGCTAAGCTCGTCATCGCCAAATCGCCTAAAAATAAGACGGTCCGACGTTCCGACTGCGTCAATCTTGATCGCAGCGATCTTTTATAAACGTTATTCGTCATTCACACGCCTCCCCGTCAAGCGGGTCCCGCGATTTCTCCCTTTTCGAAATTCCCTTGATAAAAAGCGCCGGTCGGGATACCGGCGGATTATTTTTACGTTCCCGGCTTTGTTTTCCGCGCTTTGAGACGGATCCGTTCCGCGATATGGCGCAGGAAACCGAACCCCCAACAAAAATGCATCGTAAAGACCGCAAGCGGCATCCCCAAAATCAATCCGAGGTCATCGTTTCTCCCCGCAGTCCGAATCGACACGAATAACAAAGCGCCGGCGTAAATGATACACATCAATAATAACATAGACCGCGCCGGATCCGAAAAGAGAGAAGCCAAAATCAGCAAGCCTAAAACCAAAACGAACAACGGCGGTAAAAACTGACGCCAGCGTATACTTTTCGGCGCTTTCGCGAGCATCGCGACTTTCCAATACCCGTAGCGGTAATACTGCTTCGCCAAAGCGGCGAACGAGGCGCGCGCGAAATAAATCGAACGGATCGCGGGATCGAAGTAAATTCTCCCGCCGTTGTTTCGGATTCGGACGTTTAGATCGTAATCTTCGTTGCTGAGAAGAGTTTCGTCGTAACCGCCGAGACGTTCGAGCGTCTCGCGCAGGTACGCGCCGAACGGGACCGTATCGACGGGTCCGGCCGTTTCCGAATAACGGTACTTCGCGTCGCCGACGCCGATCGGAGAAGAAACCGCCGCGGCGATCGAACGCGCCGCCCAGCTTTCTCCGCCCGGAAGAATCTCCCAACGCCCGCCGACGTTCTCCGCCGTTCCGGCCGTTAACGCCGCGACACAGCGTTCAATATAATCAGGATTCGGAACGCAATGCGCGTCCAGGCGCACAATCACGTTCCCTGTCGCCGCCTCAATCGCGCGGTTCAGCCCAGCCGGAATAATCCGGTCCGGATTATCGACGACGCGAACGGAAAGAACCGGATGCGCCTCCGTCCAGGAACGGATTTCTTCAAGCGTCCGATCGGTCGAGCGTCCGTCCGCGATCAAGACTTCGATCCGTTCGCGCGGGTACGTCTGTCGATCGATTGCGTCGAGAAGAAGCCGAATCGTTCCGGCCTCGTTAAAGCAGGGAACGATCACTGAAACACTTTCTCGGGACATCGTTAAATTCGTCGAAAGCTTCGGCTACGGAATCGCGGCGATAACTTCAATCTCGACCGCCAGTCCTTTCGGGAGCTTGGCGACCTGAACGGCCGAACGCGCCGGACAATCCGTTTTGAAAAAATCGGAATAAACCGCGTTCATAGCGGCGAAATCGTTCATGTCGCGTAAAAAGACGGTCGTTTTCAATACGTTTTCCAGGTTTGTCCCCGCGTCTTCTAAAATTCCGGCGATATTCGTCAGCGCCTGACGGGTTTGTGATTCAACGTCATCGCCGACGACCTCGTTCGTCGCCGGATCGATCCCCAGCTGCCCCGAAGTAAAAAGGAGCCGATTAAAAACGGTCGCGGTTGAATACGGCCCTAACGCTGCCGGAGCTTTGGATGACGTGATAATTTGTTTTTCTGCCATGATTTTGTTTCTCCCTGTTTTATCCTTGTTATTTTACCATGCGGCGCGCGTTTCCGTTCTTTTCAAAAAAAGGAAAACGAAGGCCCCTGATATCCGTTTCGGGCTCAGGGACCTTCCGTTTCGGTCAGATTAGAACCGGTTTATATTCCTATTGAAGCGACCACTTAAAAAAGTTCTCTTTCCCGCCCAGAATCGAATAGGTCCGATTCACCGCAGGATCGCAAAGCTGCGAACGGGTATACCAGTAGATCGGAGCCATCGCCACGTCTTCATAAACCAGGATCTGCTCTGCGGCGGCGTAAAGCTTCGTCCGTTCCGCGGTATCTTCGAGCGTCTGCGCCCGGTTGACGAGTTCCTCGTATTCCTCGTTGAACCACATCATGCCGCCCGACGGTTCGCTCCCGGCGATGCCGTCAATCGTCGGATTCGCTGAACCGCCTGACGAGACCGCGTCGTTTAAGAAGTTAGCCGCGTCCATATAATCCTGGCACCAGCCGAGACGGTAAACCTGCGGCGTTTCTTTCGAGCGAATCGTCTTATAGTAAACCGCTAATTCCTGGCTTGTGATCTTTGCGTCGATGCCGAGAACGTCTTTCCACATCTGCTGAACCGCGACGGCGATCTTATCCTCGTTCTCGTTGGCGTTATAAATGAGTTCGATCTTTATTTCCAATGGATCGGCGATTCCAGCGTCCTCCATATACGACGCAATCAACGCGCGCGCGCTTTCCGCGTCATATTGAATCCCCAGATCCGGATACGCTTCAAGCGTCGGGGCGGCTAAGAGACCTGGGCGCGAGAACCATCGGGCCGGCGCTTCTCCGGACTTGGTCACGCTATCGATAAGCGCCTGACGATCGATCGCCATCGAAAGCGCGCGCCGAACCCGCGCATCGTTCACGAACTCCGCCTTCGTATTGAAACCGTAATAATACGTACACATGTCCTCGCCGACAGAATACGCTTCGCTTAGCGCCGGATCGCTCTTGATCCGATCGATTTCAGCTGTGGGAATCTCAAACATGCCGGTTAACGACCCGGCTTCAAATTCAGCCAACGCAGCCGAGTTGTCGAGAAAACGGAAGACGATTTCTTCGATCTGCGCCTGCGGAACGGTTTCCACGTCGGCAGGCCAATACGGATTCTTAATGACCGTGAACGAATCGTCATGGATCCATTCCTTCGCGGCGTATGGGCCGTACGTTTGAACGTTTTCAATCGAAGTCCAAAGATCCGCCGCCGCCTCCGTGCAGGCGTCGCCATCAATGACCCAGGCCGGAACAGCGTTATACGTCCAAAGTCCAACGATCATGTTGTTCGCCGCGAATTCGGCGACCCAGGTAACTTCCAACGTCGCGTCGTCAAGCGCCTTGACCTGGACGCTGTCCTTCGTCGCGCCTTCTTTCCCGGAATAAAAATCCGCCGCGCCGACGACATAATCAGTCACGATAAACGCGTAATCGGAAGCGGTCGCGGGATCAGCCGACCGCTTAATCGCGTATTCGAAATCCCGTGCCGTAACAAAACGGACGTTCCCGTCGCAATCGACGATCGGCTCAACTGCGTCGGTTTCAGGATTATATTTGACCCAGGGGATATCTGTCCGAATCTTGTACGTATATTTGATCGAGCCGTCGGCGGCGGGTTCGCTTTTTTCAAGTTCGGTCGCGATCGTGTTTTGAACCTCCGCCGTCTCCTCGTCCTGCATTGTCAAACCCATGAAAATCAGCTGAATAATCTGATTTGAACTCGTATTCGTCGCCAACGCGGGATCAATCGTCGGGACATCGCTCGCGCCCAGAAGCCAGGAAATCGTATCAAACGAACCGTCGTCAGCCGCTCGATATAAGTCGTCGGGTTTAACCCCGGATTGACCCGTAACAGGAACGGAAAAACAAAGGACCGACAAAAATGTCAAGCATACCCATAAAAACAATCTTTTATTTTTCATAAATTCTCCAATTTATTTATAAGACCACTTATAGAAGTTCTCAACGCCGCCGAGAATCGAATACGTACGGCTCAACTTCGGATCGGACAGCTGCAAACTCTTGTACCAGTAAATAGGCGCCAGCGCGGCGTCCTCATAAACGAGAATATTCTCGGCTTCGGCGTAAAGCTTCGTCCGCTCGATAGGATCAAGCGTTCGGAGCGCCACCGCAATCAAATCTTCAAATTTTTCATCGTACCACATCAACGTCCCGGTCGGCTCGGATCCCGGATTTCCGTCCACGGTCGGATTCAGCGACGCCCCAGAGCTGACACCGTCGTTCAAAAACGTAGCGTTATCCGGATACCCGGCGCACCATCCCATCCGGTAGACCTGCGGCGTGTCTTTCGACCGCGTCGTTTTTACGTAAACCGCCCATTCCTGGTTTGAAATCGTAATATCGATCCCCAACGCGTCTTTCCACATCTGCTGGATCGCGACGGCAATTTTGGCATGATTCTCGCTTGTATTGTGCATCAGCTCAATTTTAATTTCGGATGGATCGGCAATTCCCTTTTCCTCCATGTACGCGGCGAGAAGTTCCTTAGCCGTTTCCGGATCATATTTAACGCCCAGGTCCGGGTATTCTTCAAGCGTCGGCGCGGCGACTGTCCCCGGACGGGAGAACCACTGAGCCGGAACCTGGCCGCCTTTCGTCACGTTGTCAATAAGCGACTGGCGATCGATCGTCATCGACAGCGCGCGACGAACCCGGACGTCATCGACAAATTTCGCCGTTGAATTAAAGCCGTAATAATACGTACATAAATCTTCCCCGGCATGGAAAGCCTCGGCCAGGATCGGATCGGCCTTAATCCGATCAATCTCGGACGTGGGGACAACGTTTGATCCGGTTAGCCCGCCTGATTCGAATTCAGCCAATGCCGCAGCGCTATCGAGAACGCGAAACGCGACTTCTTCGATCTGCGCTTGCGGAACGGAAGCGATATCCGCGGGCCAATACGGGTTCATGACGATCGTCAGCGAATCGTCATGGATCCATTCCTTTACAGCGTAGGGGCCGTACGTTTGGATATTTTCGGCCGTCGTCCAGAGATCTGAAACCGCTTCGGTACAGGTATCGCCGTCGATAAGCCAGGACGGGACGGCGAAATACGTCGGACGCCCCGCGATCATGTTATTACCCGCGAATTCAGCCAGCCAGGTAATTTCAAGCGTCGCTTCGTCAACCGCGCGAACCAGAATTCCGTCAGGATGAGCGCCTTCGCCGCCGGAATAATAATCCGCCGCGCCTTTAACATAATCGGTAACCATGTACGCGTAATCGGAAGCCAGCGCCGGATCAACGACGCGCTTAATCGCGTATTCAAAATCCTTCGCCGTCAGGAACCGAACGTTCCCGGCGCAGTCAAGAACCGGCTCGACCGCTTTCGTTTCAGGGTTGTAGCTGACCCAAGGGATATCGGTTCGGAGCGTATAGGTATACTTGATCGATCCATCCGCGGCGCTTTCGTCCTTTTTCAAATCCGTCGCGACCGCGTTCAAAACTTCCGCGGTCTCCTCGTCCAACATCGTCAAGCCCATAAAAACCTGCTGAATAACCTGATTCGAGCTGGTATCGGTCGCCAACGCCGGATCGAGCGTCGGAACGTCGCCGGGGCCGAGAGACCAGGACATCGTATCATACGAACCGTCGCCAGCCGCTCGATAGATATCTCCGGGCTTAACTTCGCTCTGAGCCGATACGGCAAAGCTTCCGATAACCAGAACCGAAACGAGTACGAAACTCAACGTAGCCGACAAATTCAAATTCTTCTTCATCGTTCCTCCATAATAAATAAAATTAAAACGCTCCACAGCGATGTCCCGAACAAAGGGGGACTGCTGACTGCTATGCCAAAATGAATTGAGAATCGCCGAAACCGGCGCCCAGACAAACGACGAAATCTGATAAGATTAACGTATAGTTAGCTACGTACGGTTATTTTAGCATGCGCGTCCGCGGTCTGTATTAAAACGGGAACGTTATTATGACGCGCTAAAGCGATAAAGAAAAGGAATGCGAAACGATGTTTCTTTCATTTTTATTTCCGAAATATCCTCGTCAGTACAAAGAGGAAGTTGAACGGCTGACCGAAGACCTGATTTCGATCGGAAAGAAAGAAGATTACCTGTCGGAACGGAGCGGCGGACCGTTCGATCAGAACTGCCGGCATAAGAGCGCGCGCGAAATCGGCGAACGCTTCTTTGAAATTGGCGGGATTCCGCTGATGGAAGACCGCGTTCGTCTAATTAAGCGGAAAGTTTCGAAAGAAGGCGCGGCGCACTTAGAAGCCTGCTGGCGCGCCGTCGGCGGAATTTTCTAAAAAATAACTTTTGAAAATAAAAAACGAGGGACAGGGTCTTGACCCTGATCCCTCAATTATTATTCAAACCCGCTACGATCTTCCCCGCATCTGCGGATCGAGCGCGTCGCGCAGCCCGTCACCGAGGAAATTGAACGCGAACATCGTTATCGCCAGCGTCAGCGCCGGGAAAATCGTCTGGTTCGGATACGTCCTGACGACCTTCGCGCCATCCGAAATCATCGCACCCCAGGACGGCGTCGGCGGGTTCACGCCCAAACCGATAAACGACAGGAAAGCCTCCGTATTAATATACCCCGGAATCGAGAGCGTTTCCGAAACGACGAGCGGCCCGATAATATTCGGAAGGATATGATTGAAAAGGATACGCGAATCGGTCGCGCCGATTGAACGAGCCGCTTCGACATATTCCTTCTCTTTCGTCGATAAAACCTGACCGCGCGTCAGGCGCGCTTTCGTCTGCCAAGCGGTTAAGCCGATCCCGATAAAAATGAACATCATCCCGCCCAGCGAATTATCGATCGCGGACATGAATGAAACGAACGAACCGGGCGCCGCTTTCGCCGTCGCCGATCGGAAAAACGTCATCAGCAAAATCGTAAACAGCAAACTCGGGAATGCGTATAAAACGTCTACGATCCGCATCATAATATTATCGGTCCGGCCGCCGACGTAACCGGAAATACAACCGTAAATCACGCCGATCAACAGAGAAACCATCGGGCCGATAATCGCGATAATCAACGACACGCGCGAACCGTGGATAATCCGCGAAAGCAGGTCGCGGCCGACGTAATCGGCGCCCAGGATATATTTATTCGGATCATCCGCCGGAGGCTTCGCGTACACTGCCATTGTCGGGAAAATTTTCGTCAGCCAAGGCGGAACGGCGTTCTGCTCCGACAGTGTCTGCGTCGCATAATCGAACGGCGCCAGTTTATCCGCGAAAATCATCATCAAATAAAGCAAAACGATAATAATCGCGCCGATAACCGCCGCCCGGTTTCGCATCATCCGGCGCAGCGCGTCTTTTCCCAAAGATTCGGATTTAATCGCGATCGGGTTCCCGCCCGAATTCGCGTTTTTTACCGCGTTACTTAAATTAGCTGCCATTTTCCGTTCCCCCTATCCTTTAGTCGTAACGAATCCGCGGATCTAAAAAGCCGTAAACGAGGTCGACGATCAAATTGGAAAAGACCAGAAAAACGGCATAGATCAAAACCGTACCCATAATAACCGGATAATCGCGGTTCGTAATACTGTTAACAAAATAACGTCCCATTCCCGGAATACCGAAAATCGTCTCGGTCACGAACGTCCCGGTTAACAGCGCGGCGAACATCGGACCCAAAATCGTAACGACCGGAATCAGCGCGTTTTTTAACGCATGGCGGCGGACGATCAGATTCTCTTTCAGCCCTTTAGCGCGCGCCGTTCGGATATAATCCTCGCGGACAACCTGAAGGAGCGAAGCGCGCGTCAAACGGGCGATCGACGCCGACGAAGACAGCCCTAAGCCGATCATCGGCATAATCGCGTATTTCCAATATTCCCAGGTCCAGGTATTCGGAAGGAAACCCAACGTAAACGGCGGCTTCGACCCCCAACCGGTCACCGGAAGCCATTTCAGCGACACACCGAAAACCCAAATCAGGATCGGGCCCAATACGATAACCGGAACTGAAACGCCGAAAATCGCCAACGTCATCGAAAGATAATCCAGAAATGAGTTTTGCCTGATCGCGGCGATAATCCCGAGCGGCATCCCGACCACAATCGCCAGACAGAAAGCCCAGAATCCGAGCTGAATCGAGATCGGAAGCTGATCGCGGAGCATGTCGTTGACTGTTCGCGATCTTGACGTATACGACGGGCCGAAATTAACCCAGCGGACATAATATTTCCCGACCCTGAACTTAAACAGCGCATCGTTATCAATATTATTCGGGAATTTCTCGGCGCTGATTCGCGGAACCAAAAGCGATTTAATATATTCGAGATATTGGATATAAAGCGGCTGATCAAGATGATAACGTTTTTCCAAATTCGCAATAATCTCTTTCGGAAGCGGTTTTTCCTTGTCGAACGGACCGCCCGGAACGAGATGCATCAATCCGAACGTAATCACGGAAACAACGAAAAGGACCAACAGCATATAGAGTAGCCTTTGAAACAGATATCTGCCCATTTATTCCCTCCGATTATCACGGCGCGATCCAACGCGGTTGAGCCGCTGCCGCTGGTTTCGTCCGATGCCTTTTCCCCGCGATCGCCGACATTTCGCGGGAAAAGTCATCGGACGATATAAAATCTTGCTGACTGAACGAAGATTCGTCGCGCTCATCTTCTAAAAACCCATAACGGCCAACCATGCTGACAATCATGGCTCTTTGAAGTTGAACGATCGCCGGTTCCCCGGCGATCGGAGACGGGAATTGTCTCCGACCGCGCGGGTAAATCCGGTCCGTCAAATCAGGACGCGTCCCGATTTATTTATAAGACCATTTGTAGAAGTTCTCTTTACCGCCAAGAATCGAATACGTGCGGTCGATTTCCGTGCTGCAAAGCTGCGGCCGCGTATACCAGTACAGCGGCGCCATCGCGGCGTCCTCATAAACGAAAATGTTTTCCGCCTGGGCGTACAGTTCGGTACGTTCATCGGTGTCGAAGAGCGTCTGTGCGGTATCGACGAGTTTCTCATATTCTTCGTTGTACCACATTAAACCGCCGGTCGGTTTCGATCCGGCCAGCCCGTCTTCGGTCGGGTTCGCCGAACCGCCGGACGAGACGGAATCGTTCAGGAAGTTGGCGGCGTCCATATAATCCTGGCACCATCCCAGGCGATAAACCTGGGGCGTTTCGAGCGAACGGATCGTCTTCAGGTAGACACCCCATTCCTGGTTGCTGACCAGCGCGTTGATCCCAAGGTTATCTTTCCACATCTGTTGGACGGCGACGGCGATCTTGGCATGATTTTCGTTCGTATTATGAACGATTTCAACGGTAATATCTTTCGGATCCTTGATCCCTTCGTCTTTCATATATTCTTCGATCAGGGCTTTCGCGCCTTCAGGATCGAATTTCACGCCGAGATCCGGATACGTTTCAAGCGACGGCGCGGCAAGCAAACCCGGGCGGGAGAACCACTGCGCAGGCGTTTGACCGCCCTTCGTAACGTTATCGACGAGCGACTGACGATCAATCGCCATCGAAAGCGCGCGGCGGACGCGGGCGTCATTGACAAATTCGGCCGTCGTGTTGAACCCATAATAATAGGTACACATATCCTCACCGACCGAGTACGCTTCGCTCAGGGCCGGATCGGATTTAATCCGGTCCAGCTCAGATGTCGGAAGTTCGGACAAACCCGTCAGGTTTCCCGATTCAAACTCCGCCAACGCGGCTGAGCTGTCCAGAATACGGAAAACAATTTCCTCAATCTTCGCCTGCGGAACGGATTCGATATCGGCCGGCCAATACGGATTCTTGATAACCGTGAACGAATCGTCGTGGATCCATTCCTTCGCGGCGTACGGGCCGTACGACTGGACATTTTCAATCGAAGCCCAAAGCTCAGCCGTCGGTTCAATATCGCAAGCTTCATCACCGTCGATGACCCACGACGGGACGGCGTTGTACGTCCAAAGTCCGGCAATCATGTTGTTCGCGGCGAACTCGGCAACCCAGGTAATTTCGAGCGTCGCGTCGTCAACCGCTTTGACCATCACGTCATCTTTCGTCACGCCTTCTTCGCCCGCGAAGAAAGCAGTTCCGCCAACGACGTAGTCGGCGACCATATACGCATAATCGGAGGCGGTAGCCGGATCGACGGCACGCTTAATCGCGTATTCGAAATCCTTCGCGGTCAGGAAACGTACGTTTCCGTCGCAGTCGACAACCGGTTCGACCATTTCAGTATCCGAATTATAGCGGACCCACGGAATATCCGTACGGATCTTATACGTATAGGTAATCGAACCGTCGTCCGCGATTTCGCCTTTTTGGATATCGGTCGCGATCGCGTTCTTAACCTCGGCCGTAACCTCGTCCTGCATCGTCAGGCCCATATAGATCAACTGGATAATCTGATTCGAGCTGGTATCGGTCGCCAACGCAGGATCAATCGTCGGAATATCGCTCGCGCCCAGCGACCAGGAAATCGACTCGAACGAACCGTCGTCTTCGGCCATATAAAGATCTTCCGGTTTCACCGCCGGGGACACAAACATTTCTTCTGCCGGGGCGGCTTCTTTGTCGGCCGGTTCAGCGGCGGCTTCTTCTGCCGGGGCGGCTTCTTTATCGGCCGGTTCGGCGGCGGCTTCTTCTGCCGGGGAGGCTTCTTTATCGGCCGGTTCAGCGGCGGTTTCGACGGCTTCCTTCGCAGCTTTCATCGCATCCTCAACGGCTTCGCCGGCAACAGCAACAGCTTCTCCAACCTCGGCGCCCGTATCGGCGGCGGCATCGGCAATAACCGCAACGGCATCCCCAACAGCGATGGCAACTTCTTCAACCTTCGCCTCCGCGTCAGCAACCGGGACTTCAATCGCTTCTTCGACAACTTCTTCAGCTGCAGGCTCGGCAGCCGCTTCTTTTGTCGGCTCTGCGGATGAACAGGCCCCCAGAAGCAGACCTAACACGAGCACAAGGCTCAATAAAACGGATAATTTCTTGCTTCCCATTATTTCCTCCTAAATGGAACTCAACTTTCTAACAGCCTACCGAACGACTGGTTTTTGGCTGCTATCCACGAAAACTCAATACGATCATCCCTATTTCCGCGCGAAACGATCGCGAAAATGGCAGGCGCAGTAATGACCGGGAGCAACCTCGCTCAACGCCGGACGTTCCGCGGCGCAAATATCCTCCGCGTAGCGGCAGCGCGTCCGGAAACGGCAGCCGGAAGGCGGATTAATCGGCGACGGAACGTCCCCTTCGAGGATAATCCGTTCACGCGTTTCTTCGATAAACGGATCCGGGAACGGAACGGCGGAAAGGAGCGCCTGGCTATAAGGATGGATCGGATTCTGATACAGCATATTTCGGTCCGCCAACTCGACGATAATGCCCAAATACATGACCGCGATCCGATCGCTGATATGACGGACCATCGATAAGTCATGGGCGATAAACAGGTACGTCAGACCTAATTCCTTCTGCAAGTCCTCCAACAAGTTGACAACCTGCGCTTGGATCGAGACGTCGAGAGCCGAAATCGGCTCATCGCAGACAATCAGTTTCGGTTCAAGCGCCAACGCGCGCGCGACGCCGATCCGCTGCCGCTGGCCGCCTGAAAATTCATGCGGGTAACGGTTGACGAACGCCGGATTCAGCCCTACCAGAGATAAGAGCTCTTGAACGCGGCGTTCTTTCGCCGCGCCGGAAAAGGTTTTATGAATCTCCATCGGCTCGGCGATAATTTTTCCGACCGTCATACGCGGATTCAGGCTCGCGTAGGGATCCTGGAAAATCATCTGGATATCCCGGCGCTTCCGCCGCAGCTTCTCGCCTTTCAGTTCCGCTAAATTCTCACCCTCAAAAATAATCTTCCCCGACGTTGGACGGTGCAGCTGCAAAATCGTCCGTCCCGTCGTCGATTTACCGCAGCCGCTCTCGCCGACCAGCCCGAGCGTCTCGCCGCGGAAAATATCGAAAGAAACGTCGTCGACCGCGTGGACCGCGCCGACGTTACGCTGAAAAATAACCCCTTTTTTGATCGGGAAATGTTTTACCAGATTTTCAACATGCAGAAGAACTTCCCGCTCCGCCATTATTTGTACTCCTTCCCGGTTTTCGGATCGACCCAGCAGGCGACATGATGTTCGTCGCCTTCGCGATTGACCAGCGTCGGATTCTCAGAACGGCAACGGGCAACCGCATGAGGACAGCGCGGTTCAAACGGACAGTACGTCGGTTTTTCAAGCAGCGTAGGCGGCAGGCCGTCGATCGATGTCAGCCGGCGATATGAAAGCTCGTCCATCCTCGGCAGCGAACCCAACAACCCGATCGTGTATGGATGCTGAGGGTTCGCGTAAAGGCTTTTAACCGGCGCGGTTTCGATAATATAGCCGCCGTACATGACGTTGACCCGATCCGCCAGTCCGGCGATAATCCCCAGATCATGCGTGATCCAGATAATCGCCATCCCGAGTTCGTCGCGCAGCCGCTTGACCAACTCGACAATCTGGGCCTGAATCGTGACGTCAAGCGCCGTCGTCGGTTCATCGGCGATCAAAATCTTCGGCTCGCAAATCAACCCCATCGCGATCATAACGCGCTGACGCATCCCGCCGGAAAACTGATGCGGATATTCATGAATCCGGTCTTTCGCGTTCGGGATCCCAACCAGTTCAAGATATTTAATTGCCCGCTCGTACGCTTCCGCCTTGGAACAGTTGTTATGAATCATGAACGGTTCGGCGGTCTGGCGTCCGATCGTCAGTACCGGATTAAACGAAGTCATCGGATCCTGAAAAACGACGCTGATTTTCGAGCCGCGGTACTTGCGCATCTGGTCATTATTCAATTTCAGCAGATCAACGCCTTCAAAAAACGCCTCTCCAGCGACGACTTTTCCCGGAGGCGTCGGGATCAGCCCCAACAGGGACATCATCGAAACCGTTTTGCCGCAGCCGCTCTCGCCGACGATCCCCAGCGTTTCTCCTTCGCGAATCGAAAACGAAACACCGTTTACGGCATGAATCGTGCCGTTCCGCGTACGAAACTGCGTCTCGAGTCCTTTAACCTGCAATATATCTCCCATGACTCGTTCCCTTCATGAATAAATTTGCCGATGCTACAAATATTTCCAAGTCGTCTATTTTTTTCGGCCTGAGGTGGAAAAATAATGTTGAGGAGCATACCATATAAAAATATTTCGCAGCACAACGTTAAGCATAGATTGAACCAATTATACCGAAAATCATTTCAGTGCAAAAGAAATAGCCGTCCAGTACATTATTTTTTTACACAAAGAAAGCAGAGAATCCCGTAAAACGCTGATAACAGCCGACGACGCCCGCCCGGCAAATTTGCGGCGGAACGTAAATCCGCTACAATATAAGAAAACAAAGCGAATTAGGATCAGGAGGCACAGCATGAGCTATTTAATCGGAATCGATTTGGGAACAAGCGGAACAAAGACCGTTTTATTTCGTGAGGACGGCGCCGTCCTCGCAGCTGAAACAATCGAATACCCTCTATATATTGAAAAGAACGGTTGGGGCGAACAGGATCCGCAGGATTGGTGGACCGCCGCGCGCGACAGCATCCGATCCGTTCTGAACCGCGCCGCGATAGATCCGTCCGCGATCAAAGGGATCGGTATCTCCGGCCAAATGCACGGATTGGTCATGCTGGATCGCGGCGGGAATGTCCTGCGACGATCGATCCTTTGGCTCGATCAGCGTACGGCGAAAGAATGCGCCGAGATTACAGAAAAAATCGGAGCGGAGCGGCTGATCCAGATTACCGCCAATCCGGCGCTGACCGGCTTCACAGCTTCTAAAATTCTCTGGGTCCGCGCGAATGAACCGGAAATCTACGCGCGCTGCGCCCATATCCTTCTCCCCAAAGATTACCTGCGCTATAAACTGAGCGGCGAATTCGCAACCGAAGTCTCCGACGCTTCGGGAATGCAGCTTTTGGACGTCCCGCGCCGCGGTTGGTCAAACGAAGTCCTGGAAAAACTCGAAATCGACCGCTCGCTGCTGGCGAAAGTCTACGAGTCGCCGGAGGTGACGGGCGTCGTCAGCGCGGCCGCGGCCGCTGAAACAGGACTCTGCGCCGGGACGCTGATCGTCGGCGGAGCCGGCGATAATGCCGCCGCTGCGGTCGGAACCGGCGTCGTTCGGGACGGAACCGCTTTTACGACGATCGGTTCGTCCGGCGTCGTCTATGCCCATAGTTCGAAAATTACGATCGACCCGCAAGGACGCGTCCATACCTTTTGCTGCGCCGTACCCGGCGCATGGCACGTCATGGGCGTTCACCAGGCCGCCGGATTATCGCTGCGCTGGCTGCGCGATAACGCATGCGCGCCCGAAATCGAACGCGCCGCGGCATTGGGTATCGATCCGTACGCCGTCATGAGCGACGAGGCGCAAAAAGTCGCCGTCGGCTCGGAAAAATTACTTTATCTGCCTTACCTGAACGGCGAACGCACGCCACATTTAGACCCCGACGCGCGCGGCGTATTCTTCGGCTTATCCGCGCTCCATTCCCGAAAACATCTGATCCGGGCCGTCATGGAAGGCGTTTCGTTCTCGCTCCGCGATTCGTTCGCGATATTGGAAGCGATGAAAATTAAGCCTGAATTAATGACCGTGACCGGCGGGGGCGGACGGTCCCCCCTCTGGCGCCAGATGCTCGCGGATAATTTCAACTGCCCGGTTCAAACGATCGATGCGAAGGAAGGCCCCGCGCTTGGCGTCGCGATCCTCGCCGGCGTCGGCGCCGGATTGTTCAAGTCGGTCGCGGAAGGCTGCGACGCGTTCATCCGTCCCGGCAAGATCCAAACGCCGATCGCCGAAAACGTGGCCGCCTATAACCGTATTTATCCGCTCTATCGTCGGCTGTATGACGATCTGAAAACGTCGTTCAAAAGCCTGGCAAGGTTGTAAGCCGCCGCGACGGAACGTCCCCGTGCAAACGGGAACTTTTTCTGTCCCGCCGTCGTACTAACCATACAGGACTTATACAAATGATCGGAACTTTGAACATGAAAACAAAACTTTTCTCTATCTTTATCCTGAGTACGCTGCTAATCGCCGGCTGCGGCGCGAAAAAAACGCCCGAACCGACGATTTCCGCGGAACAGATCCAGCAATGGGCGGCGCAGACCGTCAACGCGATCGTCGCGCAGGAAAAACCGGTGACCACGCAGATCGCCGTCATTCCGCAAACTACGCCGACGAGCCAGATCATCTCGATTCCGCCGACGCTCCCGCCCCAACCGCCGACAGCTGTTCCAACAATCCCGCAGACGAATCCTGGAGCCGGCGCTCCTGCGGCGCCGATCCAACGCGCTTGCGACCAATTCGGCTTCGTATCGGACGTAACCGTTCCGGATAAAACCGCGATGCAGCCCAATCAGGGATTCCAGAAAATCTGGCGCATCCAAAATACGGGAAGCTGTACCTGGACGCCGGCATATCAGTTCGTTTTTTACAGCGGCGACCAGCTGTCGGCGCCGGGCGCTGTTCAAATCCCAGGCACCGTCGCGCCCGGACAAACGGTCGATATCGCCGTCGATATGAGAGCGCCGAACGTCAACGGCGAATTTCAAGGGAATTGGCTGATGCGCAACGCGTCGGGAGCGATTTTCGGAACCAGCGCGGCGACGACGCCGATTTGGGTCAAAATTAAGGTCAGCGAAGCGGCGGCGAACGTTCCCGCCAATACGCCGGTTCCGGGCGCAAGCGGCTCAACCTGTACGATCCTCAGTATTTCGCCGAACGGATCGGAATCGTTCGCCCCGAACAGCAAAGTGACCTTCGCCGTTTCCGTCCGGAACGACAGCGCCGTTACCTGGGATACGGCAAATTACGATCTTGCTTTTATCGATGGGAATAATATGCTCGAAAACAAGAACATCACCGCGCAGGATATCCCTTACAATATTCCGCCCGGCCAGACGCTTAACGTATCTTTCGGCGGGATCACGCCGAACACGAACGGACTGTTCCCGATGACCTGGGGCGTTGTTCAGAACAACGTCATAAACTGCCAGTTTACCTTCCGTGTCAACATTCCGTAGGAACCGCTGAAGAAACAGGAAGATCATGTCTCAAAACGAATTTTATTGTAGTTAAGTTCATCCGCTTATTTGTCAGTGCATTGATCACCCCCATTCGACCGTCGGTCGCAGGAGGCCTCAACGCACTGACTATGAGTAAGCTTTATATGGGGGAGGGGATTTGCGGCCGCAAGTCCCCTCCCCCGTACCATCCAGACCTGCTTTTTCGGGTCATACGCAGAGGCAGCAGCTTCCCCCACTCTGAATTAGAAAAAATACTTTGACAATATCCTCAGGAAAATTCTAAATTCCCGACTTTTCGGACAATCTCTTATTACATTTTTGAAAATTTGCGTCATTTTCGCAAATTGCCCGCGATCCGGCCGCGAAAAGTTTTATAATAAAAACCAATCAGTTTCACAAAAAAAAGAAAAGGAATTTTCAAATATGAACGGGTATCAGGAAAGCGATCTTCTCCTTGGTGGTATCGGCGTCGGAATGATCATCTTCGGTATTCTCGGATTAATTATCGGAGCCGTCATCTTCTGGAAAATATATGATAAAGCGGGCGAACCCGGTTGGGCCAGTTTAGTCCCGTTTTACAACACGTATGTCCTATTCAAAATTACCTGGGGAAACGGTATCTTATTTTTATTGCTGCTGATCCCGTTCGCGAATCTTATTATAGCGATCATCCTGCCGTTTAAACTTGCCAAAGCGTTTGGAAGAGGCCTTGGTTTCGGCTTCGGGCTGCTTCTCCTCCCGATCATCTTTTTCCCGATTTTAGCCTTCGGCAATTCCAAATACGTCGGTATCGATCTTAAGCAACAACAGAATCCGCCCGTCATCCAACAACAAATATTTATTCAGGCGCCGCAGACCAACGCCGCTCTCCCGCCGCAAGCGAATTCAGCCTATCCGCAGCAGTCGGGATACGCTCAACCGCAGCCCAACGCCGCATACGCGCAGGCTCAAGCGCCCGCAGCCGGCCAGCCGTACTATCCCTATCCGCAGCAATACTACCCGCAGGGACAAAGCGCTTATCCCCAGTCCCCCTACGGGTACCCGCCGCAGCAACAGTCGTATCCGCAAAATTTTCCGCCGTCACAGCCAGCCAACGGAACCGGCTGCCCCGTTTGCGGAAACATTAATCCATTTCAGACGCCTGTCTGTCAAAGATGCGGAAATCGGATCGCCTGAAAACCGGCTTCGCTATCGACCCGAACAAAAGCGAAGCTTGATTACGAAAACGGCGGCGACCCTCTTCATGGAAAAAGAGGGTCGCCGCCGTTTTTTATTTCCTGAAATACCGGCCGATCAGCCTTTTTATAAAACGATCTCCGTCCAATCGAGCCCGGCGATCAAGTTCGGGAAAACCCCGCGCGCCTCTCCGACCGCTTTCAGCCGCGACGGCAGGTCCGTATACCCCGACGCGCCGAAATGAATCAGGAGCGTTTTCTTCGCGCGCGAGCGTACCGACAACTCCGCCGCGCCCTCCGGATCGAGATGCCCTGCCGATCCGGTCTGGCCCGGTAAAAAGCCCGCTTCGGTAATCAGTAAATCAACCCCGTGCGCCAATATCGCCGCGTTCTCGCAATCCGCCGTATCTAAAACGAACGCAATCCGCTTTCCATCGATTTCAACGCGATACCCGGTTGTCGGAACGGCATGAACGAGCGGTAGCGCCTCCACCGCGAACGGCAACGCGCCGGACGGCAGCGTATCCGCTTCAACCACCCGCGTCGGATACGGCAGCTTCTCAAGCGGCGTCATAAACGGCGGGCGCAGCACAGCGTCCAGATCGCTCCTTCCGCCCAGCGGCGTCACGATTGTTAACCCGGCTTCAAACGGATACAGACTCAGCGTATGCAGCCCGATGATATGGTCCATGTGCAGATGCGTCAGGAACAGGGTAGCCGGTTTTGAAAAATCGGCCAACCCAAGCGCGCGCGTCAGTCCCGACCCGGCGTCAAAGATCAGCGTCTCGCGCGCCGACTCAACCAGGACACAGGCCGTCAGCCCGTTCATGTCGTCGTACCAGCCGTTCGACCCCAAAACCGTCGCTTTTACCGTCATGTTTCTCCTCCGTAGCTCTAATCCGGCGTTTCGAAATCAAAAGCCCCCTATCCGAATCGAGGGGGCCTCTCAAATCTGTCGGCGGCTATTTCCGAATCATCGATTTTTCCCAAACCGGATTCGGTTCAAAACCCATCAGCTCGACGACCGTCGCGGCGATATTCGCTAAACCGTATTCGCCGTTGCCAAGCGCGACTTTCCGCGTCTTATCATAAACGATAAACGGAACGGGATTCAGCGAATGAGACGTTTTCGGCTCATATCCGCCGCCTTTCTTCTTCATCAGCATATCGTCGGCGTTGCCGTGATCCGCCGTGACGACAAGCGTAAAGTCAACCGTTTCCATCAGATCCAGCAATCGTTTCAGACCAAGGTCGACCGATTCAACGCCGATAATCGTCGATTCGATAGACCCCGTATGACCGACCATGTCACCGTTCGGATAATTCAAGCGGATAAAACCGTATTTTCCCGACTTGATCGCCGCCAGCGTCGCGTCGGTAATCTCCGCCGATTTCATCCACGGGCGCTGATCAAACGTGACGTTATCCGACGGAATTTCGACGTACGTTTCGAGTTCATCGCAGACTTTTCCGCTCCGGTTTCCGTTCCAGAAATAAGTGACGTGGCCGTATTTCTGCGTTTCGGAGATCGCGAATTCGTTTACGCCTTTCTTTACCAAAAACTCGGTCAGCGTATTTTCGATCGCCGGCGGATCGACGAGGAAGCGTTTCGGGAGCTTCAAATCGCCGTCATACTGGAGCATTCCGGCATAGCGTACCTTCGGACAGCGGCCGCGGTCAAATTTATCGAAATCATCGTAGTCAAACGCCATACTCAATTCGATCGCGCGGTCGCCGCGGAAATTGAAGAAAATAACGCTGTCGTTGTCCGCGATCTTTCCGATCGGTTTCCCGTCTTCCGTAATTACAAATTCCGGCATATCCTGATCGATCAGCGGGTCAATCTCAGCGCGGTACGTCCGGATCGCTTCCGTCGCCGACGCGAACGGACGCCCGATCCCGTGAACATGCGTATCCCAACCGCGCTTGACCATCGGCCAATCCGCCTGATAGCGGTCCATCGTAATATACATCCGTCCGCCGCCGGAAGCGATCCGCGCGTTAAACGACGCGTCGTTCAATCCGGCGAAAAACGCTTCAATATCGTCAACGTAAACGAGCGCCGACGTCGGCGGAACGTCCCGGCCGTCGAGCAGGACATGAAGCCGGACCGTTTTGACGCCGTCGTCTTTCGCATGCGCGACGATCGCCTTAATGTGATTGATATGCGAATGGACATTGCCATCGGAGAAAAGCCCGATCAGGTGCAGCGTCGATCCGTTTGTTTTAACGTTGGCGATCAGTTCGTTCCAGACCGCCGATTCGAACATCTTCCCGCTGGCGATACTCTCGTTAACCAGTTTCGCCCCCTGAGAATAAATCTGGCCGCAGCCGATCGCGTTATGGCCGACTTCGCTGTTGCCCATGTCGTCGTCCGAAGGCAAACCGACCGCGGTCCCATGCGCTTTTAGACGCACGTTCGGGCAGTTTTCAAGCAGCCAGTCCAAATGCGGCGTGAAGGCTCTTTTTACGCAGTCGCCCTGTTCATCCTTACCAAAGCCGATGCCATCCATAACGACCAGTACTAAAGGTTTTTCCATCTGTACCTCACAAATAATTTTGATAATTATCGGGCTTTCCCGAATAAAACTCATGCGCGGCCAATTGAACAGATGGCAGCGCGAGCGAAATATTTGAAAAAGCGGGAAGGAATCCTCCCCGCGTTATCTCCAAATTTACGGCATGGGGTTGTTGTTTGCCCACGCGTCCGTAATCGTCACGACCAAATCGATATCGCTGTACGGATCAAAATTCATCCGCACCGCCTCGACCGGAATATTCATCACCGTTTTCAGGAATTTTCCGGTAAACGGCTTTCCGGTAATAATCTCCAGCCCGTTGGCATACGAATTCTGCGCCGGACCCTGATTGACGATCGTAATCCCATAACCCTGCAAATATGCGACAGTTCTATTGAAAATATCCGGATTCGACGATCCGTTCAGGAGCGTAATCCGCGCCCCTTCTTTCGCGATCAAAACCGATTCGTCCTGACCCTCCTCAAGGAGCGTCGCCGGAGACGCCGCGATTGACGAACCGAAAATCGTGTCTCGCGCTTCGCGGATCTTATCCGGTATCGGGACTAAAATATCCTCGCCGTTCGGACTCTTTTCAAGTTCGACCTGGTACGGGGGAGCGATAACCGCGCGCGAAATCTGCCAAGGTTCCAAATCGGTCACCGTCCACGCCAACTTCACCATATCGCCAATCGAGAGATTCGTTTTAACCGCCTTGGTAACCGCGTCGTAGAGCTGCTGCGGATTGGCTAACAGCTTCGGCAGCTGCCAGATCAGCTGTTCATAAATCGCGTATAAAACGTCCTGCTGACGCTGAGCGCGTTCAAAATCGCCGCCCTCGGTATAACGATGGCGCGCGTACGCGAGCGCCGTCGCGCCGTCGAGATCCTGAACGCCGGCGCGGAGCGTAACCGTATTCGCCGGACCAATCGGATCGACCGTAATATCTTCTTTAACGTTAATCGCCAACTTGTCGATCGCGTCGATAAAGTCGATAAACCCTTCGAAATTGATAACCGCGTAATACTGAATATCGACGCCGAGGAAAAGCTCAACCGTCTGCATCGCCAGTTCGGGACCGCCGCCCGGAAGATTTTCGGCTTCGGCCAGAAAATACGCCGTGTTGATACGCTGATAACCATGGTTCGGAATCGAAACCCATAAATCGCGCGGAATCGACAGCATCCCTGCGCGTTTCGTCACCGGATCGTACGTGACCAGCATCATCGAGTCGGTCCGCGCGTATTTTTCGTTCGCTTCCCAATCGCGGTAATCAAGCCCCATCGCCAGACAGGTAATCCGCGATTTCCCGTCCCATTCTTCGCGATTAATATCCGCCAAATCGGTCATCGAGACCGATTTCTCGCCGAATCCGTCGTCATCCGAATCGGCGCCATCTTCGATCTTGACGTTCCCCGACTCGTCGACGACCGGCAGCCCGGGCAAACGCACGACGGACAGCGTTCGCGTGTAATAATTGACATTCCGAAAAAGGACGATCCCGATCATCAGCCCTAACAGGGTCAGAACGCCGAACACAATAAACTTCGTACGCGGATTACGCGGCTTTTTCGGTTTCTGCTGTTTCGGATTCGCGCCGCCGGCGCTTTTCCCCGGCGAAACGGTCGGGACGTCCGCGCGCGGCGGAACCTGACCGCTCGGGTACGGAACGTTCGGATGATTCGGATAAGGAGCCTGCTGGCGAACCCCTGAATTAGGCTGGCTCTGCGGCGCCGGGTTGACGTTTCGATACGGTTGATTCTTT
The DNA here is from genome assembly GCA_034430295.1 of Flexilinea sp. GTDB lineage: Bacteria > Chloroflexota > Anaerolineae > Anaerolineales > Anaerolineaceae > Flexilinea. Next base: position 57,943 of record DAOUFC010000030.1, read on the forward strand.
TCCATCCGGTTCTCTAACACTCCCTTTTTATTCTTTCGCTAAAACTGGCGGGATTTCGAGCGATTCTGCGTCAAGATCAATGTACTTCGCTCCCTCGTCGATCAGCATGATCGGAATATCGTCAACAATCGGATATTTCCGTCCGCAATCTGCGCAAATCAAATAGCTGTCTTTATAATTTGTTAATTTTCCGTTATCCGTCTTAACGCAAGCCGGACAACGTAAAATATCCATCAATTCCCGTTTAATCATTTATCCTCCGGACTTTAAAAGTTCCGATTCATCACATATTCTACCATACGCCGATCTTTTGACACGGCGAGGGCGGCGATCGTTACGGGTCCGCGCGCCGGTTATTCGCCCGGCTCATCCGGAGGCCTCGGCGTCGGAATATTCGGCGTACCCGGCCCGTATTCGTAAATCGCCTGCCACGGGCGGTAATTGGTAACGAAGCGGTCCTGAAGATGAACGAGACCGTCTTCGTAAACCGTTCGGACAACATCGACGTCGGCGCCTTTGATTTCATAATCGACCTGTTCGATAACGCCGGTCGACAGCTTTGGGTTTTCCCGGTAGATCGGATCTTCCGGCTCGGTCAGGTTCGTCGGGCCGGTTGTCTTTAATTCGACGTAACGATTGACCTTCGTACTGTAAAATTTCCACTGGATTGAATACGCTTCGCGGTTGACATAAACTTCCATCAGGATCCAATACGGCGTATCGTTCGTAAATTTCAGGTCCAGAACCGGGAAAAAGACCGACGCGTCCAAGCCGGAAAGATTCGGATCGATATTCCCGTTCGCCATCCGTTCATAATAAAAAACACGGTAGGCGTGCTGGTGACGCTCTTTAATCGGAAGGCCGTAATTCAGCGCCGTTCGAAACAGCGTTGTGCTGACCTGGCAGATCCCGCCGCCGACGCCCTGAATCGTTTCGTTCCCATAGATAACCGCCGCCTCGGCGAAGCCGTTATCGATATTGATATCGCCGATATTCTCCGCCATCGAAAACGTTTCTCCCGGCTTGATAAGCATCCCATGAAACGGCGCCGATCCGGCGGCGATATTTTGAACCCGTTCCGGCGACGATCCGTAAAAATAAGTGTACTGCGAAAACGCCAGTTCCGTAATCCCCAGCTCCGCGCCGTTCGCGTCCGAGCGGATTTCCGGCTCAGTCATCTTCAGAACGAGTTCGGCGTCGCTGCGCCCCGACTGAATCGCCGTTTGGATATTCTTCAACGACGCTTCAATATCCAGCTCCTGACCGACGACCGCTTCGGCGAACGGTTCGATAATCCGCGTGTCGTCATTAAAAATGAAGCGCGCGTTCTGAGGCTTCTGATATAAATCGACGCTGAGTGCGACAAGCCGATTGTAAAACGGGTTCCGCTTGATCGTCATCTCGATCGTAATCTCACCGCGATGAATCAACGGCGTAAAATCAATCCAACCGGCTAAGAGTTCGCCTGAAATCGTATCGACCGTGTGAAAACCGTTCCCAGCGCTGATATATAACGTGAAATCGTTCGTCAGGATATGTTCAAGCTGCGCCTTTTTTTCGGCCAGATTATCCGCCGTCGCCTCGAGCGTAACGACCGGTAAGTCAAGATCCGTCGTCCGCATCGACTTCGCCAGCATCTCCAGCATCGTCATCGTCATCGCCCGATCGAGCAAACGCCCTGATTTCCCCGCTTCAATTTCAACCGACTTGCCTTGAAGCGTGATCGACGGCTGTTCCATGGGAATATCGATATACTGCGCCATGCTGGTAATAAAATTAAACGCGACGCGCTCGTCAAATAATAAAACCGGCTCGAAATTTTTTCCGGTCATCATCGCTTTGACCTGATGGCGCATGTTCAGCAGCTCGTCCGCGCCGCGCCCGTACTTAAACGCGTTTTCGACCGTCGCCGTATATTGAATCTGCATCCCCAAATCGTCGGGAATCCCATGCCAGACATCGTCGCCATAGCGAAAAGCGAACGCCCTCGCGAACGGGAACGTCAGCCGCTCGCGCAGCAGCGATTCCGCTTCGCTTTTCGTCAACCCGCCCAGCGAAACACCCGAAACGCGGATGCCGGGAAAAATCTTATCCCGGTACGCGCTCCGCGTATACAGCGCGTAAACCGTAAATAAAGCGATCGCCAGCGCGCAGCCGCCGATCAGAATCACAGCCAAACGTTTCAGCGTCGCCGCGCCGCGTCCGAAATCTCTTTTCCCTGAATTCATTCTGATAATTCACCGTTCCAATTTATTAACCCATTCAAGAAGTTCGTCTCCAGCCCGAAGCGCGGCGCTTAACGCCCGAGGAATTCGGATAAATCACGATCATAGCAGTAGATCTCCGCCTGATAATACGAAAGGAATTCGTCCGCCGAACCGAACGCCGCCTCAATCCGTTCAAGCGTCAATCCGTCGCGCCGTCCTTCGCCGACGACAAGGCACCGGGCGCCGAATCCGCGCGCATACCAATCTTCGCGCGCCGACCATAGATAACCCTGAACCGTTCCATCGCGGAAAACGACCGGAGCCGCCTGGATTCGATTCCCCGAATAATACGTTAACGCCAGCGTTTCCCAATAAGTTCCGTAAACGCGTTCGACGCCGCGATCTTTCAGCGCATCGGCGATCCCGACCAGGCGCGCGTCGCCGGCCGCTTTTCCGCGGAACTCAAACGAAAAATTCCCGACCCCGGCGCAAAGAAGGATCAGAACCGCAGCCCAGCGCGTCCAAACCTGCGGACAAGCCCCAACCGAACGCGCGATCAGGATCAACCAGCAGAAATACGCCGGAGCGAAATAACGGAACGCCGGTTCCGCGCCGGTTACCTGCGTCAGGATAAAACTCCCCGCGACGAACGCGCCGGAAAGAAAAAGGATCTTATCCGCCGCCGCTTCCTCGCGCCAATCCCGGATCAACGTCCAACCGCGCAGCGCGACCATCAGCGCCGCCGCCGCCGCCAGTCCGATCATCGGAGCAAATTCGAACGCCGTCATTTCCGCGAAAGATTTAAGCGGGGTCCGCGTAAAAAGACGAATCCAGGTTTCGAATCCGTTGCGAAGATAAGCGCCGAACTGATCGGGCGCGATCAGCCGCGCTTCTCCGGGATTCAGCGTCAAGCCGCCGAGTTTCCCGATAACCGCCAGAAAAACCTTCGAAACCGCGGCCCCGCCCAACGCGGCCAAGCCCGCTTTCAGCCAGCGTCTCCGCCGCAGCAAGACGCCGTCAATCAGCGCGATCAGCAGCAGCGGCGCGGCGAAAAAATAAAGAACGTATCCGTCCGCGATACAGCCGAACGCGACGCACAACGTGAAGCCGATCCATCCGGCAAGCTTCACGTCAGCGCGGGCCGAATCGACAAGCCGATCCGTCAGCCAGATCAGAACGACGATCTGCGCGATCGCAACGGCATGCATACCTACCGTCGTCAGCGGGAACCAAAGCGCGGCCGGAAAAAAGAAAATCGGAACCAGCGTCAGAATCGAGAACGCAAAAGGTTGCGAAGCGGGCTTCGTGCCTCGGGCAAGTAAAAAAGCGAAAGCAGCGATCAGCCCGCAGCAAACCGGACCGATCAGGTACAGCGCCGCCTTGCGTCCGGCGACGGCCAAAAACGGCAGCGCCAGCAGAATATCCCCGGTCAGCGCCGAGAAAAATCCGCCGTGCCAACCGGATAAAAGCCGGTTCCCGGCTAAAATATCCTCCGCCGCAAGGATAAAGTACATATTATCGGAATTAACCGGGAAGCGGTACGCGACGAAAAACAGCGTATACAGCGCCGTTATCGTAAAGATCAGTAAAAAACCGATCCGAATATACCGTCTTTCTCGCCGGGCTTTAAAAGCGGATTCGTTTTCCCGATCGGATGATTTCGTCATCCCGCCTCACTCATGATTCGTTCTTCGGGCCGCCGCGTTAACTTTTAAGAAATTCGTTCAATGAGAATAAAGTTTCGCCAAACCCTTCTTTATTATAATAAACCTGAACGCGAAATGAATTGCGTCAAGAGAAATTAAACGTCAGCAGAGTCATATACGAAGGGGACGTATGAAAAAAACGATATTGAAGAACATGAGCGAAACCGTTTTCGGAACGAAATTAACGCCGGAAAATTCGTATGGGTTGGTTCTTTCAGGCGGCGGAACGCGCGGATCCTATGAAGTCGGCGTCCTGAAAGCCTTAAAAGAGTTGCGGATACCGATCGGCGGTATCTGCGGAACGTCGATCGGCGCGATCAACGCGGGACTTTTCCTGTCCAACGATATTAAGACGATTGAAAAAATCTACCTGAATATCTCGATGGACGACGTCGTCGTCGTCAACGAGGACGTCGATCGCGAAAAAGATTTATTATCTTTTGATAATATCCGCGCCATGATGGGAACGTTTATTCAGGAACGCGGGCTCTCGAACGAGGCGCTGAAAAACCTGATCGTCAAGCACGTCGACGTCGACAAAATTTACAAGTCGCCGCTCGAATTCGGGATCATGACGACCGACGCCGAAACGCTGAAACCCGTCGAAATCTTTAAAGAGGACGTACCGCGCGAAAAGCTGGTCGACTATATCCTGAGTTCGGCGAATTTCCCGATTTTTAAGCCGGTCGAGACGAAAGATAAAAAACTCGTCGACGGCGGAATCCGCGACAACATGCCGATTAACATGATGATCAAAAAGGGGTTCAGGAAAATTATCGCCGTCGATATCGCCGGCCAGGGACAGCTCCCGGCGATTGACGATCCGGACGTTTATATCAAGCGAATCGAATTGACCGAGGACCTGGGCGGGCTGTTCGAGTTTGACCGCGAACGCATGGCGCGGAATATTCAGATGGGTTATTTCGATTCATTAAAAGAATTCCGCAAGCTTTACGGATATTTCTATTATTTCACACCGGGTTATCACAAGAAACTAATGGAAATATTCGATCTCGAAACGCTGCACGGGATTGAAAAAGCGGCCCAGCTGTATAAAATCGAACGATACCGGGTTATCAAGGACGATTCATTCCTGAAAGAAGTCTACGATAAACATCAGGAAGCCGTCGCCAAATATCAGGAAACGACCGCCTCCAACTGGTTCACGTCGCTTTTTCAGGATCCGCGCAAAATTTCCGAACTGATCGACAGCGGGAATATTATCGTCTGGGCACAGCAGCAGCGCAGCAGCGCCGCCCGCTTTGAACGCAATTGGCTGACCGATTTATTATCGGATTATTTCTCCGCCGCGCGCGGCATGATCGAACTGGGCTATTTCCTCAAGGAAAAGCGTTCCGCGTAATACGCGGGCGCACGAAAAAGCGGAAAGAACGAACGGATGCGGAATATGATAACGCGCGCAGGTGAAAAGCGGAAGGCGGGCCGGCAATGATTATCCTCGTCACCGGCGCGACCGGGTTCATCGGCGCAGCGCTGTGCCGCGCGCTTGTCGACCGCGGCGATCATGTCGTCGCGTTCCATCGCTATTCAAGTTCGTTGCGCGGAATCGAAGACCTCCCAATTCAGCGCGCAATCGGCGATCTGACAGATGAAGCGTCAATCCGAAACGCCATGCAGCATTATCCGGATGCCGTCGTCCATCTCGCCGCGCGTCAGCTTTCCGCCCGCTCGTTAGATCCGCTTTACGCGGTGAACGCGACCGGTTCGCGTATCGTTTTCCAAGAGGCTTTCCGCGCCGGCGTGCGCCGTGTGGTCCTGGTCAGCAGCGCGGCGACAATCGGGCCGAGTCCAACACATTCGCCGCTCGGAAAGATTATTCCGATTACCGAAAGCGGCGGCGCGGCGCTCGTTCCCGAAGACGAACCGTTCGCATCGTCCAAAAAAGCGGCTGAAATCGAAGCGCAATGGGCGTTGGCGTACGGGCTGGACGTCGTGACGGTTAATCCCGCGGTCGTTCTCGGCCCCGGCGACCGTTACCGTCGCAGGCTAAACCCGATTACGCGTTTTATCGAAAACCCGCCGCGATTCTGGTTTGACGGCGGTTTGAACTACGTTGATGTCCGCGATGTCGTTGCCGGTCTGATCGGCGCGATCGAATACGGCGAAAAAGGGAAACGCTACCTGCTGACCGGAACGAACCTGAGCTATTTTGACCTTTATAAGAAATTAGCGGAGTTGACCGGCGTACCCGCGCCGGCGTTAAAATTCAGCGCTTCAGCCGTTAACCGTTATTTCCGATTAAAACAGCGCGCCCGCAATATCTTCCCCGTCGGCGGGACGGATAACGATCCGGCGAGGCTGGCCGGACAATATTATTATTTTGATAACCGCGCTTCCCGATTGGCGTTAAAATTATCACCGCCGCGCTCAATTGACGAAACGCTGCGCGATGCCTACGAATGGTTTCAGCGCAGCGATCCTGAAAACCGAATCGTCGAAAGCGAAGGCGGCGGCTCGGGAGAAAGCGGCGCATGAAAAAAAGCATCTGTCTCATTCCAAAAATCGTCTCAGTCGGCGGTCCGGCGTCTTTCCAAAAGCGATTGATCGACGCCGCCGCGCGGTATGGCGTTTCGGTTCACTACGACGTAAACCGGAAAGATATCGGCGCGTTCCTGGTTATCGGCGCGCCCGTAAACGGATTCGCTCCGCTGGTCCGGGCGCGGCTGAAGGAAGTCCCTGTGATCCAGCGGCTGAACGGCATGAACTGGCTTCATAAAATTCTTCCAACCGGGCGGCTTTACGGGCTGAAGGCCAATCTGGCCAACCGGCGCATCGCCTGGGTCCGGCGCTATTTAGCGACCGCGATCGTCTACCAGAGCCGATTCTGTGAAGAAAATTGGAATACGGCTTACGGCGCGCTTTCAAAACGTTCGGGGCTGATCTATAACGGCGTCGATACCGATATTTTCTCGCCGCATGGCGATTCTCAAGACGATTGGCGCACCGGCGAAAGCATACGCGTCCTGATCGCCGAAGGAAATATCCAAAAAGGGGCCGAAATTCATCTTAGCCAAACGGTACGGCTCTGCGCAAGACTGAAGTCGGAATATAACGCGCCGGCGACCCTGACGATCGCCGGAAACGTACCGAATGAAATTCGCGAACAAACGTCGGCGCAGGCCGCCCGTCTTGCTCCGGATGTCCGGCTGGATTGGAAAGGAGTCGTCTCGAAAGAAGAGCTGATCGAACTGGAACGCGACGCGACGATGTTTAATTCGATCGAACCGCAGCCCGCCTGTCCGAACGCCGTGATCGAAGCGCTGAGCGTCGGTTTGCCCGTGATCGGATATGATACCGGATCGCTCGCCGACGTCGTCGGTCCGGGCGGAGTCGCCGTACCGTATGGCGCCGATTTCCGCCGGCTGGAAACGCCCGATTTTGAAGCGCTCGTTTCCGCCGCCCGGCGCGTCCTGGAAAATCGCCGCGCTTTCAGCGCCGCCGCGCGCGAAACCGCCTTGAAACGCTTCCGCGTCGAGAAAATGGCGGAAGAATATATAAAGTTTTGCCTCGAATAACTATCCGCGCGCGATCTTCGCCGGATACCAGCGTTGAAACCATGCCGTAAACGCCCCCATCAGGATCGGTCCGATCATGTTGATCAATCCGCTGACAGATCCGAGTCCCGCACGGTAAAGGAAAAAGGTAAAACCGGCGGCCAGCAGGTAATAAACGCCCCAAGCCGCGGATAAAATCCGATTCGTTACCATGAAGATCGGGTTGCGGAACGCGCGGTCGCCGCCATGTCCGGAAGATGAATAATGCGCCGTAATCGGGATCGGCAGCAGACAGCTCGCAAGCCACATTGCGCCGAACAGCGCGTACGAAACGATAACCGTCGGAGGCAGCGGGACGCCGGTCAGGACCGCGCCTGACAACCCGCCGGCCAGCAGCGCAGACAGTTTATCGAAAACCGTCAGCCGCGCCCGTATACCGGCCAGCGGCAGCGCCAACGCGACAAGAACCGCAGCGAACGCGCCCGAATTCCCCAAAACAGGGACGGCGGCCCAAAAGACGATCCAGGGCGCCAACAGAAAGAGGAAACTCGTTTTCGCCGAAACGATCGGGGTCGCTTCCGCCGCCGATATTTTATCCCGAAGCGGACCCGGCGCTTCGACCGCGGCAAAAAAACGGTCCCAATTCATCATCAGGTCAAAATCTCCGCGAACCCGGTACAATCCTTTCATCAGCGCGGTTGCGCCTTCCATCTTCCCTTCGGAAATATCTTTCCAGACCTGCCAAGGAGTTTCGATCCGCGTCGTCGCCGCTTTCGCGCTGAAGCGAACGACTTCACAGCCTTCCGCGCCCATAATTAACTTGAACGAAGCGTCTAAATCGGTATAGACCATCTCAAGCACGCGTTCTTTACCCTGATAACTCTCCGCCCGATACGTCGCGCCCATCCCTCGGGTAAAAACAAATGCCTCAAGCTGGGCTTCGTTCAACGAATCTTCGCCTTGCGCAGAGCCGTCGGTAATCGCGGATGTTCCCGGCGGCGTTTCTTCCGCGTATATGCGCGGATCCGCCACACCCCAGCTTTGGTTCGCCATCTCGATAAATATATCAGCCGGAATAAGCGGCTGAGCAAGCTGCGCCTGCGTTTCGGGCGAAATCCGGAACGATAACGCGTATTCCGAACCGGCCTTCCGAACTTTATCCAAAAAAGCGCCGGTCGTTTCTTTCAGCGCAGGCTGATTGAAAAGTTCTCCCATTGGGCAGAAAATCTTCGTCAGCGAATCTTCCGGCGTCATCAGCTCAAACTGCAGAGATAACGCGTCAATATTTCGTTTGAGCGTGTAAAACCCGGCGGTCGAAATCAGGACGACGCGCGGGGATACCCGTCGGTAACGCTGCGGATGCGCCGCGGTCCCGTCCGCCCGTTTATCGATAAACGGCAGGCTTAACGGCAGCGTCCGATCCAAAAGCGCTTTGACGCGCGACGGCATCCCGTAATAATATAAGGGAAAACTCCAGATAATTACGTCGACCGCGATCAGCGCTTCAGCGATATCTTTCATATCGTCATTAAAAACACAGACGCCCGGAGTCTCCGTCCAGCAGCGGAAACATCCGGCGCAATCGTTTATTTTTCGATCCCGAACCGTAATCTCGCTGAGTTCAGCGTCCTGTCGAACCGATTGAAAACCGGATAAAAAGGCCTGCGCCAATTTCAGCGTGCCGCTATTTTTCCCGCGCGGACTGCCATTAATCAGAAGGATTTTCATCACCGTTTCTCTTACTTACTTATAAGGTATCTATACCGGAGAGAACCGGACAGACTCAAATTAATCAAAAAACCGCGATGAACGCGGATTTTTTGATATGACAGCGGCGGCGAGCCGAAAATCGAACCGCCGCCGCCGAACTGATCATTTTTGACTGAAGTCGAAATTTTACGGAGCAACGGTAACTTCAGCCGCGCCGTCGCCAGCGCCAGCGCCAGAGGCATCGCCGTCAACGACAACCGTTTCAACAGCGGCGTCGCCGTTCGGTTCAGCCGCCGGTTCTTCGCTCGAACAAGCGCTCAAAGCGAAAACCGACAAGACAAGAATAGCGAGTACGACTAATAAAACTTTCTTCATTATTATCCTCCATGCGGACGTCATAACATTAATCACGCCCATAAACGGTTCGGTACGGTCATATAATCCACCCGCACACAACTCAATTATAGTCCCTTTCGTTTATTAAATCCTGCACATATTAAAACTTATGAAAACAACTCAAGAAATCGTTCAATATTCGCTATAATTAGCCGCATGGCAAAACGAAAGTTCGCTGACGAATTAGACGAAGACGAACTCCGCGACCGCTTCGCGGAAAAAAAGATCCTCGGGCGCGACGCCCGAATCGCTTCATACCGCGCAAACGGCAGGGTTGTCGAGGTGGAAAACGCGCCGATTTATCAAGATCTCGTCCGCCGCGGAATGAATCAGAAAAACGGCGCAGCGCCGGCGCGCGGTCCAAAGCGGAAAATCGACCGTATCCTGTTAAGCGTCGAAATTCTCGCCGTCGTCGGCGTTATCTGGCTTTTTCTAAACGGCGTCCAAACGCTGAACCGGATCAACCGCGAATCGGCCGACAAAATGATTCTCCCGACACTGACGCCGACGGCTTTGATCAGCGCCATCGTCCTCCCCGGCGGCCACACGCCGCCCGACGCGTCAGGCGCGGCAGTCTTTAACGAAGCCGAAATTCCGGCTCATCTCCGCCAGCTCGTCATTCAAAACGCCCGGCAGCCCCTCCGCATCCCGGAAGGCAAAGAACACGTTATCCGCGCCCGAATCCCGGCGATCAACGTCGACGCGCCCGTCCTGTGGGGTGACGACTGGGAATCGCTAAAAAAAGGAATCGGGCAAAACGTCGCGAGCAGCGACCCGGGAAAGAACGGGAACCTGATCCTCTCGGCTCATAACGATATCTTCGGCCAGCTGTTCCGCGATTTGGACCAGCTGCAGCCCGGCGATGAGATTGTTCTGCTGACCGAAAAACAATCCTACGCTTATATCGTTCAAGAAACGAAAATCGTCGAACCGAATCAGGTTGAAGTCATGAGTCAGACGCAGGACGCGACCGTAACCCTGATTTCTTGTTATCCTTATTTGATTGACAATAAACGCATCGTCGTGACCGCCAAGTACGATTAACCGGGCGCGCGGCGTAAAAACGGAGGAACCCAAACATGGCAAAAAAGACTCGACGCAGCTTTTCGGCATCCGGCGAAACCGTCGAAAAGACGACCGGTTTTGACCCTGATTACACATACGTCGTCAGCAACCTGAAACGCATCGGCGTTCTCGCCGTAATTTTTATCGGCGTTTTAGTCGCGCTTTCGTTCGTCCTTTAGCGGGAACTTTAGCAAAAAAAACCAAGCCGCGCACCGGACTTGGCTTTTTTGGTTTAAGCGGCCCGATTCAAATTCGAATAAAATTAACCGCATGAAATATACGTTTACCCCATTCCCGGGCTCCGTCGCCCCCGCCGTTCTCGCCGCGATGGCGAAGCCTTATAGCGTGGAAGCCGACGAACTCGTCCGGCTTAACGAGCTCCGCATACAGGAAATCTTTTTTCCCGACGCGGCCGGGCTGTCGCTTCTGCCGCTGACGCGGGAAACGCTCCCTGAACTTATCTTTAACAGCTTTACCGACGCCAAACCGATCCTGATCGGAGTGAACGGTCCAATCTCAAACCAGCTCATCCAGACGGCGAAAGCGCTCGGCAAAGATTTCGAGATCCTTGATATTAATTATGGCTCGGTCTTCCGTCCGGCCCAAATCGCTAAGATCCTTGAACAGGAAACTTTCAGCGCCGCCTTTTTCGTCGAAATCGATCCTTACAGCGGCGTAAAACTCCAAATCGGCGAAATCAGCGAACAGATCCGCAAGGAACAGCCTGACGCCATGATTTTTGTCGAAGCGTCGTCATCGCTCGGCAGCGGCCCGCCGGTTAAAATCGGCGAGAAAGCCGACGTCGTCTTCGCCGGGTTGGACGGTTCGTTCGGAATTCCCGCGGGATTATCGATCGTCGCGCTGAGCGAACGCGCGAATTTGAAAACGTTCAGCGCCGGCGGCGTCGGGCTGACATTAAACTTCAACCGGCAGAAACAGCAGAACGAGAACCACCTTTTATTTGCGTCGCGTCAATATCCGCAGCTGAACGCGCTCAGCCGGCAGCTTGATTTGATTTATCTCGAAGGACTCGAACGACGGGAAAAACGTCTGAACGAGATGGCGGAATCGGTTCGGAAATGGGTTGCGGAGAATGGATTCATGACGCTGGCGGAAGCCGATTGCGCCGCGAACGTCAGCACCGTGATCAAACGAAAAGCGATTTTTACTACGCGCGCGTTGATCGATTATTGCGCCGCGTACGGCGTTTTCCTCGGCGAATGCCCTGACGAACTTGCCGAAGACTATTTCGCCGTCGCGCATCAAAACCAGACCGGGCCCGAAGAACTCGAAATTCTTTTTTCAATTTTGGAAAAATTTATCGCCGAATACGATACGGAAATAAAAGTCAAGCCGCGCGGACTGGGAGATTTCCTGCGGCTGAAGCCGAAATCAGCCTCATAATACCTCAAGCAAAATCAAGTTTAATCAGCTCCGCCGTATTCTCCGCCCCAAGCAGCGCGCCGGGAATCGATCCGCCCGGATGAGCGCCGGAACCGACGAGGTACAGCCGCTGAATATCGCGGCTGCGGTTCGGCATGCGAATCTGCCCGTCGCGGCGCAGGATCGGCAGCGCCGACATCAGCGCACCGCCGTAAGAGCCGAGCCAACGTTTAAGTCCGGGCGGATCAAGAAAATATTCGAATACCATGCGTGAACGGATATCAGCGTCGAAAACGGCGCTGAGTCGGTTCAAAATGATATGCCGATACAGGTACGACTGCTGGCCCCAGCTGATCCGTCCGCCGATCGTGTTCGGGACAGGAACAATCGCGATAATCGATTCATGCCCCGGCGGCGCCTGATCCGGGAGCGTTTTGGTCGGGATCCTGAACCAGACGAGCGGATCGCCCGGAAGCGTCTGCCAACGGAACAGGTCATCCAGATAATCTTCGTAGCGTTCAGGGAAAAGAATATTCGTCCCGGCGAGCGAGATTCGCTCCGGAAGAATTTCATTTAACCCGATAAAATAAATAAACGCGCTCATCCCGGGAACCCGCTTTTTCGCCGTCTTAACGCTCTCGTATTTCGTTCGATCCGAATCAATCAGGTCGCGATACGTCGCGATCGAATCAACGCCGGAAATAACGACGTCCGCTTGCTGGACCGAACCGTCCTGAAGACGGACGCCGGTCGCGCGATGATTGAAAATTTGGATATTTTGAACCGCAACGTTCAAGTTCAATTCGCCGCCCATCTCCCGAAGAAGCTGCGTCAGACTGTTGACGATCCGTTCCATGCCGCCGATCGGAACCGACGCGCCCCAACGAAAAAAAAGCTGCGGAATAAGGCGGAAAAGCTGGCTCGACCGCCGCGGGTCAGCGCCGGCAAGAAGCGGCCAAAACCCAAATAACCGGCGCAGCTCGGGCGCGGCGAACGTCCGTTCGCTCAGATCGTAACAAGTTTGGGTCAGGTCAAAACGACGGAACCAGGCGTTATTTCGAAAAGCTAAAAAACGGTCGTCGACCGGCCGGCCGCAATAATCAAAGAACAATTCGTCAAAAATCTCGCTGTTCTGATCGATGAGCTCGCTTAAAGCGCGTTTATCGGTTTCATCCCAGAACGTATTCAGCGCCAACGTTTCCTCCGGCGTCGGGTACAGCGCAAAGCGCCGCCCGTTCGGGAAAAGCGCTTGAAAAACCGGAACGGTATCTACGAGTTTGAAATAATCGACGCGGCGGCGTCCGACCGTCTCAAAGAGCTGGTCAAACAGGAAAGGCGCGGTAACAATTTCCGCGCCTTGGTTGAATAAAAATCCGTTCTTGACGATCGAGCCTAACGTTCCGCCGGCCTTTTCATTTTTTTCAAAAACGCGGACGCGGCAGCCTTCCGCAGCCAGGCGAACCCCGACGGCTAAACCGGCTAAACCGGCTCCAATAACAGCGACGCTCACGGCGCGCATCAGCGCACTTTCCGCAGCACTTCCAACGCCGCTTCAGCGTTTTCAACCGTCGCCTGGACGCCCATATGACCGAGGCGGAAAATCTTCCCGGCAATTTTTCCAAAACTCCCGGCAACGCCCAACCCCTCGGCGCGCAACGAATCGTTGAACGCCGCGAACGAGCGGCCTTCCGGTACGTAAACGGCGGTCACCGACGGCGCCGATACCGCGCCCTCTTTCGGGAATAAGCGGTAGCCGGCCTCCACGACGCCTTGGCGGACAAGCGCCGCGACCGATTCATGACGCGCGAAGACGTTTTCAATCCCTTCGCGATCGATCAGATCGTCCAAAACGTCGTTCAGCGCCGCCATCTGGTTCCAATCCGGCGTATTCGGGTGATTTTTCGTTTGAGCCATGTTTTCATACGGTCGGAACGCCTCATATCCGACATAGTTGACCGATCGGATAACGTCCCAAGCCGCCGGACTGACCGACGCGAAACATTGGCTCGGCGGCAGCGATAAAGCTTTCTGCGTCCCGCCTAAAACGATATCCGCGTTCCAGGCGTCGCCTTTTACCGGCGTGCTCCCGATCGACGCAACCGCGTCGACAATCAACAGCGGCACGTCATATGCCTTTTTCAAAGCGCCCAATCCTTCCAACGGGTTCAGCGTCCCGGATGGCGTTTCGCAATGAACCGCCGTAATCACCTTGGGACGGTATTTCCGGATCGCGTCCTCGACCCGGCTTAGATCATGCAGCGTCTCATCATACGGAAAGGACACAGCTTTTCCGTTCGCTCCGGCCAGCGTCGCCATTTCGGCGAAACCATCGCCGAAGAAACCGGTCCCGACCGCTAAAAGCGTCTCTCCTGGCTCGAGAACGCTCTTAACCGCGCCCCATAAAACCGCCATTCCTTCGCCCGGCTGAATCATAACCTCGTTCGCCGTCCCCATTAAGCGCGCCAACTTTTTCCCGACCGCGCCGTACAATTCATAGAATTCATCTTCCTGGTAACTCGCGCCGAAATCCGTCGTCAGCGACTTAAAACAGACCGGATTCAAACGAACCGGACCCGGAATCATTGGAATACGATAATTTTTCAACGTTATAACCTCCCTAAATGTTTCTTTCGTAAAACAGATTAATCAAAAAGACCGGAACCGGACGCGCCGAGTTCCGATCCGATTCATCAGACAAACGGCTTATCCGCAACCGGAACAGCCAGCGCAGCCACCGCCACCGCAGCCGCCACTGACCCCAGAAGGTGGGACAAAACCCATTTCGAGTTCGTCCGCGGTCGCTTCGCGCAAATCGACGATTTCAACATCAAACAGCAGTTCTTTCCCCGCCATCGGATGGTTCAAATCGACCGTTACCGTCGCGTCGTCGATCGCGACGACTTTGGCTTCAAAATGATGATTCGCTTCATCCTGAAGATGAACCGTCCCGCCAACGCTGACCGGATATGAATCGCTGAAAAGCGAGCGCTCTAACTGAATGACCGATTCAGGATCATACTCGCCATAACCGTCGTCCGGCGAAATCAATACCGATTTCGTCTCGCCGACTTTCATACCTTCCAATTCGCGTTCCAAACCGATAATCAGGTTGCCCCGCCCTTGAAGATAGACGAGCGGCGCTTCCGTCGGCGCGTGATCCGCGCTGGCGCCGTCAACCGTCAGCTGGTACGCTAAACTGACGACAACGTTCGTTTTTACCGATAATTCTTCCGACATTTTGATCTAAGTCCTACCCGGCCGTTTATGCGGCGGCCGTTCACTGAATTTGGTCCAAATCGCGGCGTTTTTTTCCGCGGTAAAGGATAAAAACGGCAAGGCCGACGCCGCCGATCCATCCGTACGGAGGCAACAGGAAGTAAAACGCCAATCCGAGGAAAAACGTCACGCCAATTGCCAACAGCCAATCGTTCCGATCCATGTCGGCTATTATATCATGTCTGACTGCGCGCCGCCGCTTCCCTCCCGAGATACGGACGGCGCCGACGGAAAACGTCCGTTATCCGCGCCGCTATAAAAGGCCGGATTTAATCCGGTATCCTACCCAAAAAACGCGATATTGGTTATCCTTTTAGAAAAGAAACGCAGCTTGAAACGCCGCCGAAAGGCAGGCGATACGAACCTGATTTTAGAAAGCGATATCGACTAAACGATGAGTGAAACAAACCTGTATCATTGCGCCAAATGCGGCTATTCGGACAACCGCCCGTTGACCCGCTGTCCGAAATGCGGAGCGTACGACTCGCTGACCGCGGCCATAGAAATTCCGCAAAACGCAGACAGCGGTCAGGACCCGGCGAATTCGTTCCTGTCCTGTCCTTACTGCCGAACGAGTTACCTGCGGACTTTCCCTAAATGCCCCTCCTGCGGCGCGTCAAGCCCGCTGACCCAACGCGTTCAGATCGGAAAACCCGGCCTTGCGCAGCCGGCGGGGCCGAAAGCCGAATCGCTCCCGAATGTCACGAACCTTGCCAAAGCGTCCGGCTGCGCCACCGCGCTCAAGGTTGTTTTAATCGGATTCGCCGCGCTGGTAATCATCTTTTTCCTGTTGGTATGCGTCATTGCGTTTATGAATGTCGCGTCGCCTGCCGCGTCTCCTGAACCCGGCGGCGCGCTCCTCCGTTTTGTCGCGCTGGCGTTGAGACCGTAAGCGCGAAAAGAAAAAGGGTCAGACCGACCGCGATTGGTTTTCGCCGTTCATCAACGCTTCAGATTTTTCCCTTCCCCTTCGTCATACTTGAAAACCGCATGACGAAGGGGAGACGCGCGCGTTAAAGGTTCTCCGCCCGTTTCCGTTTCAGGATCAGCCGAACGTACACGGCGATAATCGCCAAGCTGAGGACGATAACCGGATAACCGGCTTCAAATCCGTATCCGCCGCCATTCAGCGCGGTCATCGCCATATCCGTCCGCGTCGCCAGAAGGCTCGTCGGCAGTCGGAACCCGCTGACGGAGATCCCAAGAATCGGACCCAGGATGAAATTCCAACCCGAATGGAACCCGCTGACGAGCCAGATATTATCGTGATAATAAAACTGAAGGCTGAAAACGAGACCGATAAGAAACGTGCTGACGACGCTGATCAGCGACGCGTCGCTGTTGCCGAGATGCCCGAGCGCGAAGAGGAGCGAATTGGCGAGAACACCGACGATAACGCCGAACCTGACCGCAACTTGAGTCATGATCAACCCGCGCAGCAGGAATTCTTCCATGAAGCCCTGAAAAACAAATCCGACCAGCATCAGGGCTAAAAACAGGACGTTAACGTCCGGGTTAAACGAGGTCGAGACCGCTTTAAATAAAACGTTGACGAGCCAGACGGCGAAGAGCGAAACCGCCGCGATCAGCCAACCTGCCCTGTATTGCTTGAAAAATCCGTTCAGCCCCATCCCCAAGGACGCCGGCGTCCGCCGTCCGACCGTCAGCATAAACGAAACGGATACGACCGCCGCGATTGACTGCGCAATCAGCATCGCAAAAATTTGATCCGTCTGCGTAATTCGGTCGAAGAGGATCATGAAACCCGACATGACCGCCGCGTAAAGAACGTAGCAGATAATGACCTGACGCCAGCCGGAATTCTCGATTCGACGCGCCGCTTCCGTGATTTGATTAGTAGGTAAGGTTTTCAACATGGGAGACCTCCATTATTTTTGCGTTAATTTATTTACGCTGAAAATCGTATTTCGTTTCAGGCGGAAAATTTCGGTCAGACTGAACTTTTTTAGTTTTTCTCGGCCTAAATAGCGCTCGGTTTCCGAAGCGCTTTGTCTTTCGCTGACAGAAAGAAAACGTCGTTTCCGCGATAACGCTCGCATACAACGAGAAACCTCCGGCAATCGCGATTTCAACCTGATCTATGGAGAATTTCTGTAAAATATCACCGGCAAGTTGACTTCAAAGCGTAAAAAAATCTTCAGTAACGTTATTTTTATCGATCGTGGCCGGATCCGCGCCGTATTTTCAATCCGGCGTTCCGATCAGGACCAACGCGGACGGACCGTCGGTTAAACCGGATACGACCGGGATCCGTCTCGAACCTCAGCGCTCCCGCGCTTCGCCCTCTCAGGGTTCGAATCTCCCCCCTTATAATAAAAAAACCGCTTCGCGCGGTTTTTTGCGGGGAAGGGGTGTTCGCGTTTCGCGCCGCAAAACTTCTTCTCGCGGGTTCGCTTTGCGATCCGTCTCGAACC